>JAFWGN010000004.1 GCA_017515285.1 Candidatus Saccharimonadota bacterium | reverse complement strand
ATCGTTGGCAACCCCAACCATGGCTACTTCATCTCCATGGGAGAAATCCGTGACGTTTGGGTCAAGCAACAATGGGAATTCGGCCCTCTCGGTTTCCCGCAAAGCGACATTCTAACTAACGAACAGGGAATAACCTATCAAAAATACGAAGGCGGCACAATCTACTCCTCCGGCTCGAAGTCTTGGTATGAATAACCACTTGAAGAACTCCGTCTTATAGGTTACAATGATGTCATGAAAAAATCGGAGGAAATACTCTACATTGTTATGCCCGCCTATAATGAAGGCGAGAACATTCGCGAAACCGTTGAGTCCTGGATTAAGATCTTGGATGACAAGTCCAAAAAATCCCGACTAGTCATAGCCGACAGTGGTAGCGTCGATAATACCCACGAAATACTACTCTCGCTCAAGAAGAAATATCGCAACCTCGAGGTTCTCGAAAAAACTGAAAAGCAACATGGGCCAAAGGTTATCGCGCTTTACAATTACGCCATTAGACAAGGCGCCGACTATATTTTTCAAACCGATTCGGACGGCCAAACTAACCCGTCCGAATTCGATGCATTTTGGAAAATGAAAAACCAATATGGCGCCGTCCTCGGCCACCGTGTCCATCGCGGAGACGGAAAAGCACGCGCACTCGTAGAAAAGGTCGTCTGTTTCCTCCTGCGATTATTCTTCGACGTTAAAGTCCCCGACGCCAACGCTCCTTTTCGCCTCATGCGCGCCAGTCTAGTCGAAAAATATCTACCCAAACTCCCCAAAAACTATGACCTCCCCAACGTTATCTTAACCGCCTACTTCGCCAGGTTCAAAGAATCCATCGCCTTTGAGCCCGTCAGCTTTAAGCCCCGCACCGCCGGAGTCAATTCAGTAAATCTTAAAAAGATTTTTAAGATTGGCAAGGATTCACTAACTAACTTTGCTCGCTTCCGAAAAGACATGGTAACGTCCGACCCAAAGCTTGCTAAGACTATCCGCATAAATAAACTAAAATCTTTTCTTATTGCAAGCTCACTAACGGCCATGGCGTGTCTCGCCGTCTCTACTAGTCCTTCATCTCCATGGAATCGTAGCGAAACCGTAACTGATTCCGGTGTTTTTCTTACCGTTGGCACCCAAATAAAAAACGGCCTTACCCCCTATCTTGATACCTTCGACCATAAAGGTCCGTTCTTATATATTATCAATTATCTAGGTGTCCTTATCAACCCAACGAGCGGCATTCTTATCTTCGAATTTATCGCTCTCATTGTTGCCCTAATTTATATGTACAAAATCGCCCGCCTAAAAATAAGGAATCGTGGCTACGCTCTATTTCTTGTCTCTATTGTCTTTTCTCTCTATTTAACCTTAAATACTATTGACCGTGGCAATCTCACCGAAGAATATGCCTTGCCCTTTTTGACTTTTGCAATTTTTGTTTTTCTGGACTATTTCCAAAACAACAAAACAACGCACGCCCGAGTGTTCTTGCTGGGGCTTTCCTTCGCTTGCGTAGCACTACTTCGGTTGAACATGGTGGCGATTTGGTGTGTATTGTGCCTAGCCGTTTTAGTGAAACTCGTAAAAGGGAAACAGTTCTCCGAACTCGGACGATTTATCGTCGACTTTATTTCGGGTGCGTTCATTGTCTGTGTCCCGATTTTTATTTGGATTGTCTCAAAAGGCGCTCTCCAGGCCTTCCTTGACACTTATATTCATTTTAACACCTTATACTCCAAGGTCGGTGCAATTAGCATTCTCGCAACTATATTATTCTTCCTCGAGAAAACTCTTATCATCGCTGGGGTTTTTCTCGCTCTTGCCTATTCATTCCTAGACCAAGAAACAGTTGCAAGAAAAACAACCCGTATCTTCCTCGCCACCTTTCTCTTCGCTATACTTGCCGCGTGTATGTCTGGCCGTCAATTTCCTCACTACGGGATAGTCTTAATCCCACTAATTATATACCCCTTCGCTATTCTTTACTCCAAGTTCGAGTCAGCCCCAAGTGGCAGGGAGATTATTATAGTCGTTTCTACTCTCCTCTTTCTACTTGCTTTTCCCGCCTGGAAAACAACCTTGAGGAGCGCCGCTATCTCTTACTCGAACCGGAGCGTTGGCGAACCGGTTGCTAACTCCATTAAAGCCGCTTGCGACTACACGAACTTAAAAACCAGCGAATCCGACCGCATCGCCGTTTTTGGGAACCGAGACTACATTTATCTTCGCTGCAATCGCTTGCCGGCCTCGAAATACTCTTATCAATATCCTATTTCCGAAGTTCGCCCCGCAATTCTTGATGAATTTTTCGCGGACATCTCCGCCACTCGCCCCAAACTCTTCTTCGTCCAAGCTGGCTACAACACCGACCGCGTCCTCGATTATCTAAAAGCCAACGATTACGAAGAAATCTGGCATGACGGGAACGAAAACGGCGACCGGATTTTTATCCCGAAAGACTAATTAAAAAAGGGAACAACCTTTTCTCGGAACATATCTAGCGCGCTGCGAAAAGTCTTGTCCATATCATAGTAGGCGTATTCGCCCAGCCTCCCGCCAAAAAGCACATTCGGGTATTTCTTTGACAGCTCTTTATATTTCCCCAACTTCTCTAAGTCCTCCGTGGTTCTAACGGGATAATACGGCTCATCGCCTATTTCCCAAGTCTTACTAAACTCCCTAAAGATTACCGTCTTATTTTCGCGATTTTTTCTCTCCGGATGAAAGTGTTTAAACTCAATTATTCTCGTAAAAGGCTGCTCTAAATCCGCATAATTCATCACCGCGCAACCCTGGAAATCATCGGTTTTAACAACTTCCTTCTCGAACTTTATACTTCGCCAATTTAGAGTGCCGAATTTGTAATTAAAATACCTATCTATTGCTCCCGTAAAAATCGTTAACATTCCGTCCTTAGTCATTTTTTTAAGCTCTTCGTCCTCAAAATAATCTTTTCCGAGCCTAATGTCTAGGTCGTTCTTTGCCGACTCGCACATTTTTTGGAAAAATAATCCGTATCCATCTTTTGGTAACCCCTCGAACGTGTCGTTAAAATATCTATTGTTATAGTCATATCTCACCGGAAGTCGCTTAATAATGTCGGGACTAAGTTTTTCCGTCGGTGTTTGCCACTGTTTAGCGGTATAATTCATAATGAAGGCTTCAAAGAGCGGCCGCCCAATCAGCGAAATCCCCTGTTCTTGCAAATTAGCAGGCTTTTTTGTTATCTCGCGCGCTTGCTCCGCCACTAGACGCCGCGCTTCTTCCGGCGAGTAATTCGTATGGAAAAACTGATTTATCGTCCCGAGATTAATGGGCAAAGGGAAGACCTCGCCATGATGCACGGAATAGACTCGGTGTTGATAATTTGTAAACTCCGAGAATCTATTGACATATTTCCATACTTCCTCATCCGACGTATGAAAGATATGCGCACCATATTTATGACACTCAATTCCGGTTTCTTTATCTTTTTCTGAATAAGCATTCCCGCCAATATGGTCTCTTTTTTCGACAACCAGCACTTTTTTGTGAAGCTCATTTGCGACTTTCTCCGCCACGGTTAGTCCAAAAATCCCCGCCCCCACTATAATTACGTCGTTTTTTTTCATGTTTTTATTATACGACTACCTCATTAAAATTAAAACCCGAAAGGATAGCAATATAACTAGTCCTATGATAAAATAACAATTATGCCCTCGAAAAAGAAACTGAAGATTTCTCTCTCTCGTAAAATTGCTTGGACCCTAAAAAATGAAGGTGTCAGCTCCTTAGTTCGCAAAGCAAAAAACTACGTTGCCACCAAAACCGCCAAAAAGGAAAAGCTTTCTCTAAAAGATATTTTATTTATCAACGGTTGTGCCTTACCTCACCCGGAGCGTTATCGCGTCGATCACCAAATTGAACAACTTGAGGCCGCCGGCCTTACCTGCGATAAAGTTTTTTACGAAGATTTATCGCTCGAACGCTTAAAATTCTATCGTGGCTTCGTTTTCTTTCGTTGCCCGGTCACGCCGACCGTTGAAGACTTTATTAAAAAGGCTCATTACTTCAATAAAACCTGCTTCTTCGACATCGACGACCTCGTCATCAACCGCAAATACACCGATAAAATCCCTTACGTCGCCGCACTCCCGAAAGACGAAAAGAAAACGTATGATGATGGCGTTATTCGCATGGAGAAAACCCTTAAACTCTGCGACTATCTCATCACCTCTACTCCCGCCCTCGCCGAGGAGCTAAAGAGTAACTACGATAAAGAAGTTTTTATCAACCACAACGTCGCTAGCGAAGAAATGCTAAAGCTTTCCCTCGACACTTTTTCCTCCACAAAGACAAATAAAAAGTTCATCATCGGTTATCTCTCGGGAAGCATTACTCACAATCCCGATTTTGACTTGATTAAACCCGCCGTTCTACGGTTCATGTCCGAGTATGAAAACGTCTATCTCGAAATCATGGGCTATCTCGACCTTCCCGAAGAGTTTAAGCCTTTCAAAAAACGTATCATCAAGAAAAAATTCACCGACTGGCGCAAACTCCCCAAAGTAATCGCCGAGCTCGACGTCAACCTCGCGCCCATCGAAAAGTCCATCTTTAACTCCGCCAAGTCCGAGAACAAGTGGACCGAAGCTGCCTTGACCCAAACCCTCACGCTCGCCTCAAACTTCGGCATATTCAAGGAAGTCATCATGGACGGTAAAACCGGCCTGCTTGCCGACAGCGAAGAAGAGTGGTACAAAAAACTCAAATTCGCCATTGAATATCCCGAAGAATGTGCTAGAATCGCCAAAGCCGCACACGCCCTTGCTAGAAAAAAATACATCACTACCTACACGGGCTACGGCCTCGCTAATTTCATCGAGTCTCACCTTTCAAGAAACATCGGCTTCGTTCTGCCGACCACCAATATTTCCGGCGGCATAAACGTCGCAACTAAACATTGCAACGTTTTAAGGCGCAATGGCTACGATATCACCATCATTAGCGAAGCCAAGCCGTCCGAAAACATCAAAAACGCTGAAGGCGAAATCAATGTTGTTTCCGACGTCGCTTATGATATAGATTGCCGTTTCGACACTCTCGTCGCAACACTCTGGGCCACCCTCGAATTCGTTAAAACCTATCCCGAGGTTAAAAGCCGCGCCTATCTCGTTCAAAATTTCGAGACCGATTTTGCGCCCGTCGGCAGCGATGCCAAAGCCGAGGCTAACGCCACTTATAACTCATTCGCCGATATAAAATATCTTACCATTTCAGAATGGTGCAAAGATTGGCTCAAATCCGATTTCGGCAAAACCGCCATCTATGCCCCGAACGGCATTGACCTCTCTCGGTTTAAGTTCAAAGAGCGCTCCATGAAAGGGAAGATTAAGCTTCTCGTCGAAGGTAACTCTGCTGACTATTATAAAAACGTCGACGAAGCCTTCCGCATTGTCGAAAAGCTAGATCCCAAAAAGTTCGAGATTCATTATCTTTCCTACGAAGGCGAGCCAAAATCATGGTATCGTGTCGATAAGTTCCACCATCGCGTCTCTTCCGACGAAGTCCATAAAGTTTACGAATCTTGCGATATCTTGCTAAAATCCAGCCTTCTCGAAAGCTTCTCCTACCCGCCCCTCGAAATGATGGCGACCGGTGGCTTTGCTGTCGTCGCCCCAAATGACGGCAACGCCGAATACCTTTCCGATGGTGACAACTGCTTACTTTACGAACAAGGAGATATCGACTCCGCCGTCGAAAAAATCACTCGTCTCGTAGAAGATGAAGCCCTCCGCAAGCGTCTCGAAACCGGCGCCAAAATCACAGTTCATTCTCGCGACTGGAAACACATCGAAGACCGCATAGTTAAACTTTACGCATAATCTGATATAATAGGGCCATGAACATTGCTTGGTTTGTCCCTGATGTTGAAGCTGGTTCCGGCGGTCAACGCACCATTTTCCAAAACATAAATTACGTCGCAAAAAATGGACATAAAAACGACGTTTATATTTTAAATACCGAAAAGTCTCCCGAAATAATCGCTTCCCAAATCTCGGAAAGCTACTTCGACCTCAATGCAAAAATCCGAACTAGGCTCACCGACAAAAAATATGACATCGCCGTCGCAACCTACCACGACACCTCAAAACTCGTCGCTACCCTCCCTGCCCGCGAAAAACTATATTTTGTTCAAGATTACGAACCGTGGTTTTTCCCTATGGGTGAAAACTATCTTAATGCCGAAAAGTCCTATACCTACAACTTAAAATGCATCACCATCGGTAGATGGCTCGCAAAAAAACTCCACGATGATTTTTCCATAGACACCAACTATTTTGACTTCTGTGCCGATTTAGACATTTATCACCCTCTCCCCGACATAAAAAAAGAAGACGCTATCTGTTGTGTTTTTCAGCCCGGGAAGCCTCGTCGTTGTGGCTACACGATGCTCCGCGCTCTTCAAATCGTTCAATCCATTCGCCCCGAAACGAAAGTCTATCTTTTCGGTTCACCCCCTCGTCCAATCGGCGGACTTAAAGTCGAATACCTCGGCATTAAATCCGTTACCGGCCTAAACGAGCTTTATAATCGTTGTTCTGTTGGCTTTTGTCTTTCCGCCACCAACCCTTCTCGCGTGCCTTTCGAGATGATGGCGGCAGGTCTCCCCGTCGTCGAAGCAAGACTGGAAAACACCGTCTATGATTTACCCGAAGACGGCTGTCTGCTCGCAGAACCCGCCCCGCTACCCCTCGCTTCCGCCCTTCTTAAAGTTTTAAGTGATAAATCCCTCCAAGAAAAGCTCTCTAGTGGCGGAAAGACTTTTATGAAAGACTTTCCCCTCGAAACCGGCTTTAGCCAATTCGGCGACCTTATCGATGGTTGTAAAAAAAGCTTTAAAAAATCTACACCCATCACTCACCGCTACAAAGCCCCCTCACCGGAGTTAATCGACTTTTTCGAAGCCTCTCTTCCCGAACTTTATATTGGCGACCCGTCCGAAATGGTTTCTGCTTCGCTCCCGCGCCGTGCCTTCAACCGGCTGAAAGGAATAGTCAAATAATGCGTCAAATCCTCTATATTGTCGAAAACGAATCTTCCGCCCAATTCCGTTACCGTGTCAAGAACGTCATGGTCGCTTGTGAAAAAAGCAAGAAATACCATATTGACTTCCTAAAAGTCTCCGACCTCAAGGAAATCGAATCCGCTCTTAAAAAAACCGACCTCCTAGTTTTTGAACGCCAAACTTCAAAAAATTCAGTAATCCCGAATTTAATCAACCTCGCCAAAAAACAGGGAATTAAAACCCTTTTCGATCTCGACGATTTAATCTTCGACTATCGCGACTTGCCGATTCTAATGAATTCAACTAACAGCAAAAACATCTTCTACTGGGTCGGTTATTTTTGGGGCATCCGCCGCATCGCCAAGCGCGTCGATGGCTTTATCGCAACCAACAAATTCCTAGCCGGGAAGCTAAAGCGCTCTTTCAAAAAGCCCGTCGCCATTATCCCAAACTCTCTAAACGCCGAACAAATCTCCGCCTCGAAAAACTACCTAAAAACTAAACGTCCACGCGACGGCTTCGTTCTCGGCTATTTTTCCGGCTCCCCGACCCACGCCAAGGATTTTCGACTTATCGAACCGGAAATCTTTGAATTTCTCAAAAACCACGAAGACGCCAAATTGAAAATCGTCGGCTACATGGACTTTTCTAACGCCGCAAAAAACCTCATCGAAGCAAAGCGCATTATCTTCAAGTCACCAGTCGACTTTTTGAAACTCCAAGAAAAAATGGCGGACGTTGACGTAAACCTCGCGCCACTTTTAGAAAACGATTTTACGAATTGTAAATCCGAGCTCAAATTCTTCGAATCCGCCATCGTCGAAACACCAACTCTCGCAACCCCTACTTTTGCCTTCAAAAATTCCATCAAACACGGAGAAACCGGCTTCCTCTGCCGCGCCGGCGAATGGCTTCCCACTCTCGAGAAACTCTATTCCGACCCCTCACTCCGAAAGAAAATCGCCCTCGCCGCCAAAGATTACTGCCTCAAAACCTACTACGGCCAATCTTTCCTAACTCAAGTCGAAGGAGCCTACGATGCCTTCATTAAGTAGCCTGAAACAATCTCTCGGAAACTCCCGCGCTCTCCCCGCTCTCTACACTTTCCTCACTAAACCTTTCGAAAAATCCCTTCGCGGACTCGAGCTCGAACCCGCCGTTCCGAAGATTCCTAAAAAAGTTACCGCCGTCGTCCCAAATTACAATTACGCCAATTTCCTCGAAGCGCGCCTAAACTCCATTTTGACGCAAACCTACTCCGTCTCGGAACTAATCATTTTAGATGACGCTTCGACCGACCACTCCGTCCCGCTAATAAAGACCCTTATCGACGTCATAAAACCCGAATACCCCGACCTAAAAATCAAGTTTATCAAAAACACCCAAAACTCCGGCAAATCCACTTTCCAATGGGAAAAGGCGTTCGAAATAGCCTCCGGTGACTTCCTCTGGATTGCCGAGGCTGATGACCTTTCCGACCCGAACTTCCTCGCGACCGTGATGCAAAAGTTCGAAGAACCCTCCGTCGTCATGTCGTTTTCCAATTCCGTCGCCATTAACAAATCCGGCTCCGTTTTAACTTACGATTTCGCGAATCGCTCCGTCGACAAGCTCGGAACAAAACTTTTCGAGCGCGATTTTATCTTGAGCGGGGAAGAGCTAACAAAGCACGAGTTCGCCATCAACTGTATCGTCCCCAACGTCTCGTCGTGCGTCTTCCGCCTCGCTCCTAAAATCCCGTTCGAAAAATACCTCAAAGAATCGGAAAAGTTTTCCCAAACCTCCGACTGGTATTTCTATCTCCGAGTTTTAGAACACGGCTCCCTTGCCTATTCTCGCCCCGCTCTAAATTACTTCCGTATTCATAGTCACTCCGTCACCGCAAACTCCAAAAAATCAAAAACCCTCCTAAAAGAAGTTAAAGAAATTCACGCTTTCATCGCAGAAAACCACCCTCTCTCGCCAACAATCCTCGCCGCCCAAAGCGCGGAAGCCTCCCGTATCGCTAAAAGATAAACTGTGCTATAATTATCTTATGGCAAATTCCCCGAGGGTTTTACTCATCGTCCCAGCTTTCAACGAAGAAAAAAGCATCTTAACCACCTGCCGGTTTATTTCCGAACACACCAAAAAATACGATTATGTCGTCATCAACGACGGCTCGACCGACCGCACCGAAGAAATCCTAACCGAAAATCACATCCCTCACATTAGACTCATCGAAAACCTCGGTATCGGCGGCGCCGTCCAAACCGGCTACAAATACGCCGAACTCAACAACTACGACGTCGCCATCCAATTCGACGGCGACGGCCAACACGACATCGGCAGCATCGAAACCCTACTCGCCCCCATTCTCGACGGTTCCGCCAACATGGCCATCGGCTCCCGATTTATCGACAAAAGTCTCTCAAACTTCAAGTCTTCCGCCCTCCGCCGCGTCGGCATCAAAACCATCTCCAACTTTATAAAACTGAAGACTCGTCGCCGTATTTTCGACACGACCTCCGGCTTTCGCGCCGTTGACCGCGCCATGATTTCGTTCTTCGCAAAGGATTACAGTGCCGAATACCCGGAGCCCATCTCTATCGTCTCCGCCCTCCTTGCCGGCTTCAAAATTTCCGAAGTCCCCGCAAAAATGAACCCCCGCGAAAACGGCAAGTCCTCAATTTCAAAACTAAAGAGCATTTACTACATGATTAACGTAATTTTACAGATTATCACTTTAAGGAGACCCCGTGGATAACCGTCTTTCAATCGCTCTAATTCTTTTCGCCATCGCTTGGTTCGTCGTTCTTATTGCTGCAATTCGTACCCGCCGCATCTCCATTCGCTACTCGATGATTTGGTTTTTCGCCGCCCTTATTCTCCTCGTCGTTGGTGTCTTCCCGAACCTCTTCGACCTCATCAACCAAATCTTCAAGTTCGCCGTCGTCTCCAACCTCATCATTGGCGTTCTAATCACCATGCTCATGATTATCACCTTCGCCCTCACCCTCTTTGTTACGAAGCAAAAGAAGCAAATCGACAACCTCATTCAAGAAATCTCCATCTTAAAGAGCGAGCGCAAAAAAGATGTCGGCCCCAAAAAATAATCTCAAGAAAAACTTTCTCTGGAACTTAATCGGTTCCTCCCTCTACGCTTTCACCTCTCTAATTTTCCTCATCATCGTCACGCGCCTCAACGGCATCGACGACGCCGGGATTTTTACCTTCGCCTTTTCTAACGCCTGCGTTTTCCAAGTCTTCGGACTCTACGCCGGCCGCACTTTTCAGGTCACCGAAAAAGACAAATCCCTCACGGACAACCTCTATTTCACTCACCGAATTATAACCTCAACCATTATGATTCTCGCCGGCCTCGCCTTCGCCTTTATCCGCGGTTACACCGAGTTAAAGTTCGCCATCGTCCTAATCCTTATCATCTATAAAGCCACCGACGCTTTCGCCGAAATGATTTATGCCATTCTCCAAAAGACCGACCGCCTCTACGAAGTCGGCATCTCGCTTTTTCTGAAGGGCCTCCTCGGCCCCGTTGTCTTTTTTCTCACCGACTACTATTCAAAAAACCTCATCTTCGCCTCTCTTGCCCTCGTCGCCACTAATCTCGTCATTATGGCCCTCTATGATTTCCCGAGACTCCGCCGCTCCGGCTTCAAGCTCGAATCGTTCGCCTGGAAAAAATCGCTAAAACTGTTTCACCTCGGTTTTTTCGTCTTTATTTTTACTCTCCTCACTCAATATCTCATCAGCGCCTCGAAATACGCCATCGATTCTCTCGTCACCCCCAACCTCCAAACGATTTACGGCATTATCGCCATGCCGGCAACCGTGATGACTCTCGTCGCCAACTTCCTCATTCACCCGTTCTTGCTAAAAATCAAGTCCGCCTTAAAAGCCCCGACTTCTCGCCCGCTTAACTTCCTCGTATTAAGGTTGTCTTGCGTCATGGCGGCGTTCGGTGGTTTCGCGACCTTTGCCGGTTTCCTTCTCGGTCGCCCTGTTTTTGAACTTCTCTACGGTATCGACGTTTCCTCTGACCTCATCTCCCTCGTAGTCATCCTTATCGGCGCAACTTTCTACGCCCTCTCGTTCATTCTCTCGAACGTTCTTACTGCCATGCGCCGCACCGCTTCCCAGGCTTTCGCTTTTGTCCTCGCCTCTATTTTTGCTCTCCTCGCGTCCGGTCCGCTCGTCGAATCCTCCGGTGTTTTTGGTGGCGCTCTTGCATACGCTTCCTCGATGGCCCTACTTCTCATTCTCTACGTCATCATCTACTGGCGCGCCATCTATTCCTTCGAAGAAAAAATCGTCCCAAAAAGCGGGGAATCGAGGGAGAATCTCCATACTTTTGTCGTCCTCGCCTATAAAGAAAGTGAGTTCCTCGAATCCTGCATCGAATCCGTCAAGAATCAAACCCTCCCGACAAATGTTGTAATTTTTACAACAACGCTCAACGAACACATTACTCGCCTCGCCAAGAAGTATAATCTCGACATTAAAACCGGCGAACATACCTCAATCGGTGGCGACTTCGACTCCGCGCTAGCCGCCGCGAACACCCCGCTCGTCACTATCGCCCACCAAGACGACATTTACGACCCGTCCTACGCCGAAAAAATCATCGACGCCTATCTCGAAGCGGGGAACGAAACCCAAATCATTTTTTCTGACTACTACGAACTCCGCGGGAAAAAGAAAGTTTTTTCCAACACGAATTTAAGAATAAAACGCATCCTTCTAACCCCCCTAAACAACCGCTCCTTTTATGGTCAAAAATGGGCAAAGCGTTTTGCGCTCCGTTTCGGCGATGCGATTTCTTGTCCCGCCGTTACTTTCAACACGAAAAAGGTCAAACCCCCGCTTTTCAAGTGCGATATGTCCTGCAATGTTGACTGGCAAGCCTGGGAAAAACTTTCCAGGAGGAAGGGAAAATTTGTTTTTGTCAAAGAGCCGCTCATGGGGCATCGTATTCATGTCGATTCCGAAACCTCCAAAACCCTCGCCGACGACCGCCGCTCCGCCGAAGACTTTGCGGTCTATCGCAAATTCTGGCCCGATTGGATTGCTAGAAAACTCACCAAGACTTACAAGGCCAGCGAAAAGTCCAATAATTTATAACTATCTTGCAAGATTAACCGCAACAATCGTTGCGACCGCAATCACGCAAAAACCCATATTAAACAGTAACGGATACTGAAACGGCAACGAAGTCTTTTCGTCCTGACGTTCTTTTGACGAACTAAACATCAATGGCATAAGTGTCAATATCGGAATAAAGTATCGCCCCTGAACCCCATCAACATAATTCAGCCCCGGCTTGGTCCATTGTGTAAACATCGCCGTCATAAAACCAACCGTAACGGTCGCAAAAATCACCCAGCTCATCAACCGGACACTTTTCTTGACGTTAAAATGTTCCGTCCCGCGGACGAACACAATCGCCGCCATTGCCATTGCGAGGTAGAAATAAACGTTCGGCAAGTCAAATTTCCACGCCCCGAGCGACATCCCGAACGTCGAAGCGATATAAAACGTGCTCAAGTAATCCGCCATAGTTCCGAACATATACATTACATATCGTAGCGGATGTTGCAGAATGAACGTAAACTGGTCAGTAATCGCAATCGTTCCTTGACTTGTCGCCTGCACTTTCATCCAAATCAACTCAAGCGCCAATCCAATCATAATCGCAAGGATTCCATTGAGCCACTTTACCTTTTTGCTCCCAAATTTTTTCCAAGGAATTAACGCAAAAAGCCCCATAAGCGGCAAATAAACCACCTTGCAAAGCGCCATCGCCGCCGCCAGCCCATAGATTCCAGCAAGGTGTTTTCGCGTGAGCTTCTTCACATCGCCATATATTAAATATAACGCATACCCCACTAACAAAAACGCCACACCAAACGTAATTGCGTCCGCTGTAAATGCCGTTGTCTGTTGCAAGGTCATTGGCATTGTCGCGAGAAACATCAAGAACATCTTAAATCTCGGTGCCAGTTTAATCGCAAAATACGCCATAATGCCAAACATGAGCATCGAGCAAATTCTTGCACACATCAAGATAAAATAAACCGGAAGCCCCAAGAGCCGTCCAATCCAAATGCCGATGACGTGCGGAAGATAAAGCAAAAACATATATCCCGACGCTGAAGGATATTGCTCCTGCTCAAGATACGTCTCGCCGCTCAGCGTCGTCCCAAGACTAGTAAGTTCGTACTGATAGTTTTCTTCGCGCTCGATAAAATGTCGAATCTCGACCGGAAGCGTCGCCCCGTTCACCCCGTCCTCTGCCGGTTGCGCAACCAAAACCCCGTTGCTAACCTCATACGCGCGAGTAAGATGCGCATAGGAATCCGGCGTTTGTTGATGCGGCAAAAAGATAATAAAAAGCATCCCAATCGGAATATAAAACCACAGGAAAAACTTATGAATCTCCGCCCCCTGTTTCTTCAGTCGATAATAAATCGCGACCAGTCCCGCTTCAAATAAAACCTCAACAAGTAGCGTAACCGCAAGCGCCAACTTACTAGCCACGCCTTGTCGAATAAATAAATGAACGGTCAATGCGGCGTTAATCGCCATTATTGCAAGGACAAAATAATTCGTGTAAGTTTTGTATTTTTCGAGTATGACCTTCCATTTCTTCATACCCTCATTATATCATGACTTTAAGCCCTATCTATGGTAAAATATATTTGAAAAAGGAGTTTTATGAAAGGAATTATTCTAGCCGGCGGCTCAGGAACCCGCCTTTACCCCCTAACGTTAGCAACTTCGAAGCAGATGCTCCCGGTCTATGACAAACCGATGATTTATTACCCACTCTCGACCCTTATGCTCGCCGGAATTCGCGACATTCTCATCATCTCTACCCCGACCGACCTCCCGAATTTCGAGCGTCTCCTTGGTGATGGCTCTGGGTTTGGCCTCAAATTAAGTTACAAAGTCCAACCTTCCCCCGACGGCCTCACCCAGGCTTTCATTCTCGGCGAAGAATTTATAGGCGAAGACGCCTGCGCCATGGTCCTCGGCGATAATATTTTTTACGGCGACGGCTTCGTCAAATCCCTCAAAAGTTCCGTTAAAAACGCCGAAGAAAATGCCCGCGCCACTGTTTTCGGTTACTACGTTGACGACCCCGAACGTTTTGGCGTAGTCGAGTTCGACAAGGAATGGCGCGCTATTTCGATTGAAGAAAAGCCAAAAGTCCCAAAATCCAACTACGCCGTTACCGGTCTCTATTTCTATCCCGCCGGCGTTTCCGAAAAAGCCAAACGCGTCAAGCCCTCCAGTCGTGGCGAACTCGAGATAACGTCCCTGAATGAATTATATTTGAACGAAGGTAACCTAGACGTCCAAACTCTCGGTCGTGGCTTCGCTTGGCTCGACACCGGAACGATGGACTCCCTCGCCGACGCCTCCGACTTCGTCCGTGTCATCCAAAAGCGCCAAGGCGTCGAAATCTCCGCCCCCGAAGAAATCGCCTTCAGAAACGGTTGGATTCCGAAAGAAAAACTCCTCGAGTCCGCCGAAAAATACGGAAAATCGAGCTACGGTCAACATCTGAAGAACGTTGCCGAAGGGAAGTTAAAAGACTAAAATGTTAAACTTCGAAAAAACTCCAATCAAAGACGTCTATATAATCACCCCGAAGGTTTTTGGCGACTCCCGGGGCTACTTCATGGAAACTTTCTCCGACAAAGATTTCAAGTCAGCGGGCCTAAATTATACCTTCGTCCAAGACAATCAAAGCTCAAGCACTAAAGGTGTTTTAAGAGGTCTTCACTTCCAAAAAACTCACCCCCAAGCAAAACTCGTCCGGGTCTTAAACGGCGAAGTTTTTGACGTTGCAGTTGACCTCCGCGAAGGCTCCGAAACCTACGGAAAATACGTCGGCGTCATTTTAAGCGGCGACAACAAAAAACAACTTTTGATTCCGCGTGGCTTCGCGCACGGTTTTCTCGTCCTCTCCGACACCGCCGAATTTGCTTACAAATGCGACGAATTCTACCACCCCGAAGACGAAGGCGGGCTACCTTTCGATGACCCCGAAATTAAGATCGACTGGCCCTCGCTCGACGTCGAATACAAATTGAGCGAAAAAGACCAGAAACACCCCCCGCTAAAAGATTCTAAAATCACCTTCAAAGGAGGAAATTAATGGAAAAAACTATCGTTGTTACTGGTGGCGCCGGTTTTATTGGCAGCAATTTTGTTTACTATATGCTAAACAAATATCCAACCTACAAAATCGTTTGCGTCGATTGCTTAACTTATGCCGGTAATCTCTCGACCTTAAAAGACGCCTTAAAAAACCCGAACTTCCGTTTCGAAAAACTTAACATTTGCGACAAAGAGGGAATTAGAAAACTCTTCAAAGAAATAAGTCCCGACATCGTTGTCAATTTCGCCGCCGAGTCCCACGTTGATCGCTCAATCGAGGGGCCGGAGATTTTTGTCGACACTAACATCAAGGGAACGCAAACCCTAATGGAAGTTTGTCGCGAATTAAACATCCCGCGTTATCACCAAGTCTCCACCGACGAAGTTTACGGCGACCTTCCGCTCGACCGCCCCGATTTATTCTTCACCGAGAAAACTCCGGTCCACGCTTCATCTCCCTATTCCGCTTCCAAGGCTTCGGCCGACCTTCTCGTCCTCGCCTACTTCCGCACCTTCAACTTCCCGGCAACCATCTCTCGTTGCTCTAATAACTACGGCCCCTACCATTTCCCGGAAAAACTAATCCCGCTAATGATTATCAACGCCTTGAACGATAAGCCTCTCCCGGTTTATGGCGATGGCAAAAACGTCCGCGACTGGCTCTACGTCGAGGACCATTGTAAAGCAATTGACTTAATCATTCATAACGGCAAGCTCGGCGAAGTTTACAATGTCGGCGGTCATAACGAAATGAGCAATATCGAAATCGTCAAACTAATCCTAAAAAAGCTCGCCAAACCCGAAAGCCTGATTACTTTCGTCGAAGACAGAAAGGGGCATGATCGCCGTTACGCCATCGACCCAACCAAAATTCACGAAGAGCTCGGTTGGCTTCCCGAAACCAAATTTAAAGACGGCATCGAAAAAACTGTCGACTGGTATTTGAAGAACAAGGGTTGGTGGGAAGAAATCATCTCCGGAGAATACCAAAACTACTATTCTAAAATGTACGGAGGAAAATAAGAATGAAAGTTTTTGTTACTGGCGTTTCTGGCCAACTTGGTCGCGATGTTATGTTAGAGTTAAAGAAACGGGGAATTGAAGCTGTTGGCTCCGACCGTTCTGGCGACGGCAAGGGCGAGTTTAACGTTGTCGGTCTCGACATTACGGATAAAGAAAATGTCAAAAAAGTCCTCACCAACCTAAAACCCGACGCCATCGTTCATTGTGCCGCCTGGACCAACGTTGACGGTGCCGAAGATGAAACGATGAAGCCCGTCGTCAAACAAGTTAATATCGACGGAACCAAAAACCTCGCCGACATGGCGAAAAATCTAAACGCCAAGTTTGTTTACATTTCCACCGACTACGTTTTTAACGGCCAAGGCGAAACCCCGTGGCAACCCGACGATAAGTCTTACGCCCCGCTCAATTACTACGGCGAAACCAAACTCGGCGGGGAACAAGTCGTCGCCGGCACTCTCGAAAAATACTTCATCGTCCGCATCGCCTGGGTTTTTGGAAAAAACGGCAAGAACTTCGTTGATACAATGCTCCGCGTTGGCGAGAGCCATGAAGAAGTCAAGGTCGTCGACGACCAAATCGGCACTCCGACCTACTGCCCGGACCTCGCTCGTCTCCTCGTCGATATGCTAGAAACCGAAAAATACGGTTACTACCACGCGACCAACGAGGGCGGTTTTATCTCCTGGGCCGATTTCACTAAAGAGATTTTTAAGCAAGCCGGAATTAAGTCAAAGGTCATCCCCGTCTCAACCGCAGAATACGAACAAATCGCCGGAAAATCCGTCGCCGCTCGTCCCAAAAACTCCCGCCTCGACAAATCAAAATTAAAAGCAAACGGATTCACCCCTCTCCCAACCTGGCAAGACGCCCTCTCCCGCTATCTTAAAGAAAGGAGCGCCTAGGCCGCTCTTTACCTCGAGATACGTTCTTTTACCGTCCGCCGGAATCGTATTGAGAAGCTAATTATCGAACAGCTTCAGGTAATCGTCCGCGACCTTTTCCGGATTCCCATCGCGGACGATTTTCCCATCTTCAATCATAATCGCGCGCGTGCAAAACTTTCGCACATTTTCCATCGAGTGCGTAACGAGAATAATCGTCTGTCCGTGTTCTTTGAGGTTTTCAAAATAATCGTTACATTTTTGTTGGAACGCCGCATCTCCGACCGCAAGCACTTCGTCAAGCACCAAGATATCGCCTTTCGCTCGAATTGCAATCGAAAACGCAAGCCTTACCTGCATCCCGCTCGAATAATTTTTTAATTTCTGGTCCTGGAATTGCTCAAGTTCCGCGAATTTCCAAATATCATCATACATCTCATCCATCTCTTTGTTCGAGAATCCGAGCAACGCCCCGTTAAGATAAACATTTTCCCGCCCTGTCAATTCCGGGTTAAACCCAACCCCGAGTTCGATAAACGGAACCAGCGTTCCGTTGACAATAACCTCCCCTCCACTCGGATAATAAATCCCGGCAAGGATTTTGAGCAACGTCGATTTTCCGCTTCCGTTTCTACCGACAATCCCGATAAACTCCCCCTTCTTAATCTCAAAATCGAGTCCTTTAAGCACCTTTTGGATTTTGTAGCCCTTAACCCCGCGCAACCTGTTAAAAATCGCTTGTTTAAGTCCCGAAGACCTTTCCGTCGGCAACTTAAACTCCTTGTGTAAGTTCTTAATTTTTATCGCCGTGTCGTTCGCTTCGATCACTTCGCGCCGAATTCCCATTTTCTCTTTCATTAAATTTCCTCCGCAAAGAATCGTGATTTTTTCCTAAAATATGCCGCTCCAAACCCCAACACGCAGACGACAATCATTATTGGCGCCACCATGAGCATCGGATTTTCCAAAAAGTTCCACCCCGTAATCGCTTCTGGTGTAATCAAACAATATCGGACGTCTTGAATTACCTGCGCAATCGGATTAAGGAGGATAATCTTCGCCGCCAACGTGCTCGTATTCGCCACCATCGTCACCGGGTAAATAATCGGGACCGCATAGAACAGCGCCTGAATAAACACCTCCCAAATTGAAGCGATGTCTCTAAATTTCACGTTAATCGCCCCAAGCAGAAAGGAAATCCCGAGCGAGAGCATATAAAGTTCGAGAATCAAGAACGGAACCACGAGCCAAGAAAGACTCGGCGTTACTCCGTTTATCAACGCAAAGGCCACGACTACGAGCAAATTAATCGCTAGATTAATTAGTGCCGTAAATGTTGTCGAAACTACAACGATATATTTCGGAAACGCAATTTTCCGAATCAAGTCCCCTCGGTGTACCATCGCTTGTATTCCTTGACTCGTACATTCCGTAAAGAACGACCACAGTGTCGTCCCCGTCAATAAATAAACCGGATAGTGCGGAATGTCTCCACCCATCTTGAGCAACTTCGCAAACACGATGTATAAAATTGCAAACAACATCAACGGTCTAAGTAACGCCCACATATACCCAAGCATTGAACCTTGATAGCGGAGTTTAAAATCCGTTTTAGTCAGCTCCTTCAAAAGAATCCGATTTTTCCGGTATAAGACGTTTGGAATTGTCATTTTTCGTTCACCAACATATTCATACACCCATTTTACCACAATCTACTCACAGTTTCCCAAATATCTCAAAGTGTCTTCGATGACGTCCTCAATCGAAAGCTCCGCCTTCCACCCAAGCTCCTTTTCTGCTTTTTCCGGGTCGGCGCAAATTGACTTTAAGTCTCCCGCCCGCCGTCTCCCAATTTTTTTCGGAAGTGTTTTCCCGGATATTTTTTCAAAAGCATTAACAATCGAGAGCACCGACGTCGCTTTTCCGGTTCCAAGATTATAAACCGAAACCCCCGGCTTGCTATGCTCAAGCGCCTTAAGATGTCCTTTTGCGAGGTCCGTAACGTGAATAAAATCGCGCTCGCAACTCCCGTCTTCCGTATCATAATCATCACCAAAAATCGTCAGCTCCGGAATCTTACCAAGATAAACTTTCATCACAATTGGCATGAGATTGTTCGGAATCCCATTCGGGTCTTCGCCGATGAGCCCCGACTTGTCCGCTCCAACCGGGTTAAAATATCGCAAAACCGTTGCCTCGAATTTCGGGTCAGCCCCGCAAACATCGCGAATAATTTGCTCAATCATCGCTTTTGTCCACCCATAAGGGTTCGTTACATTAACCCCCGTCGTCATCGTTTCATTGAGCCTTGCCGAATCTTCGCCTCTGTCGCCATAAACCGTCGCGCTCGAAGAGAAGATAAGTTTAGAAACATCCGTCTCCTTCATAGCTTTGAGGAGGTTTATCGTCCCTTCAATATTGTTCTCATAATACCAAAGCGGCTTCTCGACGCTCTCTCCGACCGCCTTGAGTCCCGCAAAATGGATTACCGCGTCAAACCGCGATGACTTAAACGCTTTAAGCGTCGCGTCAAAATCCAACAGGTCAACAGGGAAAAACGCAGGTTTCTTGCCGGCAATTATCTCAATTTTATCAAGCACTTCGATTTTAGAGTTCGAAAGGTTGTCCATAATTGCGACCGTATGCCCGGCCTTGATTAGTTCGATTGTCGTGTGCGAACCGATATAGCCAGTCCCGCCAGTTACTAAAATATTCATATCAGTATTATATCATTTTTATAGCCTTTTTTCAAATCTCCCCAAATATCGCGTTTTAGGTTATAATATACGATATATATGAAAAAGGATTCTACATTCCTCTCTCGAGTCATACTGGTTCTAGGCGACATTTTCGCCATCGTTTTTTCCTTCTTCTTCGCCTATTATTTCCGAACTCACCTTGATCGCCGCCCCTATTTCTTCGAATCGAACATCACCGGGTTCATCTTTGAAATCATCCTCCTCATCCCAATTTGGTTTATCGTCCTCGCCGCTCTCGGCCTCTATTCCAAAAAGATTCTCGCTCCGCATTCTCGCGTTAAAGAAATCTCCCGCCTCTTCATCGCTTCAGTTATCGGTATGATGTCGATTATCTCCTTCGACTTCTTCGGCTCGACCGACCTTTTCCCGGTCCGCACCGTTGCAATCTACTCGCTCATTGCTTGCTTCTTTTTCCTCGTCTTGAACCGGACGGTTTTTCGCGCCGTCCGCAACCTCCGCTTCCGCCGTGGCCACGGCACTCTTCGCGCCGTCGTAGTAGGGAACAACCAAAACACCGATTACCTCACCGACTATATCTCCTCAACCCCCGAATCAGGTTTTGAACTCGTCGGCATCGTCGCCTCCCGAAAGTTTTTCCCAAAAGATTTGAGAGGAAAACAATACTCTTCCGTCAAGGATGCTCTCCGCTACGCCCGCCCGGACGTCATTTTCCAAACCGACGAACGCCAAACCGAATACGTCTATCAGCAATCCGTCAACCGCCACATAATCTATTATTACGTCCCGTCCGAGTCCGCTCTCTCCTCCCAACTCGGCGAACTTGAACTCGTCGGCAACACCCCAACTCTCCGCGTCAACGCCACCCCGCTCTCCGGAAACCAACGCCACCTGAAACGCTTTTTCGACATCGTTCTCGGCTGTCTCGCCTTTATTATCGCCCTTTTGCCTATGGCCCTAATCTGGCTCATTGTCAAACTCTCAAACGTCAAATCCCCCGCGATTTACTCCGAATACCGCCTCTCCCAATTCAATCGCAAGTTCAAGATTTACAAATTCCGCTCCATGAAACCCGAATACTCCGGAATGTCCCCCGAAGACGCTTTCAAGAAAATGGGCCGCCCCGAACTAATCAAACAATACCGCAAAAACGGCGACTTCCTGAAAAACGACCCGCGCATCACCATCATCGGCCGCTTCATCCGTCGTACCTCCCTCGACGAACTTCCTCAACTCTGGAACGTCATCCGCGGCGACATCTCTCTCGTCGGCCCCCGCGCTCTCGTCCCTGGCGAGCTAAAAACCTACGGCGACCGCTCACTCCTTTTAATCGTAAAATCCGGCCTTACCGGTCTCGCGCAAGTCTCTGGCCGCCGCGACCTCTCTTTCGAAGAGCGCCGCGCCCTCGACCTATATTATATTAAAAACTGGTCTCTCGGTTTAGACTTTCAAATCCTTCTCCGAACCATCAAAGCTGTCTTTAAGCGCGAAGGAGCAAGATAGTGAAAGTCGCCATCGTCTGCGACTGGCTCACCTCCATTGGCGGCGCCGAACGCGTCCTCCGCTCAATTTCCGACCTTTTCCCGAACGCCCCAATTTACACTTCTCAATATAACGAGAAGAAAATCGACTGGTTCAAAGACCGCGACGTCCGAGTCGGTTGGCTCCAAACCTTCCCGACCAGTTTTCGCCGCTTTCTCGGCCCTCTTCGCCAGAAATACTTTTCCTCGCTGGACCTCTCGGGATACGACCTAATAATTTCCGTTACTGGCGCCGAAGCTAAGTCCATCAAGAAGGGAAAAGCCCTCCACCTCTGTTATTGCCACGTCCCCACTCAATATTATTGGGGCATGAAAGACGAATATCTCAAAAACCCGGGCTTTGGAGTTTTGAACCCAGTTGCTCGTCTTGGGCTAAAAACCCTCCTCCCGCCCCTCAAGAAAGCCGACTTCGAGGCGGCTCAACTCCCGGACGAATTCATCACCATCTCCACCTACGCCGCCGAGCAGATAAAATCCGCCTATAAAAGGGAATCAACAATCATTTTTCCGCCGGTTGCCGTGGAAAAGTTTTCCACAAGGGAGTTTTCCACAGGCAGGGAAACAATCAAACCGCAAAAAAGTCAAGCGGAACAACCCGAACAAGAACAACATAAAATAAAACAAAAGTCAAATAATGCAAATCCTACCTCTGTAAAACCCGGCTCTCGCTACGGCTTCGTGACGACTTC
The DNA here is from genome assembly GCA_017515285.1 of Candidatus Saccharimonadota bacterium. Lineage (GTDB taxonomy): Bacteria > Patescibacteriota > Saccharimonadia > Saccharimonadales > Saccharimonadaceae > Nanosyncoccus. Next base: position 33,132 of record JAFWGN010000004.1, on the reverse strand, counting down.
GCGCCAAGTCAACTGGAAACGACTCGACCTCGCCATAAAGGCCTGTATCGAGCTAAAACTCCCCCTGACCGTAATTGGCGAAGGCCCGGAACACGGTAAACTAAAAAAACTCGCCCACCGTTCCCGCAATATTAAGTTCCTCCCCCTCCAAGACCAAAAAAGTCTGAAACGCTATCTCGAATCCGCCGAAGGTTACATTTTCCCCTCTCTTGAGCCCTTCGGAATCGCCCCCGTCGAAGCTCTCGCCTGCGGATGCCCCGTCATCGCTTATGGTAACGGCGGCGCTCTTGACTACGTTATCGACGGAGAAAACGGTATTCTTTTCGGAAAGCAATCCGTTAATTCCCTCCGCCAAGCCCTAAAACGTTTTTCCTCGACCAAATTCGACGAAGAAAGAGTCAGAAAATCCGCCCTTCCCTTCCAAGAAAAGTATTTCAAGGAAAAGATGAGGGCATTCATCACCGCAAAAGTCAAGGAACATCAAGAAATATTGTCGGGAAAAGTCAAGAAAGAGAACGACATAAAACCCAAAGAAGTCAAATCCTCCCCCGTAAAACCTACCTCGTGGCCCACCGAAATCTCTAAATCTACTACACCTATGAAGCCCGCCGCGACTCCGAGGCCAACCACCGCTCCAAAGCAACCAAAGCTAAAGAATCTAGTTCAATCGACCAAGAAGCCGGTTCAGCCAGTAAAGAAACCTACCGAGTCCGTGAAGAAACCAGCTCAACCCGCCAAGAGGCCGATTCGGAAACTTAGCATAGACCCGGTTCAAAAAAAGCCGACTCAAAAACCTGCCCAAAAGCCAGTTAATAAGCCGGTTGAAAAACCAACTGGTAAACAACCAACCAAAAAACCGACCTTAAAACCAGATATAAAACCACCCAAAAAGTCAACCCTAAAGCCGGACATAAAACCAGCTAAAAAGACGGCTAAAAAAACAGCCCGAAAATCAACAACTCCAAAACTAACCCCAAAGCCAACTCCAACCCCAAAACCGGTCAGGAAGGAACCAAAAGATGAGAAGCCCGAAACCCTCAAGATCGAAATTAAATAGCCTTCGTCTCTTTCTTCTCTATTCGTTCCCTGTTGTGCTTTTTTGCTCCTACTATCCATTAATTTCTCTCGCCTCGACCCCTTCAACTAACTACGAGCTTTCTCTTGCTCTAATCTGGCTCTTTCTCTTTTCCGTCCTCTCCCTTAAAGATTTCGCGGTACATCTTTTGGGCTTATTTAGAGCCTTCCGTTCCCGCCCAAGTTTCGGGTCTATTTCTCGCCTTCTCTTCTATCTCTTCCCGACCTACCTCCTCGCGACCGCTTTCTGGAGCGCAAACCCTTTGCGCGCCGCCTTAACCGCCGGCATCCTCTGGTGCCTCGTCATCACCGGTGTTACTCTCCTTTTTTCCTCTTTGAGGGACGCGGTTAGCCCAAAAACACTTGAACGCTCCTTCCTCGGTGCTACTATCATCTTTTGCGTTATCTGCTGGCTTCAGTCCCTCCTTGACGTCGTCGGCATCGAGCGTGAGCTAACCCTCCTTTGCCCCGGCTGCACGTCTTACTCCTTCGGCTTTCCGCACCCCTCCGGCCTCGCTATCGAGCCTCAATTCATGGGTAATCTCCTCCTCGCCCCCACTCTCTACGTCCTCTGGAAATATCTCAATAATGATATAAAATCTCCAAAAAGTCAAGTAAAAAACCAGGGAAACGCCATAAAAAATATCACCCTACGCATAAAATCGCATAAAAACCTCTTCCTCGCCTTCCTTTTTACTTCTACCCTTTTCTTGACTTTTTCTCGCGGCGCCATCTATTCTTTCTTCCTCGGCTTCGCCCTTCTTCTCTTCGTCTCCGTCTTTAAACATAAAAACCTCGCTTCCTTAAAATCCCTCCCACTCGTCGCTTTGAGTTTCCTCTTCGTCCTCAGTTGCCAAGGTCTTGCCTCCGCTCATTCTCCCTATCCTAGGAGTATCGCTTGCAGCATCTCTGCGTCCATCTCCCAACTTTCCCTCGGAGAAATCAATATCGATTGCCGCACAGAAAATGCCAAAAAGCGTTACGAAATCAAGCAAGAAGGCGCGAACATTTCCGCAGTCTCCGCTGAAGAGGCGATCGCTCCCAGGCCACTACCTCAAGAAGACTCCCCCGTCTTTTCTGGCTACGTCGAAGAATCGACTAACGCTCGCATGAAGTTTAATCGGATCGCTCTCGAGCTCGCCCCGGAAACCCCGACCTCTCTGATTTTCGGCTCCGGTCTCGGCTCCGCCGGCGAAATTATGTTCGAAAAAGGGAAAACCGACACCCCCTTTGAGATTGTCCAAAACGAATATCTTTCCCTCCTCCTCGAAACCGGCCTCCTCGGTCTCGCCTTCGCCACCCTCTCTCTCGGAATTATTCTCTCAAAGCTAAAAAATCACCCCGAGCGACTTCTCCTCGGGGCGCCCCTCTTAAGCTTCGCGGCCAGCCTACTGTTCTTCTCTGGCCTTCCGAATGCTCTCCACCTCTATCTCTTCCCTGTTTTCCTCGCCCTTATTCTTTCTCGTCCTCGCTCGTACTCTTCTCGCTAACTTTCTTCTCTTTCGTCTCCCCGAACACGAACTTGTCGTAAACAAGAAAATTAATCACCATCACCACCGCCGTCATGAGGACATAGTTCCCGGTCGTCGCGATAAATTCATAAGAGAACGGAATATGAATCGCCTCGCAAATGTTGAACGCAAACTGATAAAGGAACCCAAAGAACCCGAAGAACCACGTCAGCGCCGGCCTAACCGCAATACTCATAATCACATTCCAAATGAAAAACTTTCCAAGTTCCTTCTTGCCAACCTTCCGGTCTTTCCAAGTAAATTGCGAATGTAAATAATAACCAACGAAGATTGACTCCACCCCGGAAATCATCGTCGCAAGCCAAAGCTGGTTCTCCGCCGTAAAGATAAGCAGCGCCAGCGTTTCATACATCCCGTAATTTATAACGGTGTTTAAAATCCCAAAGATTAAATATCTCCCCTTTTGTTTAGTTTTTTCGGTAGCCATTAAACTATTTTCTCCATTACTTTTTTAACTTTTTCTATATCTTCCGGCCGGTTATGATAGCCGAGCGAAAATCTGACGAGCGGCGGGAAATGTCGCACCTTATCAAGATAATAATGTGCACAGAAATACCCCGTCCGCGCCATGATTTTTTCCGCCCCGAGTGCTTCCCCGAGAAGATGCGAATTCACCCCCTCAATAAAGAAACTCATCGTCGGGTTTGCCTCTATGTTAACGAGCTTCACTTTCTCGCTCGAATTCAAGAACTCAAAGAGTTCTGTATAATTCGCCTCCAAGTTCCTGTGGTCAGATTTCGAGAGCCCAGAAAGCCAGTCAATCGCCGCCCCAAGCGCAATAATCTCCCCCCAAGCCTGAAGTCCCGACTCAAACTTCGTATAAAGATGCTCGGGGTTTTTCTCGCTCGAAAGCAGATACGATTCCATATCGACGTCGTCCACCATTCCTCCCCCGATAAACGACGTTTCGATTTTCGGAAGCAAGTCTTTCCGCACCACCATCCCCCCAAGGCTCGGTGCATATAACTTATGTGCGGAAAAACAAATCGCGTCCGCCTCGGTCTTATGAAGAACCTCGCTCGAGTGCGCCATCGCCTGCGCCGCATCAATAATAATCACCCCGCCCGTTTTATGAACTTTCCGAACTACCTCTCGAATATTGACAAGTTTTCTTCCATCAATATTCGACGCGGCGTTAACGACGACGACCGCCTTCTCCGGAATCTCATCCACCGGCAAGCTCCCGTCCGCTAGCCGAGACAGGACCTTCCGAGTTAAACCATATTTCTTCGCAAATGTCATTGTTGACAGAAACGGGGAATTATGTTCAATATCGCTCGTAACTACAACATCAAATCTGCTCCCGTCAAGTTGTTGCAGGAGCAGATTGATTCCATAGGTAGTATTGAGTGTAAACGAAACAAAGTATTCTCGTTTCGAAAGTTTCAAATATTTTAAGATTTTCTCGCGGGTTGCTTCGACTCGTCGGTCGGTTTCAATCCCCCACGGGTATTTAACGCGTTCCCCACAGGAGTTAAACTTTTCATAATACTCTCGAAGCGCCGTAATTACCGGTGTCGGCCGAAGGCTTTGGCACGCCGCGTCAAGATAAACATTTCCCCTCTCAAGATACTCAAAATCATTCATTTCCCCATTATACCACACAGGGGATTAAAGCGTTACGCTCTCGCGAGGATTTTCGTGCGAACACGGAGGCTGTTAATGACGACGCCGAGTCCACCGCCAAGCAAGATAGCGAGCATAAGCCCCGGCCAAAAGTCGTTTTCTTTCGCCCCGTCTTCTTTAAGCTCAATTCTTTCCCCCTCCTCTTTGACGGCGCCTGCTGCCTCGACTTCGGTCTTCTTTTCAGATGTATTTTTGTTCTCTGCCGCTGTTATCTTTTCGGCGCTAATTCGGGTTGTATTTGCTTCTGGTTTCTTAGTCGCCCCACTGACAGCATTGCCGCTTTTGTCGGAATTATTGCTAGAACTGTCCGTACTCGTCGTTGTTCCGGTTCCGGACTCGTTCTCACTAGCATTTCCGGTTCCGTTTTCGTCGCCAGATTCATTCGTTGCCGAGTTTTCCGGCTCATCAGTCTGCTCTTTCTCGGGAACATAAACGACGTCCTCGATATTTGTGAATTCTCCCCTCTTTGTCATAAAACGGTTCGATCCCGAAAGCGATGTCGTTCCAGATAGTTTATTGAACTCACCCGTCGCGATGAAATAGTTTGCCTCACTGTTTGTAATGTCGAAATAATCGTTGTCATAAACCGTGACGCTCTTATCATAAGGCGTAGAAATCGCAAGCGACACATCCGGCAAATCTTCCGGGTTACTTGCATTGAGCGTCATATAGAAAGATATGTTTTGACCGATATTAACCGAGCCTTTAGTGTTGACGATACCGTGTTGATCGCTAGAAATAGTTAGAAAGCTACCATTTTCAGAGGTGATATTAAGCGTCTTGGCGTCCGCTTTAATTCCATAATCTCCGCCAGCCCAAAGCGTTCCAATCGAATTGTAATTCTTCAAGATAACATCGACAGTTTCGAATCCTTGAATCACTATCGGGCTTCCGTTATAGCCATCAAGGGTTAGCGTCGCGGCCGTCCCGTCAATCGCCAACTTCGCCGTGCATATATAGTTATCGAACTCCGGCCCCATCATCATATCGAGGGCGCAATATTCGGGTACATCCGGGTAAAGAAAAGTATGTTGACCAAGCCAAACCCCCGGTTGATCAAAAATGCCCGCGTGCGCTGACGGGGCAAAACTTGCCAAAGCCAAAAGAGAAGAAAAAAGAGTAGTGGAGACTAAATGCTTCATAATATTTATATAGTAGCATAAAATTGACAAAAAGTCAAGTAAGGGCTAAAAGTAATCAGATTTTCCGCCAAAGTCATCTATATTTTTTTCCTTGTGCTATAATAATCCTATGGTTTGTATTGCTGCCTTTATCATTCTCGGTTTAATCGGCATTTTTGTCGCCATTATCTCCATTTTTAAGCGCGACCTCGGACGCGCCTACTTGAAAGTAATGAAAAAATCCGCCGGTTGTGTCGGGAAAAAAGTCCGGCTCCAAAAATGCGACACGAATTTCAAAGACGATGTGAAAAACACCCTCTTAAAGAAGATTATCTTAAAGCACCCCAACTGGGTTCGCCCTCTTTCTATCGCCATCGAGGTTTTCTCCGTGATTTTTGTTGTCGTTTTCGCTTGGGCAGTCTTAACGTCCATTAAATCCCTTCTCGCTCTCTGGGCGCTCGGCACCTGCAACGTAACGCAACCTTCCGCCTGCACTCTCGGTAGCGAAGTCTGCTCCCTCGGCGAAGAAGAAGACAATGCGAATATAGTAGAAAAAACCGGTCGCTGGTTTACGGAATGGGGCGACATTTTCGCCGCCGTCCCCGACCGCATAAAAACCTGGAACGCCGAAGAATACCTTATCGAGCCGACCGTTTTCGCCGACGCGGGCATTCTTGACGACTCGAAGAACCCTCCAAAAGAAGACGCAAAAGTCGCACTCGACCTTCTCGACCCCGGTTGCTCTGCCTGTATGATGAGTTTTAGAAACCAACTCGAATCCGGCTTCTTCGAAACGCATAAGGTTGCTTTTCTCCTCTACCCCATCGAACCCTCGGAGGGCGAACTTAAATTCGCAAACTCCGATTTAATCTCCCGCTACTTCTACGCCACCGCTCTACTCGAAAAAGACTCCGAGTCTCCCAAGCACTTCTCCCTAAAACTCTTAAACAAAATTTTCACCGGAAAAACCGACTCCGGGCAACTCGTCCAAAGCTACCTGGCCTCTCTCGACGTCAAGGAAGCCAAGGTTGCCCTAAAATCTTACCTTAAAGAATTCGGTGCAACCGACGACGACATTAAGGAAGTTTCAAGGCTCGAGAAGTCCGACGAAGTCAAAGACATTTTAAGTAAAGTCAAAGACATTGCCGAGAACCAAATCAAAATTAAGGGCATCCCGACCTTGATTTACGATGGCCAGAAACACCTAGGGCTCTATGAAATCTAAACTCTGCCTCGCCCTCGTCGTGCTTTTCGCATTTATCCCGACCGTCGCTTTCGCCACCGATACGAAAACCGCAGAGCTCTCAGGTGAAACCTCTGCTCGAATCGCCGACAACTGCTCCTCGATTCGTCAGAATCTCAAAAACCTCCAACGCGCCGATTCTCGCGCCCGGACTTATTTCGGTGCGATTTATGAAACCGTCTCCTCAAAGTTCCTAAAACCCCTCAACCTTCGCTTGGTTAACAACGACCTCTCAAACCCCAATCTCTCAAAGCTCCAATCGTCCTTCGCGACCGAGCGCACCAACTTTTCCGACGATTTTGTCGATTATTCCAAATCTCTCGAAGACTTAATCGCGATCGACTGCCGGCTCGAACCAAAACAATTTTACGAAAAACTTCTCGAGACCCGCGAAAAACGCACGAGTGTCGCCGAAGACCTTAAACTCTTGAACTCGCTCATGCTAGATTCCGTCGGACACGTCGAAAAACTCAAGGAATCTCTCAAATGACCGAAACAAAAAAAGAAAATGCAACCTCCGAACCCGAGAATACCTCGCGCCTCTCCCGCGGTGGTCGCAATCTAATTCTTCTAGGCCTCGGCGCCACCTTAATCACCTTTATCGCCACCTTCGTTTCCCTAAAAATCTACCACGATTCCGGCGACATCTACCTTGACCGTTCCCGTCCTGGTTTCCTCCCCGAAAAAGAAGAAACCGAAAAAGACAAAGACCCCGGCGAATACGCTTTCCCCGACTCTGGAAAATTAACCGAAGAATCCCTCGACGAATATCTCGAAAACCTGAAAAAAGAGCTCGACCGTCTTAATGATTATTCCGACGAGCCTTTCGGGGGAAAAGCCTTATCGAGCGACCTACTCGGCTTCTAATCCTGCTTAAAATGCTCTCGCATAAAGTCGTCCCCCGCCCCACCCGACAAAAACGCCACTAAATATCCTCTCGTAAGATAATCTTTAATTCTCAAAACAAATTTTTCGTCAAAATCGGCCACTTCTGCAATTTCCGGATTTTTTAGTTTCCCTATGAACTCTGCCGGCGGAATCACCCTTTGCCCCGGGATTTCTCGAAGCAGCGTCGTCGGAAGCCAAAACAATTTGTCTACCCCCTTATCAAAAATCTCATAATAATCATTTATTACGTCGTATTGTCTTGCGTTTTGAAGCGGTGCATAGGCTACGACTAATCCCTTTTTTCCCGTAAGCTTCATTTCTTCCCGCGCAATCTCAATTGTCGCCGACACTTCCTCCGGGTGGTGCGCATAATCCGTATAGAGCCCGTCGCAAAGTTTTTCCATTCTTCGCGCCACTCCCGGGAACTCATTCATCATCTCAATCAACTCATTTTCAGAAACTCCGAGCCCTTCCTCTTTCACCATCTCTTTAACCGCCTCAACGGCGAGCGCAAGGTCAAATCTCCTCACTTCCCCCGCGAGCTTAACTTTTGATTTTAGCGTGGTCTCCGTAATGGTTTTTCGGCTCTGTTTAATGTATTGTGCGAACGCCTGTTTATATTCCTCCTCGGTTTTATAAATGTCCGCATGGTCATAAGTCACCGAGGGAATTACCGAAAGCCATGGATGATAAGCGAGAAAGTTCCGGTCGTATTCGTCCGCCTCATAAATCAAGTATTTTGCTCCCGGGACGAACTTCCCCGCCCCCGCAAACCCTAGCGTCGAACCCACGAGCCAAGAAACCGGGAGTTTAAGTTTCAGCGCCAGCCATAAAATCCCGGCAGTCGTCGTCGTCTTTCCGTGCGTCCCCGCAACGCCAATCATCTTCAAACCGTAATCCTCGACGATTTTTTCAATAAACTCATCACGTTTAGAAACCTTCAACTTGAGTTCATGCGCCGTAGCGAGTTCTTTGTTCCCCGGCCTCACTGCCGATGTATGGACATACCAATCCACCCCTCCGGCCTCTTCAACTTTTTTCTTCAAATATTCCCCATCTTGTTCTCCGATAAAAACTTCAATCCCATTTTCACGAAGCTCTTTTGTAACTAGCCCCTCGTGAAGGTCGGAGCCGAAGACTTCCATCCCGAGCGATTTTGCGCCAAGCGCTAACGGCCCCATGGCGACCCCCGATATTCCAGAAATAAAGACTCTCATTTTCTTATTATATCACGCGTTTGTGTTATAATTAAGATAACTCATGGGTGGTAAACGAATTAAAGATTTAACCATTAAACTAAAAAAACTTCGCAGCGTAAAAACTTGGCAACTCTTTCTAGTTTTTACTCTTCTCGTTTTTGTTTCCGCCACTCTGCTTCGTTTCGACCATATAACCATGGTTAATCTCCGCGCCGCCGTTCTCGCCGCCGACAAGGAAGGGAACGAAGTTGTCCTCGCCGACAGACTAAACCAACTTCAAAGTTTCGTTTTTAGCAATATCGTCATCAACATCGTCGATTTGAATGGTGATAAAAAAATCGAGTTCGGCACCGGTGCCTTTTATCTTGAGCAAAGTTATCTAACCGCCGCCTCCGAAGCCCTCCGCATTGCGTCAGAGGCAGAGATTAACGACAATAATCCCAACGGGAATATCTACGCCGCCGCTTCCGCCGTCTGCCAACCTCTCGCCGTCGCGAACGGTTGGTCCTGGAACTCCCCCGAGCACATCGCTTGTTGGCAATCCGAGCTTGCTAAATACCCCGCCTCTGAACTCGGGAGTGAAACCGTCAAGGTTAATCTCCCCTCGACCGAGCTTTACCGCCGCGAATATGTATCTCCCGTCTGGGCCCCGACCGCCTCCGGCTTTGTAATTTTGATTACGCTTGTGCTAGGTGTTGTAATTTTTATACGCTTTCTTATCTGGGCGTGCCTAGAAATTACCTTAAGTTTAATGAAAAACTCTTAAAACCCCTTGACACCCCTGTCGAAGAATAATAAGATAAAACTACAATAACTAAAGGAGGATAAGCTAATGGCTTATGAACATACTAACAGCAAAGGCGTAAAGTACTATCTTCACAAATCCGAAGTTACGCTCCGCGGTGGCAAGCCTCAGACGATTTATTTCTTCACTAAGACCGAAAAAGGTGGCAAGGGTACTCCTTGCGATCTTCCTTCTGATCGTGAAGTTAACGAGAACCCGCGCAACGGTTTCTTAACCCTAAAGAAAAAAGCTTAAATTCAATCACAAGATTCTAAAATCCACCATGTTTAGACCTTTGGACATAGTGGATTTTTCTTATGCTATAATAGAATCATGGGACTAAACCTAGATAATTTTTACGCTTCCCTCGGCGTCATCGCCCTTATTATTCTCCTCGGCTTTTTTCTCGGCAAGAAAAACTTCATCGACGAGCCCACCAACAAAAAACTCGTCAACCTGCTGCTCTCGGTTTTTATGCCGGCCTCGCTTTTCTCCGCCTTTCCCGTCTTTGCCGACGAAGGTTTATTAAACCTCTTCTTCCTCGGTCTTCTTGCCGGTTTTATTGTTATGCTAGCGTTAATCTTTCTCTCGAAACTTATTTTTAGCCAACGTTTTTGGCATAAGTCCCTCGCCTCCGAAGCGCAATTCGCATTCATTTTTAACAACGCAACTTTCCTCGGCTACCCGATTATCTCGACGACTTTCGGCGACGGGGGAATTATTCCGTATTGCGGCTTCATCATCGCTTTTAACCTCGCCCTCTTCTCTTATGGAATCTGGCTCTTTAAGCGTGGCGGGTCGAAACATTTTTTAAGAAGAACCCTACTAAACCCAAACATACTCGCCGTTCTTCTCGGTATGTTGATTTTTCTTTTTCACGTCGAACTCCCCGCCGTCTTCTCCTCAAGCGTTAAATACGTCGCCGGCGCCACCACGCCCCTCTCCCTCCTCTGCATCGGCTATATGCTGTCTAGCGCCAATCTAAAGAAAACCCTCAAATCCTGGCGGCTCCTCGTCATCTCTCTAATTCAGCTTTCTCTTGCTCCGGTCATAACTTTCGGACTCCTAGTTCTCCTCGGCTTCCCGAGCGAGGTAGTCGTCGTCTGCACCCTCATCCAAGCCCTCCCTACCGCCACCTCTCTCGGTCTTTTCGCCGAAAAATACGGCGGTCGCGTCGAAGAATCCTCCGAACTCGTCGTAATCTCCACCCTCTGCTCCGTCCTCACCCTCCCCCTCATCGTCACCATCCTTTTCGGCTAGGCTAAACCCCAAAAATATGCTATATTATATACTGTAATCCACGCTACGGGGGCGTAGCTCAGGGGTTAGAGCAGGCGGCTCATAACCGCTTGGTCGTTGGTTCGAACCCAACCGCCCCCACCAGGTTTTATATGAGTCGGCTTTTTGGCCGATTTTTTAGTAGTAAATTTCTGTTAAGCACCTTGCAAGTTCTAGAGTGTAATCTTGCACCGATTTTACATAAAAAAGGGACAAAAACCGCCGTTTCATCCCTATAAAATCGTCTGCTAATACCCTAAACAACTTGGTCACATAAAAAACCACTACAAATAAAGTCTGAGACGCTTTTTAAAAGTTAAAACTACTAAATATTTTCCGGATTTGAGAGGATGTCATTCAAAATGATTTCAGAGGCAGCATTTGTTCTATCCTCTGATAAATCGCAGTAGTATTTATTATAATCATAGAGAATATAGACATAGTCGCCTTCTTCTACTACCGCCGCCGGACCGCCATATGGCTGAAGAGAGTCCCATTTTTCTTTTGTAATTCTAGAAACCGTAATCATAGAACAAGTCATAATATCATCAAAATACTGTGCTTGTGGGTTTGTAATTTTATCGCTCTTTCTGACAGCGGACATTCCAATCAGGTATTCACCAAATGTATGGTCCTCACTATTCTCCATGACCGAAAAGCCATATTCGGTCAAATCATTAGAAAGTTTGTACTTTACACCCCATTTAGGCACATAAAAGTATCCGTTTTCAATATAAGGACCGCCGCTAACTTTGGCTGTATCAGTAATAGTTAAGGTTGTTCCATTATTTGTTGTGGTTTCAATTTTGGGAGTTTCAATAGTGGTAATTGTGCCATCATCTTCTTTGATTTGAACTTTCAAGTCAGAAATTTGGCTATCTTTTTGCGAACTCTGCATCATACCGTAAACGCCAAACCCAATACCACAGACCGCCGCAATGCACGCAATGGCAGTAGTGATTTTTAAGCCATTTCTACTATTTTGCTTGTTATCTACTGTTGGCGTCATTGGCACTCCAGTATCTGCATTTTGCTCCATTGAATTCCTTTCTATAATACTTATGCTTCTATTATAACATGACTTAACTTTCCCTGAATATTTTTAATGTAGATCGTTAATGCCTGCCCAATTCGTCCCCACCATAACATTTGCATAACACAACTAACACAACACAACATAACATAACGCTGGGGAAAGCCCCCTTTTCTGAAGGATTTACTTATTAAAATCCTTACTTGCACAGTGTTGACAATTTTTCACATAGGGGGTAATGCGGCTCAATAGAATTAATCACGTCCAGCTTTGCCAAAGTGCCAAATATATCTTGATTTTATCGAACTTGTGGCACAATTAGATCATGGCAACAAGTGAATATATACCGAGGAAATCCCCTTTTAATATCCACTGTGCAAATGGGGATTTTTGAGTAAAAAGCGGCTGCATGACGTAAGAAAGTTAGTAAAATAGACTTTACGAACTTTAGATTTTAGTCACTTCGTAAAATAGACTTTACTAATTTAGCATATGTGGTAAAAAGGAATTAGAAAGAAAATATGATAAACAGGCCCGAAGGACAATCGAAAAATGGTCCTTTGGGCCTTTTTTGACGACTTGCCATGTAAGTAAAACCGCAACTCGTTTATCTCTTTTTTGAGGCAAAAAATCACCCCCTACGTTATTTCTTGTAGGGGGTACGGGTAATCGTTTTTAGATGCGCTCAAGCTCGCGTTTTTTATTTTCGAGCTTATCGAGCTCATCCTTCAGGTGGGCGACGCAGGCGTCCATGAGTTTTTGATTGCCGCTAATAAGCTCGCAAGGCGTGTTGAAATGCGCCATCCTACGGTGCTCCTCCGGCATCAGCCCACAGTAGGACTCGATGCCGTAGTTACACCTGCTCAGCATGGGCTGAGCGTATTTGCACCAACCACAGTAATTGAAAGTGGTTGCGTCGGGGTTTCGTCCGAACGAGGACTCGTCGAGGGGCTCTGGAGCCCCGGTCCAAGAGTCTTCCGGCACCCCAATTTTGGGGAAGTCCGGGCTCTCAAACCCGGCCGCCAACGCTTTTACGTCGGCTACCGTTTTTCCTGACAGCAGGTCGATTTTGGCCTGTACGGCCTCAATCTGCCTGTTTATTCTCTGTCGTCTCAACGCTTTCCAATCCATGCACTATTCCTCTCTTCCTGTAGATTTTACTGCCAAGCAGCGTAGAACATACGATATAATCCTACCCTCTACGCTGCCAGGCAATTCGCCATGACGCTCCAAAAACGATAGTAATGTCCTGTGCAGTATTAAATCACTTCACTACCATTATTATAGCATATTATATCAAAATTGTCAATGCCAACATAACCATTTACCGCCTTCACCCTATTACCAGTCCTCTTCGTCCCATTCGTCAAAGGTATCGTCCGTGTCATTTTCCGCCCCTTCTTCGCCTAAATCGTCGCGCTCGAATCTAAGCAACCCACCCCTTTCGACCTCCTCGTGCCTCTCTGCCGTTTGTTCTTGCACTTCCGCCAATCGTTCATCAAGCTCTTTCTTAAAATCCCCGGTAATGTTCGGCTCAAAGTGTGGATTAAGCTCGACCTCCCCCGTCTCCGCATCGTAATTTCCGATGATAAACCTTCGGTCAATATAATTCGTCGCCTGGCCATTTTTGTCCTCGTGCTCGGTAAAATACGCTCTCGTCCGTTCGCTAGGAAACTCTGTATATGCGTAATAATACTCAATCGGAAATCGCATCAAAATAACATTTTTCGCGTCCCTGTGCGGCCAATGGTCTAGTTTTTCTTTCAGTTTTTGAAAATCAAGCTCACCATCCATCGGGCTCCAAAGCCCAACCGCATTATCCGTCAAATCCGTCGAGCCGACAGTGTGACTACCTCTGTCCTCGCCAATCATACTCCCTAGCGACTCAAACCCTTTCACGCCTTCATCAAAAATGCTCTCAACGACTTCGTGGCCATCTCCCGCCGAAGCCGTGCCATGCCCATAAATCATCATGTTGTCAAAATCGCAAAGATTCGCGATTTCTTCCAACTTTATAAACTTTTTCTCACCGGCAAATTCCGGCGCATCCTTCATGTTTTCTTCGCTCCACGGCGAGTCATTATCCTGTTGCCCCTCACTCGATGAAATAGTTTCACTCATAATATCTTTTTTCAGCCATCAGCGTCTTATCGCCACCGCCTCGCCTAAACCTTTCCTTATTAAACTGTTCACGCTTTTATTTTATCACATCTCCGCCCCTCCAAAAGCCCTTTTCGCCCTGTGCGTATGTTATAATTATAGGCAGCAATAATTATAGAGGCATAAAGCGATAAAATTGCATGGACCCAGATTTGAAATCATTGAATAAATGGCTCGACGACTTCACGCACGAAGCCCTAACCCCGGAAGAGCGCCGCAAGAAGCCAAAAACCATGCAGCTTCTCTGCAACGAGTTCAAAAACCCGGAGCGTTTTGCGCCGTGTTTCCACGTCTCCGGCTCAAAAGGGAAGGGGACGATTTCCGCCGGAATCTCCGCCATTCTGACTGAAGCCGGGTATAAAACCGGGCTACTCGTTTCTCCACACGTCGTGCATTTTTCCGAACGCATAACCCTAAACGGCGAACCCTTCGCCCCAAAAATCTACGACGCCGCCTTCAAAGAACTAAAAAGTGGAATTGTCCGAATCCTAAAAGAAAACAAGCTCGAAAAAACCGAAATCACCTGGGACGAACTAGTCACTCTGTTCGCCATGCTTGTTTTTCGTCAAGCCAAAGTCGATTACGCCGTTTACGAAGTCGGACTCGGCGGAAGATTCGACCCGACCAACGTTGTAACGCCGGTTTGCGTAGCGATGGGGCCTGTCGAACTTGAACACACTAAAATCCTCGGCTCAACCAGAACCAGCATCGCAAGAGAAAAAGCCGGAACCTTCAAAACCGGAGTCCCCATAGTCTCCTCACCTCAAAACTGCGATGTTTACGGAGTTTTCCGCCAAGCCGCAAAGGGCAAGAAAACGTCCATCAACTACGTCCCTCGCGGAAACGGCGACTACTATAAAATCGACATGAACATCGCCCGCCTCGCCGTAGCAAAAGGCGTCCCCTCAATTCCTCGCGCAACCATAAGAGCGGGGGCGAAAAGAACCCTAAATCTCCCAGCGCGGTTCGAAAAAATCGAAGCTCCAAAGACCTACCCCGGACTCCCTTTTCTCCTCATCGACGGCGCCCATACCCCGGAAAGCATCCGCGCGGTTACACTCCGCATGAAACAAGAAAACATTAGCGGCAACCTCTTATTCGGCTGCGCAAGCGACAAAAACGTTTCGGAAATCGCAAGAATTCTCAAACAATCCGAACTTTTCCAAAAAGTCTTCCTAACCAAACCAAGCGACTATAAAAAATCGGACCTCGCACTCATGCAAACGGCTTTTTCTCGCGCCGGCTTTGAAAACCTCGAAACAAAAGAAGACTTCAAGAAACAAATCATCCACGCGCTAGTAAGAAGCGCAAAAGAAAAAATCCCCCTCATCGTCCTCGGCTCTTTTTACCTGGCGGGGGAAGTAAAGAAAATGCCCTAACCGGGCGATTTTAGCTCAAATTAATGGTAGTACCGACTGGGATCGAACCAGTGACCTTGGGCTTATGAGTCCCACGCTCTAACCATCTGAGCTACGGTACCGTATAACCCTTTAACTATACGCGATTTTTACTTTTTTGTCAAATCATGATACGATAAATTCATGAAAACGTCCCTAGCCCGAATTCGCCACGGTCGCTCGAAAAAAGATTTCCCCTTTCTTGCGCTTGAGGAAGGCGAATATGTCGAACTGCTAATCACTCGCTCAAAGGTCGGCCTGATTCTTCTCTGGATTGGCGCTCTCGCCATTCTTGTCCTCCTTGGTAGCGCCGCCGCGACCAGTATCGGCGCCTTGTCGAGGAACATCTCCCTAAAGCCGGAAGCCGTAAGCTCGTTTTGGCTTCTTGTGGTCCTTCTTCTTATAATCGTCCTCATCATGGGGCTTGTCGTCTCCAAGGTTTATCTTAACAACAAGATGTTCGTCACCAACAAGCGCATTTTCCACTTCTCCGCCCAGTCCCCGTTCGTAAAATCCTCAAACATTATCGAACTCTCCAAAATCGAAGACGTCTCGTTCAAACAAAACGGAATAATCGACCATCTTTTCCACTTCGGGACAATTCGCCTCTCGACGGTTGGCGACGAGACGACCTATACCTTCCCTCTCGTCGATACCCCGAAGGACGAACTCGATTTAATTTCCCATCTCGTCCATATTCAAAAGAAGTAAATGGGTTTGTGATATAATGGTGTCCATGAGTGACAAAAATCCTGACCATAAAATTATTGCCGATTATAACGGTTACGATTATAAAAAAGAATTCTGGGATAACAGCGGACGGGAATATGAAGATCTCGCCGACCGAATGGCAATCCGGAAACTCCTCCCGGACGCGATGGAGAATTTTGTCGACATCGCCGGCGGTTACGGTCGCCTCGCCGACGAATATATTTCTCGAGCGAAAAAATCCA
This sequence comes from Candidatus Saccharimonadota bacterium, assembly GCA_017515285.1. Taxonomy (GTDB): domain Bacteria; phylum Patescibacteriota; class Saccharimonadia; order Saccharimonadales; family Saccharimonadaceae; genus Nanosyncoccus. The sequence continues at coordinate 16,844 of JAFWGN010000004.1, read as the reverse complement.
CCATTTTCGATTACTCAAAAACCGAGCTAGCCGACGCGAAGAAGACTTATGGCGACCGCATCAACACTAAAGCCGGCGACATTTACGCCTTACCGTTTAAGGACGAAGAATTCGACTCCTTAATGATGATTCGCGCGACGCACCACTTCAAGGATATGCCAAAAGTCATCGAAGAGCTATACCGAATCCTCAAGCCCGGCGGAGTCGCCGTAATCGAAGTCGCAAGCAAGAAAACTCTGCCAAAGATGATGCGCTACTGGTTCAAAAAGTCCGACATCAACCCTTTCGACCGAAAGCCGTCCTACCTTAAAGAACTTGAAATGTATAACTACCATCCAAAATACATGGAAAGTCTGTTCAAGAACCAAGGCTTCAAGATTCTCCGCGTCCTTTCCGTTTCTAACTTCCGCTCAGCGAAACTCAAAAAACTCTTCGGCGTTAAGAATCTAACGAGGATGGAAAAAGTCGCCCAACCGTTGCTTGCGCCTATTCGCTTTGCTCCGTCAATTTACTACAAACTCGAAAAACCGGCGAAATAATGGACGACCGACCAATCGGAGTTTTCGATTCCGGAATTGGCGGAAAAACAATTCTTACCGCCACTAAAAAACTATTGCCAAGCGAAAACTTTATCTATTTTGGCGACTCTAAAAACTGCCCCTACGGCGACAAGTCCGACGAAGAACTAAAAACCATCGTAAAACGCGCCGCGGAATTTTTAATCGAAAAAAATGTAAAACTGATTATCGTCGCCTGCAACACCGCCACGACGCGCATGATTGGCTTCCTGCGCGAGTCCTTTCCCGGGCTTCCATTCATCGGCACCGAGCCGGCAGTAAAGCCCGCGTGCGCCAAAAATAATAATTCCATTTTCATCCTCGGAACGAGCGCCACGATTCGCTCCAAGCGCCTAAATGAACTAATCAAAAAAAACATCCATCCGTCCCAAAAAATCGTTACCTTTCCGCTCGTCGGCCTCGCCGAAGCAATCGAACTTAAAGACGAGACAAAAATCAACAACTGTCTCGAACCTCTAAAACGTAATTTCTCTAAAGAAGAACTAAGCTCTACCGACGCGGTCGTCCTCGGTTGCACTCACTATCCGTTCGTTTTGCGCGAACTCAAGGCCTATTTCCCGAACGCCGATTTTATCGACTCCGGCCCGGGCGTCGCGCGCCAAACCAAAAAGGTACTCGAAAAGAACCATCTTTTAGCTTCCGCCAAAACTCCGGGTAGCGTCGAATATTACTTCTCAAAACCCCAAGAATAGTATATAATATATATAGTTTTATCTGGGGCAGTCGTTCAACGGATAGGACATATCCCCTCTAAGGATACAATGCTGGTTCGATTCCAACCTGCCCTACCATTTTAAGCCCCACCGGCTTATTTTTTGTTATAATAAAACTAATGGAAAAATTGAAGACGAGTCTCCGCCGTTTCTATTTTCGAATCAAACACGATTATTTTTCCTTCGACAACGTCATTTTTGTCATCGCCATCGCCGCTTGTTTTTTCTGGACTTATAGCTCCCTTGCGGCCACGTCAAAAAACTGGGAACTTTCCCAAAAACTCGAGGCCAGGGAAAAGGAACGCGAGCTTCTTCAACTCGAAGTTGACACTCTGGAGGTAGAAAACCTTTACTACGATTCCGTGGAATATAAAGAACTCTCCGCCCGCGCCAAGGGCAACAAGATTCTCGACGGCGAACGCCTAGTTTATCTCCCCGAAAACACCGAATCGGCCAAATCCCGCGACAATTCCTCCGAAAAAGAAACTCTTGAAACTTCTGACCCGCCCAAACCCTCAAATTTCGCCGAGTGGGTCTCGTTCCTCTTCGGCGCATGAAGACGCGCTTGAAAATTTTTCCATTAGCGTTTATACTTTAATCATGAATAATGCTAATGAAAATCCCTCTAAAGTCCCGGTAGATAGCCTCACGCCGGAAAACCTCGACGCGCTAAAAAAACTCAACCGCGCTCCCGTCGCAGAAACAAGAAAACGCAATCTTCTCCCGTTTTTTATCGGTGGCGCGGTTTTACTTATTGCGGTTGTCGCCGTTGTACTTTTCTTCGTTTTGAGAAAGCCGAGTGAAGAAGCTGCCGCGCCCGAAGCCCCCGAAGGCGACCTTTCCGAAGTCATCTGGGAACCGGACCCGGAATCGGAAAATGCCGTTGACGACTACATCGCTCACCAACAAGAAACCATCGACAATTCCTCCGCCTCGAGCGACGACGTTCTTGACGCCAAACTCTCCATCGCCAACGTCCGCACCGTCGAAGGAAAATATTCCGAAGCCGAGTCTCTCTTAAACGAAATCGAACGTTCCTCCCTGACCCATCGCCAACTTTTCAACCTTTATAGCGCCTATACTTACCTTTACAATCAAAGCGGCGACAGCGCTTCCTACGACGAATATAACGCTCTCGTCGACGAAGTCTTGAATCAGTTCTGGGACGAAGAAGAAGTCTCCAACTCCGAATCTGCCCCCGCCCCCGCGCAAGAAGAATCCGGAGCCGGGAACTAATGGCGACGCGACCAAAGAAAATAAACCAACTCGATCCCTTCGGCGAGACGGAAACCGAGTTTAGTGCGCAAGGAATCCGTCGCTCCCGCTCTCGCGAATCTCGCGATTTGATGCAAAACGTCGTCGAGGCAAACCCGAAGGGCAAAAAGGGAACTTCGCCCTTCGCGGTTGTTTTTTCTGCTGTCTTGGTCGTTATCGCCGTTCTCCTCGTCGTCTTCCTCCCCAAATCGAATTCGGCCGACGAAAATTTTGGCGACGACCCGCTCGTTAATCCGACCGGCCGTGAGGCCACTAGCGAATACATCGACGCCTCCGCCGACGACCCCGACCTTCGCGCGAACGAAGAAAACAAGTTAAGCGCGGTTCTTGTCTATATAAAAAACGAAGACTGGGAATCCGCGAACGCCTCCTTTGAGACTATCTTCCCGCGCTACCTCGACACTTGCGGAAAATACGATTATTATCGCGCCGCCGTCTCCCTCGCAAACAACTTCAAAAACTTCTCGCTCCCCCTCGAGACCGCGGAAACCCGTCGCGACGCCCTCGCGAGCAAATGTAGCAAATAAACTTTGCTAATTTTATAACGTTTATGCTATAATAAAATAGTTATGGAGGAACGAAAAAGACGGCCAAAATACATCCTTGTCGGACTCGGCATGGTCGCCGTTGTTGCGCTCACGGTTACGGCCACTTATTTCTATCTCGAACGAAAGCGCGAGGAACACTTCGAGTCTATCGACTACTATGTCCGCATGTACGGAATCGAAAAAGTCGCAACCCCCGACACCCCGAAACACGAGGCTTATTGCCTGGAACAATATAAAACCGCCAGCAACAACCGCAATATCGCCTTCCAATGCCTCGTCAACATCGCCGCCGCCACTGGCAATCCGGAAAACGTGGAGGCCATCGTCGAAGACATTATCGCGTCGAACGCCGATATTGACGCCAAATTGAGCGCTCTTCATTATCTTGAGCGACTATACTACCACCTAAACCAAACGTCGAAGCGCGTCTCAACAATAAACAGAATCATCGGCCTAAGTGACGACGAAGAAGAAATCGAATATTACCGAAGCATTTTAGCGGAGCTAGAAAATGAATAGTCGAAGAAAACTGAACTCTCTAAGGATTGTCCTCGCCGTCGTCGCGATAGCGTTCAGTTTATCTTTTCTATCCCCTAAAGACGCCTCCGCCGCCAAAGTCACGTTATGCAATGAAGGCGGCAAGACAAATTATGGCAGCAACGGTTCGTCAAGCCATAGTACCTACCACTACGCCGTCAATGATTATGTCGCTTACTGTGCCACTCCGGCCAGCTGGTCGCCAGTGGAAGCCGGTAGTTGTATCGATGTTGACTACGAAGAATGGAATAACGAAGACGCCAAAAAGGTTCTCGCTCTCGCTCCCGGCGGCCCGTTGTCTTATCTCGCGAGTAATTATTGGCAGTATAGTTTATTCACGGCATTGGCGAAAAATTGCAAAGGTAGTTGCGTAACGTCGGGCGACTACTATGTGGCTGCACACTTAATGTTCGCCGATATAAACGACAGCTGGCCAAGCGACAGTTCTGACAACGAGTATCTTTACAACAAAAAGAACAAATCGCAAACCAATATCATAAACGCCATGAATGCAATTCGCAACGCGTACCTATCGATAGATGACGAACAATATGTCTATAAGGTTTATAGAACCAAGAATCATGACGGTCAATCCGTCGCCTGGATGCAGAGAGAGAAAAGAAGCGTTACCCGCACTCTATCATATAACGCCAACGGCGGCAATAAACCTTCCGGAAAACTCGGTAACCAAACATGCAGCGACTCCGGCTCCGGTTGCCAAATCAGAATTCCCGGGGACGTACCAACCCTCTCCGGCTATAACTTCAAGGGTTGGAATACTGCGTCTAATGGTACGGGCACCAGCTACGCGGCCAACGGTAGTATAACAGTCAGCGCCGACACCACTCTCTACGCTAAGTGGGCTCGCGTATATAATCATTCGATCTCCTACAATGCCAACGGCGGCGCTAACGCCCCCGGCACGACTAGTAGTGGCGCTACCGAAAGCAGCAGCAGTAATCTCACGGTCAGCACCGCCGCGCCGACGCGTTCTGGCTACATCTTCCGTGGCTGGAACGACAAAGCCGACGGAACCGGAACCTCCTATTCCGGAGGCCAAACCATCGCCGTTTCCGGAGCTAAAACCCTCTACGCCAAGTGGGAGGCGATTTACTACGCCAGCTTCGCCGGCTCAATCCCCGTCTCTTCAAGAAATCTAACCGCTAAAGCCGATTCGGGTGGTTGTCAAGTTTTTCACGGTAACGGCTACGATACGAGTTACGCACTTTCCGCAAGCTACATCGTTACTCGCACCAACGGCACTCCTTCCTCCGCTGCTTCGCGCTACAATTACTCGAACGCGTCGCAACCATCATCTCCCGGCGCAAATATGGTTGCAACTCTAACCAATGGCAATTCTAAAACCACTCCCGCCGACTATAATATCACCGTCAGAAACGGCGAAACCAACACCTACTATTTCTACCTATCTTTCGATTCCTCCGTCGGCTACACCCTCTCCGATAGCGTCATTCGAAGCCAGGATTTCTCCGGTAGGGTCTCCAAATGCGTCAAAGTTTATAACCCCCGAAAATACACCGCCACTTTCTCCGCCTCAATTTCCGCTGCTAGCGGAACGGGACTTTCCGGCTCCGCCGATTCTCGCACGGGCAACGGTCTCCGCGGGCGCTTTACCTTGACTCCGACCTATACTATTAAACGTACCAACAATTCGCCAACGAGCGCCGTCCTTTCTCAATACGCCGTGAACGCTCCAAGTAGCGGTGGCTATAACGGGAATAATATTCCTGGGACCAACGCATCTCGCAGTAATTCCAACGCACTGACTAATCAACAAACACATGCAATCACAGGCTCCGGAAAATCCGTCGACGTCAACATCGGCGACTCTAACACCCAATGTTTCTATATGCGCTACGATACCAACGTAGATCTGGTTGGCGATAGCGACAGTAGTGCCGCCGTGAGCAAGCGCGACTTCGCCGGAACGACGTATAAGTGTATCACGATTTCCAACCCCGCCCAATCCTACAATGCTAATTTCTCCGGCTCGACCACTTCCGCCCGCATCGACGACCACGATAAACTTCTCCGTGATTCTTCCGACCCGGACCACGTTGCGACTATCGACAACCAAAAGCGTATCGTCGGCACCGGTACGGATTCTGACGGCTCATTTGTCGATGACTTTCCCTCGAGCAGCAACTACACCGCGAGCTTCACACACAAGATTACCAGGACGGACGAAGACAAATCCTCCTCCGCTTCGACGACTTATTATGTCCCATCCGCCAGAGTCAACTGGCAACTCCAATATTGCGAAGACGAAGCCTGTACTAGGGGTTCTTACTCTAACTACTCCGCCTCGCTCGACGATAACTCGCGTCTCACTACTTCCGGCTCTTCCTCTCTCGGAGCAAAAGCCTCGGTAGAAATCACCGCCAAACCAAAGTGGACTTTGAATGCCGCAAACAAGGGGAAATACATCTATCACTGTCAGCGCATCGCCTACAATAACATTACGAGCTACAAAACCGCAACCAACACTCAAAACCGCGATACCTACTCCGACTCCATCACGAGTTACAACTCGACCATCTATTCTTCTCCACTTTGCGTAACACTCAAAAACCCGTATTGGCGCAATAATATCGTTCAATCTTACGTCCATCATTATATCGACGTTAAAGATGATACTAGGAGTACCGTCGTCGCCACGAACGGCGCCCGCGCGACGAGCGCTTCAAACTCCTACGGCAACACCGTCTTCGAAACCACCTCGCTAAACTCCACCTTTTACTTCGACCACTCCCTAACCCGCCACGATAATCTTACCGTCGCCGGCCGCAACTCGACCAATTTCGACGAAACCGACGCCAACGTTAAGTTTTATCAGCCGTCAATTTATAGAAACAGTAATTATAACGTTGGCACCGCCCTGGGTGCTTCCGGCGCAAACAACAGCCTTCTCAAGTTCTACGGTAGCGAAATCCTCCCCGGGACAAGGAATACTGTCTCCTATACTAATCCTATCTACGATAGGGAAAAATCCATCGCGGGCTATCCCGTCTCCCTCAACGCCAATAATAAGAACACCGGCGACACCTTCTCCTCAAACGAAACCAACGGCCGCACATCCACGGCCTTCAACGCCAACCTTTCCGGAACCTACTCGCTTCTTGCCGGCGACACCAAGAACTTCGCCCAAGGAACTTATAACCTTCGCGGCGCTTGGGTTGTCCAATATAAACACGTCTATCGTCAAGAAATGTATATCAACGGTTCGAACTGGGCGAACAGCCACACCGGAGCTCAATTCTACGATCGCACCGAAAAGGTTAGCGCCGCTCCTCGCGCCTGCAACCTCGGCAACGGCACCGACCATGTTTGTACCGACGACGAGCTACAAAAATCTCCCGTCACTCCTCTGTCCTACGACTCTCGCGCTTCCGCTCCCGTCTATTCTGTTACTCGCCCCTACCATTTCGAAATCTCCGCGATTGAGCCTAACAACGTCGGACTCAACTCGAATTATGTTACGACCCCCGACACCAGTTTCACCGTCAGCTATACCATCGACGTTTCTCGCCCCAGTACGGCCTACGAATACATCACCGACCCGTCTCACACCGGCAACAGTCGCTACGTCGAGGTTTTAAGCTACGTTATTCCCGTTTCGGCCTCCAAAGACGCCGTTAAGGCAAGCGGTATTACCATGGAACATAAAAACGTCTCCGACCTCTGCTCGGTTTACCGCTCCATCGCCGGAAATAGTTGCACTATTCTCTCAAGTACCGACTCATCTCACGCCCCCAAACTCCGCCAATCCGGCACCGACCCGAACCCCCTCGGCGAACCAAGCAACGCCGCCGATACCGCCGCCGCCTTCAAGCACGTCTATAATCGGCAGAGCTATAAACTCTCCTACCAAACCTCAACCATCACCGTCCCAAAAGACGGTAGCGTCCACGTCGGCGACAAATATTGCGTCGCCATCGCCATCCGCGACTACCGCTCCCCGTCCGGAACTTCCGTAAACTATTCGAACCGCTATTATATTTCCCAAAGTACTTGCCGTAGCATCTCTAAGAACCCGTCTCTCGCGGTCAAAGGCGGCTCCGTCCTTACCGCCGGCGGCATCAAGACCTCCCAAACGACCTATAATAACACTCGCTTCGGTTCTTGGGCAGACTTCGCCATCATCGCCAGCCAAAAACCCATCCACGGCATCTCTTCCGGCGCCGTCTTGCAAAATGGAACTCCGGATTCCGCATCCGTCTGCACGCGCAGTCCGCTAACGATTACAAATTCCAAATGCGCCAGCTCGAACAAAAACGAGCAACTCGGAAATTCGAACGTCAGCGCTCGCGCCGACTACATAAACAACCTCACCGAATACTTCGCCTCAAGCACCCTTGAGTATTCCGCCCTCCCGAGTTATATCTCTAGCGGCGTCCATGTCATCAACATCGATTCCGACCTCACGATTACGAAAAACCTCCAAGTCGGCGGAGCCTTCTCGAACCGTGGAGTCCCGCAAGCCATCATCATTGCAAGAAATATCAACATTGCAGAAGGTGTTACTCGTATCGACGCCCTCCTCGTCGCCAAAGGCTCGAAAAACAGTAGCGGCAAATACGACGTCGGCGGAACCATCAACACCTGCACCACCAATACGGGCGGCGACATCGCCCTCTCCAATACGACCTGTGCAAACCCGCTCAAGATTAACGGCGCAATGGTCGCAAACAAGATTCTTTACCGAAGGACCTACGGCGCCGATCCAAATTCGCCTTCCGGCAACACCGTTTCCTCCCCCGCGGAGACCGTCAACTACTCCGCCTCCACCTTACTCTGGGGCATGGAACGCTCGACTTCCGCTTCGACCCCGACGACCGTCTATCTCAAGAAAATGCCAGTCCGCTATTAGTCTCTTGAAAAATCCACTCAAAAACCTTATACTTATTTTATGAAGGATGAAAAAGACGATATTATTCTTCCCGAAGCTACTACTTTTGAGCGCGTCGAACCAAAAGTGGAAAAAAAGTCGTCCAAAAAACCGCTAATTCTCATTCTCTTCACCCTGGGTCTTATCGTCCTCGCCTCCGCTCTTACCGTCGTGGTTTTGAACGCAAAGTCTAGCCAAGATTCCGCAATCAAGCCCGCCCAATCCTCAGTCCTAAAATACGACCACGACGAAGTCCAATCCGCCCTCACTCGCGCCTCCGAGCGGCTCGAAGTCGGCGACTATATCGCCGCCCGAACCATCCTCGAGTCATATTCCGCAATCGAACGTATGACTATGCCCGTCCGCTTTCGCTACTTTGACTTAATGCGCCAACTCTACTCCGAGTCAAATCCAACCCTTGCCTCGAAATACGCCGAACTTGCCGAGGAAGCTAAGGCCGCGATTTTAAAAGGGGACGACTTATGAGTTTAAGGCGTCAAAAAGGCTTCACTATCATCGAGGTTTCGCTCTTTCTGGCGCTCTCGAGTTTTCTCATGATCGGTCTCATCGTCGGGACCAATATGTCCGTCTCCCGCCAACGTTACAACGATTCGATCAACAACTTCGCCGACTACCTTCGGGGCGCTTATTCTGACGTTCTGAACGTCTCCAATTACAGCACCGACAGCAGCGACAACTTCAACGGCGGCCGCTCCACTACCGCCGTTTACGGAAAGTTTATCGTCTTCGGCGAAGCGGAAACCGCCGGTTCCACCAATTCCGGCACCACCGTTTATTCTTACGATGTCGTCGGCAACGCGATTAGCTCATCCATCGCCTCCGGGCTAACGGGTAATACAATTCTTGATATGCTCCAAAGCAACACAATTAAAGCCGCCATCATCGACAACACCGATTGTCAATCCGCGAGCGCCTGTAACAACAGTTTTTACCGTATGGAGTCCTACAATATACCTTGGGAAGGACGCGCCGAATCTTCGTCGGGCGCGTTAGCTAGAGCTGCCGTCCTCATCGTCCGCTCGCCCATCACCGGCACCATCCGCACCTACACCTTCTCCACCGATTCCGGAAGCGAACTTCCCTCGTTTCACTTGTCCCTCGGCGTCGCAAGCGCTAGAGATAATTTCCGAACTTTCTTGAGCCGTATGAGCCAAAACGACCTTGACCTCTGCATCGATAGCGACGACAACCAAAACACCAATCGTCGCGACGTTCGCGTCATCGGTCGTGCCTCAAACTCCACTGGCGTTTTTCTCGTCGAAATGGATGGCAACGATTCGAAATGTACCGGACGCGGGTAAAATCTTTCTAAAATAAGATACTTATGCTAAAATAAAGTTATGGAAATGGGTCAAAACGGAACGAAAAAGGGTTTCACGCTTATCGAGCTTTCTTTCGCAATCGCATTCATCTCCATTCTCCTCATCACCGTCACTTTAATCACCAACGAAGTCGTCTCAATTTATCGCAAAGGTTATTCAATCAAATCCGTGAACCAAGTCGGACGCGACCTTATCGATGATTTCCAATCCTCCATCATCGAATCTCCCCCGAGCGCCATCGATTCCTTCTGCTCGCTTAAATACAGCGAAGACGCAAGAGGGAATTGCGAATCTAACAACGGTTTCTACTCCGTTTATCAACAATTCTACTTAAACGACGTTCATGTTTTGAATAGTGACGAGGGCGCCAAGACTGTCCCCATCGGCGGCATCTTCTGCTCCGGAAAATACACTTACATCTGGAACACCGGATATGTCTTCAACAAAGACGGCTATTATTACACCGGCTCCGACAGCAACAGGAAAGACCTCGCCTCCTCCGACTATCGTCTTTCGCTTTCTTATCACCTCGTCGGTGAGTCCGTGAATAAAACCTTGAGAGACTTCCGTCTCGTCAAAATCGAAGACACCTCCCGAGAAATCTGCGCCAAAACGTTAACCACGGCTAACGGCTACCCGGCGACAAACGTTTTCCTCAAATCCCCCGGTAGCGTCAATCAAATGCGCGGCAACAACGTCATCACTCTCGAAAACGCCCTCTCCGAGGACCCGGTAGATATGCTGAAAGACAACGACACTTCTCTTGCTCTTTTCGACCTTGTTATTTTTGAACCCGCTCGCGTCTCAATCACCGACCGCTTGCTTTTCTCTGGCTCGTTCATTCTCGGGACGACGACCGGCGGTATCGACATTATGACCTCCGACAACTACTGTAAAGCGCCGTCCAATTTCAGCGCCGATTTCAGTTACTGCGCAATCAACAAATTTAATTTCACAATCCAGGCCTCGGGCGGATAATAAGGAGAAAACATGATTAAAAGAAAACCAAACTTCAAAAAAGGCGCTACCTCCATTTACGTCGTCGTTATCGCCACGCTACTCTTTAGCGTCATCACCGTGAGCTTTATTCGCATCGTCATCAACGAGACCGCCAAAACTACGAGCGACGAACTTGCCCAATCCGCCTATGATTCCGCCCTCGCCGGAGTCGAAGATAGCAAGACCGCCTTAAAGCAATATTTTGAATGTCGAGCTTCCCTTAACGGCTCCAACCCCGAAGAGGGAAGCAAATGCCAAACCGTCATAAACTCGATCGAAACCGGCTTCGCATCCGCCGACCCATCGAGCGCCAAATACGGTTACTGCGACGCCGTCTCTGAAGCTCTCGGCCGTATCTCCGCCGGTGAAGACAAGGAAGTGCTAATCCGCGAAGAAACCACCTCCAGTAGCGACGTAATCGACCAAGCCTACACTTGCGTCATCATCAACAATGTTCTCGACGATTATCGTGCCGAGTTAGACTCCGGAACTACCATCCGCGTCATTCCTCTAAAAACTACGAACCCAACCAGCATCACCGGTATTCGCATCTCTTGGTTTATCGAAGACGACGGGAGTTTTGACACGCTAAACTTCGCCTACCCGAACAACTCCAACAAGTTCACCCCCATCTCAAACGGAACCCCAACTCCTCCCACCCTCTCCGCCCAAATCATCCAAACCGCCCCTTCCTTCGGCATTGACGACTTCGAAAACTCCGTCGGAAACAGCACCAACCGTGGCACGGTCTTCCTCGTTCCGACGAATGAAACCACCGCCAGCTCTCACGTTACCCGCGACGTTGTCGTCGCCTCGAATAACCACTCTTCCGACCGCACTTCTTCCAACGCACCCCATAAAGTCCCTTGCGGAAAAGACAACGGCCTTTCCGAAGAGTTTGCTTGCGTTGCTTCGATTGAACTTCCCGGCCCCGTCAACGCTTCCACCGCCGCCGGCTTCCCGACCGCCCGCAACGGCGAGACTTTCTTCCTCGTCCTCTCCCTCCCTTACGGTCAACCGACGACTCACTTCTCCGTCCAACTTTGCACCGACAATGAAGCTGGCGGTATTCGTGGCGACTGCCGAAACGACACCAACTCCACTGCCAAGTTTACCGACGCCCAAATCTCAATCGACTCCACTGGTCGCGCCAACGATATGTATTCCCGCGTCGAGGCCCGCGTCGAGTTTGGCGACATCCACTTCCCGTTCCCGGAGTTCGCCGTTCAGGCCACCGGCTCCGACGACGATTCTATTAAAAAGAATTTCTACGTCACTCAAAACTGCTTCATTTCTTCTGCTGGCGACGTCGAAACTTGCAGTAATACCGGCGACGCTCCTGAATAATAAAAGTGTTGACAGTTTCTCTATCCTGCGTTATAATTAATACATTCTTTAACAAGAAAACGAGATAACGTGGGGTAGAGCAGCCTGGTAGCTCGTTTGGCTCATAACCAAAAGGTCAGTGGTTCAAATCCACTCCCCACAACCAGATTTCTCTAGAAGAATCCATAAATTCCGGTAAATTGCCCCCCCAATTTACCGGAATTTATGGATTTTTTGTTGCCCGCTCTAGGCTTTCGCGCTCTTTCGAAAGAGCGCGCGAATTTCTTCTTTATATTGGAACGCAATATAGCAGATTCCGGCCACAATCACGGTGACAATCGCCCCAATCGAAACAAATTCCGTTTTCTCGGTCGTATTCTCAGCGACAAGCGGATATTCCGCCCCCGTATTTTCGACAATTTTCCGGCACCGATTCGTCGCCGGATTTCTCTCATATCCTTCCGCGCATGGTTTAAGTTCCACACTCGCAGTTGTCGCATAACTCTTGCACCTTCCGGTCAGCGGATTCCGATACTTTCCTTCGGGGCAAGCCGCGAGCGTTGACTCCGAAGCGGTTGTTTCGTTAACGCAATTTCCGGTCTCAAGGTTCAAAACCTTTCCCGCCGCGCAAGTTTTGAATTGTTGATAGGTGTTCACCTCCCCCGGCGTCTGGCGATAAGTCTGAACCCAGTTTCGGCTCCCGTCCGCCGTATAACCAACCATAGCGAGGCTTACACCCTTTTTCTGACCACTATAATAATTCATCGTATCGACCGTCGAACCGTCCGTATCAACCACCTCGAGCGCGTTACTCGAAGTTGGATTTTTCGTTAAAGTCAGCCCCCACGCTTCCGCCGGATAAATCGCGAAGTATTCCCCCGCCTCAACCTCCCCAACGAGTCGATAGGCCTTATTTTTATAAGTCAAAAAGCAGCCCTCAAGTTCGATTTTCTCTTCGCTCCCATTCAAAAGCTCAATAAACTGTTCCGTAATCGAAGTTTCGTAATAAGTTAAAATCTCGCTAAATTGCAACCCTTGACATTTCAAGGCAACCGGTTCTTCCTCCGGCGCCTCGGTTTCGACTAGCCCCGGGTTCTCCGCATCAAACGTCGGTAAATAATCCGCCGTATGAACGAAATCGCCAATCTCCTCCTCGGAAATTCCTCGGACTAACGTTGTTGGCTTCTTTGAATTAAACTTAGCATAACATTCCGCCTCGTCCTCAAACCCCCAACATAGGGAATCGAGCACCGTGTCCTCGTATTTAAGTTTAATCCTTCCCGAGGTTTGCGACATATTCCGCGCATAAACCGCATCGGAAACTTTCGTGTCGCTTTCTTCGGCGTTTTTAACTTCGTCTGAACTCGCCAACCTAAATAGGAGAGACCCGCCAAGTATCTCGTGTCTTCCGCTAAACGTATAGACAAGGAATTCGCTTCCTCCCGAAGTTTCGTAGAATATCGAAATACCGGCGGGCAAAATTGAAGTGTTGGAAAGATTCTTCAGCTCGAAAAACTCTCCAATATACGGGTCGGAAAACCCAGGATTAAAACTCGAGATGACTAAATTCGATAGAATTTCCCCACTCTCCCCCGCATAAACCGCGTCCATAGCGTCCATGTCGCTGTCCGCAAAAGCCGCATATCCCGGCGCAAACGTTCCAATAATTAAGGCAATGATTATTTCGATATAAGTAAACCTCGCGTGTTTCATGCCCACAGTCTATCACGACGCGTTTTCAAAAGGCAAGCATAACTGTTTATTTTTATTTTGCTTGTGTTATAATATATCTTATATGGAGGTTTATGTCTCACTCGGAATCATTATTTTAAGCGGACTTATCACCGCCTCTCTTCAGCTTCCGCTTGGGACTCTTCTCCTCCTTTACCATGCTTCGCTCGGAAAAAATGTCCGTCAAAAAACCAAAAAACTCGCTTCTTCCTTCATTTCCGGCGTAACCTTAATGAACTTTCTCCTTCTCGGCACCGGAATCTTCCTCGTCTCCGTCCTGTCTTTTAGCGGCGTTCTTTCCAACCTAGCCCACCTAATTCTTTTCGGACTCCTCGTCGCCCTCGGGGTTATTGCCTGGTTCGTCTATTATAAACGCAAAGGTTCGACCGAACTCTGGCTTCCGCGCCGCCTGGCTCGTTATATCGACTCCCGCGCCAAAATCACCGAAGATTTGTCCGAGGCTTTCTCTCTCGGACTACTCATTCCGCTCGCCGAAATCCTTTTCACTCTCCCGCTTCTCCTTCTCTCCGCTGACGCCATTCTTCACCTCGACGCGCCCTGCCAAGCCCTCGGCCTCGTCATCTTCACGCTCTTTGGCACGCTCCCGCTCCTCGTCCTTCGTTTTTTCATTCGCAAAGGTCGCAATGTCGCCGAAGTCCAACGCTGGCGTCTTCGAAATAAGGCCTTCTTCCGCTTCTTTACTGGTGCTGGCTTCCTCGTTCTCGCGGCCTTTCTTCTCGCATTCGTAATCATCAGAGGAGCTTTCGATGTCCAGTGATTTCTTTTCCCCAAATGAACTCGTCTCGACTCTCCGCTCCGAGTCGCGCTCTCTCGGTCTCCCCGAGGGCTCGATCGAACCCATTATCGAGCGCGTCTTAAAAGCCGTCTTGACCTGGCTCGAAAACCGCGAGATAATCACTCGTAGCGACCTCGAACGCGTCGTCAGCTCCGAACTAAAAAAATATTCCCCCGATTTAGCATTAGTTTACGAAAACAGAGAAAAGGTAATCTAAATGAGCAAAAAATTTGACTATGATTTAATCGTTATTGGCTCCGGTGTTGCCGGTTCCGCCGCCGCTAACTTCGCCGCAAAAAACGGCAGTAAGGTCGCGCTCGTCGAAGCCGGCCGTTGGGGCGGTTCGGGACTGAACTTTTCCGACGTCCCCTCTAGGGCGTTGTTCGGTTTCTCCCACCTCTATCACGACGCTCGCCGGGGTTCCCGCTTCGGCGTCTCGAGCTCCACGCTCCGCTATAATTTCCCCACCGCCCAAAACTGGAAACTTCTCGCCTCCCGTCGCGCCGGTGCAAATTCAAAAAAGTCGTTCGAAGACAACAAGATTACTTGCGTCCAAGGCTTCGCTTCCTTCCTCTCCCCTTACGAAATCGCCGTCAAAGACAAAATCCTCTCCGCCCCCAAGTTTGTCCTTGCAACCGGAGCGAGGCTCGACTCTAGCGACATCTCCGGCGTCGAATCCGCAACTTGTTTTACTCCCGCCGAAGCCCTCGCCCTCAATCGCCCGCCGAAATCCGTCTTCATCGTCGGTGGCGGTAGCACGGGTGTCGAACTCGCAAACTACTTCGCCGAACTCGGAACAATGGTCGTCATCGGCGAACTCGCCGGTCGTCTTCTTCCAAAAGAAGACGAAGAAGTCGGCCAAATCATGGCTCAATATTTCGAGACCTCTCTCCACGTAAAAGTCCTAACTCAGTCGCGCGTCGTCGCCGTCGAAAAGGGAACAAAACCGGGTTTCGAGAAGGTCATTTTTCGCCGTGGCGGTGGGGAAAAATCCGTCGAAGTGGCGGCCATCGTCCTCGCAACCGGTAGCAAACCCGTCGTCAATTTAAGCCTAGAAAACTCGGGCGTAAAATACACTTCCAACGGAATCATCGTTGACGACTATCTAAAAACCTCCATGAAGCACATCTACGCCGCCGGCGATTGTCTAGGTGGCGAATCGAGTCCGGAACGTGCCGCTTATGAAGGCGCCCTCGCCGCCTCGAACGCCGTCGGAAAAACCAAAAACCTCCGGAACTACGAAGGCTTCATCCGCTTCACTGACACTAATCCGTCCGTTGCGACGACCGGCCTAACCGAAGACGATTGCGTCAAGAAAAACATCGCCTGTAAAAAGGCGGTCCTCCCGCTTTCGGCGGTCCCCGCCGCAAACACCTCCGATTTTCGCTTCGGCCTCATTAAAATCCTCGCCGACCCGAAAGAAAAACTCCTTGGCGGCACCGTCGTTTGCCCCAACGCCGAACTGGTTATCCAAGAAGTCGCAACCGCCGTCCGCCATAAATTCACCATCACCCAGCTCGCCTCCACTCCGCACATCTCCTCCTCCTGGTCCGAACTCGTTCATCTTGCCGCCCGCAAACTTGCCAAGTAACAATTTTTATGCTACATTTAAGTTAATATTAATACATTAATCAAAGGATTAAAAATGTATACTTATCAATATAGTTACCCACAAGTCGCAGCCCCCGCAGCTACCAGCGCTGCCGCCGGAATTTTTGCCGGTTTCTTCGGCTTCTTCTTGGTGATGCTCATACTCGCTTGCGCCGTCCTCGTCATCGTCGCCGAGTGGAAAATCTTCAAAAAAGCCGGTAAAGAAGGCTGGAAATCTTTGATCCCCATCTACAACGCCTACACCATGCTCCAAATCTTGAACATGGAACCGATGCTTTGCTTCCTCACTATTGTCCCTGGCGCAAACTTCATGTTGGGCATCGTCATGTGCGTTAAACTTGCGAAATCCTTCGGCAAGGGAACCGGCTTCGCCGTCGGCCTTATCCTTCTCGAGCCAATCTTCGAGATGATTCTCGCCTTCGGTGACGCGAAATACAAACAGCTCCCGTCCTCTAAATAATATATATATATATAATAT
>JAFWGN010000012.1 GCA_017515285.1 Candidatus Saccharimonadota bacterium | reverse complement strand
TGCCGGCCCCGAGGTCCAAGACGATATTATTTTGATTAAAAAAGACGGCCTTCCGACCTATAATTTCGCCCATATCGTTGACGATACCTTAATGAATATTAATATGGTTGCCCGCGGCGTCGAATATCTTTCTAGCACCCCGAATTACCTTGCTCTCTACGAAGCTCTCGATGTTAAAAAACCACTTTTCGTTTCTCTCCCCCACATCCTCGCTCCTCAAGGCAACAAAAAGCTTTCCAAGCGCGACGGCGCTAAATCCGTCACCGAATATCGCGCCGATGGTATTCTCCCGGAGGCGATGTTAAACTACCTCGCCTGCCTCGGCTGGAACGACGGAACCGAACAAGAAATCTATACTAAAGACGAACTAATCGAAAGATTCTCCGTCTCCCGAATTCAAAATTCCGGCGCCCGCTTCGACGAAACCAAACTCCTTTGGATGAACGGCCAATGGATTAGAAAACTCGTCGACGAAGAGGGAATCGACAAATTCTTCCCCCGCACCCTCGATTTTTGGCCTGACTCCGCTAAGTCTTACGACGATGATTATAAAAAACGCGTCCTTGCGATAATCTACGACCGTCTTAAAACCCTCTCTGACCTTCGCGAGATGACCGATTATTTCTTCACCGACCCTAAAATCAACGTTGACCTCTTAACCTCGAATCGTTTTCTCAAAAAACTTTCCGAAGCCGAACTAGAATCCCTGCTCGAAACTACTATTTCCTCCCTTGAAACTATCTCGGAAGATTCCTGGAACGAAGAAACCCTTAAAAATACTCTTAACTCCCTTCTTGAAGCCACAAACAAAAAGCCTGCGGAACTTTTCTCTCTGATTCGTATTTCCGTCTCCTTCGCGCCTTTTTCTCCCGCTCTTGATTTAACCCTCTCCGTCCTCGGAAGAACAACCACCCTTTCTCGTCTCCGCGCCGTTAAGTCCGCCTTGCTCCTTGACGGGGAATAGCTCTTGCTAAAATTCGTCTTTTGTGCAAAAATAAAAGCATATGCAAAATGACGTCGCTCCAACCGTTGCTCCTTCGCCGTCCGCCGAAGAAGATCCCGCTAAGCTCGCTGAAGAGCTTGCAAAACGTCGTGCTAAAAACCTAACCCTCCCGAAAGAACCGGTCGACCCTGAGGAAGTGGAAGATACGGAAAAACCTGGAGACCCCCCGAAAAAGTCCAAGAAAAAACTCTTTATCGCTCTTTCGGTTATCTTCGTCCTTCTCCTTGCTGCCGGTGGCGGAACCGCCTATTATTTTCTCGTTTATAAACCCGAACAAGACAACCGTGTTGATGTTTCTCAAATAACCGAGAAAGCCCCCTCTGCCGACCCGGAAAAGAAAAAAGAAGAGCCCCCCAAAATCTACTCTCGTCTCTCCGGCGAGCCGATTTCCTCCGAAGCGGAAGATTCCGCTCCGACCTACTGCGTCCAAGTTCCTAACGGCGTCGATGGCGCTCGCCCCCAAGTCGGCCTAACCGACGCTAAAGTTGTTTTTGAGGCTATCGCCGAATCCGGCATTACTCGTTTCGCCGCCATCTTCCAAAACCCGCCCGCCGTAATCGGCCCGATTCGCTCTCTAAGAATTTATTATTTGAACTGGGATACCCCCTTCGACTGTACCGTTGTTCATGCTGGCGGCGCCGACGATGCAATTGCCGCGCTTAAAACCTATGGTTCTCGCGACCTGTCCGAAGATATGTCTTACATGTGGCGCACCCAATCCACCTCCGCTCTTAACCGCCTTTGGAACAACCTCTTCACCTCTGGCGAACTCTTAAAAAACTTTAACGATTCCAAGGGCTACCTTTCTTCCGACATTAAGGCCTTCCCGAGATTTTCTCCTTCCGATGCCGAAAAAAATAAAATCAATCTCCAAGCCGTCCATAAATTAAAAATTGACACTCCCTCGACCGGAAATACCGACGAACTTTCCCCTAAAGTTGCCCATTTCAGCTTCACCTTTGGCTTAATTCCGAACTTTAACCCTGTCTTCGACTATGACGCCGAAACGAATTCTTATCGCCGCAGTTACGAAACCGGCGCCCCTCACGAGGTTTACGATTGCGCCGGACAATCCGGAGAAATCGTTCCCGAAGCCGTCTGCACCCCTAAACAGCTTTCTCCCTCTGTCGTTATTGCTATGGTCGTCCAAGAAAAGAAAGCCGCCTACGACAATTACCACGAAGATATCGCTTCGATTGGTGCCGGCGATGCCTATATCTTCCAAAACGGCGATGTCATTAAGGGCACTTGGGAAAAATCCTCTCCAACGGAGCAAATTCTTTTCCGCAATGAGGCCGGAGAAACCATCTCTCTCGTTCCTGGCCAAACCTGGATTTCCGCCGTCCCCGCCTATGGAAGCGTAAATTTCTAATTGCACCACAATAGAAGCGCATTACCACGAGCGAAGCCCTCTATTTTATTGACGATGTCCAACCTTTATGCTAAAATAACCCCATGGTTCCGTCGTCTAGTGGTCCAGGAC
>JAFWGN010000003.1 GCA_017515285.1 Candidatus Saccharimonadota bacterium | reverse complement strand
GATCCACGTCGGCAATAAAGTAGTGCGTTTCCGCGAAGACGCGCCATTCACTCCTGCTCTTTGCGAAATTATATTTAAGGATCCAACAAAACTTTACGAATTACGCGATTTTCAGACCGTCTGGGATGATTTGTATGACTATATAGGTAACGAACGCCCTTCGGACTGGCACCGCGTCTACGAGGTCTTAAAACGCCTCAACGAGCGCATTCGTAATATCGCCGGGATAGACGATTTATTTGAACTTAATACAAAATCAGTCAGAATCAATCCTGAATACCTAAAATAGCGCAATATTATTGCAATAATAACGCTGAACCCTCTTTTTGTATCCTTGGAATATGGAATGAAGAGGTAATATAACGTATCAGAAAGATAAGAAACTAGAGCAACAAGCGCTCGTAAAGTTTCTAGAAATATTAATCGATATAGACAAGCGAGAGCATGTCGTTAATAAGGATGACGACGATGAATAGCTTTATATCGGAAATTGAAATAATGCCAGTAAAGCCGCATGGCGGACTAGTGGCCTTCGCAAGCTTCGTGCTATACGGAACGATCTACTGCAGTTCCGTTGGCATTATGACGCGATTAGATGGCTCATATAGACTCACCTTTCCAACCAAAAAGGTTGGGCTGAATAGCTTCGGAATATTCTACCCGATAGATAGATATGTTGGGCAAGAAATAGAAGAAGCAGTGATTAGTAAATATGAAGATGTAATGAGAGCTAGCGATGATCGATACTGTGATTCTTCGTGTGAACTACCCCAATTTCAGGATTAGCCCGAGCGTTTATCGCAGGTTCTCTCCTTCTGCTCATGGCATCTTTGGACCGCCATACTATTCTTTTGGATCCGGAAAAGTTATTAAATGCGTACTGCAGCTAAAGGCAAAAGATAAGAAGCTAGGCATATATCAGCCACGCGTAACACTCATGAAAGCTGTACGAGCCGGCGGCGTTTCCGTATTCTTGCATATCGAATTCTCAGCGCCAAAGATTCTTTATAACAATAATTTCGACGAGCTTGGTCCTAATGACTTTAAGGCCGTCTGCGCAGAGCTCTATCGCAAACTATATAAGCTCGGAATTGAGATTAAAAGAAACCAGATAGAAAGAGCCGAAGTTAAAACTGTTCACTTTGGCAAGAATATCATTTTTGATGATTACCGGACTGCGGCAAGTGTAATTGGCGATATAGCAAAAGCAAATGTATCGACCAGAAAACAAGCCGATATGCGTGTTTATCGGAACGATGGCGAGGCTCTACATTTTTATAGCGCAAGCCAGGCCATAGCGATTTATGATAAACGAAGAGAACTAGCTAAGTCTCGCGTCAGCGAGCGCGGACTACTCGAGAAAGATAACTACTGCCAGCTCACGCTATTTGATAACGTTCGTAGCAAGAAGCCTTTTGAAGTGGTGCGTGTTGAAGCGCGATACAACACGAAACGTGCGTTCAATACTGCACTGAAACACGCTCTCGAGTATGGCCGCGCGAGCGACAGCGTCACGAGACTGGCCACAAAACAGAAGCTTGTCTTTGTAGATATCTTTAATGAAGAACTAGCCAAGACGCTATTAGAATATGAGTTCGCGCAGATCGAGGCGAAGAATCTAGACCTTAATGAAACAATTACGAATACGGCTACCAGCTTTCTTCATGAGATAAATACATTAAATCCAAAAGCGACCTTGGCGCAACGGCTAGAGACTTTGGCGATATGGAGCCTAATGCGCGAAACCGGAAGCCGAGACGTGCGGAAGATGACCGGCGCCAATTCGGCGCAGTGGTCTAGACTTACGAAGAAAATATCAAAGATCTACTTTAGGACGAGAAAGAGTAGCTCTACTAGCTACATAGAAGATAAACTGGCCGAGTTTAAGCCAGTACGATTACTTGAATACTTCACAGAATTAAATAAGGTGCGCGCTGGGCCAGACTAGCGTTAATGTAGGGTGGTTCTTTACGGCTATTTTAGTTGCGAATAGCCCAACTCCAAAAGGTCCATTTATGATATGGACTTATGAAAGGTTTAGGGTATTATGTTTGATAACATGGGAAACTCTACCCCTGTAAATACCGGCAAAACTAATGAGCCGCAACTAACCAGAAAAGCCGTTCTATTCGCTCGCGTATCAACGGCGCGACAAGAAAAAGAAGGCTTATCTCTCGATGAAATACAGCTACCACGAATGCGTGATTATGCAATCGAGCAAAACTTAAAGATCGTGCGCGAATACGCCATTGGCGAAACTGGCGGTAGCTATAAAGAGCGCAAACGCTTCAACGAGATGATTCAGTTCCTAAAGGATAATCCAGATGTAACGGATATTATCGCCTTCCGCGTAGATCGCATTACTAGAAACTTCCGCGACGCGGTAACGATTGAAGATTTACGCATCAAATACGGCAAGCGCATCCACTGCGTCGACGAGAGGCTGATTCTCTCGGAAAATAGCCGCGCGACCGACCTCACATCTTGGAATGTGAAGGTTTTTGTGGGCCAGGAATACCTGAACCGCATTAAGGAAGACGGCCTTAATACGAAGATCAATAAACTGTCGCGCGGCGAGCTACCATGGAGCGCGCCTTATGGCTATGAATTTAGAACTATCAGCGTCAGGCCGAAGGTTAAAAACGTCGTTCCGGTAGAACCGGCCGCGTCGATCGTAAAAGAAGTATTCTTGCTCTTCTCGACCGGTACTTATTCATGTAGAACCTTAGCAAGACTGATGAACAAGAAATACGGCACTAAATTCTCGCAAGGAATCATCCATAAATTTCTAAGATGTGAGTTTTATGTTGGATTCATTATCGATAAAAAGGGCGGAAAGAAATATCCGCATAATTACGAGAAAATAATAGATCGAGAGCTATTTGATATGGTTAATCAGATATTAGACAAGAGAAACCTTAAAGGCGACGATCAAGTGCCAAAATATGGCGGCATAGAATCGGCTTATCGTGGATTAATCCGCTGTGAAGAGTGCGGATGTACAATAACGCCAGAATTTAAGAAGCGTAAGCTACGACATGGCGGCTACAATTATCACAAATACTACCACTGCACGAATAGACGAGGAGCGCATAAGAGTATGAAAAGTTACACCGAAGAGTATCTTGATGACAAGGTAAAAGAATTCCTGCGAGGCCTAAGATTAACTGAGTCTGAATTAGACGAGATTAGAAAGGCGTTAGCCGAAGCGCATGCCGGAAAGATAGATTTCTACCGCGAGCAACGCCGAAGCTTATCACAAAAGCGTAAGAAACTTGAAGCGAGGCAACAGGAAGCTTACGATATGTTGATGGACAAGAGTATTACTCTGGAACTTTATAACCAAAATAACGAGCGATATCGCAACGAACTGGCTGAGATTCAGGCACAAGAAGCCGCACTAGATCGTGCCGACGACAACTTCTATACAAATGCCGGTTATATCTTAAAAGTCTTTAAATATGCCGACAAATTGTTCGACGTTGCAACGACGGCCGAAAAAAGAGACCTCATTGGTCTCATCACGTGCTCGAACCGAACTTTAGGACCTAGCGGACTGATATTACAGGGGTCAGGACCGTTCGCTCGGAACCTTTTGGACTCAAAAACAAAAAATGGCTGGGGATGAGGGATTCGAACCCCCGAATGGTGGGACCAGAACCCACTGCCTTACCACTTGGCGAATCCCCAGTGTCTTCGGTAGTGATAATTATAGCACGATTTTTCGGAAAAATCTAGCAAAAACTAGCAACCTGTGTTATACTATTGACAGACTCGTTTAGAGTTATTTTTTATAGAAAGGAAGTTATGGCGCACGTCACCCGCATCAAGGCTCACGACCCGGCGAAACCAAGAGACGACGACGCTCCAAAAGAGCCGAAAAAACCCGTCGAAGAAGCCGAAGTCATAAAAAAGCCCGAGAAAACCCTTAAACCAAAAAAGGCCAAAAAAGATAAAAGCGAGAAAAAGAAACCTTTTATTCTTTTCCGCCCCTTCATCGCTTTTGGATGCTACCTACGCGATTCTTGGCGCGAGCTCCGGCAAGTGCGCTGGCCGAACCGAAAAACTACTTGGAAGATGGTACTCGCGGTATTCGTTTATACCCTGCTCGTTATCACCTTCCTAGTCCTAGTCGACCTCTTGTTCGACTGGATTTTCAGCTTACTATTAAACTAAAGGAGAGATATATATTATGGCAGTAAACCGCTATGATGACACCCGCGCGTGGTACGCAATTTCGACCTACGGTGGCTACGAAGACAAAGTCGCCGATTCAATCAAACAACGCGCCAACTCGGAAGATTTTGCCGAAAAGATTTTCGACGCCATCGTCCCGAAAGAAAAACAAATCGAAATCAAAAACGGCAAGCGCAAAGTCGTTGACCGCAAGATTTTCCAAGGTTATGTCCTCGTTGAGATGAAATTGTCCGACGAAACCTGGTATATTATTAGGAACACCCCCGGCGTTACCGGCTTCATCGGCACCGGCACTCAGCCGACCCCCGTTTCCGAAAAGGAAATCACGAAGATTAAAAAACGCATGGGCGTCGAAGACCCGAAATACTCCGTCAACTACGAAATCGGCGAAGTTGTTTCCGTTACCGACGGCCCGTTCAAGGGCTTCGAGGGCACCGTCTCCGAAATCGACTCCGACAAGGGAAAACTCAAAGTCATGGTCTCGATGTTCGGCCGCGAAACCCCCGTCGAACTCGACGCTTTACAAGTTGCGAAAATTTAGTCATCGCTCACCGAAGCTCGTCACCGACAAAACCGCCTCTAGCCGGGGCGGTTTTTGACCTGCCCAGATTTGACGCAAGTAGCAAAGAATGGTAAAATATGCATCTGAAAGGGGGAGCACGTTAAGATCGTGAAAGAAAGATTTTTCCACACCAAAGTACCAAGACGAAGAAGAAAGGAGTTTACGCATGAAACAGGTTTTAATTGTCATCGACATGCAGAACGACTTTATTACCGGTCCTCTGGGCACTAAAGAGGCTCAGGCGATTGTCCCGAACGTGGTTAAGAAAATCCTTTCCAAGAAATGGGACTATATTCTCTACACTATGGATACACACTACGACCATGGGCACTATCGCTATGAAGATACGTTGGAAGGAGAAAAACTGCCAATCCGACATTGCATCATTTGGGAAGATGGTTACAATTTGCATTTTGACATCATACTCGCTAATTGCGAGATTGCGAAGAAAGATCCTCCTAAAATAGAGTGTTTCCGCAAGCCAACCTTTGGCACAGAGAAGCTGGTGGACTTTCTTCGTAACCAGGTTGCCGATAAAACCATATACTACAAGCTTGTGGATGATAAAGTCTGCGACCTCGACGCCGAAGTAGAAATCTGCGGTCTCTGCACTGACATTTGCGTCATTTCGAACGCCCTGTTGCTCCGCGCCGCCTTCCCCAACATGAGAATCACTTGCGATTCTTCCTGTTGCGCAGGCGTCACGCCGGAAAAACATGCAGCGGCACTCGAAGTTATGCGCTCTTGCCAGATTGACGTGATTTAAGAATCGAGCTAAGACAAGGAGACCAAAAGCATCTAACATTGATTGGAGGGGAAATCATGAAACTTCAGCCTATCATCGTCTCTTTACTCGACAGCGACCTCTATAAGTGGAATATGAATCAAGTCATGTTCCATAAACACACCGACCTCGTCGGCAAATACATCTTCAAGTGCCGGACGCCCGACGTCTACTTCACTCAAGAGATGTACAAGGAAATCTGCGAGCAGGTTGACCATCTCTGCACCCTGACCTATCGGCCGGAAGAGTTGGACTATCTGCGCTCCATCCGTTTCATCAAGCCTGACTATGTGGAGTTTCTCCGCCTCTGGCGGCCCCTGCGTGACTATGTTAAAATCAGACTCGGCCCCGGCGGCGTGCTTTCCATCGTGGTCGAAGGTCCGCTTTTCTCCGCCATGCAGTTCGAGATTTATCTTCTCGCAATCGTCAACGAAGTTTACTTCCGGATGAATCCGGGCTGCGACTACATCGATTTGTGCGTCAGCGCCGTGAGAAAACTGGACAAAAAAATTGACATGTTGAACTCCGGCATCTATGATTTCAAATTCGCCGAGTTCGGCACCCGTCGTCGCTTTTCACGCGAATGGCAAAGCGAAGTCATTTCTCGTTTAAAGCGCAAGACTGATGCTATGGTCGGAACTTCCAACGTTTACTTCGCCTGGAAATACAACTTGACCCCCATCGGCACTTACGCCCATGAGTTCGTCCAGATGTATCAGGGGATTCCGTCCATTCCGCTTGCCTACACTAACAAAGCGGCGATGGCAGACTGGTACGATGAATACCGCGGCGACAACGGCACGGCCTTGACCGACACGGTCACGACCGACCTGTTTCTCCTCGACTTCAATCGCGCCATGGTCAACAACTACACCGGCGTCCGCCACGACAGCGGCGACCCCATCGCATGGGGCGAGAAAGTCATTAAGCACTACGAATCCTACGGCGTCGACCCGAAAACCAAGCTCCTGCTCTTTAGTGACAGTTTAGACTTCGACCGCGCCCAGGAAATCTACAATCACTTCCGCGACCGCGCCAAGGTCTCCTTCGGTATTGGCACTTTCCTGACGAACGATACCAACGCGCGCCCGCTCAATATCGTAATTAAGTTGCAGGAAGTCAACGGCAACCCCGTCGCGAAACTTTCCGACGCTCCGGGCAAGGCCATGTGTCAGGACCCCGAATACCTCGAGTATCTCCGGCGCTCCGTCGACTTCCGCCTCAAGCGGGAACAGGCCCTCGGCCTCCGGTAACCATCTTTCTTTTTACGAAGCCACCTATGGGTGGCTTTTTTCATCGAAATAACCCCCCAACAAAAATCCCCGCTTTTATAAGCGGGGATTCGAATCTCAAATGATTAGATTAGTCGACGACTTCGACGCCCATCGAGCGGGCAGTCCCCGCAACGACTTTCACGGCGCCCTCAAGGTCAATCGCATTCATCTGTTTCATTTTCTTGTTCGCGATTTCTTCGAGTTGCGCGCGGGTAATTTTTCCGACCTTCTCGGTGTTCGGGCGACCAGAGCCCTTCTCGAGCTTAATCGCCTCACGAATAAGGTCGTCAACCGGCTGACCAAGGCAGACCCAATCGAACGTGCGGTCTTCATAGACTTTAATGTGAACGATAACGTTCTTGCCCATGAACTCTTTCGTCGCCTCGTTAAACGGGTTGATGAAGTCCATCATGTTAAGACCCCATTGACCGAGCGTCGAGCCGACTGGAGGACCGGCCGTAGCCTTACCACCAGGGATACGAAGTTTCAAATTACCAATGACTTGTTTTTGTGCCATAGTTTTTCCTAGTTTAAGTTTATTCTTTCGAATGCGTAACTCCCCTATTATACCAAATCTCTGCCCCTTTGTCCAGTGTTCGCTGCCACCTCGCACTAAACAACCCACCACAACCAAGATGAACGAATAAAACTTTACAAAATACTTAAATAGAGATATAATATATACATTATTAATTCATGTTGGGAGAGCGCCCGTTAAGTCTGCGCTCGCTACCACCACAGAAAGGATTTATCTACTATGGCTGAAGATGCCAAAGATCTCAAAGACGAAAAAACCGTCGAAACCGAAGTCGAGAAAACCGAAGCGACTGAAGAAAAATTTGCCAAATCCGGCAAAAAGTCCAAAAAACACATTGAAGAGGTGAAGGCCGAAGAGGAGCGCCAAGCTCGCAAGGTCGAGCGCGCTAAAGAAGATGCCGAAGCCGCCGAGAAACCCAAGGGCGAAGCCCCTAAGGTCCGCCCGCTCATCGAACGCCGTGGCAAAAACTACCGCAAAGCCTTCGAAAAAGTCGAAAAGGGCAAGGTTTATACCCTCGCCGAAGCCATGAAACTCGCCGTCGAAACTAACCCGGCGAAATTCGATGCCACCGTCGAGGCGCACGTCCGCCTTGGTGTTGACCCGCGCCAAGCCGACCAAAACATCCGCACGACCGTCGTTCTCCCGAACGGTAACGGCAAGACCGTCCGCGTCGCCGTTTTCGCTCCGCTCGACGAGGCAAAGAAAGCTAAAGCTGCCGGTGCCGACATCGCCGAAGACGCCGAATTCTTAAAACGTCTCGACAAGGGCGAAATCGCCTTCGACGTCCTCATCTCCACTCCGCAGTATATGCCAAAACTCGGTAAATACGCTCGTATGCTCGGCCCGAAAGGTTTGATGCCGAACCCGAAAGCCGGCACTGTCACCATGGATCTTGAAAAAGCCGTCAAAGAAGCCAAAGCCGGTAAGGTCGAATACCGTGTCGATAAACAGTCCATCGTCCACATCGGCCTCGGCAAAGTTTCCTTCGGCGCTGACAAGCTCCTCGAGAACGCCAACGTCTTCTTCGATTCGTTGAAGGCGCAAAAACCGGCCTCCCTCAAGGGCAACTACGTCAAGTCTGTCTTCGTGACGACCACCATGGGTCCCTCCATCGCCGTAGAAAACCTCTATAGCTAATCCAAAAAAGCACGAATGAAGCGCCGAGCGAATCTGCGCACTCCGCCCCTGTCGCCCCAGGGGTGGACTTTTTGCGATAAAAATGTTATAATTAAACGAATCTCCCGCCAAAAAGCGAAGAAAGATCTTTATAGATAGGGGATGATATTATTGGGTATTATCAATAACCTCAAGCAAGAGTTGCTTCGTCGGCGACGCCTCCGTAACGCCATAGGCGAGCTTGATGCCGAATGTAAAGCCGAAGTCGGCCTCGCTCATAAGGAATATGTCGACGCGTGTGCAGAAATCTTGTATGCCATGGCACAAAATTGGGAGACCGATAACGCAACGGCTAAAGCTGACAGAGATCAGGAAATTGCACGGTTACATTGCGAACAACGCATCAACGACGCACACGAAACCTACGAACGCAAACTGAACCTCCTCCTCTATAACTCCTAACTTCTCCCCGCCCCAAGCGGGGATTTTTCTTGTCTCGGAATATGATAAAATATAAACATGAACTCCGACGAAGCCCTTGCTTGGGCTAAACAGAATAAGAAACAAATCATCGACCAGATTATCAGAACATCTGGCGCCGAACCTTCTGACGCACCCTCCGGCATTTTCATGGCCGGCCTTCCGGGCGCCGGCAAAACCGAACTTTCTCGCGCTCTCATCGAAATCTCCGGCACCTCACCCGTCCGCATTGACATGGATGAACTCGCTACCTTTATTGACGGCTACGAGCCGGAAAACGCCGACCAATTTCGCCTCGCCGGCTCTATGCTCCTTGCTGAATTATTTTCTAAAGTCCTTAAAAACCGTCTTGATTTTGTCATGGACGGAACCTTCTCCTCTAAAAACGCCGAACTCAATATCAAGCGCGCTCTCAAACGCGGATACAAAATCAAAGTTGTTTACGCCCACCAAGACCCCAAACTCGCTTGGGAGTTCACCAAAGCTCGCGAAAAAGTCGAACACCGCTCCATCGAATTTAATGGTTTTATTGAAACTTACTACAAGGCCATCAATAACCTGAAAACCATTTCTAAACAATTCGATAGTCAGATTAAACTCAGTATCGCCTTCAAGACACCGGCAAACAAAGTTGGACGTTGGGAAGAGAATATTATAAACGGACAAATTGACGAGCTGATTAAAGTAGAATATAATAAAGATAAGTTAATTAAATATATCAAAGGCTAGCTATGGCACCGAAAAAAACCATCACCATGCGAGATTTAGTAGAAAACGGCAACGACCCACGTGTTCAGGATGTCTTTAACCGCGCCCTCAAACGTGCCTATGAATATCAGCAAGAAACTCTCAAAAAAGCCAAAAAGCCCTAATCTCGCCACATAGCTCCATCCCCCCACTGCCCCGCGGGGGATTTTTCTTGCCAAAAACCTATGATATAATACACTTATGCAAACCTACGACAAAGTAGATGATAATATCGACGCCGACAAGAAACGCGAGTATTGGAACGTCGCCTTTGGCTTGCAAGAAGTTGACGGCCTAAAACCCTCGAAATACATGGAGGCTCTCGCCGAAAACCATGTTGACGGCAAAAAATCTTACTACGAAGTTTCCGAAGAAATCGACCGTTATTATATTAGCGAAAAGCCCTCGCTTCGCAACCGAGACGAGCGCGAGGCCGATGTCGTCTCAAAAGCCATTTATGCCATTCTTTCCGACGAAGCTTTTTCTTTTGATCTTTTGACCTATAAAAACTATCACAAGCGCCTTTTTGAAAAACTCGACGCCAATATCTTCCATCCGGGCGAATTTAGAAAAGTTAATATCACAAAAAAAGAACCGATATTAGACGGCGACACTGTCCGATATCAAGATTATGGGTTGCTCGAAGATTCTTTAAACTACGATTTTAACGAAGAGAAAAATATCGACTATTTAAAAATGACCGACGCGGAAAAACTCCATCGCCTCTCTGAATTCACTTCGCGAATCTGGCAAGTCCATCCCTTCATGGAGGGCAATACCCGCACGACCGCGGTTTTTATAGAAAAATACTTGCGGAGTCTCGGCTATAAAGTCGACAATGAAATGTTCGAAAAACACTCCCGCTACTTCCGCGACGCCCTCGTCCGCGCCAACTACGCCAATCTTCCCAAAAACATCGCGAAGACCGACGAATTTTTAGTCAAATTCTTCGAAAACCTCCTCCTCGGCTCCAATCACTCGCTTAACGAAAACCTACATATCTAGCCTCGCCCCCGCGGGGATTTTTGATATAATATGTATATGTCATCAAGGAGGAATAAATATAAGACTCGCCAAACCCTCGGTTTTCTCGCACTCCTCGCCGTAGTCGCCAGCGTTGTCCTGTTTAGCCCCGCCTCTTACGAAACCGTCTATCTTCCCGTCGAGCAGTCCGAAACCGCCGACGACTTCGTCGCATCCGGCAATGCCGAACCTCTTGGAGTTTCAAACGACCAAACGCTCGCCATCAACCTCCTCGAAACCCTCGAAGTCAAAGGCCGCGCCCCGAAAACCGGCTACGAAAGGGAACAATTCTATAAAACCTGGCCCGCCGTTGACGGCTGCAACCTCCGCCAACGCATTATTAAACGTGAACTTGGGCAATCAGCGACCCTCGCCGACGATAATTGCACCGTCCTCTCCGGCGAATACGACGAACCCTATACCGGCTCACACCTAATTTTCTACCAAAAATCCGACTTAACCAAAGGCATCCAAATCGACCACGTCGTCGCCCTCTCCGACGCTTGGCAAAAGGGCGCCCAAAACCTCTCCGCCGACGAACGCTACGCCCTCGCCACCGACCCCTTAAATCTCCTCGCCGTGGACGCCAAGACCAACCAACAAAAATCCGACGGCGACGCCGCCACTTGGCTCCCACCGAATAAATCCTTCCGCTGCGCATACGTCGCCCGCCAAGTCAGTGTAAAGTCCAAATACCACCTCTGGGTGACCGACGCCGAAAAAGAGGCGATAAAAAAAGTGTTGTCTTCATGTCCTTATGAACAGACCGTCGGCCTGTGATATAATGTTAATATGAAAAAGAAAAAAACGCCCGCGACGACGACTATCGACCGCCGCGCGACCTTCGACTACGTTCTCGGCGACGAACTGACCGTCGGCCTCGCCTTGACCGGTCCCATGGTTCGCCTCATCCGCGACCACCACGTCCAACTCAAAGGCTCTTTTGTCACGATTCGGAACAGCGAGCTCTGGCTTAACAATTTAACCCTCGGCGCCGAAACCGCACCGAACATCCGCCTTCTCGCCACCAAGAAACAAATCCGCACCTTCGAAAGAGAAAAAGTCGCCGGTTCAACAATCGTCCCCGTAAAACTCCTCGCCGGCGGCCGCCACATCAAACTCGTCATCGCTCTAGGCAAGGGTAAAAAGAAATACGACAAGCGCGAAAGCATCAAAAAACGCGACTTCGAAAGGGGGAAATACTAGATGAATGAAGCGCGGGCGCAAAATGCGACAAAAAATAGCCTTGACCCCTGTAAAATCCGCCTTTTTTCATGGAACGTAAATGGCCTTCGCGCCGTCTTGAGAAAGGGCGCTCTTCAGCAATTTCTCCAAGACCAAAAACCCGACGTCCTCTGCCTCCAAGAAATCAAATGCAAACCTTCGCAACTCGACCTCTTCGAGGCTGACGCCCTGAAGGACTACCAAGTCTTCTGGAACCCCGCCGACCGCCCCGGCTATTCCGGCACGGCGACGTTGGTACGAGTGAGCGGGGAGACGGGTCCGTCTCGCAGGCAACACGGAGGTTACGACCGAGTATTAGCCGCCGAGCCCCGTAACGACGGGCGCGAGGACGGCGGCCTGCGAACGGACTGTCTCCCGCAAGCGAACGCTAGAGGACGCTTGGAGAGCGCTCGACAGCAAGCCCTAGAAGCCGTTGCTAATGAAGGCAGAATCCTAACTCTAGACCTCGGCAATTTCTATCTCGTCAACGTCTATACCCCCAACTCCAAACCCGACCTCTCCCGTCTGCCTCTCCGCCACGACTCTTGGGACCCCGCCTTCAAAAACCTCCTCAAAAACCTCGAAAAAACCAAGCCCGTCGTCGCTTGCGGCGATTTTAACGCGGCGCACGAAGAAATCGACCTCGCCCGCCCCAAAACCAATCACCGTAACGCCGGCTTCACCGACGAAGAACGCGAGGGAATCACGAACCTAATCGCGGAAGGCTTTCTTGACACTTTCCGCAAAACGCACCCCGAGGAACGTCGCTACACTTGGTGGTCTCACTGGGGCAAAGCCCGCGAGAACAACGTCGGCTGGCGCATCGATTATTTCTTCATCTCGAATTCGCTCAAAAATAACCTAAAATCCGCCGAAATCTACGAGAGCATCCAAGGCTCCGACCACTGTCCGATTTCGGTCGAACTGGAGTTTTGAAATGCCAACCGCCGCCCCCTATTGGGAGAAAAATCCCGACTTCAAAAAACACGCCGAAGACCTAAAATGGAACTTCCCGGAGCAAAAGCGCGGAACCCTAAAAATCCTCGGTGGTAATTCCTCCAACTTCTCAAGCGAAGTTAAAGTCGCGGAATATTTATCTCGTCATTTTTCATTTCTAAAAGAAGTCAAAAACCTCTTCCCGGACGCTTTAAAATCCAAATTCCCGCCGCTCGAAAACCTTGATTTTTTCAAAAGCACCGAATCCGGCTCCTTCGCAACCTCTCCCGAATTAAGACGAGCCTTCGATGGCGCCGACTTCGGACTCATCCTCGGCGACCTCTCCAAAAACTCCGTCACGGAAATCGCCGTCGCCGATTTGATAAATTATAACCCGGACCTCCCCCTCGTCATCACCCGTGACGCCGTTGACCTTCTCGCCCCCGAAGCGTCCCAATTCATCGAGCGCGAAAACCTCTTCCTCGTCGCCTCCCTATCGAGCTTCCAAAAACTTTTGCGAGCCCTCTACTATCCTCGCCCACTCCTCCTCTCGAGCCCCATTTTTCCCGTCGTCGAAACCCTCCATAAGTTTTCGCTTTCCTACCCGGTCTCAATTTTAACTTTCCACGAAGGCAAAATCATCGCGGCAAATAGCGGTAAAATCGCCACCATCGACCTCGAAAAAACCACCTACTCCCCTCTAACTCTCTGGTCCGGTGAACTCGCCGCCAGAATCGCCGTTTATAATTTATTCAACAAAAGACAACCGCTCGAATCTATGCTTGCAAGTCTCGAAAAATCTTAACCAGTCGCTCCGCCTGTTTCGTCTCGGAAATTTCCGGACGTCCGTGCGCAATTTTGCGAGACATCTTTTCAATTCGCTCTGGCTCCTCGAACACCCGCCGAATCTCCCGGGCGAGTGCCTCCGCCGAAGCATCTTTTGCGACCAACCCTCCCCCTTCCGGAACGCTCTCCATGAGGTCCGGGTCCGAAAGTAAAACCGGACACCCGCTCGCAACCGCCTCAAGAATCGTGTAACCTTGCGTGTCGTAATCGTAGGAAACGGTTGCGGAAAGATGCGCCCCGTCGAGCGCCTTAAGAATCGTCTCGCGCCGCGCGTTCCCATAAAATTTTACCTTGAGCCTCTTAATTTTAGCAAACTGCCGCGCCTTCAATAGTTCGTTGCCTCTGCCATAAACCTCGAGCTCATATTTTTGGTCCGGAGAAAGCATTGAAAGCGCCGAAAGTAGCGTCAAAAGCCGTTTTTCTCTCGCCACTCTCGCCGAGAAAATAATCCTTAAAGGTTCGTTTTCCGGCGAAAAATGTCGCAATTTCGCTACGCGCTTTAATAACTCCGCCTCCACCCCGTTCGGAACGACGTAACAGGGGCGAGAAACGCCATAAGCCTTCAATTTTCGCGAAAAATGCTCGCTCGGACAAACAACCGCATCGGCAAAATTCGCCTGCGCCACCATCAACTCCCACATCTTCGCTTGCGGAAAAGTTTTGGCGTGCTTTCCTTGCCCGCGTTTGACTTTTACGCGGTGGGGAACTGCGCTGCGATGAACCTCGGTAAGCACTTCCGCAATAAGACACCTCAACCCAAGGTGAAACGAAGCGATAATCCCCGAATCCTCTCGCCCGTGCATCGTCTGGACCGTCGGAATCCCGAGTTTTTTCCCGAGTTTAAGCCCCGCAATTGAACAACCCGCTTCCCAGTGCGTATGAATTACGTCAAATTTTGCAACTTCCGGATAGTTTTTTAGGACGAAGCGGACGATAATCGAAGCCGGCGCCGGGAACGGCACCCCGTTTGCTCGAGTAATTTTCACGCTCGGAACTCTAAAAACGTTTTTCTCTCGAAACTTTTTCACCCCCGGCGTAAAAACATAAACAAGATGCCCTTCCGCCTCGAGCGTGCGTTTCTCTCTCGCGATCGAAACCGGAATCCCGCCCGCCCCGTTCGTATAGACATCCGTAAAAATTGCAATTTTCATATATACTATTTTACCACTTTCCTGTATAATTAGACACGTTAACAATTTAATATCGAGAAGGGGCGAGGGAACGGCCCGTTGACCCCCTACCAACCTGTTTTCAAGGTGGTAATTCCGACCAGAAAGGAAAGATATGTTCTATCGAACCGCGGAGAGCGTTTCTCCGAAGCACCCCGACAAATTATGCGACCAAATTTCCGACGCGATTTTGGACGCTTACTTAAAAGAAGACCCAAATGCCCGCGTCGCCGCCGAAACTTGCGGTGGACACGGCGTCGTCTTCGTCACCGGAGAAATCACGTCAACCGCCGGTGCTGTTGACGTCGAAAAAATCGTCCAAAGAATCACCGGCGACCCAAAAATCGAAGTCCACACTAAAATCGTCAAGCAATCCCCCGAAATCGCCCAAGGCGTCGATGTTGGCGGTGCCGGCGACCAGGGAATTATGATTGGTTACGCTTGCTCCGAAACCCCGGAAATGCTCCCGCTAGAGGTTGTCCTTTCCCGCCGCTTGAATCAATTTATCTACGCAGAGTTTCCCTTTGACGGCAAGACTCAGGTAACGCTTAACCCCGAAGGTGCGCTCGACTCCGTCGTCGTCTCTTTCCAAAACGCCAAAAAGGACGAACTCGAGTCGCTTGTCCGTGAATTTATTAAATCTCGCGGTCTAAACGAAGACGCCAAGCTCCACCTCAACCCCGCCGGCGACTGGACCCAAGGCGGCTTCGAAGCCGACACGGGTTTGACCGGCCGAAAACTCATCGTCGATAATTACGGCCCGCGGATTCCGATTGGTGGCGGCTGTTTCTCCGGCAAGGACGCAACCAAAGTTGACCGCTCCGCCGCCTACATGGCCCGCCGCATCGCCGTCGATTACCTCAAAAACCGCGGCGCCAAGGAAGTTTTTGTCCGCCTTGCCTACGCCATCGGACTTAAAGAACCCCTCGAAAAAACCGTCATCATCGACGGCAATCCCGAAGCAATCGAGGGCTACGACCTCACCCCCGCCGGAATTATCAACTACCTCAACCTCCGCCGCCCGATTTACGAACCGACCGCCCGCTACGGTCACTTTGGTGAAGGGTTCGACTGGGATAAATAGCCTAAAAATACCCCCTTCTGGGGGTTTATTTTTTAAGATAAGTATGATATAATATACTCAATGAGAGGCGTCTCTAGGAAACGCTCCTCACTTGTCTCGATCGAGCTAGATTATTCTAGCTCGATTTTTAACTTCGGTTTAATCAAACCCTTGTTAAAAGAAAGAATGAGTGAAATCTTAATCTTCTTCACGATCGTCCTTTCTCGGGCAGCTTTAGAACCCTAGAAATCTGTTTAGTGGGCCCGCCTCCGC
Source organism: Candidatus Saccharimonadota bacterium (assembly GCA_017515285.1). Taxonomy (GTDB): domain Bacteria; phylum Patescibacteriota; class Saccharimonadia; order Saccharimonadales; family Saccharimonadaceae; genus Nanosyncoccus. Next base: position 821 of record JAFWGN010000003.1, on the reverse strand, counting down.
CCACAATCCGGCGGTGGATTGTGAATGGTTGCTCGCTAAATCCTCAAAGTTCGAGACTTTCTTATCGTATCAAAACCACCCCGCCCGTGCAACCATATCCGTCTTAATGTTGTAAAAACTACAACATTCTTGGTTATGATTTTCGGCAACATTTGTTTTGAGCTGAAAACGCCCGTTGACAACGAATTAATCCTTGTGCTATACTTGCTATGCAAGCATCAAACTATTTAAATGATATTTATAATAAATATCTCGTTCGTTATTATTTATAATCATTTTGGAAAAAAGTATAAGCAGAATTGGCACTTTGAGCCCCACCAGTTCGCTTATACCGTTTTCGAACGAGATGAGTAGTTTGGTGCTTGCACTCGAAGTGCCAATTTTTATATTTGGTCTTCCGGGGTAAATAAATAACAAGGAGGACTATGCACCCAACCAAAACACCAACCCTAACCGACATAGAAACGAACATAAGATTTCGCACACTCTACCGCAAATACCTTATTGGATCAATCGCGTCGTTTTTACTTTTCCTAGTTTCCTTCGCATTAGTCCCAACTTTAATTTCCGAGGCTTCCGCCACCCAAGACATCTCCGCCTACGCCTCCTGGTCTCCGGTTTCTCTAACTCTCGACCCGGACTATGGCGGTTCCGACACAACTTCTACTCGCGGTAATATCGTCTTCGGTAGCATTACTCCCACTTCTCGCGACGCAACATCCGGAAGCTATGGTACCGAACGCGTAATTAAGAAAACTATCGGCATTACTTCAAACGGAACCTATTATACAGTCTTTATCTCCACTTCCGGTTCCGACAAT
>JAFWGN010000011.1 GCA_017515285.1 Candidatus Saccharimonadota bacterium | reverse complement strand
GGCAGCAGAGGCCTCAGAGATTAGGGTTGGAACGAGACAGAAGGCAAGAACAAATAAACCGAGCATGGTGAGACTAGCTCGCAAGGCTTGGGTGATTAGGTTGATTTCTTTGATTGGTTGCATAGGCCTCCTTGGGGTTATGTTGTTTGCGGCTTTAGGCTCGCTTGTAGGCAATAGCTCGTTTACCGACACGGGTCGCGCCCGCCCGCCGTCGCGGGGGTCGCGCCCTAATACTCGGTCGTAACCTCCTCGTTGCCGGCGAGACGAGACTATCTCCCCGCTCGCAATCCCCCAAACAAAAATGGCACCACGAGGTGCAACGAACCGATAAGTTTTTTGACCGCGGATGCAACCAAAATACAAATGGTTCCCCTCATGATGCCATTTATATATTTTGGTTACGGTTGACGATTGAAAATACCATTATAATGTGCGGTCTATATTATAAATAAAGACTCATCGATTCGTTGCAGTTTTATTTTAGCACGACAACTTTCCGCGTGCAAGTATTGACTTATTGGCGAATTGTTGCGATATATGGCAACAAAAATCCCCCTTGCCGCGGGGCTTGGGGGATTTTTGCTTAACAATTAAACGGCTTCGGGAGCGGTCAAGCAATTAGAAGCGTTTTTTGCGGCTAGCGAGGAAGTAACCACCAGCGGTGACGGTCGAGCCGAGACCAGTGACGCCGAGCATGATGTCGGAGGCACCAGTTTGCGGAAGGACGGTCGGAGTGGTTGGGGTGACCGGGGTTGGAGTCGGGGTCGGGGTTGGATCGACCGGGGTAACCGGGGTCGGTTCCGGGGTAGTCGGGCAACCTTTGTAAATCAAGACATCTGCATAATCTTGCCTTAACGTAGCGTCGGCACCGATGTAACCTTGGGCCCAGGAGCGGAGAACGTTGTCGCCGCCACAACCGAGGTCGTTGTCTTTCATGACAACTTCGAAGGTAACCACGGCAGCTGCGCCAGGTTTGGCGTCACCGATGTTGATGCCTTCTTTGGTAGTCAAACCGTCGGACTGGAGAGTGACTCCGGTCTTGTGGTTCGAGTTGTAAAGTTTGGTCGAACCCTTGACGTAAGTTTGGTTGGAGCCTAACTTGTCGAAGAGAATAACGTCTTTCTCGAGAGAGTCGGAAGTGTTTTGGTAGCCGATTTTGTATTCGACGGTGTCGCCAACTTTGGCGTTCACTTGTTTCTTCCATTCGGTTTCGCCTTTGATGCGGACCCATTTTTGAATGGAGAATTCATAGTCGAAGACGACTTTGACGCGATAAGTAACGATACCAGAGTAGCCGAAGCAACCAGGAATGTTACCGTCTAGGGCGTCGTAACCAACTTTAGTACCGCCCATAACGAGGTTGTCGGAGAGGGTACCCTTGGCAGCACCTTTGGTGTTGTAGTAAGCGGAACCCGGGACATACTCGAGGTGGAAAGTGTTGGTCGAGGATTTGAACGTAAACTCATCCCAAACTTTGGTCGGGGTGGCGTTCGAAGAGGTGACGCTACCGGTCACGGTAAGAGACTTAGCGGACTCGGTCGGAACATAAGCGTTCACGGTCACGTCTTTAGCAACCATCTCCGTACCACGGCGGTTGTTGTTGTGGACGTAGATACGGACAAGGTATTCTTTACCGTTTTCGACTTCGATGTCGTTGGCGTTCCAAACGTTCGTGGTCGAATCGGCAGGCATGGCTTGAACGAAGTAAAGCTCGTTTAAGTCAGGGTTGTCGGAAATGGAGTTAAAGACAATCTTGTTGTCGATAGCGCCATTGTTGATTTGTGCAACGGTGTACGAAGGGCGTCCACCATCGCTGTCGCCCCAAGCGAGAACATCGGTCGAGGAGACGAGAGTAGTTCCGGCGAGAGCAGCAACGGCCGCAACGCCGAGAACGGATTTGATGTTTTTCATAATAACTCCTTATAGAATTAAAAATAGATTAACATATTTAATATTATTTTTCCAGAGGTAATTTGAAAAATATCCCTGGAATCTTTCCAGACTAGCCGAATTGTTAAATGTCTTCTAGTCTAAAGCCGAATCATCTCAAACATAAACTTGGAAACCTGGGCGGCGAAATACCGCCCAGATAAAGTGCTTAACATCATATAATCAGACGTCGCCGATATTGAATTCATCAGCCTCCATGGCCGGATCGTTTTTAACCTCAGCGTCCTTTGCCGGGACGTTGTGGTTTGGGTCTGCCTTCGGGGCGGGTAGTTGGTCTTCCCGCTTTGGCGGGTTGACATTAGCGGGACCGCAGTCCTCTACACGAACGTTCTGCGCCTCGGGAGGTTGAGTAACCGCTTCCTCGGCCTTGGTGTCCGTAGTCATATTCGGACGATCCGAGGTCGTGCTTTCCCGAACGCTGTCAGTTTTTGCGTCTGTGGCATTGTCGGGATTAGTAGTTCCATGGCCAGTACCGTCTTGAATTCGCTGAGTGACGTCCTTTTTCGGCTCTTCCTTGGGCTGTTCTTTGGATTGTTCCTGGGGCTGACTGGGGGTATTGTTGTTGTTAGACCCACCATCATCGGCCGGTGCAGACTTCTGCTGTTCCCGTTTCTTCCACTTGATAGTATAGTGTTCCGTCAAGTTGAAATAACAACGGGTTTGCCAGTGGGACCGCGGGTCTCTATCACCCGCGTCTTTTCCGGCAAGCTCCAGAGCCTTACGGCTCGAGTGGAAAGAATCTGTCTTTCCTTTCGCCGTAAAATAAATCAAAACATCGGGCTTATGATTACTATCCCCGTTCTTCTTTCCGAAGAGCATGGGGAGAGTTTTCTCGGGTGTTGACCATTTCATCTGGAGCTCGAGGCCCCAGTTCTTCGCGAGATGACCCTCGCCGTCTTTGAGATTCTTGAACCAGTAGTCCAAGAACTCGTTGGCGAGTTTGTCATACTCCGCAACCGGGAGTCGGAGCATTTCCTCTGCGCGACGGTTGACATCTGCCTGGTCCGTGTAGTTCGCTCCTTCGAGAGAGCAAAGGACTCGCCATTCAGCGAGTAACCACGGATCGACGCAGATATCTTCTAGCATTTTTCTCAAGGATTCACTCCAATTTTCCCCGACCGGAGCTCCGAAAGAATCTTCAGTCTCTTTCTGGAGCTTATTTTGCTCGGCGACGAACCAAGGCGCGTAGCCGAGGTTCGGGCCACCGGAGTAGGTAAAGGCATAAATCCTTACCGTTTTTCCTGCAACCCGGAATGAAATTTCTTCACGATTAGCGAAGACCGGAGCAGGCACGGTAGCGCCGTATGTTGGGACATTGGTTCCGTAGGTTGGGACATTGGTCCCGTATGTTGGGACGGTAGCTCCGACGCCGTAAGTCGGCGTGGCGGTCGGTGCGAAGGTCGGCTCGGGGGTGATGTAAACATATACATACACCGGAGTCGTGGTCTCCACCGGGGTTGGGACCGGGGTTGGGACCGGGGTTGGGGTCGCAGAAGGTTCTGCGGACGCGACCGTCTCGGTCGATTCGGTTTCTTCGGTCGATTCATCGAACCTGTGGTTCAACGCCCAACCGAAATCAAAACCTGGATACTGTTCTTGCAACCACGGGACAATGAATTTATTGTTCAGCCCCGTGAAATAGCAAGCCAAGAAAGCGATTAAAATAATCACAATCAAGACTACTAAAAACTTTACGAGGGGTCCAAACGTCGAGTGTCTCATTTTTCTTCCCTCCCTTATTATTCATGGACACGGCTTGCTGCCGTGCGTGTCGGTCGTTCGTTCTCTGTCCTCGGGGTTTCTTCGGGAGTTTCTTCTGCGGCGTCTTTTTGTTTTTGGCATCCGTACCAATAATCTAGCCGGAGTCCAACAAAGAGAAGCACAGCGGGGACGATTCCAACTAAAATCGCCACAAAAATGTTCCATTTCCAGCTGAGTGCACTGGAAGTCAAGCAGACCAAAAGCATGAACGCAAATGGTACCGCAAGGTTTGTTAGGGCGCTCGCCTCATTGTGGAGCGCGTCATGAATATCGATTGCGATAATCATGACGCCAATGCCCCACATAAGAGCAGTCACGATGGCCGCGACGATGTTCAGGACAGAGGTCCCGCCCATGGCGACTGAAAACAGAACCGAAAAAACGAGCAAATAAATTGCGACCAGCAGAAGGTGATGGCTCAAGAGAAAGTTGACTTCCTCAAGCTCCTCGCCTCCTTTTTCTCGTTCCTGGTCGTCCAGAATCGAGAAACGATTGTATTGGACGATCGAAAAAAACGAAAAGAGTAAAGTCGAAATCAAAACTAAAATATCCATGCCGTTCCCTCCCTAAAATATATGATGTTTCAGGCAATGCGTTTGTGCCTGAGATGATTCGGTTTTAACGACCGTTTATATAAGATTCTAACACGCTCTTATACAGACTGGCACCATTATATCACAGATACGCTTATTTGTCAATGGTTATAACATAAGCTCCATTAATGCGCAAAAAGGGGCGCTCGATTTAATTGAGCGCCCCGAGGGGAGGGGGTATTAGGCGTCTTCAGCGGGGCCATCACTGGCCGGAGCGGTGTCGATCACGTTGAAATGACCGTGCTCATCCTCGACCGGTACCCGCTTCTTCTTCGCCGGGTCATATCTGACTTCGAGAAGGACAATGATGTAGCCATACTTTTCGGCCACTTGCTGAGCATCGGACTTCTTATAGTCCGCGCCCCATTCTCTATTAATCTTGTCGACTAGTGTGACATTGTTATAGATGTCGCACTTTTCGAGATTAGCGCCGTCGCGCACCCAGTATTTGCGCGTGTTATTCGCCTTCTCGATGGCCTTCCTGGCCTCCGAGATTTTCGTCTTCGGGAACTCTTTATGAGTCCCGTCGTTGAAGAACACCCAGACGGCGGTAACTTCACCACCGGGGATGGCCGGGGCAGGAGTTGCAGCGGGGGTAGGTGGGGTTGCTTTTCGCTTGGGAGATGCGCCCGCAGATGATGTTCGGTTGTTAAGAAAACTCATTCTGTTTTCCCTCCTTCAAATGTCCGAAGTTTTCCCTTTCGGGAGAAAAATACTTACTCTTTCATTATAGCATATGCTTGATTTTTTGTCAAGAGTGTTATACTGCTTTGGGTTATTGGTTCAGGAACTTGATTGCGGCGGAGGCGGCGACGGCGCCGTCGGCGGCGGAGGTGACGAGTTGGTTTAGGGGTTTTCTTCGGGCGTCGCCGGCGACAAAAACGCCTTTTTCGGAGGTTGTGCAGGTTTCGTCGGAGTCGATAAAACCGTCCGCGTCAAGATTGACGAGGTTTCTTGCGATTTCGTTGTCGGGTTCGCGACCGATGGAGACGAACAGGGCGTCGGTTTTGAAGACGAGAGGCGTCGAGACACGTTCGGCGATTTGGACACTGGAAGTAACGACTTCTTCGAGTTTTCCCTCGCCGCAAAGTTCGATGATTTCGGTCTCGGACAGGATTTCGACGTTCGGTTGGTGCTTAATCTTTTCGACAAGCTCCGACTCAGCACGAGAAGCGGACTTTCTAAAGCACCAGTAAACCTTTTTGGCGATCTCGGCAAGGTAGAGGACGGAGTAAGCTGCGGTGTTGCCGCCGCCATAGACCGCGACGGTCTTGTCTTTATAGAGGGCGCCGTCGCAAGTGGCGCAATAGGAGACGCCTCGCCCGATATAGTTTTCTTCACCAGGGACGTCGAGGCGACGTTCGCGGGAGCCGTTGGCGAAAATTAGGGATTTTGCGAAATAGGGACCTTCGTCGGTTTCGACACGGAAGGTGACGGCGTCTTCTCTCGAGACGGAGAGGACTTCGGCGGTCAAGATTTTCCCGCCGAATTTTTCAACTTGGGACTTGAGAGTTTTTCCGAAGTCGGCGCCGGAAATAGAGTCAATTCCAGGGTAATTTTCGACTTTTAGGGTCTCGAGGATTTGCCCACCGGGAGCGTTTTTTTCGATGATTAAAGTTTGCTTTTTTGCCCTCGCGGCGTAGATTCCCGCCGTGAGTCCGGCGGTCCCCGCACCGATGATTATAATATCACTTATGTTCATAACTTCTATTATACATTTTTGCTGGGAAAAATGATATAATGAATTTAAGTAAAAAAGGAGTTATTTTATGTTTAACTTAAAGGGGCAAGTGGCGGTTGTTACGGGGGCGTCGAGCGGACTCGGGCGACAGATGGCGGAGGCGTTTGCGAAGCAGGGGGCGGACCTTGCGATTCTCGCGCGGAGAATTGAACGGCTTGAGGAGCTTCGCGATAAACTCAAAAAAGAATATAAGGTGAAAGTTCTGCCAGTTAAGGTTGACGTTACGTCGTCTTCCGAGATTGAGGCGGCGGCGGAGGTGGTCGAGAAGGAATTTGGGAAGGTTGATATTCTCTTGAACTGCGCCGGGTCGTCGAAGGACAAAGGGGTGCTTGAGATGGCGGACGAGGAGTGGGACTTTACGATTGCGACCGACCTCACGAGTGTGTTTAAGATGACGCGGGCGTTTGGGGCGATTATGGCGAAAAAGAATTACGGACGGATTATCAATATTGCGTCGATGTATGGGCTGGTCGGGAATACGGAAATCCACACGGTCGCTTACCATTCGTCGAAGGGCGGGGTGGTAAACTTTACGCGCGCCGTGGCGGCGGAGCTCGCAACGAAAGGGATTACTTGTAACGCGATTTGCCCGGGGTATTTCGAGACGGAGCTGACGAAAGCCGTACTCGACACGCCGAGGTTCCAAGAGTTTGCGGAAACGCACGTACCGATGAAGAGATATGGTAAGCCGGGAGAGCTCGACGCGGCGGCGGTATTTCTTGCGTCGAAGGAGGCATCGTACGTTACTGGGGCGATTATGCCGGTCGATGGTGGTTATACCGCTATATAATTCGTCTTTTGGGATATTTCTGCGTCAGAGGCTCCGCTTCGCGGGAGACGTACCGTTAGGTACGCCTCCCTTGCGGGTCTCGCCTCTTCCTTGAACTATCCTCAAAATACTAGAATTATTGTATTAAAAAATACCTAACGGTATTCTTATTAAAATAAAAAGATACCCTACGGGTATTTTTTATTATTAATTGGTGCGGGTAGAGAGAATCGAACTCTCATCTCAAGTTTGGAAAACTTGCATACTAACCACTGTACTATACCCGCTTGTTAAGTTAATCTGGGGTGGGATATCAGATTTGAACTGACGACCTTCTGGACCACAATCAGACGCTCTAACCAACTGAGCTAATCCCACCAGATCTTTTCTATTGTAACACACTCTTTCTTATTTGGGAAGAAGGAAGTAGATGCCGGCGCCGACGGCGGCACCGAGGAGAATTGTTATGAGAATGATTGCCCAAACGGGGACGCCGCGCTTTTCGCCGGTGTCGTCGATGATTTTGACGACTTTTTCGGAGGAGTCGGGTTTGCCGCTTTTGGCTTTCTTGTCTTTCTTGGGCTTCTTGGCGGGTTTCTTGTCATAGACGTTTTTGCGGGGGGATTCGGTCTCGGAGACGCCAAGGAAACTTAATTTCTCGAAATTATCCTCTTGCTTTTTCTTGACGGAGCTAGAGAGGGGACGCTTGTCAATCGTGTAGTTTTCGAGGAAGGGGGATTTTTTCTCGGAGGAGTTTATGGCGGGTTTTGCCGAGCCGGAGAGGGCAGCGGAGGCTTTTAGGGCGAGATTGTCGGATTTCCTAGCCGTTGGCTTCGGGTCGGGGTAGAGGTCGCGGGAAGTTGCGGGTTGGCGAGAGATGAGGGGCTTCTCCTCGACTCGCTTGACCGTGGGGTAGGAGACAGAGGCGCGCTTTGCGGGGATTTGGTCGGCAACGGAAGCAACCCGCTTTACCACGGGGGCGTGGGTCTTGGGGGCAACGCGCATTACGGGGCGAGAGGCGAGCGGGTCAGAACTCGACCTTGGCTTTCTCCCGACGAAATCCATATAGCGGACGGGCTTCTTGGCGGTAGAGATAGGGGCTTTAGGGGCGTTCATCTTTTACTCGTTTAGCAATTTCTATTATATCAGTAAATTCGGAGGCAATCAAACTGGCGCCGCCGATGAGAAGGCCGCTACAATCGTCAAGTAAGAGGTAGGACTCGGCGTTGGTGGACTTTACGCTGCCGCCAAAAAGAAGCGCGGTTTCCTCGGCGGTTTCTTTTCCGTAGGTTTCCTTGAGAATTTTGCGGATGAGTTTGAAGGCGTCTTTGACGTCGAGCGGGGAGGCGACGGTCGCCTTTCCGTGGCCGGAAATGGCCCAGACGGGCTCGTAAGCGACGATGACTTTAGAAATATCTTCCGCGGAGACGTCACCGAGTCCGCCGAGAAGTTGGTCACGGAGAACGTCGGCAGTTTCGCCGTCTTTTCTTTCGGCTTCGGTTTCGCCGATGCAGAGAATCGGGGTTAGTCCGCCACGGAGTGCGGCGGCGACTTTGGCGCGAATATCCTTGTCGGACTCGTTGAAAATGTATCTACGTTCGGAGTGGCCGACGATGGCGTAATCGACGAGCGAGCGCACTTGGGCGATTGAGACTTCGCCGGTGTAGGCGCCAAAATCTTGGTGGTAGAAGTTTTGACAGCCGAGTTTGATTTTCCTTCGGTCGGTTTGGAGCGAGAGGGATTGAATCGCGATGAGGGAAGGGATGACGACGGTTTCGATGTCGCGGTAGGACGGGACTTTTTGCAGGAGTTTATGAAGGAAGAGGGACGATTCGCCCACGGTAAAGTTCATTTTCCAGTTGCCAATGATATAAGTCTTCATAGTGCTTATTTTACACGCGTTGCTTAAATTTATCAAGTAATATTAGAGATTATTCGTGACCCCGAGGATGCCACGGAGGGCGAAGGCAGTGTCTTCGTGGGAGCGAACGGTGATGGTGTCGATGCCCATTTCTTTTACGGGGTAATCGTTGCCGCCGGGCTGGGTCATGTCGCCGAAATAGAGGACGTCTTCTTTTTTCGCGCCGAGCTCCTCCAAAAGGTGGGTCATGCCGAAGACCTTGTTCATGCCGGGGGTGATTGCGTTGATTGAAGTTGTTCCGCCGATTTCATAGTCAAATTCGGGGGCGAGTTCTTTCGCACGCTTGACGATTTTTTCGCGCTTCTTGCAGTCGGGGTCCCAAGCGTATTTTTCCTTGGTGCCGGCGTTTTGGCCTAGGGCGGAAAAAGTAACTTGAGAAAGGCGGTTTTCGATGATTGTGTCGCCTTTTTGCAACTTGTCTTCTTCCCAGAAACCGAGTTCCTTGGCGGCGGTTTCGAGGGCGGTTGCTATTTTCTTGACCTGGTCGTCGGTTAGAGGGTAACTATAAACTTGTTTCCAGTTTTTCTCGTCGTATTTGTCGGTTGGTTTGGTTACGGAGAGTTCGACGGGGCCGAGTTTTTTACCCGGGGTTTCGTATTTGTAGTATTGAGTGCCTTGCGCGACAAATAGGTGGAGGTTGGTTAAATCGACCGGAGTGGCGCCGCGCTCGACGAGGCGATTGACGATTTGGATTAAAAATTGGTCGAACTTTTGGCCGGAAATTGGACAGATGGCGAAGTCGGCACGGAGACAAGAGATGAGGAGGTCGGCGATTTCGTCGGGAATGGGGGTTTTGGCGACATTGAGGGTTTGGTCGATGTCGAAAGATAGGATTTTTTTCATTGTATTAGCTCCTTAATACAGTTAGTTTCGGTTGCGTTTTATGTAGTCATCTTCTTTTTCGAGGGTGGCGCGAAGGGTGTAGGACTTGCATTTTCCGTCTTTGCAGTTGGTCGCTTCGTAAGAATAAGAGCCACCGGCGGCGTTTAGATAAAAGCCGTTCGGGTCGGTGAATAGTTCCGGGTCGATGACGGTGAGGACCTTTTCTCCGATTTCTTCGGGGTAGTATTCGTTTTTTTCGTAAAAACCCTCCTCGAGGGCGAAGTACATGGCGTTGATGGCGGTCTTGCGTTTTTCGTCGCGAGACATAGCGTCAACGTTTCCCTTTTGGACGAAGAAAAGAATCAAGAGCAGACTCGCGAAGGCGCAGACGACGAGAAGTTCCGGGACAGTAAAAGCTTTTTTGAAAGAGTTTGGTTTCATAAGAAGATTATAGCATATCTTCGAGATTTATGATAAAATGTTTCGTGGAAGGGTGGCCGAGTGGTTTAAGGCACTGGTCTTGAAAACCAGCAGGTTTGCGCCTCGCAAGTTCGAATCTTGTCCCTTCCGCCAGATGGAGCTCAACGACTCACGAGTTCATTATCCGAGTGAAACGAGGATCATGCGATCCCGCCTCTTCCGCCAAAAAGAATGAAAAAGAAAACCGCCCCGAGACAGGGCGGTAATTTTAATGAAAAAGGGCGAGGAGGTTAAGCGCTTCGGAGCGAACGGCGGAGATTTCCTCCGTCACATCCTTGACAACTCGGGCGACGGTGGCTTGCAGGTCGAGATGGCTAACCTCTTCATAGGTTAATGGGAGGTAACTGGCGCTTGGGCTTGAACGTAAGATGATTGGGGTGCCGTCACCACGGCCGAAGATTAACTCGAGGGGCTTGAATTTAGCCGCGTCATCAGTCGGCACTAGAGAGAGTGCAACCCAATGAACGGTAGTCCCATCTTCGTTTTCTCCGCGCTTGAGAACAAGCCGAGCGCTTGCGCCAAACGCTTCTCTCAAGTCGGAAAGGGCGACAGCGAGGCGATCGTTGATTTCGCGCAAACGAGTGTTGACGTCAATCCGCTCGTCGGAGAAAATGGCCTTTAACTCGCGGTCGAGAAAATCGAGGTTTTCGTCGAAAAGCAGGTTGAGTCTTGTTTTGCCGTTAGGCTCGCGGAGTAAGAGCGAAAAATCGTCGAAATAGATATTTTTAGCGTTCGGGCTATCCAGAAGATTCTCAAAAGGGTTGTCCGCCGTAAGATCGTCGCGATAAGCGGGCGACTGGCAAAGGTGCTTAAAGAATTCGGACTGGGCCCTTATTCTTTCGCGCCAAGCCAAGCGGCGATCCCAGATGAATGGATTGCGATCGAGTACGGGGTCGTTTGTCAACAGTTCTTCGGGCGCAATCTTGACGTAGTTTGCGAACGAGCAGGAGACATCATGTTCGCGAGAATCATACTCTCTTGTAAGTATCGTTCTTAGCAGTCCTTTCCACCATACGCGTGCGGAAGACCCGATGGGAGCGGTTTGATCGTCGTCTTGGAAAGATTCGACGATGGGGCCCTCTCCGTTTTCCGGAAAACTCAAAGTCGTTCCGACGTCGAGAACCAGGAAAATCTTTTCCGAGTAAACCCGCTTTGGGGGTTCAAGGATTTTGACGTGTTCGAAACTGGAGGCTTGCGCTCTTAGGGCGTCAGCTACTTTCCGGAAATCACCCTTGCAGTCGGAACAATGTGTCCGGAGACGGATTTCGAGCAATAAATGCGTTGGATAGAAAACAAATTCGTCATCGATAAAACTGAATTGGCTGACGCCGTCCTTGCGCTCGTTGAACACACCGAACCACATATCACTGTAACATCTCGGCGGAAGGTTTTTCAAAACGTATCCCCCGGAACAACTGACGTTCGAGAATAAAACGTTTGCGTTGGTTCTGTGGTCTTCGCGACGGCAGTAGAGGTAGTTGCTCTGGAAGAACAGAATCGCGGGGAAAGCATAGCCGTCGCCAACGAATTTTATCAACCTATCGGTCACTACGCAGCGATTTTGACATATCGTATAGCCATATGCAACGTCCGAGAATGAGGCGTCCATTCGCTCGAAGCCGGCGAGGGTCGAGGGGGTTCGCCCGTTAGTGGTCGCGGGAGTAGGTTCGATAGAATCGATGAGTTCAGAGGAGCTGACGGCTTCGGGAACCGAGGGATTGACGGGTTCAGGGGCTTCGGGATTCTTAAAACAATGCGACAATAATCTAATCATTTGACCAACTTCCTTTCTCATTTTCAAAGAACGTTATTCCACACCAACAAACGCAGTTTATGATAACACTAAATTGACTTTGCGTCAAGAAGGGGGTTTATTTGGAGAGTTTTGCGTCGATGTGGCTACGGAAGAAGTTCATGATGCCGGATTTAGTTTGTTCGGTATCGTCTTTGGTAAAATCGAGTTCGTTACCGTCGCTATCGAGGAAAGCCGGGGTGTAGGTTAGGCCGAGTTTTTCGGCGATGGCCTTGTCGAAGTTGACTTTCGACTTTACGGTGTTGCCGGCCATATCTTCCTTGAACTTAGCGACGTCGCCTTCACCCTTTGAGGCGCTTTGGAAATAGGAGATAAAGTAGTTGGTTCGGTTTGAGCCGGTGGAATAATACCATTCGGCTTGGTTAGCAAAGAGAAGGTCGCCCATTTCTTCCCAATAGCCTTGGAGACCGGCGGCTTCAACCGCGGAAGCGGCGGCGATACCGTTAGGGTGCAAGCTCGTGATTGGGTAGAGGCGGAAGACGATGGCGAGTTTGCCGTCGTATTCTTTGATTAGCTCCTTAATCCAGGGATTGAAGGTGGCACAAGCGGTACATTGGTAGTCGGCGTATTCGTAGAGAACGACCTCGGCGGTGGTTATGTCACCCTTGACGTGGTCGGCGATATTGCCATTGTCTTCGGTGGCGGCGATAAGTCCGTTCAAATTGTATTTCGAGAGGTCGGGCGCGGAGATTTGGCCAGACTCGCCGCTGGTTTTAGCGAGTTGGGGGACAAAAATAACGGCGCCGATAAAGAGAGCAACGATAGCGATTAAGGAGATGATTAGAGTGCGGTTGTTTTTCATAACAACCATTATAGCAAACTTTCTGAGATAAAAAAAGTTCTCTTCGTTAAAAGAGAACTAGATAACCCCAATTAGATTTCGATAAACTCTTGCCACGGGGCAGGAGCTATCTTAGACTGTTTGCGTTCGGTCTTGCGACTTGAACGTTTGAGTCTGATACGCATTTGGCAGATTGCCTCCTGTTAATTGATTTCTCGCTCCAATCGACTTCTGGATTTTCGGAGCGACAGTAAGTATTCTATCAAAGGTTTCCAAAATGCGCAAGAGTTGTAGCTGTTAAAATGTTATCGCGGGCGAGCGCTCCGTGATCGCGCGACTCCTAGTCGGTGTTTCTGAAGATAATCTTTTTGAGTTTTTTGAAGAGCGGGGTAGCTTCTTCGATGTTTAAGAAGTAGCAAGAGATAAGATAGGCGGCGGCGGAAACGAGGGTGATGACGCAGAACTTTGGAAAAGTCGAGAGGAAGGAGTTGTCGGTCGCCATGAGGGGCAGAAACTTCGTCATCGAGTAGGCGACGCAGGCGGTGATGAGGCCGGCGAAAAACATCTTTTCCATGGACTTAAAAAACTCTTTGTTGAGGAGCTTGAACTTGGCGCGGCGATTTAGAATAAAGAGGAGAATTAGAACTTCGAGGACGGCGCCAATGCTTTGCGCCCAACCGAGACCTTTGGGGCCGTAACCGAGAGAGGAGAAAAGAATTGAGAGGGCGATAGTTGTGCCGATGGCGAAGACGCTAACGATAAAAGGGGTGCGCGTGTCTTGGTAGGCGTAGAAGCCACGGGAGGCGATGTGGAAAATACTTCTGGAGAAAATTGCGACGATTAAGGTTCCGAGGATGGTCGCGATGAGCATATCGCCGCCGTTCATGATGAAGTTGACGACGTAGCCTCGAGCGAAGAAAGCAACGATGGAGACGGGGAGAGAAATCCAGACGATGCTCCGGAGAGCGGTACGGAAAGTATCGTGGAACTTGTCCTTTTCGCCACGGCCGAGGTCTTCGGTGAGTTGCGGGAAGAAGGCGGTGGAAATTGCGACGCCGATGAGGTTAACGGGCATTTGGTGCAAGGTCGAGGCTTGTTGGAAACTGCGAAGGACGCCGGCGCCCATGCGCGAGGAGAGGTTGGTGCTGACGATAGTGTTGACGTAGTCGATTCCCTGGTCGAGGGAGCGGGCGGGGAGGAGTTTTAGGACGCTACGGAAACCCTGGTTTTTCCAACTAATCTTAAAGTTGTAGTCGAAGCCGAGACCAAAGAGACCGAACAGGGACGTGATTAGTTGTAGAACCGCGCCGAATGCGACGCCGATGGCGACGCCCATAATGCCTCCGTCAAAAATTTGCCAACCGAAGAGGTTAATTCCGTCGGTAAAAATGGTGATTCCGACGAGAATACCGATGTTATACATGGTTGGGGCGAGCGCGTAGAAAACGAAGCGGCCGACGGCTTGTTGCATTGAGGCGAGGACGGTGGAGATGCTGAAAAGAAACGGGTTGATTGCAATGACGCGCATCATGTTGATTGCGAGAATCGTCCCGGATTCGTCAAGACCGGGGCCGACGACGTAGCGAACCAATGGGTCGGCGAAGACCATGATGAGGATGCTTCCGACTAGGGTGATGAGAGCGAGGAAATTGAGTAGTGAGGCTGAGAGTTCCCAGGCGGATTTTTTGTTGCCTTTCATGAGGCGCTCGTTAAAAATCGGAATGAACGAGACAGCGAGGGCGCCGGAAGTAAGAATAAAGAACATGAAATCCGGGACGGTGAAGGCGGCGGTGTAAGCGTCGATTCCGGTCGGGTAGGTTTTTAGGTAGTAAGAGTTCAAGAGCCGGTCGCGGAAAATCCCGAGGAGTGAGGAGACGAGGGTCGAGCCGGCGAGGAGAATCGCGGCAGATTTTACGGAGAGCCTCGCGTTCGCAAGGGCGACGACGGATTTGAACTTAAACTTTGCCATAAAGATATTATACACTAAAAAGCTGCACACGGGAGAGTTTGCGAGCGGTTTTTGAGTTATTCAAGCTCTTTCATTTTCAGTTGGTTACAATTTGTAACCAACTCGGCGCCTTCGTCTTTTAGTCTATTTTTCAATACCTTCCAATAATCCCTTGCGTCGTCATAAGTGTTCGATTCTAGTAATGCGTCGACAATATCGACGATTGAAAAGTACCATTTCTTTTCTTGGTTTGGAGACCGGCATAAACAAAACTGGCTACTTCTTCTGTATTTTCCGTATATTGAGAAACGTAATCAAGATTATTATCGGTCGCCATACAAAAATGGCACCACGAGGTGCAAAGACAAACGTTTTACCGCGTGCCACCAGAACAGATTCTGGCTCCTCATGGTGCCGTTTTAATCTGCTTAGGTGGCGAGCGAAAAATCCGATAATGTGTTCTAATATTTTATTCGTCTTCGACGATAGCGAGGTGAGATTCGGTGAGTTGGATTTGGTCAACGGGGGAGGGGGAGTTCATCATCAGGTCGATGCCGGAGCCATTTTTCGGGAAGGCGATAATGTCGCGGATGTTTTTGGCGTTTTCTAGGACCATGAAAATCCGGTCGATACCGAAGGCGCAGCCGGCATGCGGCGGAGCGCCAAACTTGAAGGCGTTTAACATTCCGCCGAAGCGAGCCTCGACGTATTCGTTGTTGAAGCCAAGGATGTTGAAGACTTTATACATGATTTCCGGGTTGTAGTTTCTGACGGCGCCGGAGCAAATCTCGAAGCCGTTCATGACCATGTCGTATTGGTCGGCGACGATGGCGAGTTTTTCGGCGTCGGTCTTGGCGGATTCGAGAGCCTTCAAACCACCCTTTGGCATCGAAAACGGGTTATGACCGAAGTCGAGTTTCTTATTCTTTTCGTCCCATTCATAGAACGGAAAGTCAACAATCCAAGTCAAGGCGACTTCATCGTCTTTTTTCAGTTCAAAGTGGTCGGCGAAAGAGATGCGAAGTTGACCTAGGACCTTATTGACCTTTTCCCTCTCGTCGGCGCCGAAGAAGACGGCGTCGCCTTCGGTCGCACCGGTGAGTTTCTCGACGTCTTTGATTTCTTGCTCACGCATAAACTTCAAAATCGGGGATTTCGGGCCTTCGGCTGTATATAATATATAGGCTAAACCGCCGGCGCCGAGTTTTCTCGCCTCTTCCGTGAAGGCGTCGATTTGCGAGCGGGTGAGAGAGGCGCCGTTTTTAACGCAAAGGGCCTTGACGCAAGGTTGCTTGAAGACCTTGAAGTCGGTGTCCTTGAAAACGTCGGTAAGTTCAACGAGTTCCATGCCGTAGCGGAGGTCGGGCTTGTCGATGCCGTAAGTGTTCATCGCGAAGTCGTAAGGGATGCGGGGGATGCCTGAGGATTTTTCGACAAATTGCTTCGCGGGTTCGCTTCTTAAAACGAGTTTTTTGCCCGCGAAATCGGTGGCGAGTTGCTTAATCAAGGGCTCGGTAGTTCTTCGGACGACTTCACCGCTTTCCACGAAGGACATCTCGCAGTCGAGTTGGTAAAAGTCCCCGTAGAGACGGTCAGCGCGAGGGTCTTCGTCGCGGAAGCAAGGAGCGATTTGGAAGTATTTTTCGACACCGCCGACCATGAGGAGTTGTTTGAACTGTTGCGGGGCTTGGGGGAGAGCATAAAACGTTCCGGGGTGGAGGCGAGACGGAATAAGGAAGTCGCGCGCGCCTTCGGGGGAGGAGTTGGCGAGAATTGGGGTCGTGATTTCCGTGAAGCCGGCGTCGTACATAAAGTCGCGGAGATATTTATAATAGCGGGAACGCTCCTTTAAGAGGTATTGCATTGAAGGGCGACGAAGGTCGAGGTAGCGGTATTTGAGGCGGAGGTCTTCGCCGGATTCGGTTCCTTCATCGTGCGTGTTGACGGCGGGGGTTTCGGAGCGGTTCAAAAGTTCCAACGTATCGACGACGAGTTCGATGTCGCCGGTCGGAATGTTCGGGTTTTTGAGTTCGGGGGCACGTTCGCGGATTTTGCCGGTCGCTCTTAAAACGTATTCATCGCGGACAGATTCGGCGAGCTTGAACGAGTCGGCGGTATCTGGGGTGACGACGAGTTGAATGAGGCCGGCGAAGTCGCGAAGGTCGATGAAGATTAGCCCACCGTGGTCGCGGCGAGAATTAACCCAACCGGCGACGGTGACGGTTTTGCCAAGGTAAGATTTGAGCTCTAGAGACTTTTTGTAATCCATACACGCAATTATAACATAAAGAACAGAGTTATAAAAGGATTCTTCCTCAACCCTGCGGTTTCGGAAGAACCTTTTACAACTCTATCTCATGCGTTGACCGGGCATCATGCCACCACCCGGCATCATACCGCCGCCGGAGCCGACCTGGGTCGTCTTTCCGGAGAGGGTGACGGAAACATATTCGGTGTCGTTGATATATATAATATAGGTAGTGCCGTCCTGGAAACTGGCGGAGGAGAGAGAGGCATGCCCAAAACTCTTGGTGCTAGTGTGTTCCAGAACTGTGTTTCCGGCGGAGTCCTTGACGGTGATTTTGGTGCCGGCGGAGTAGGTTTGAGAGAAGAAGACGGACATTGAGTAGCCGCTCGAGGTGGAGCTTGGCGCGACCGCCATGCCGCTTGCGCCGACTGCGATGAGGCTACCGCCGTTGAATTGGATTTCGCCCTCGGCATCCAAAGCGCCGTTGCCGCTGTTGGTTGGACCATCGACGATGACTTCGCCACCGTTGAAGTAGATGGCGCCGTTGCTGTCGATGCCGTCGCCGGCGGAATTGACGTGAAGGCGACCGCCATTGATATAGATAGCGTAGTTCGAGGAGGAGGCTTGGTAGTTTTTCATATTGGGAGAAGAGCCGTCGTTGCCGCCCGCGGCGTTGATGCTGTCGTCGTTTGCAGTGACAGAGATGTCGCCGCCGTTAATCGTGATTTTGGCACCTTCGAGGCCTTCGTAGGACTTGGCGATTTCGATGGTGCCGCCGTTGATTTCGAGGCTGGATTCGGCGTGGATGCCGTCGTCGCTCGCGGAGGCGGTGATGGTGCCACCGTCGATTTTAATCCAACCCTTAGCAACTTCGTCGCTGTTGTTGGATTTTATGGCGTCGCCGCCGGAGACAATGTTAAATTCGCCGTCCACGATATAGACGGAGTCGCGGCCGCGGATGCCTTCGTCCTTTGCGGTGATGGCGTAGGTGCCGGAGTTGATCTTCAAATCGTCTTTGCCGACAATGCCGTCTTCGTAGTTGCCGATGACGGTAAGCGTACCGGAGCCCTGGAGGACGAGATCGTCATGAGAGAAGATGGTTGCGCAAACGTCTTCGTCCCAACCGGAGTAGATCGAGCCGTCGGTTAAGGTGTTTTTCGAGCCTTCGGCGGTTTCGATGGTGAGCATTTTGGCTTCAGCGGCGTAGATGGCGGGGCCGGAATTGTTGGTGATTGAGACGCCGTTTAAGATTAGTTTGACGGCGCCGGTGGAGTTAACTTCGACGTAGCCGTTTTCTAATGCTCCGGAGAGAGTATAGACGCCGGCTTCGGTGATGGTGGTTTTGCCGGTTCCGGAGAGGACGATTTCTTGACCATCGAAGCGGTCCCAGTTAACGCCGGTGTCGTTGATGTTGTTGGAGAGGGAGCTACCGGAGTTTTCGCTCGAGGCGCCGCCGAGAAGGAGGGCGCCGGCCGTGATAGCGCCGAGAAGGGCGATGATAATGACGACGGGGAGCCATTTTTTGGGCGATTTTGTCGTATTTTCTCTTCGAGAAATTTCTGGGTTTTCGTTCATTAAATTAATTGCTCCTTTGAGACGTGGCTTAATAAAACTTTGAGGTTCGCGTTCTTGACGCGGATGGCGTCCATGAACTCTTTTTCGCTTACGCTTTTCTTGAGACAAACGTCGTATGTTAGTTGATAGAGACTGCCCATGTTGGTCGTTTTTGAGCGGACGAGTTCGTGAGAAGTGGTGTATTTTTTGAACTCGGCGTCGAAAGCGTGGGTGTAGTCGAGGTCCTCCGGAATCGTAATTTCTAGGGTTTGGGGTTGGGAGGTGAGGTTGAAAATGTTAATTTTGGAAAGGATTAAGATAACCGCGACGGTGATGGCGGTGATAACCGCGGCGAAGAGAATATGCCCCATGCCGAGAGCGAGGCCGACCGCCATGGCGAAGAAGACGCTCGAGATTTCCTTTGAGTTGCCGGCGATGGAGCGAAAACGGATAAGGCTGAAGGCGCCGAGGATGGCGATCGAGGTTCCGAGCGAGCCATTGACCATGAGCATGACGACTTCGACGAGGAGCGGGAGGATCGTTAAGGTGATTAAAAAGTTTTTGCTGGTTCGGCTGGTCTTTAAGTGGGTGAAGGCGATGACAAGCCCAAGAGCGATGGCTGCGGCGGAGCAGAGCAAGATGGTTTTTATGTCTAGCGCCGAGGCGGCGGTGTCGAATACACTGTTGAACATTATTGTTGATTCCTTT
This sequence comes from Candidatus Saccharimonadota bacterium, assembly GCA_017515285.1. GTDB lineage: Bacteria > Patescibacteriota > Saccharimonadia > Saccharimonadales > Saccharimonadaceae > Nanosyncoccus. The sequence goes on along the minus strand of JAFWGN010000011.1, from coordinate 65,298 downwards.
CTTTGATTAGTTGATAAATTTTTCCATATTTAGAAAAACGAGTTGGGTAGATTTTTTCCCGAGAGAGTTCGGCGACGAACCAAGGGGGCATGGCGTACATGGTTTTTACTTCCATGATGACGGAGCGCTTGGGGTCGGCGGTGTTCGGGAAATATTTTTCGCCGGAGTCGCCTTTTTCGAAGCGGAGATTTTTCTCGCGAAAACGGAGATTTTCGTCGAATGTGAGGCGAAAGCGCTCGTCGTTTTTTCCGGAAAAAGCGGTACGGTCAACGGCGACGAGGGTTTTGGGGGATAGCTCGTAAAAGTTGATAAGGTACTCGAGTTCGCGCGCGACCTGGAGCTGTCCGAAGTCGCCCTTTGCAGCCCGCGCGACAATCTCGGTTAAAGACTCTTTCCCGCCGAGGAACTTTTTGAAGTTGGTTTGGGTCAAGGCGAGGCGGCGTTTGTTGCCGATTTTAATCTTTTTCACGGCCAACTTTGATTTGACTTCGAAGAACACGGGGGACTTTCCTTTCGGGGCGTTATAGAGACGCGCACGAACCTTAAAACGGAAGTTGGGTCGGTCGATTGAACGAATTGCGAGGTTGTTTGAGTCTGTATCGAAGTAAATGCTGACAACCTTTTCCTTATAGAACTCGTCGCGAACGAGGTGTTTTTCGAGGGATTTTATGAGCCGAGATTTCTCGGCGGGAGTGATTAGATATTTCTCCTCGACCCGTTCAATTGTCCGGTCGTCGAAAACCATTTCGTCTTCGACGACGCGTTTTTTCGGTTTCGACTTGATGCCGTTTATGTTCTTCATGGTTTTTATTATACCTTAAAAACCTTAAAAGTTTCCTTAAAATTTTCAATTCCAATAACAGGGGTCACCATGTTTTTTGGGCGGGTTTTGGAGGGGTTGTTAGGGCAATTATTGAGTATATGCTTGACATTTTAGGTGGTTTGTGCTATAATTACAATAACCCTTTTGGGAATATATGGCCGGGCGGGCCTTAAACGCGGTACATTGTAATGAAAATGAAACTTGAGCACGTCCAGGTCGCGTTGAATGGTCTCGTAAATGGGACCGAAGTGGACTCCTTTGCGGGGGTCAACGCGCTCCTTGCGCGAATCCCCGGCGTAAAGGCCTGTGGAATTGACAGTGGCGCGACCGCACTAATGGCGGGTCTCTTTGAAAATGGAGGCTCACACGTTACCCTCGCGGTGACATACCCCTGGACTGAAGGCGTCGACTACAAAATCGGCATCCGCCTCGGCAAAAAGACCGTCCCGTTTGCATATGGGATGTTCAGCGACTTTGTTGCCGGCCTTTCTGCCTAGTTCTTTTCTTCTGGCACGCTTAACCGCGTGCCTTTTTCTTTTTAACGAAAATATGATATAATATAGATATTATGAAACTACCAGTCGTCGCTTTAATCGGTCAAACCAATGCGGGCAAATCGAGCCTGCTTAACCGTTTGGCGCGAAAAAATATCGCCATCGTCGCGCGCGAAGAGGGGACGACGCGGGATTCGGTGACGGCGCGGATTGAGGACCGGTTTTTGTTGGTTGACACGGCGGGGCTAAAGGACGCAGAGGATGCGTTCGAGGCGTCGATTCAGGACCAAATTCAAGACGCTATTGAGTCGGCGGATTTGATTCTCTTGACGCTCGACTCGTCACTTTATCCGTCCGAAAAGGACAAGCGAATTGCGAAAATGGCCTTAAAGTCGCGAAAGCCGGTGTTTTTAGTACTTAATAAAACCGACCTCGGGGGGTCGCTTGAGACTTTCGAGTTTAGACAACTCGGAATTAAGCCGTCGGAGACGTTTAGAGTTTCCGCGACGACGGGGTTTGGGGTTAATGATTTGAAGAATGGGATTTTTAGTGTAATTCCCAAGGCGAAAGAGACCCCGGAGCAATCTTTGAAGCTCGCACTAATTGGGCGGCCGAATGTCGGGAAGTCGAGCCTCTTTAATTCGCTTGCGAAGAAGCAACAGGCGATTGTTTCGAGCCGGCAAGGAACAACGCGGGACGTCAACCGAGTAGAGATAAAATTCAAGGGTAGGGCGCTTGAGATTCTTGATACGGCGGGGCTTCGGAGACCCGGGAAACGCGAGGTGGGGATTGAAAAGTTCTCCGCGATTCGGACGCTGGCGGCGATTGAAGAAGCCGACATCTGCGCTCTGCTTGTCGATGCGATCGAACCACATTCAAAACTCGACCAGTCGCTCGCGGGGCAGATTGTCGAGGCCGGGAAAGGAGTTGTCGTCGTCGTCACGAAGACCGACCTAGTTTCCGACACCGATAAAATACTTGACGAGCTTGAATATGATTTTAACTTCCTTCCCTTTGCGCCGGTGGTTTTAACGTCTTCGGAAACTGGGGCGAACGTAACGAAATTGTTTGATCTTGCGCTCGAAATTGACGCCGCGCGACATTTGGAGCTTAAAACTTCGGATTTGAACAAGATTTTGAACCAAGCGATTTTAGAGCATGCGCCGGCGGGGCTTAAAAATACACGCCCAAAACCAAAATACATCGTCCAAACCGATACTTGTCCGCCTTGGTTCGTCGTTCATGGACACGGGCTCTCGACGCTACATTGGTCGTGGAAACGGTTTTTGGAGAATAAACTCCGGGAAGCATACCCCTTTGTCGGGACACCTATTATGTTCTCGTTTAGAGATGATAAGGCGGTGAAGGGGGAGGAGTAAAAAGACAGTTGACTTTTTTAGAAAATATTATATAAATTTTTGTTATTTTAGGTGGCGCTCGAAATCTTGGAGGTCGTGAAGAATATCTAATAGCGTTATATCTTCGCCGTCAAAGGAGTAAAAAACCTTGTATTTGTAGTGATGGAGTCGTGTCTTTCGGATTGGGAACTCCGTGAAATTGCGCGGCGACTCCACAATTGCGCCAGATTCCGGATACTTGCGGAGCACGTCCAACTCTTTTTCTAGCTCGTTTAGAACTCTTTTGGCGATTCTGGGGTTTTCTAATATGTCAACATAATACTTGAGTATATTAGCGAAACTATTTCTAAATCTCGAAGAGGGCGTAATCTTATATGGCATATTGGCTACGCATTTCTTTGAAGAATTCCTCTTCCGTCATTGCTTTGCCACCCTTGACCTCAACTAGAGAGTTTTTCGCCTGCTTAAAGAATTCTTCCTCGGAAACAGGTTTGAAGTATTCTTTTTCGCTCACCCTTTTTCTTTTGAAAAGTTTTTCAATCGCGGGAAAAGCTATCTTCTGGTCAGCTTTCGAGAGTTTTCCAAATGTAGCGATAGCTTTTTCTGCGGCGATTGTCATAGTTTTATTATAGATTAGATTCGGATTTTAATCAAGTTATTCGTGAAGTTTGGCGGCAACAGGGAGGGAGGCGGGTTTCAGGAGCGGCTCGAGGTCCTTTTCTTCCAGAGTTTCGCGTTCGAGGAGGGCCTTTGCGAGGTCGTCTAGGACCTTGCGGTTGGCTTTCAGGACGGCTTCGGCGCGAGTGGCGGCCTCTTCGGAGAGTTGCTTGATTTCTTCGTCGATGAGTTCGGCGGTTTTTTCGCTGTATGGCTTCCCGGTTTGGATTGTATAGTAGCCAGTTTCTCCTTCGGGGAAGACGAGGTTGCGGGTTTTCGAGCCCATACCTTCTTCGGTAATCATTTCTTTAGCGAGAGAGGCAACGTTTTCAAGGTCGGAGGAAGCACCGGTCGTGATGGCTTCGGGGCCGAAGACGAGTTTTTCGGCGATACGGCCGCCCATGGCACGAGCGAGGATGTCTTTTAGTTCATAGACACTCTTGTAGCTCTTGTCCTCAGGCGGAAGGAACCAGGTAACGCCGCCGGTGCGTCCGCGAGGAATAATCGTTACCTTATGAACCGGGTCGGAATCCGGGAGGACGTGGCCGACGATGGCGTGGCCAGCTTCGTGGTAGGCGGTGATTTGTTTTTCCTTGTCGTTCATAACCTTGCTCTTTCGTTCGGGACCGATGGCGACGCGTTCGAAGGCTTCGGTCAAATCGGCGTTGGTGATTTCCTTGTGTCCGAGGCGGGCGGCGGTGATTGCGGCTTCGTTTGCGATGTTGGCGAGGTCGGCGCCGGCAGAACCGGCGGTTTTAGCGGCGAGAGAGTTGAGGTCGAGATTTGAAGCGACGGGCTTACCCTTAAAATGAACCTTCAAAATCTCGAGGCGGTCTTTTCTTTCCGGAAGGGCAACGTTAACATGGCGATCGAAACGGCCGGGGCGAAGAAGAGCCTTGTCAAGCATATCGACGCGGTTGGTAGCGGCGATGACGATGACGCCGGATTCGTTGTCGAAACCGTCCATTTCAACGAGGATTTGGTTCAAGGTCTGTTCGTCTTCGCGACCAGCACCACCGCGAGCGTCGCGCTTATGGGCGACGGCGTCGATTTCGTCGATGAAGATAATTGAGGGGGCGTTTTTCTTGGCCTTTTGGAAGAGGTCGCGAACGCGAGAGGCGCCGACACCGACGAACATTTCTGCAAACTCGGAGCCGGAAATCGAGAAGAACGGAACGCCGGCTTCGCCCGCAACGGCGCGCGCCATGAGGGTTTTCCCCGTCCCAGGGTCGCCGGCAAGAAGGACACCACGCGGGATTTTCGCGCCCAAGGTTTCGTATTTTTTCGGGTGTTTGAGGAAGTCAACAATTTCTTCCAAATCTTGTTTCGCGGATTCGTTTCCAGCGACGTCTTTGAAGGTGACCTTCTTTTTGTCGGGGCCATAGAGGCGAGCTTTGGCCTTTCCGAACCCCAAGTTTTGGTTGTTCATCGACTGCGCTTGGCGCATCATGTAAGAGAAGAAGAGGACGAGGGCAAGAATCGGAAAAACAATTAAGCCGACGTCAAGGACAGTTCCCCAGATGTCCGAGGTCTCGGCGTATTCGATGGTGGGGTAGTTTGACGCGCAGGCCGCTTTTTCCTCGGCGTTTTCAATTTCGGCGCAATAGTTTACTAAACCTTGGTCGTAAAGCGTTCCGGAAGGGTCTTTTCTGGAGATTTCGGTCGGATAATCTTTGTCCTTTAAGGTGATTTTTAAGGTGTTCCCATCGACGGAAATCTTTGAGATGTTCCCGTTTGGGTCGTTCGCGCGGGAAATGACGCTAGAGAGTGGGACGGTCTCCAGAGCAACACGGTTGCCACTTATGGAGTTAAATAGTGCGGAACATAAGAGAATAACGATACAAAAGAAGATAATCGAGCGAATGAAGTTGGAAGCGCTTTTTGCGCTAGATTTCTTGACTGGTTTGGGGGAAACATTTGATTTCGGCATGTCTCTATTGTATCATACATATAATATATATGGGTAAGAAAATTTTGAGAATCGGCTTCGTTCTCGCTATGGTCGGCGTCATTGTTTTTGCCGTCCTTTTTGTCGCGGGGCTTCCGGAAGAGGAGCGCGAAAACTCGAGAAAAGCGGAGCCGAAGGGCCTTGCGCTCGAGGTCCGCGATAAGTTTGCGGAAAAGGTTGAGGGCACGCTCAGCGGGACGGAGGCGAAACTCGGGCTGGCGTATCTTGCCGGAATGAAAAGCGGGCTTGATGACAAGACACAAGAGATGTTGAAATTGGTCGGGCTGACGCATATTGTAGTTGCGAGCGGAACGCACCTTTCGATTATTGTTGAGTTCTTCAAAAAACGGTTCGGAAAAATATCGCGTTTTGCAGGGCTTCTGTTTGCGGCCGTCTTTATTATTATCTTTGCACAGATTATTGGTTGGACCGCGTCGATTACGCGGGCGGCGATTGTTTCCTTGCTTGGGCTTTTGGGGTGGTATTACGGCCGGAAGATGGACGCGTGGAGAATTATTCTTTTTGCGATGAGCGTAACGCTTCTTATTAACCCGCTTTATCTCGTTAATCTCGGGTGGCAACTTTCGTTCGCGTCGTTTGCGGGAATCTTGATTCTGAACCCGCTTTTTACACAATTTTTCTTCGGACGAAAAGGTAGGGAGAAGCCCGGGCTGATTACCGAGACGCTACTTGCGAGCGTTTCCGCGACGCTGATGTGCGCGCCGATTTTGATTTATTATTTTGGGACGATTTCTCTAATCTCGCTCGTGGCAAACATTTTAATCCTTCCAACGATTCCGTTTGCGATGGGGATGACGTTTTTGACCGGACTTTCTGGATTCCTGCCGGCGTTCTTTATTTTCGACGGGCTGAAGGCGATTGTTGTAAAAATTGCAACAATATCATTGGGCTACCACCTGTTTGTGATCGAGTTTTTCTCGAAACAAACGAGTTTTATTATTAACCTTCCGAAAAATGATGCGAAAATCTTTCTTCTTTATATTCCGATTTTACTTCCGTTTATTATTCTCGGATTTAAGAATTATCGACGAAAGCGGGAGACAACGAGAAGGATTCGGGAGAACCCGCAAGAGTTGCTCCCCTTCGGGGCGAGCTAGAAGCGCATCTTGCGGCGAGAGTTCAGGCGCATGTAAACATAGATTCCGGTGGAGACGACGGCGAGCCCGCCGAGAATGGCGAGGACGCTAGGTTCGGTAACGCGATCGAAGAAGCGAGTGAGGAGACCGGTGTTTGGGACGGACGGGGTGGGGGTTTTGACCCAGACGGTTTGGTTGCCGTCTTCAAGGTCTTTGTGTTCGGCGAGTTTGTTTTCTTCGTTTGCTTCGTCTTCGAGGTAAAGGGTTTCGAAGACGACGATCTCGCGCCCGTTCATTCCGGAAGTGTTAATGGTGAATTCGATTGACTCGGTGCCAGATTCGCGCGTGGCCTCGAAAGTGTAGGTAGCTTCCGCGGCGTCGCCGGAAAGGCGTTCGCCGGTCTTGCGGTCAACCAGGACGCCGTTGAGAGTATAGAGCGTTCCGGGGACAAGGCCTTTATACTCGACTTGGTCGCGAATCATGACGTCGGCGTCGTTTAAGAGTTCCTTGTCACCGTCGAGGGCGTCGGTTGCGATGGTGCGGATTTCTGGGGTGGCGACGGTGATGGTTTGACCGGCGTCAGAGAGGTCTTTATGTTCGGCGACGAGAGTTTCTTCGTTGCCGTTTACGAGGTAAAGTTCCTCGAAGACGACGAGCTCTTTACCGATCAACTCGCGGTCATCAAACTCAAATTCAATCGAGACAATGCCAGTAGTTTCTTCAAAGCCGGCCGAGCCGACGACGAAAGTTTGTTCACCTTCGATGTCAACATAGCTACGAGTGCAGGAAGCTTCTTCTTCCTCGGTGTTTTCTTCGGATTCGTCTTCATTGACGGTCGAGCAAGTGATGACGACGCTTTTTGCTTTCAAGCCGTCTTCTTTGTTGACGAGCCAACCCTTGGCTTTGTAGGTTTCGCCTTGCTTGGCGCCTTCGTACTTCATTTTATCGACGACCTTAACATCGCCGACGCCAATTTCTTGATCGCCGTCGAGGAAGTCCGCCGCGGTCGTTCCGACGCGCATAGAAACTTTTACGGTTTGGTTGGCATCGTTTAGGTCCTCATGTTTGGTGACGACTTTGGAGGTGTCCGGGTAACCGTCGCTGTCGGTCGGAATGGAGCTCTTGCCGCCAGAGAAGAGATATTCGAGGACGACAATCTCTGCGCCAGGAAGGTCGGTTGCATCGACGGCAAACTCCACCGTGACGTCGCCATTGTCGGACTTTCTTGGTGTGGTAAAGGTCGAGAAAGACTCAATGCGCTTGCCGTTAGTGTCGAGGAGAGGTTTATTGTTGGTTTTGTCCCAGAGATAACCGTAAAGTGTATATTCTTCGTCCATAAGGAGACCGTCGTAATGGACGACGTCGTTAATGGTCTGGCCTTCTTCATGAGTGAGGACATTGTCACCGTCGGTTTTATCGGACGCCGTGGTGCCGATACTCGCGACCTTAACCGTGAAGGTTTGGGTGCCGGCATTTAGGGCTTCTTCGTGGATGTCAAGAAGACGGCCATCGCCGTGCTTGCTCTCGGCTCGATAAAGACGTTCATAGACAACGAAGCTCTTACCTTGGAGGGAGATGGTGTTGAGGTTGATTTCTATGGCGACAGTACCTTTGCCTTTGCTGTCGGCTTTGAAGGTTTTGGAGTTCTCGACGGATTCGTCGTCGATTTCTAGGGTGGCGCCGGTTTCTGGGTTGTAAATGGAGGCGATGACGGTGTACCATTCGCCCTCGACGAGACCTTCGTATTCGATGTAGTCTTTCATGATAACATCACCGACACCAAGCATATTGGAATCTTGAGTCATGTCGTCGTTGACTTTCCAAGTCGCCTTGGTTTTAATTGTCGGGCGGTTGATAGAGATAGATTGGTCATCGTCGTTAATGTCTTTATGCTCGGCGATTTGGACATCGTTCTTATAAAGTTCTTCATAGGCGACAAAGACGGGCTGAGAGGCGGCGCTATAATCAAAGAATAGAACCGCGTCAAAATTGACAGAGAAAGTGAGGTCGGTGGAACCGGATGCGTCCGAGGCGGTAAATGTTCCTTCGCCGACAATGGCGTTGCCGCTCGCGTTTTTGACTGGCTCGCCGGTGGTCTTGTTCATAAGTGTGCCTTTGAGTTTATATTCTTTTCCGGCGACGAGATTAGTGTAACGTACTTCGTCAATAATGGTGGTCGTGCCAAGTGGGAGTTCGCGGGTGTGATTTTGGGCGTCGTAAGCGGTAGTGGCGATGGTTGGGGTTTTTACCGTGACGGTTTGGGCTTCGTCGTCAGAGTCTTCGTGTGTGGCGATGAGGACGTCGCCATAATACAGTTCTTCGTAAACTACGAGATTTAGACCCTGGAAATTCGCGTCGTGGAGCTGGGTGGTATCGAAGGCGGAGCTTAAAACGTTAACTTTGTTGTTGGGACTGGACTGGGCGGAAAAATCTCTCGTTACTCCGGAAGAGATGATAGTGTCGGGGTTGTCTTTTCGGCGAAGGGTGAGCTTTAGAGTGTATTTGTCGTCGTTGACGAGACCGTCATAAGTTACGGTATCTTTAATGACGACACCTTCGTCAACTTCGAGGAGCTTGTCGCCATCAGCGTTATCGACGGCGGTGGTTTCGACAGTCGGAGTTCTTACCGTGACGATTTGGTTGTCGTCGTCCTTGTCTTCGTGTTTGGCGATTTGAGTGCTGCCGTGGTAGAGATATTCAAAGACAACGAGGTCGAGGCCGCGGAGGTTTTCGTCGTGGAGGGTCGAGGAATTGAAGACGGCACTTACGACGTCAACTGTGCCGCTGACGTCGGAGGCTTGGAAGTCTTTAGAACCGGTCGCGACTTCGACGGACGGATCGCTACGCTTGACGACTTTCATGACGAGAGTGTAGGAATCGTTCGGTATGAGTCCATCATAGGCGACAGTATCTTTAATCCGGATACCAGAGCCGACTTCGAGGAGTTTGTCATTATCGGAATTGTCAACAGCAGTAGTGTCGACGGTCGGAGTTCTTACCGTGACGGTTTGGTCGGCATCGGAGGAGGAGACGTGTTCGGCGATTTTATTGTTGCCATAATAAAGATATTCATAAACAACAATTTGCTTACCAACGAGAGTTGAGGTGTCGATATTGAACGTCATGTTGGTGTTGCCGTTCTCGGAGCTGGCCGTAAAATTGGTTGAAGCGGTCGAGCCGATCTTGGTGTTAGTGGCAACATCCCACAATTCACCTTCGAGGCGATAGACACTACCTACGGAAAGTCCACTAAAGGTAACGGTGTCAACGATGGTGGTGTTCCCGACTTCAATTTCCTTGCTGGAGCCGTCACGGCCGTTGACGGCGACGGTGGAGATGGACGGGGTAAGGACGGAAACGGTTTGGTCTGTGTCGGAAAGGCTTTCGTGCTTTGCGAGTTCGGTGCCGGAACTGGTCAGAACGGTTTCGAAGACAACGATGTTGCCGCCGATATAATTTGACGAATCGAATTCGAGGTCCATGTTGACGTAAACGGTGGCGCCGGTTGCAGAGGCCATGGTGTAGGATTCGGTCTTGGAGGCGTCGCCGTTTGATAAGGTAATCGTATTTCCGGACGCATCCTTCAGGGTTCCGCGAAGTTGATAAGTGACGCCGTTAGTGAGGCCGGTGAGTTCGATACGGTCGGTTATGGTGACTTTGCCGACGGCGAGTTGTTTATTATTGGAACGGGAAGTCGTTGCGGTGGTTTTGATTTCGACAGCCCTAACGGTGAGCTGTTCGTTAGTATCGGAGAGGTCGGTGTTGTGCATCGCGATCAAAATCCAGTCGCTGCCGTTTTGTTTGTAAAGGTATTGCTTAATTCCGAGAGTGTTACCCATTAAGGCGGAAGTGTCGAGAGACGAGAAAAGCATATCGAGGTTTCCGCACGTTCCGGAAGAGTCGGCGGTGAAGGTTGAAGTGCCGGTGGAGGAGGTTTTTGCGCCGGTGGTTTTATTCCAGATTTCTCCGGAGATTTTGTAGGACGAGCCGGATTGAAGGCCGGAGCAGGTAATGCGGTCGGTAACACTAGCGGAGCCGGAGATTTCAAGCTCCTTTTCGGGATTTTCGTGAGTTGAGTTGGAGTTTCTAGCGACGGTCGAGAGGCTCGGAGTGTCGGGGATTTCGTTTAGTTTTGTTCCGAGAGCGGAAGTCGAAGAGTTCGTAATTGAGACATCAAAGGAAAGAAGATTGTAGGCGGAATTGGCGGAGCTTCTAGTTTCGGTTACGGTGTAGTTTCCATAAACCATTTCGGGGCTCGTTATGGAGCCGTCGGAAGCGGTCGGGCCGACGGTATAGGAAATTGATGAGTCGGCTTTGTTGACGGCGGTGAAGTAAATTCCGCTCAGGTTTCTTGACGAGGAGGAACCGTTTGTCCCGAGTTCGTAACCGGTTTTGGACAAACTAAATCTGCCTTTGATAACTGAATCAGTGAAATAGCAAGCGCTAGTTGAGCTTGAAGAACAAGCAGTGGAGCTTGAGGTGAAGTTTTTCGTGCTTCCGTCGGCGTCGGAGGAGGAGACGCTAAAAGTAATGCGTTGGGAAGAGTTGGCAGTGTAGCCGGTGGCGGCGGATTTTTCTTGGATATAATAATTTGTCCCCTCGGAGATGACCGTGTTTGAGGTGCCGGTGCCATCACTGCCGATGGTGATGGAAGCGACTTCGGTGCCGGCGCTGTTATAGACGCCGTAGGTGGAGCCGACGACCGAAACAGAGCCGCGGGAGGCGGAACTTAAAGTTTCGGCGTCAAACTTGTTGATTTTGACATAGACGGAAGTGGCTTTTTCGTTATTTTGGGCCCTAGTGGTGCCGTCGCTACAAGTCGTCCCGACAGCGTAGGCCTCGTTGTTATTGGTGCTGTCGAGTTTGTAACCTGGTGGCGCGACGGTTTCGTAAAACCTAATCCGTACATACCCGTCCATGACCTTAGAGGAATCAAGAGAGATACAGTCGGTGTAGCCGTTAGTGGTGGCATAAGTGCCGATAAGAGTAGAAGCGGTTCGGCAATTAACATCGTCGCAATAGTAAACGGCGAAAGTGGCGCCAGAGAGGTCGTTGCCGTTAGTATCAGTTTTGTGAATGCGGAATTCGGTTGAGGTGGGGCCGGAATATTCGAGCCAACCGACGCTTTGAGTGTTGCTTTCGCTGGAGACGAAGGTGGTGTAGGATTGGTATTCGTCGGTGGCGTTGGGGTAATTGTTGTCGAACCAAGTGTCGATGGCGTATTGGACGGTCGAGAGAACGGAGATGTCGGCGGAGGTAAGGCCAAAATAATCGGAAGAATAGACACCGCTCGCCATCATGTGCCCCATGGCAAAGATGGCGTCGGTGAGGTTGACTTCGGAGTTGGAGAGAGATTTGTTGCATGAGCTGTTGTAGTAATTGGAGCAACCATAGTAATAATCGGTGTATTTGACGATTTCTTCGCCGCTTGAGTTGATGTTGGCGCGAGAGTCGTTTGAGGCGTAAACGATGTTCGTGTCGCGGGTCATGAGGTTGGTGATTTGCGAGGTGTAAGATGACCAGTCGAAAGAGTTCGCGAAGAGCGTATAATAATCGGGGCCGCCGGCGGCTACGGACGCCTCACTGTAACTCGGGACGGTTGCAAGCATAATTCGCTCAACATCCATGTGGTTAATGCTAGTCGTGCCGGACCCGGAGGGGGTGGTGAGCGAGGCTTCGAGACACATTGCGTCGCTAGTTCCGCTCGAGGTCGTTACTTTATACCAACGAGTTGACCAGGGCTTCCAACCGGAAGTGTTGGTGTCGGTGCCGTAATAAATTGGGTAGGCGCCGTCGTGTTCATAGCCACCGACGGAGGCGGCGGAGTCGATCCAGGTCGCATCGCCGGAGCTAGTAATCGCGCGGACGATTGAAAAAGTCCCAATAATAAGCGCGGCAGCAAGGAGAGCAAAAACCGGAATCCAAAACTTTTTTCCGAGTTTATTTAAAGTGTGTTTGTTTTCTAACCTCAACTCTTCTTGCATATGTTTTTATTATACCGCTCACGCTTCAAAAAATCCAGACTTTTTGGTAACATATTTTTAGGACCTCTTGGTGCCCACCAATGTCTTTGGACCTTCACAGTTAGAGAAGAAAAGGAGGGGGAAATTATGGGCACGATGAACTATGTAATTGACACCAATATTGCGATTGACTACGTGGACATTATTCCGAACGGCACTCATATCACGCTCGAGAACCCAAAAATTGATATTTCTGGTTCGAATTTGATTATCCCGGTTCCGGTGGTTATGGAACTTGAGAAATTCAAGAGCGAGCAAACCGACCGTGGCTATTCCGCCCGCGAAGCGCTGCACAGAATTCGGAGCATCTCGGAACGCGCAAATCTTCGGATGGAAGACGTTTATAGACTCAACGCGCCAATTTCCGTTAAGACTTGCGACTACGACGTTTCGATTCTGCCGATACACCATGATTTTTCTCGCTGTTTACCGTTCCGGCCGACAGAACGCGATATGGACGGCCAGATTATCTTGGCGGCAAAAGCGGCACAGTTTTCGGCAAGCGGAATCGCGATTGACGGAACCGCGACTGATTTTAGTATACTCAATCCCGAATCGACAATCCTTCTTACGAACGATAACGGCATGGCGATTCGAGCAAACACACTCGGTCTAAAAACTTCACGGTTCGGATACACTCCGCCGGCGCCATACAGTGGACGAAGAAACGTAAAACTGCCCGATGAGCTGTTCATGAAATTCTACGACGGCGATAAAATTACCGGCGCAGAGTGGCGAGACGCTTGTCCAAAGGAGCCTCCGCTGATTGCGAATGAGTTTTTAATCATGAGTCCAGAGTCCGGAGAGCTTCCGAAGTCTTACGATAGGACCCAGTTTTATCACGTTGGGCGTTACGACAAGGAGAATGACGCCATTATTCAGATGGATCACTGGCGACTATTCCCGATTCCTCCCATGAACGAAGGCCAGGCGATTTATGCAGAAGCGCTGATGGACTATACGATTCCCTGCGTAATCTGCACTGGACCGGCCGGTTCGGGAAAGACGTTTATGTCAACCGTGTTTAGCCTGTTTTCCTGCCGTGACCGTCATACCTACATCGGCGCTACGGTCGTTCCTTGCGACACGGACGAAGACAAACTTGGCGCACTGCCGGGCGACCTTAATGAGAAAATGAACCCGAGCGTCCAGCCGATTAAGAACGCACTCAAGAACTACCTACTTAAGACCAAGAATTATCCGCATGGCGGCGAAAAGACACCGCTTAAAAAGCGTATTATGGAAGATGTGGAGCAGCTCTGGGGTTGGTTTGAGAATATTCCGGTTTATTATGCCCGGGGTCGTGATTTCACGAAAGAAATCGCCGTCTATGACGAATTCCAAGACCAGAATCGCAAACAGGCCGACATGCTTCTTAAACGCATTGGCGACCATGGCAAGATGATTATCACGGGGGACATCGAGCAAATTCACTCTATATATCTCGATCGCGACAATAATGGTATTGTTTATGCTCGAGAAATTATTAAAGACGACCCGATGGTTGCGCAGGTAACGTTTACGGAAGAAGAGGTTGTTCGGCACGCCCTGGTTAAACTCATCGCCAAACGTCAGCGCGAGATGCGCGAACACCATCATGCTCAACTTTTCTAACCGAGTTTTCCGAATAAAGTTCTTCGATACTTTTTTCGGAGAAAAAAGTATCCCCCTGAATCAGGGGGATTTTTCAGAGCTTTAGTCGAGGACGAGCCAATCGTCAAATTCAAAATCTTCGCCTTTGATGAGACCGACGGCGAGAAGGGGCGAATAGTTTTCGAAGTCTTTGAAGTATTTTAAAAAACTTTGCGCCGCGAAAGTCATTTGGCTTAGCTTTTTTGGCGTTACCATGTCGAGCGAGGTGCCGCGATATTGACTCTTGCGATACTTCACTTCAGTAAAATAGATTTTGTCGTCCTTCGTCGAAACAATATCGATTTCATAAAATCTGGTTTTATGGTTGCGGGCAACAATCCTATGCCCGCTTCGGACGAGGTAATTTGCGACAAGATTTTCCGCCCGGTCACCAAGTTCTTTAGTTGTTATTTTGTCCGACTTTTTTAATGGTTTAAAACTATTTCTATGTTCGGGGCAGGGGCCGAATTGTTCGAGCATTTGTTTATGGAGTTTAGTACCGTAGCCGACGTGCTTTTCAAAACCGTATTCGGGAAACTTTTTGGCGAGGTCTTTCATGTAGTTGTCGCGGGCGACCTTAGCGATGATGGAGGCGGCGGAGACTTCCTTAATTAAAAGATCGGCCTTTTTGAGGACCGTGACATATTTTTCTAAAGCGGTGCCGGCGAGGAAGTTTTGCGTTCCGTCAATAATGATTTCTCCGAACGGGACTTTTTTGGTTTGGACTTCTTTCACGGCGCGGCGAGTGGCGAGACGCAGACTCTCGGAAAGGCCGAGCGAGTCGATTTCTTCGGACGAAACCCAACCGAGACCGGCGGCAAGGGCGTTTTTTAGAATAATCTTCGAGTATTCCTCGCGCTTTTTCTCGGAGAGTTTTTTAGAGTCAGTTAGAGGCGCGACCCAATCGGGATAGTTCCCTTCCGCGTCTTTTGGTAAAATTACGGCGCCAATGACAAGCGGCCCTGCCCAAGGGCCGCGACCAACTTCGTCAACCCCCAAGATTGTCTTATTCAATGGTGTTTACCGCGTTACGGTCGAAATCTTTACCTTCGAGGCGGGCGGATTTGCCGCTACGTTCGCGGAGGTAGCTCAAATTATTGCGGCGGACCTTGGAACGGCGGACAACTTCGATTTTCTCGACGAGCGGAGAATGAAGAAGGAAGGACTTTTCGACACCAACGCCGGAGGCGATTTTTCTGACGACGATACGAGCGGTGTGCGACTCTTTGCGATCGACGCGGACGACGACGCCTTCGAAAACCTGGGAGCGGAACTTTTCGCCTTCTTTAATTTTTTGGGTAACTTTGACGGTGTCGCCAGAGCGGACATCAACAACCGCAGCTTTCTTTTGAGCGTCACCGATTTTTTGTAAGATAGAAAAACTCATTTTTTAACCTTTTATTAGACAATTACATGTATTTTATCATATTTTTGCGGATTTTGGAAGAGGGGTTTAGGAGAAAAAAGAATCTCCCTAAACCTAGGGAGATTTTCTTGTCCTGACGTGGACGGGCGGGAGGAGGAAGACGACACTTAGGGCGGGTTATTCGCTTTTCTTCAAATAGACACGGAGACCGCAAGGGTCGGTAAAATAGTGATTATTAACCGTTACCTTGATGTCTTCGACCTCGAAGAGGGCGCGGTCACGGCGTTCTTGAGCGGCGTTGAAATCGTTGACTATTTTGATAACGTGGAAGACGTTTTCGTTGATAGTCTCGGGGCGGTCCAGAGAGTTGCTCGCTCTGTAAGAGGCGAGGCGCCAGATTGGGCTGTGCGCAGTGAGGGCGTCGAGACTGATGAACGGAATGTCGAAAAGGACGCGGCCGTGAGGAGTAAGATAAAACTCCGCGCGTTTTAGAAGACTTTTCATGGCCTCTTCCTGGAACGTTAGCGTATGATTATCAATGATAAATACGTTTTGAGTCGCTTCGAACTGGTCGAGATTGATAGTATTCTTCATGTGTTTTGCAATCTGCGCCCCTTCGTAACCGGGGAGATTGGAGTCCGGGATGTCGTCGATATTCTTTTGTTGAATACGACTCGGAAAAATGTAGTTCGTGGCAAGTCTGTACTGGGGATTTACGCGAGTAATTTTGCACTGGCGCAAACCAACCAGACGTTCGGGGACGGTTTCGCCGCCATAGAGAAAAATGTTCGGTAAATTCTCGGTTTTGTGAAAAATCCAATTGGTATGTTTAACGTAGTCCTTGATCTTGATACGCGTATGGACGGCGAGCGGGTCGGTTTCGAGCGCCCGGGCGAAGTTCGAGTCTTCAACTAGTGGACGCGGCTCTCCGTCAATCGGCCAACAGGTTCCGAGGAAAAAGTCCTCGAGAACGGAAGTCCGACCGGCGTAAGCCCACCAAGCGAAACTAATAAAGTCTTCGAGGCAGTTTTCGTCGACGGCAGCATAGAGTTTCGGGAATTCCTCAAGAACTTTTGCGAGGAAGCCAACAAAATCGGTTATGTCGTTGTTGTCGAGGCTGGCTTTTTCACAGTAACCAGTGGCGGCGCCAATAATAAAGTCGTTGTTCATGGTTTTCCTCCTTGTAAAGGTGCAAAATTTTTCCCAACTTTAGAGTAGGGTGTATATATTATAACATAATTATTTCTTTAGCGCAAGACGGATACGGTCTTCGACGGGGAGGTTGACGTCTATACTCTCTAGTGCGGCGGTGGCCTCTTTGAGCGGGAAGCCGAGGGCGATGAGGGCGTCCAATGCCTCGTCGGTTTCCGGTTTTTGTTCTTTAGTTTTAACAAGGGTGGCGCCGTAATGAGTCGGGAGACCGACCTTGTCGGAAAGGTCGACAATGACGCGTTCGGCGGACTTTTTCCCGACGCCGGCGGCTTTTGAAACGAAGGCCACGTCGGCGTTTGCGATGGCGTTTCTTACTTCTTCGGGAGAGGCAAGGGAGAGAATAGACATGGCGGCTTTCGGGCCAATGCCGTTGACGGAGATTAGGAGTTCGAAGAGTTTTTTGGCGGCAAGGGAGGTGAAGCCAAATAGGCTTTCGTCGGTTTCGGAGACTTTGTGGTATGTATAGATTTTTATTTCGTCGTTTAGGTTTAAGCTCTCGAAATCTTGGGCGCTTACGATAACCTCGTAGCCGATGCCGTGGACGTCAATGGTGAGGCTACTCGCGAACTTTTCTTCAATAATACCTTTAATATGAGAAATCATAATATATATTATATCTCATTTTTATGAAACATCGAGTGGACGATGGCGGCGGCGACGGCGTCGGCGGCGTCGTCAGGTTTTATCACTTCGTCCATCTTGAGAAAAACGCGGACCATTTCCTGCATTTGTTTTTTGTCGGCGTGGCCATAGCCGGTCATGGCCTTTTTTATCTCATTAGGCGAATATTCGTAAATGGGGAGGTTACTTTGCGCCGCGACGAGCATAACGACACCGCGGGCCTCGGCAACGGAGATGCCGGTGGTGATGTTTTGCATGAAAAAGAGTTTTTCAATCGAGATACAATCGGGTTTATCTTCTTTAATTATCTCATGAAGCGAATCGTAGATGTCGAGGAGGCGGTCTTTCAAGGGAGTGTGCGGAGGAGTGGTGATGGCGCCAGAATCAATCAAAATTGGAGCGCCTTTTTTTCTAACTTCGAGCACGCCGAAGCCGCAAATGCCTGTGCCTGGGTCAACGCCTAAAATTCTCATTTGACGTGGGCGATTAAGGTTTGGCGGAGGTCCTTGACAGGAATGACGAATTTGTCTTTTATCGTCGCAGGGGCGATGGCGCGGGTGAAGCCGAGTTTCTTCGCCTCGGCGATACGTTGGTCGGGGCGGAAAGCAGAGCGGATTTCTCCGCCAAGGCCGACTTCGCCGAAGACGACATAATTTTCGTCGAGTTTTCTTCCGGCGACGGCGGAGGCGATGGCGAGACAGACGGCGAGGTCGGCGCCGGAGTCATTGAGTTTCATGCCGCCAACGACGTTGACAAAAATGTCGTATTCTCCTAGTTTCAGTTTTGTCCGACGTTCGAGGACGGCGATGAGGAGTTTTAACCGGTTCAAATCAAAGCCGGAAGCGGTGCGGTTGGGGTAGCCAAAGGTGGTTTTGCTGGCGAGCGCCTGAATCTCGACGAGAATCGGGCGCGTCCCCTCAAGGGTCGCGAGGATAATCGAGCCGTCGGTGTTTTGACGTTCGGCGAGGAGAGCGGCAGAGGGGTTTTCGACCTCTTTAAGACCGGCGTTTGCCATCTCAAAAATCGCGGCTTCTGACGTCGAACCGAAGCGGTTTTTGATGGCGCGGACGGTCTTGAACCCGCCGTAGCGGTCGCCCTCGAAGTTGACGACAACATCGACAAGATGTTCGAGAACTTTCGGGCCGGCGAGAGTTCCCTCTTTGGTAACGTGGCCGACGATGACGACGGCAGTGTCGGTCGCCTTGGCGGCGCGGATGATGAGGTTGCCACAGTTGGTGACTTGGGAGACGGAGCCGGGAGCAGAGGAGATTTCCGCGAGGGAGAGGGTTTGAATTGAATCGACGACGACGAAGTCGAACTCGGCGCTTTCGATCGTTTTGGCGATGTCGTTGCCGGAAGTCGATGAAGCGAAGTTTAATTTGTCGGACTCGGCGCCGAGGCGGACGGCGCGGAGCTTGACCTGACCGGCGGATTCCTCGCCGGAGATATAGAGAACGTTGTTAGTTTTTGCGATATGGGCGCAGATTTGCATGAGGAGAGTGGATTTGCCGATGCCTGGTTGCCCAGTTAAAAGCGTCACGGAACCCTTGAGGATGCCGCCACCAAGGACGGTGTCAAGGTCCTTGAACGGAGTCTTGAGGCGCTCTTTGGCGTCGGAGGGGACGATGCTCTTAATATTGACATAGTCGAGTTTTTTGCCAGAGACGGCGCCTTTCGAGAGGGCATTCTTCCCTTCTTGGGACTCCGAGGCGATGGTCTCGACGAGGGTGTTCCAGTTTCCGCAGTTCGTGCAACGACCCGCCCATTTGGCGAAGGTCATGCCACATTCAGTACAGGTATATTCGGATTTTGTTTTAACCATTTTACCTCCATTTTCTCGCTAAATTGTCGCATTTTTCACACGCGCTCAAATTAACTGACTCGCCCCTGTTATTTTGCTATTTTGCACCACAAACAACGTTGTTCGCGTGGACCCAGCCTTCGATAGAGCCGCCGTCAAGATATTCGCCGGTCGTCGGAGCGACACGAACAATGCCGCCTTTTTCGACGAAGGTTGCGAGCGGGTCGGTTGCCATGTATTCTTGGTCTTTCGGACCGAAATCGTGTGAATTAACGTATTCAACCATTTCCTGAATCAGTTTCGGGGACATGATATATTTACTGACATGGACGATGTTAGACGTGACCTCTTCGAGGGCGGGTTTTTCGACAATTTTGGTGAGCTTGCCGTCTTTTACATCAATCATGCCGTATTTAACGACGTCCTCCTTCGCGACTTCGACGCCGAGGATGGCGGATTCGTCGGGGTTTTGGACGGATTTAAGGAGCGACTCGGCGGCGGACTCGCCGTTCGGATTCCAGATAAAGTCGTCACCAAAGAAGACAAAAACCGGTTCGTTAATATTATATTCTTCGGCGACCATGGCGACGGGGACAGCGGTGCCGTATTTATCGGAGGGGTCTTGGGAAAGGTAGTGGATTCTGACGTCATCGGGGAGAGTTTTAGCGAGCTCAAGACGGTCGGTTTTGCCGCGAGCTTCAAGGTATAGGTTAAGCGCAAGGTTATCTTTATAGAATTCGCGGACTTGGCACGGCTCGACGTTGGAAATGACCATATAAATGTCTTTGACGCCGGCTTTAATCAGCTCTTGAACGGAATAGTCGACGAGCGGGCGGTTGCCGACGGGGAGCATACTTTTTTCGATAATCTTGGTAATCGGGAGACGACGGGTGCCCCATCCCGCGACAGGAATAATAGCTTTAGTGATTGGCATAGGAATAGTCTCCGTTTAATTTATGCGACTATTTTACAACAATCAGCGGGTTTCGCCAAGACTTCGGCAAGTTTTCGAGGCCGAGAAGGGTCGCTATCGTCGCGGCGACATTGGAAAGACCGGCGTCTTTCATATCATATTTGATATATTTTTCACGATTGTTGGTGTTGTCGTAGAAAATACAGGGGACTAAATTCGTCGTATGAGATGTTTTTGGTTTCCCATCGCGGTCGAGGAGCTCTTCGGCGTTGCCGTGGTCGGCGGTGATGAGCATCATGCCCTGAAGCTCATCGACCTTTTTTGCTAGACGCTGAAGCTGGATGTCGATAGCCTCCATCGCGGCGATGGTTGGTTCGATTTCGGCGAAGTGGCCGACCATGTCGCCGCCGGGGAAGTTTAATCTCACGAACCGATACTTGTCGAGGTTTTCTAACACTGCGTCGGTGATTTCGGCGGACTTCATCCAGGGGCGGGTGTTGAAGGGGAGAGTGTCGGAGTCGATTTTGAGGTGTGCTTCGCCGGGGGCTTTTTCGTAAGAGTTGCCGTTGAAGTAATAGGTGATGTGGCCGAATTTGACGGTCTCACTGACGGCGAGCTGAGAGACATTGTTTTGGCCGAGGAAAACGTTAAGCGGGTTTTTGATTGCGACGGGCGGGACGAGTTGGAGCGCGGGGACGTGCGTGTCGGAGTTATATTCGGTCATGCCGGCGAAAACGACGTCTTCGGGGGAGTAGTCGCCGCGGTTAAAGTAGGGGAAGTCGATGTAGGTGAAGGCTTGGGCGATTTCGATGGCGCGGTCGGCGCGAAAATCGTAGTAAATGAAACTGTCGCCCTTTTTGACGGGGCCGACGGGTTCGTTCTTTTCGTCAACAACGACGAAGGAGGGGAGATATTGGTCTTGGACCTTAGGGTCGGTTTCACGGAAAGATTTGACGGCTTCGGCGGCGGAGCGGAACTGGTTTTCGGCCGAGCCACGGAACATTTGCCAACCTTTTTCGACCATGGACCAGTCGGACTCGTAGCGGTCGGCGACGGCGACCATGCGGCCGGCGCCAGAGGCGATTTTATAATCGCGACCCGGGAAGCGTGCGAAAAAAGCCTCGAGGCGGTTGATGTATTTTGGCTCGGACTGGGGCGGGACGTCGCGACCGTCGAAGACGAGATGGACCCGGATTTTCTCGACCCCGCGGGCATTGGCCATGATAATCATTTTTTCGAGGTGAACGATGCTCGAGTGGACGTTGCCGTCGGAGAAGATGCCGGAGAAGTGGAGAGTGGAGCGGTTTTTTAAGACATTGTCGATAATTTTATTCCACGCTACGGAGTCCCAGATTTTCCCGGAGGAAAAAGAATCTTCGATTTCGGCGATTCCCTGTTTGATGATCTGGCCAGAGCCGAGGGCGTTGTGTCCGACTTCACTGTTTCCCATGTCGCCTTTCAAAATCCCAACGGCTTCGCCGGAGGCGCAGAGGGGGATGTTAAGATATTCTTTTGAAGCGCGATCTAAAAACTCGGTATGCGCAAGTTTGACGGCGTTACCCTTGCCTTCGGGGGCGATGCCGACGCCGTCCATCACGACTAAAACAATTGGTCCATCATATTTAAGCATAAGTTTATTATAGCATAAAAAAGGTTACTATGAAAACGAATTAAGCCCCGGGGGCAAGATTAGAGGGCTGCCCCTCTTTGGAGGTTGATTTGGTCCGGATTGAAGAGGCGAATCGTGGAAGAAATGGTCGTGGCGGAGCCGGAGACGGAGTCCCAACAGGTTTGAATGTGGAAATCGTAGTAGTCCGGGCAGGTTCCTTCGCTGGAACATCTGACGCCTTGGGAAGATTTTACGGCGGTGATCCAGATTCCTTCGGCGGAGGTGAGGTTGGTTTCGGCGTCGGCGAATTTGAGGTGGTTATCTTCGGAGTAGGCGTCGGAAAGAAGACCGTCGGTGCCGTAAAGCAGGCGCGGATAAGTCGTGGCGAGATTGACGACGTTGCCGTTGACGTTAATTGCCATGGCGACGACGTCTTTTAGGTTAGATTCGTTTAGTTTTCGCGGGTTGATAATAAACGACCGACTCGGGACGCCGAAAGAGCCGTTAGAGACCACGGTTGTGAAGATAGAGTTGCAACTTTTGCCAAGAGAAACCTGGCGAGTGTAGAAGTTCGCGTCTTCGCTCAAGATGCCGCCGGTGGTATTGTCCGGAGAGTAAGCGTGGCTTACGATTTCTTGCCAGAGTTCGCGGTAAGTGTCGATTACGGCGCCATCTTCGTCGGGCTTGTTTGAGGATTCGGAGAGGTAGGCGTTGTGGATAAAGCGAAGAGACTCGGCTTGGGCGTCGATTTCTTGGCGGGCCATGGTGACTTCAAGGTTGGTTTGGGACGTGGCGAGACCACGGTTCATGAGAGAAATCGTTCCGACGGAGGCAAGGCCAAAAATCCCCACCGCGAACATAACTTCGATTAACGTATCGCCTTTTTTATACATAAACATATTATAGCATAGCTCGCTTGCGGTCGATAGCTCGCAAAATCCTCGTTACGCTTTGGGGACTTGTTGCGTGATGCAGTGAATGTTACCGCCGCCAAGCAAGATTTCGCGGGCATAGACCGTTTCAATCTTTTTGTCCGGGAAACAATCTTGAAGGATGTTGATGGCGGCTTGGTCGTGCTCGTCGTTGAAGACGGGCAGAATCACGGCGCCGTTACAGTTGTAATAGTTGATGTAACTGGCCGGGAGACGGTCGCCTTCATTGCGCGGGAAAGTACCTTCGACGACATCGACGCCTTCGGATTCTTCCTTCGTAATTGTGATGGGGTTCGGGACGTGGATTTTAATAATCTCAAGTTTCCGACCCTTCGCGTCGGTGACGGATTCGAGGTATTCGAGGTCTTTTTTGGAGCGCTCGTGTTGCGGGTCGCGCTCGTTGTCTTCCCAAGCGAGGACGACCTTGCCGGGGGCGACGAATTGGCAGACGTTGTCTACATGTCCGTTCGTGTCTTCGTCTTTATAAATCCCGTAAGGAATCCAGAGGACTTTTTCCGCGCCGCAATAATCGAGCAGGTATTTTTCGATTTCTTCCTTGCTCAAATCGGGGTTTCTTCCCTTGTCGAGACAGGTTTCTTCCGTGACGAGGAGAGTGCCTTCGCCGTCAGAATGGACCGAGCCGCCTTCGAGGACAAAATCGTCCGTGCGGTAGCGGTCGACGCCTTCGATGGCGCAGACTTTGGCGGCGATTTGGTCGTCGAAGTCCCACGGGAAGTAAATCCCGTTGTAAAGACCGCCGTAGCCGTTAAACTTCCAATCAACCGCGCGGAGTTCGCCTTCGCCGTTGATGACGAAAGTCGGGCCGGTATCACGAATCCAAGAGTCGTTATTGGAAATCTCGACGACGTGGACGTTTTCAAGATTAAGTCCAAGAACGTGCGGGTATTGGGACTCGTTGACGCCGAGAACGACGGGTTCGTGCTTCGCGATGGCTTTTATAACTTCGACGAACGCTTTTTGCGCGGGCTTGGCCCCGCCCCGCCAGTTGTCGGGGCGTTCAGGCCAAAGTAAGTAAGTCGCGACGTGTTCGCGAAGCTCGGACGGCATAAAGAAGCCGTCTTGTTTCGGGGTACTATTTGCGATTCGCACGGCGGAGAGCCTTTCTTTGTTCATCTTTCTTTCCCGCGCGGAAGACGAGGACTTCGCCAATCACGACGCAGACGAGAGAGCTGACAATGAGAATTTTGTTGTCGAGAATCGCCTCGAGGTTAAACTCCGGAATGAGCGTGAAGAAGAGAGAAATCGCAAGCATGATGACGGGAACGATGCCGAAGAGCGCAATTTTTCCAGCGCCACCTTTGATCCAGTAGCCTTTCTTTTCTTGGATTCCCTTCTTGTGGAGTTTCATAAAGGCGAAGAACATCGGGACATAGCCAATCAAGAGACAGAAGAGGGAGAGGTCGAAGAACGCCCAGAACATGTTGGAAAGTTCTTCGGCTTCGGGGAAGACGTAGGCGAGAATGATCCCGGCGACGGAGAGAACCGCAGCGACAATGCTCGTCCAGAGAGAGACGCGGGTCGCGACGCCGTTTTTGTTGGTCTTAGCCCAAGATTTCGGGAAGATACCATCTTTGGCGGCATAAGCCGTGACGGAATAAACACCGAATTGCCAAGAGGAGATGTTGGCGATTAAGGTGTAGAGGAAGAAGCAAGCAACGACGGTGATAATTGCGGAAATAGCGCCCGCAGAGAGACCGACGGCTTCGAGCAGGATTTGGTATGAGTCGAGCAGGCCGGAGTTGGTCGCAAGTTCTTCGAACGGAACAGCGACGCCGATACCGAAACTCGGCAAAATATAGAATAAGGCGATTAAGACCGCGCCAAGAATAATCGCTTGAGGGATTTGTTTCTTTGGGTTGTCCATGTCGTCAATGAAAGTGCCGACAACTTCAAAGCCGAGCATATTGAAGATGATTAGCGAGACAAAGCTAATCCCGGCCCAGTCAATCCCGCCACCTTCGGCGAGAAGCGGAACGAAATCGTGCCAACTTTCGATGGGGTTGGCGGAGCCTTGCGTCGCGAAGACGTAAATCCCGAGCGCGCCAATACCGGCGAGAGTGATAAACTTGACGATGGCCCCGAGGTTAGCGACCCAGGCGGATTGAGAAATGCGAAGTTGACCCAAAATCGTCACGAGGGCGATATAGCCGAGTTCAATCACGAGCGCTGTGACGATGGTCGGTTCCATGCCGAGAATCGTCATTAAAAGCGTCGTCGCGAGGTCGGCGAGCGAAGCAATCCAAAGCGGGAAGTTCACCCAATAGAACCACGCGACGCGGCCGGCCCATTTTTTTCCGAG
Organism: Candidatus Saccharimonadota bacterium; assembly: GCA_017515285.1. Lineage (GTDB taxonomy): Bacteria > Patescibacteriota > Saccharimonadia > Saccharimonadales > Saccharimonadaceae > Nanosyncoccus. The sequence continues at coordinate 40,492 of JAFWGN010000011.1, read as the reverse complement.
GGCTTTTTTAACCCAGGTGTACATACCGCCCTCGGACGGATATTGGGTACCTAGCTCGGCGGATATTAAAGCGTAAGGGATGAAGAAGCCGAGAATCATAATCACCCACCACGCGTACTGAGAGTTCCCGATGGCAGCGGTCGGCGCGACGGCGTCGATCACGAGAACGATACAGACTGTCGCGAGTACGGCGGAAAACAGCCTGAACTTTGGTTTTTTAGTTGGCATTTTAGTTATTGCCCTCCTTTTGTTGTTTGATGTAGTCGAGCGTTTCCTGCGCCTTTTTGCCAAAATAGAGCACGAGGCCACGCTGAGCGGTCAAGCGGTTTTCCGCTTGGTCGAAGCAAATTGAGTTTTCCCCGTCCATGACGGAATCGGTCACTTCTTCGTTACGATTCGCCGGGAGACAGTGCATGAATTTACAGTTTGGATTTTCCGTAGCATTCATTAAATCGTCGTTGACCTGGAAGGTCGGGTAGAAATCTTGCATGTAGACTTCCTTCGGGGTCTCCTTGTCGTAGAGACCATACCAAACGTCGGTATAGACGAAATCGGCGCCCTTTAGGCAGTCGCGATTACTCGTAAACTCGACGGAGCCGCCGTATTTTTCGACGTTCTTACCGCCGATGGTGCGGAACTTTTCTTCGAGGAGTTTATGGTCCGGGCCGTAGTGGACGAAGTTCATGCCGAGTTTTGTCGTAATCATCATTAAACTCGCGCAAACTTGGGTGCAGTCGCCGACGAAGACAACCTTGACGTCGTTCCATTTCTTCTCCGGGGGGAGATTGTCGAGAATGGTAATAATGTCGCCGATTTCTTGGGTCGGGTGGTTATAGTCGGACATACCGTTGATGACGGGAACCTCGGCGAATTTCGCGAGGGCTTCAATTGACTCGTGGCGATCGACGCGGGACATAATCATATCGCACATCCGACCGAGGACTTGCGCGGTGTCTTCGATGGTTTCGTGCGCACCGAGTTGAATTGCGCCCGGAGCAAGGTTTAGAGCGTGTCCGCCGAGTTGGCTCATGGCAACTTCGAAGCTAACGCGCGTGCGCGTGGACTTTTGCTCGAAGAGCATGGCAAGGTTTTTATGATATAAAGTGTCGAGAGTCCCACCCGACTTAATATAGTCGCGCACGACAACCGCGGTTTTGATTATATCGAGGATTTCGTCTTGCTCAAAATCCGTAGTGTCGATAAAATCTTTTCTCGACGAAGTAGCGTGGCTTAGCTTATATAAGTTTTCCATAATATATATTATATATTAAGTTTAGTTTAACCACAAGCGGAATGAAATATTTTTTAGAAGACTTCGATTTTGAAAGGAGTGGCAGAACGGTCAAATTTGACTGTATATTCCTTACCTGTGTTTGAGGCGAGGCGGAAGGAGACAACGGGAAGTTGGAGCTTTTCGTCGTGGCTCGAAGAATTGGCTTGAGTGCCTTCGGGGCCAAAAAGTTCGGCGGTGGCGTCGTTTTCGCCAAGAGAAGCTAGAATTGCGGCGAGTTCTTCGTCGGAGAGGCCGGAAACTTCGATTGAGGATTTTTGGAAAGTTAGGCTTTCTGGCAAGTATTCAAAATAGGTGGCGGTGGGGTCGGTGCGGTCGAAGTATTTATTGAGTTCGGAGTAGAGGGTGGTGTATTGTTCTGTGGTGAGGCCGAGGGTTAATAGTTCTTGAATTCCGGCAAGGCGAGAGTTTTCACCGGCGTATTCGAGAGAGGGTTCTTCGTTTTCGAGGTTTTGTTCCGGTTCGGCGGTGGCGATAAGAAAAATCGCGACGCCGATAAAGATGGCGACAAAACCAACGCCGCCGGCGATGAGGAGGGTTTTTATGGAGAGGGGCTTGCGGTTGATGGAAGATTCGTCTTGCATATTATTGGTAAACTCCGATAGCTTTGTTCGAGAATTTTAGGACGGCGTCGGCGTCAAAAACTCCGGAGGTGTTCCCGTTCGCCTTTGCGGGGTTGGTGATGACGAGTTTGCCGGAACTAGTGATGCCGATAATCGTAACGAAGTGTCCGTTTGGAGAGAAGACGCATTCGCCGTTTTTCGAGGTGCAGGTTCCGGGCATAGTGACGGGGCCTTTGGTGCGGTCGCCGGCGGCGATAACGACGCCACCCTTCGCGAGAACTTCGCGGATTTCTTGGACTTTGGCGCTTGTCGAGGTATTATAGTTGGACCAGAGGTAGCCGGTTTTAGTGAGGCCGGCGTGAGAGATGAGTTTCGTGACGCTACCGCTCCAACTGGTTTGGGACTGGCTGATTCTGGATTTCGACCAACTTGCGAGAGAGTCCGGGTCGGCGTTTGAAACACCAAGGTATTTTGCGGCGTTAGCGACGGAGACGAGTGAACAGCCGGAGCTAAAAATGGTGCTACCATCGGTTCGCCAGACAGTGCTCTTAAAACGGTCTTGGCAATAGTATTTTGAACAACCGGCAGAGCTGGCGCCGAGAGCGCCGGAAGTGGAGACGGAGACGGGAGCGGAAGAGGCGGAACTATCGTCGTCGCTGGAGCTTGAGCTGGAATCGTCATTGTTATTTGAATCGGAGACGTCGTTAAAACTAATGACGTCGGTAGAGGGGACGATAAAGGGGTCGGTTGATTCTTCCTCCTTGGAACATTCGGCGGTCGAAACGGTTAAGGCAGCCTTGGCGGCGGCGAGGCGGTTTACGTAGGCGACATAGGCGGAGGCATAGTTGCTTTTATTATTAAGAAGCTCTCTTAAGGACACTCTCCTTGGGGAGAGTTGGTTGTTACATTTTGCTTCCGGAACGGTGCAGATGACGGTGGCGGGGGTTTCGTAGTCGCGCATGATGAGCCAAGTAACTTGTTCGAGGGAGAGAGGATTCAGAGTCGAAGGATTCAAACGATATGAACTAGATTTTAGTTCCTTGACGAGGAAGGCGGCTTGGACGTCGAGGGTGTTGACGGATTTACCGAGGCTGTCGGCGTAGTCTTGGAGGTTTTTCACGCGGCCGGGGGAGGTCCATTGGGCGAGACCATAGCCGCCAGAGAAAGTGTTTCTACCGCCAGAGGAAGCGGTAAAGTCGTCTGGTGCGAACGCGTTGCAGCTGTTGTTATAGACGCGAAGATTGTAGCCGCAAGATTCGACGTCGATGTTACCCATGATGCCGGAGGCGGCGGTTTCGTTATAGCCGGCGTCGAGAAGATATTTCTTGAGCGAGTTCGGGACGGAGCCACAACTGCCATCGACGATGCGGGTAGCGTCAAATTGGTCCAGGTCGATAGACTTGGAGGCGGGGCAAACTAAAGCAGAGGCGGGAGAAACGTTTATTATGATTCCCAAAAATAAAGTAATGATAGTTATTCCGAAAACATTTTTCAGGAGGGTTCTCACGACATAATTATATATGATAATCGGTTTTGCCACAAGCGGAAACTTAGGCAACGCGAGAGGTGACGGGAGAGACCTTGGAGTGGAAATATTTTTTGTTGTCTTCGGCGAGTTCGGACTCTTTAGAGTTTTCTGGGCCGAGGTCAAGAGGTTTTTCGGTCGGAATCGCCATGAAAGCGAGGCGAGTCGAGGGGTCGTAACTGTTATACCATGCGAGGAAGTTGATTGCTTCTATGCCTTCGATAACTTCGGCTTTCGAGAGGCCAGTGCGACGAGCGAGAATACCCTCGGGGGAGTTATCTTTCGGGAACTCGGTGTAGTATTTTTCTTTGTAGGCGACGACGGGGTTATCGGCGCAAATGTCGCGGTAATAACCGAGAAGGTCGAGAACGTAGGTTTCGAGGAAATAACCTTGATAATAACGGTAGGTCGAGTTCCATTTTGTGTTTGCGGCAGTGTTAGCATATTCCTTGCCGGTCGCGATGTCGCGGTTCCCGAAACTTTGACAGGCGTTCGCAACGGCGTCGGTACCGGCGGAATGGTTTAAGTTTTGGGCGGCCTCGCAGACGGAGGCGTCTTGAGGGCCGGGGGTGGCGGCGCGGTCGGTGTGGAGAATGGCGTACTGGGCGGCGAGAGAACCGTCCTTAATCGCGCCGCTCGCGTCGAGGTCGCCCGCGAGTTTTTCCTCGAGCTCTTCGAGCGTCATGGTCATGGTGCTCTTGTCGAAAGTCGGGTTTTCGTTACAGAACATGTCGCCAACGCCACCGACGGAAGGTACGGAGGTACAATAGTCGGTCTCGACAGTTGCGAAGTTTTTTTCAGCGGCGTCGGCGTAAGCGCCGGTGGAAATGGTAGCGAGGGATTTGGAGGTTAAGGTGTTTGCGGCGGAGATTTTCGACATGAAGGAACCGCCGGAAACGGCGACGGAGCTCAAGCTTCGGACAAGGCTGCCGAGAAAAGTGTTCGGGGAGGAGACGTCGAAGGGGCTCATGGTGTTTCGCTCGGCTTCGGCTTTGCGCGCGATGACAGACTGGACCATGTCATTATAGGCGATAACGGCGCTCTGGTCGGAGGCGACGGAACCGCCAATCCCGCGAGCTTCGGACGCATTCAGATATGCCGCACCTTGGACGATGCGCTCGCCGAGAGTTTGGCCCTTTAAGGATTCCGAGGGAGAAGTGAAGATAGCGTCCTCGACGCTGTCCTTGGAAATATTGACGAGGAGCTCGGGGTCGGCCTTCGTTTCGCCAGTAAAGAGGGCGACGAACCAACGCCAGAAAGCTTGGAAAATGTTGCTCACACTGACAATAGTCTCGTTCGTCGCTTCGTAGGCGCCGGCGTCGGTGCCGCAATCTTTATAGACGCGGTCGTCAACGAGGTTCATGACGCGGTCACGGGAATAGCCGGAGGCGGTGTCTTTGTCGAACCCGACGTCGCCGGTCGTTAAGGACCGGATGTTCGGGGAGTAAATCGCGGAGCCCTTAACTTCGACGGCGCTACCGGTTGCAGGGTCGAAGGCGGTGCTCGTTTCTTCGCGGACGAGGAGATTCATGGCTTGGTTAACGGGGGCGGCGGTAGTGTCACCGGTTTTGATTTCGATAGCCTCGACGATGCCGGCGTAAGCGCGGGCGGCGTAGTAGGGTTCATTCGCAGAGACGGCGGCGTTGATTAAGGCGCCGGCTTTTTCGGTTGCCTCTTCGACGGAGTTTCCGGAAGTGTTGTCTGCGATTTTACGGATGTATTCTTCGACTTGCATATTTTCGCTCGAGGCGTCGCCGCCGGTGTTTTGGCTTTGCGAGGAATCTTGGTCGCTTGATTCGGAAGAGTCGGAGGAGCTGCGAGTGCCGATGTTGGTCGAGCTTCCGCCGTTATTTAAGATTTCGGCGTAGATGGCTTCGAAGGCGGCTTGGTCGGCTTTGCCGTCGCCGGTGTATTCTAGGCCGTCGTAAACGTCTTTTGAGATTCCGAGGTCTTCGTAAACTACCGTTTCGGCAGAGTTGGCGGAGGCGTCGTCGTAGGCGTCGCGACGCTCTTCGATAGCGTTATAGAAGGCACGGAAAAATTCGTCGTTCGTCTCGAGTTCGGTTTCGAGGTTGTCAGCGGTGACGATTTTGCCTTTGTAGCGGATTGAGAGTGAGCCGGTTGCCGCCATGTAAGTCGAGCCGTCCGCGGCGGCAACGAGGTAATCCTTGCCCGAAGCGATGACGCGGTTCGTGACGATAAAACCGCCGGTCGTGGTTTCGGTCCCAAGTTCGATACCTTGCTTCTCTAAATCTTTTGTTATTTCGTCGGGGACTTCGCCCTTGTCCATGAGTTCGCGAACTACGTTCTTTGCTTTTTCGAAAATCGTGGTCGCGACACTAACGACTCCCTGGCCGATTTGGTGAACGAGATTAATCGGAGAGAGGACGTTTGCGATGTAGATTAGGAGCATGAAGCCAACCGTAAAAAGGACGACGACGATGGTGGCGCCTTTTTTGGCTAGAGATTTGCTCGACTTTAGGTTCGACTTGCCGTTTTTTCCGCCAAGAATACCAATATTCGGCGCGGAGCCAGACTCGAAATTGCGGAGAGTTTTTAGAGCAGAGAGGGGGGACATTTAGAATAATTCCTTAGGGGTTATTTAAGGGCGGGGCGGGTTGGGATTAATATTGGCATACTGTGGTAATTCGGACGCAGTAAACCTGGCTTGAAGTTGCGGGTTGGCGGCGATAGCGTCGCCAAGTTGGGCTTTCCAGTCGGCCGGGTTAGCGATAGAAATGCGGATGGAATTGTTCATGTTGGCCAACTGAGCGCCGCTTGTTGCGAGTCTAATATTGTTCGTCGTGGTCGGGTTTATGGTTCGTAGATTATTCGAGACAGAGGCAAGGGCGGAGATAACGGCCGGATCAGTAGCGCCAGAAGCGAACCTCGCGTAATTTCGCGCAGCGGTCGTAGAGACGTTGGAATCGGCGCTCGCAAGCGATGCCGTAAGCGCGTTAAGGTGCGAACCGAGGTACTTGATACCATCTTTGTCGAAGCGGTCGAGACCTTTTTCGTAAACAGAAGCCGCGAGGCTTTTGCCGCTTCTAAGGTCGGTACTGTTGGACCAGGCTTGGAAGGAGAGGGCATGCTCGCCTTCCTTACCGAGATGTTTCGAGTATTCTTGGAGGATAATGTCGCCGCTAGCCCCGAGGGTAGAGGCGGCGCGGTTTCGGAAATTAACATCGCTAGCAGTAAGAGCAGCGAAGCGAGCGGCATTCCCAGCGTATTCCGGCCTGCTGTCCGAGAGGACGTCGCGAACCTTGTCGGCTTGCCCCACGGAAACGAGCGTTTGAATGGCGGCTTGGAGTTGCTCGGCGTGGTTTTGGGTGCCGGCGGGCAATTTAATAATCTCGTCGAGCTTTTCTATGACTTCGTTGATACCCATGCGAGAGAATTGGTCGGCGAAGATTTTGACGTTTTCATTAGAAATTGCGGCGTCCTGCGCATTTCTGCGGCTAGTAACATAGTCGCTGTTGGCATAAAGGCCAACTCGAGCGCGGTCACCACGGACGTTAAGAATCGACTCGTTGAGTTTGCCTTCGACGTAGTTTTGGTCAGTGTAACTTTCGGCGTCAGCCCGACGCTGTCTTTCGACAAGGCGAGATTTGGCGCGCTCACCTTGAATAAAGTCTTGATTAGTGTAGTTTTCCACGTCACGCTGGCGCTGCTCGTCGGCTAGGAGAGTTTTGTTAGCTTCGGCATTGTTTTCTCTGCTACCGGCACGCATACGCCATCGGTCGACAATATTACCACGGATTCCTCTAAAGCTAGTTCCGTTACGAGAACGAGCGGCGCTACGCTCAAACCTGGTCGCACGACGACGCATCCGACCTAGTGTGCGGTTGCGCTCGAAGCGTTTGCCGGCTCTGGAATTGCGGATGCCGCTTGCGGCGTTGCCGCCGAGTCGATTGCCGTATTGGCTAATGCGGGCGCCGATGTTGCCGGCGAGTTGCATGGAGCTTCTAGTTAGTGACGGAATCATGAAATAAGGTCCAACTTCGGCAACAATAGCGACAACAAAGAGCAAAACACCTTGAATGTCGTTCACGGCGCCAAAGTAGCTCAAGATGCTTCCACCGGTCAGAGCACCCTTGGAGAAGCTAATGTCAAATCTCGAGTTGCCGAGCGCGGTGGCGAGAATAATGCGAGAAGCGAGGCGACCGCCGGAAATGCATATAGCACAGTTGGGGTAAAGGAAGAGCATGGTTCGAAAAAGTCGCCACCACCGGTCGAAACCGTTTTTTAGGTTCGGGATGCTATAACAAATAAAGGCGACCGGAGCGATAACGACGAGAAGAATGACAAGAACCCAACGGACGGCGAGAATGAGGAAAATGAAAAGATAACTGATTAGCCCACCGATAATGGCGGTCAGAGTGATAAGCGGGTTCATAACGACCCACACAACTCCTGCGGCGGCGGCAGTCGCGAAGGCGGCGGCTATGCCGACTTTTTGGCCGATTTCGACGTCTTCAAAGTAGCTTGCGACAGAAGGCGCGCCGGAGACAGCACTCTCAAAAATAGTGCCGATGCTTTGGCCGATAATGTTCGAGAGGTCAACGGCGAGCTGGCAAATAAGGAAGGACAGATTTATCATAATGGCGGCGGCGATGAGGCGGGGGAGGCTCTTTTTGATTCCGTAGTTGTCAATGCCGAGACCAGTCACCTGGGAGAGGATAATCACTAGAAGATAAATCACGAGGGCGACGTTCGCGATGTCGCGGAAATAACCCCAAGCGGAATAGGTGCCGCTATCGGTGTTGAGAATATCCGGATCGACTTGAAGCATTGGCTCAATAAACTTTTCATAAATTAAATTCATGGCGCCCGAAGCCCCGCTAACGAGACTGCAGACAATCCAAGAGATGAGTCCAGCCCAGATAGAGCAAGCTTTGGTCCTTTCGGGCGGTGTCTGCTTGACCTCGGTGGTGAAGCCAACACTAGCTTCGACTTTGCCGCTATCGACTTCCTCTTGCGTAACGGAGCTATCGTTCGTGTCTTGGCTGGAACCGGAAGTGTTTTTGTAGCCGGTATCGGTTATCGTAGTAACTAACATAACTCCGTCCATGCTAGTTTGGAAAACGGGCTCGGCGGAAGCGATACCCGTAACGTCTGTTTTCGATTGAAAGCCATTGACGGTGTTACCATTTTCATCAACAATGCGGAGGGTAACTCCGCTGATTTGCGAGAAGGTAAGATCATCGACAACGACCCGCGTCTCGCCGTTTATGATGGTCTGGAGTCGAAAGCGATAATCGGAGTTATTCATTTCGGCGGCGCTATAAACGGAGGCGGCGTGGTAGTTTTTATTGTCGCAATCGCTACCAAGGCGACAAAAGAGGACGTCGAGTTGAGCAACCATTGTGTCACCGACATCCGCAGTTACAGTTAGGCTCTGGCCAAAATCAATTGCCTTACCGGAACCGTCAGTGGCGACAACAGTGTAGGTTTTTGGGGCGGCGGCGACGGGTGTTGTAAATTTTACAACATTCAAGACGGAGGGGAGAATTAGAAGGGCGGAAAAGAAGACCGCTGCCAGGGGCTTGATTTTCTTTTCAAAAAATCTCGAACGCATACATATATTATATATACAAACGTAAGCGATTTCAAGAGCAAAAAAGAGAGATGCGGACGCCTAGTCTCATGTATTTTATCGAGTAATAATAGTGCCGGATTTGAGGTCTAGGGCGTCTTCGAGATTGTCGAGAGAGCAGATAATGCCGACTTTGCCCTTCTTTGCGAACTCGGTGGCGGCTTGGATTTTCGGAAGCATAGAGCCGGCCTTGAAGAAACCCTGACGGCTGTAATATTCGGCTTCTTTGCTCGTTAGGTTTTTTAGAGCGGTCTGCTCCGGTTTCCCGAAATTTAAGTAGGCGAAATCGACGGCGGTGACGGAGAGGAAAAGGTCGGCCTTGATAAGCTCGGCGAGTTTTTCCGCGGCGAAGTCCTTGTCGATGACGGCGTCGATACCTTTTACTTGGCGTAGGATTTTGGTTCGATAAACGGGGACACCACCACCACCCGCGGCGATGACGATGGTACCGGATTTAACGAGGTCTAAAATCTCTCGTTTTTCGATAATGCTTTTAGGTTTCGGCGAGGGGACGACGCGACGCCAACCGCGACCGGAATCTTCCTTGACGGCCCAACCTTTTTCTTTGGAGAGAACTTTAGCTTCTTTTTCCGAGTAGAATTGGCCGACGGGCTTGGTTGGGTTTTTGAAAGCGGGGTCGTTCTTATCCACTTCGACTTGGGTGACGACGGTTGCGACTTTTTTATTCTTCTCTTCCTTCAAAAAAGCATTTTGAATTGCTTGGGCGAGCCAATAGCCGATTTGGCCTTGGCTCATGGCGACGGCGGTTTCGAGAGGCATCGCCGGAGCTTTCTCGCTAGCAGCTTGTTCTTCGTGAATCAAAATGTTACCGACCTGGGGACCGTTACCGTGAGCGAGGACGATTTCGTATTTATTAGAGAGTTTAGCGATTATTTCTCCAACCTTCTCGGCGACCTTTTTTTGCGCTTCAGCCGTAACTTCGCCGTTTTTTTGGAGAGCATTGCCACCGAGGGCGATGACGACGCGTTTTTTTGCCATATTATTATACCTTTCTATTCCTTACCGAGGAGCCTCGACATTTCTTTTTTATATTTTTCGACGCCGGGTTGGTCGAACGGATCGACGCCGTGAAGCAAACTCGAGATAGCGCAGGCGGCTTCGAAGAAGAAAATGAGGAAGCCGAGCGTTAGTTCGCTAATTCCGTTTTCCGCTTCGGGGTCGTTAACTTCGATGACGAAAGTGGAAATTCCACCGGAATCGTGCGCCTTTAAGGTTGCCTCGAGAGCCTTTTCGGAGATTTCGGCCAAGGTCTTTCCTTCGAGGTAGCCGAGACCATCTTTAGCCTCTTTTTCTTTCGGGACCGTGAGCGGGTTCTTTTCGGGGGAGAACTTGAGAAAGGTCTCAAAAATGTTTCTTCTTCCGTCTTGCATATATTGCCCCATAGAGTGAAGGTCGGTCGAATAGATTACACTAGCGGGAAAAATCCCTTGACCGTTCTTCCCTTCGGACTCGCCGAACAATTGCTTCCACCATTCGTTGAAATAAAGTAAGCTCGGTTCGAAGCTCGCTAAGACTTCCGTGTCGCAGCCACATTCGTCGTAAAGATAGAAACGCGAGAAAGCGTAGGAAACGAGCATCGACTCTTCGAGGTTTTCCCCGAGTTGGTTATCCTTGCAGTGTTTAGCGCCTTCAAGCAACTTGTCGATATTCGCGCCAGCGCAGGCTAACGGGAAGAGACCGACGGGACTCAAGACGGAATAGCGACCGCCGACGCCGAGCGGGATTTCAAAGGTTTCGTAGTCGTTCGCTTTTGCCTCGTCGTGCAGAGCGCCGTATTCCGGGTCGGTCGTTGTGATGATTCGTTTTTTCGCTTCCGCTTCGCCGTATTTGTCGATTAGGGCTTTTTTTAGAATCCGAAAAGCAATAGCGGGTTCGAGAGTGGTTCCGGATTTCGAGACGACGTTCAAAGAAAAATCGCGGTTTTCTAGAGTTTTTAAGACCTTTTTTAGCTCTCTTGAGTTCATCGAGTTGCCGGCAAAAAGGAGCTTGCATTTTGTTTCGCTTGAGCCAAGGTCGAGAGCTTCGTAGATAGCACGGGTGCCGAGGTAGGAACCGCCAATGCCGATGACGACGAGGAAGTCGGAGGTTTCTTGGACCCTTTTTGCAACGCGTTTAATGTTTTCGAGCTCCTCCGGGCTGGTTCCGTCCGGAAGGTCGAACCAATCGCCCATCGGATCATCTTTTATATCTTCGATTAGCTCGGCGGCCAAATCATAATCTAGGTCTATGACGTCTTTCATAAATATATAATACCATAAGTTTAATGGAAATAATCGCGCTTTAGTTTTTCAATGCGACGCTCAAGATAGTTTTTGCCGGTTAGAAGCTGAGCAATGGCGCCAGAGGCGAGTTTTTTAACTTCGCTAGTTTGGTCACCAGAGATGAGTTTAAGCCGAATACTATGTTTGACTTTTTGGACGGCGTAAGTCGAGGCGACAAGGTCGAGAAGAAAAAGCGCTATAAGCGCGATGACGATTGGGGGTTTGAGCGAACCTAGTCTGGAAACGAAGGCAGCGATACGCGGTTGGACATTACGAACGGCAAAACAACCGACAATACCGAAAGCGAGGCCGTTGCGAAGACAGATGCGACCGTTTAGATTGTAGCGATCGGATTTGGAGTAATCCCAAAGTTTGATGCCGTAGAATTTTTCCATGAGCCAACTGGTAAAGTATTCGAGGGCGGAACAGGCGAACATAGCAACGAGGAACGTGAGCGTGGCACTGTCTTTGACGTTTTGGGTTGAGAGAAGGACGACGAGCACGCCGAAGCCATAGACGGGGAGGATAGGGCCGAAGAGAAAGCCGCGATTGACGAGTTTTTTATCGCGGATCGAGCAGAGGACGACTTCGAGAATAAATCCGATTGCGGAGTAGATGAAGAAGTAAAGTAGGTAGTCGATAACTTGGGACATTTGATAGTTATTATACCACAAAACCGTTTACGGTTGATTGCAAGAAAGACCAAAGAAAAAATCTAGCTAGTTATAACTAGCTAGAAACAACACTTCATAGAGGCGTTCCTAGAGCGTCTCTTTTATGGTTTTATTATATCAAGAGGCTCTAGATTTTGCAAGATAGATGGGGCTATTTCTTTTCCCTTTTCTTTCCCCAGAGGATTTTGAAGATGATGAGGAAGATAGCAAGGAAGATGAGAAGGAGGAGCCAAAGGGGACAGATGATGACGATTTTGTCGACGTTGCTATTCACGCCTTCATATTCGACGTCGTAGATGACATGGAAGATGCCGACGTTTGGGGTTTCTTCCCAAGTCACGGAAGAGACTGTAGTGTTTCCTGGCATAATCCAGGATTTCTTCGGGTCTTCTTCGTTCGTGAAGAGTTCTTCGCTCGAGAAGAGCGGGAAGACTTGGAGGGTATGCGTCGCTTGGGAGTGGACATTGCCCTCGTTCGTAATGGCGGCGGAGCCGGTAATCTTGCCAGAGAAGAGGAAGCCCGGGACGTCAACGTTGGTCATGGAGCCCTTGCGGACGGTTTCGCCGGCGATGTCGGCGTAGATGAGATGAGAGGCCTTGTAGACTTCCTTAAGGTCAACGCTGGAGTTTGCAACTGCGTATTCGCCGGACTTGACAACGATGGTGAAATATTGTCCGCCTGCTGGTGCGTCTTCGGGAACGCTGATAGAAAATCTGACTTCCTGATTTTCGTTTGGATAAACGACCCCTCCTGTCTTTTCTAACGTCGTCCATTCCGTAATCAAGCTGTAATTATCTTTGGCGACAAACTCGATATTGTTGTCATTATCGGTCGTAAACGGTTCGATTTCTAGAGTGTAGTAAAACTCGTGCTGATTGTTAGCCGGGTTAATGATTTGGAAGTTTCCGTTGTAGGTCTCTCCAGGGGTCAGAGTAATCATCTGGTTCATTGGCGAGAGCGAGAAGACGCCGCCCGTTTCTAGCTCGTCTGCATAGGCGTTATTTGTGCCAAGGAGAGCAAGTAGCCCCGCGGCAAAACTAAACGCCAAAGAAAGGATTCTTTTAATTGTGTGATTTCTGGTAAACATTTTTGCTCCTTAATTATTATCTAACGAAGATGTACAAGTTAGTCCTTGAGACTCAAAAGCTTCGCGGTAATCCGATAAAGTGGTTGGAGATTCAGCTTTAGGAATGAGGAAAAACTCTTTTGCTAGTTCATTTTCTAGGTCGGTTTTTGAGGCATGGAGAGTGACAACAATAGTGTCATCTAGAAGCGTAACCTTGTTATTGAAAGCACCGTATTGATCTATGACCTTCGCTATATTTTCGTGAAAACGCGTACTAACTATCGGTTCTGCATAGGATGCGGCTGCCTTGTCGGCAAATTCAAGAGTGTATTTAATACTGATTGAACTGAGTTCTTCCTTCCCGAGGAAAACCATAGTAGCTCTTAATTCTTTTTGCTTACTGTCGACGCTCCCGACTTTAGCATAAACTATATTATTTGCGGCGCAGTCAAGGTATTCATTTCTAACGTTTGCGGGGTATTGGCCGGTGATAGTGGTTTTTCCGCGAAGAAACCAAAGGACGACCAAGACGATGATGACAACGAGTATTAAGAAAATGACAAGACTACGCGCGCGATAATCGTTCTTCTTGCTTTTAATCGTTTTTTCTGGCTCGTCTTTTTTCTTATTGCCCTTACCATAGCTAGCGGGCTTGAAGTATAATTTTTCTTCCAATAATATCTCCTGTTTCTCCACCTTTTAGTTTAATAAACTTCTGCTTAGGGTTCTAAAAACTAGAACACTAAGGAGAGGTTTATTCTTCCAGATAGGGCTCCCCCGTAAAGGAGGAGCCCACCGCTAGTCTGGTTAAGCCAGATTAGATGCCTTGGTAGAGGTTGTATTCAACCGTACCGGTGTAAACGCCAGCTTTTTGGCTCGTGCCGACACCAGCACCGTATTGGATGGTGTAGGAATCACCATTAGCAGCAATCTTAGCATCGCCAGTCGAAGGAGATTGAGCGATAGCGGCCGCAGAGGTCCCTGCAAACTTAGTAGAGCCATCGGCGGAAACGGCGGAGGTGATATCGCCAACGTTATTGGTACCCTTAGTGACGGAGTAGATTGCGTAGCCAGAAGCGGTTTCGCTGTAGTTAGCGTTCGGGGTAATTGTCGTAGTAGTATCAGTATGAGTCAAGTTGTTTAACTGCGCTTTAAGCGTATAGGCTTGAGTGGTGTCGTTGCAATAGACGGTCAACGTGGTTTGAGCCATGTTGTCTTCTTTGGTGCCAGCATAGATAGTATAAGCGGCAGTCATCGCGTCAGTAGAATCGTGGCGAGTGCGAGGATCGGGATTTTCATTATCCCCGAGTTCGCGATCTGGAGTCAAACCTTGCTTGTCGTCAGTAGTGGCATTCCAAGCGGCTTTGCCACCATTTGTCCCCGTCGAATCGGTCGGGTGAGCGACGCCGACAAGGTCAGCTGAAACGGAGCCAAACGCGCAAGACGCCGGAACGTCGATTTTAAGGGTATCAGTGTGCTTATCGCTAGCAGTATCACGAACAGTAGCGAAGGTTGCGAGCGGGGCGAGAGCGACTGCGAGAGAAGCGACAACGCCGGCACCGGCAATAAGTTTTTTAGACATAGTTTAATAGTCCTTGTTTATATGTTAATATTGACCTTTGTGTTTTTAGTATAAGCCTTTTCGAGTTTAATGTCAAGAACTTTTTATGGTTATTTTTATATAAAAAATACCCCGCGGAGCGGGCGGGGTCATTCTAAATCTTTTGTTTCATGAATCAAAAACTCGTGGTCCCCGGAACAGGGGTTGAACCTGCACCCGATTGCTCGGACTAGCACCTGAAGCTAGCGCGTCTGCCAATTCCGCCATCCGGGGGTTCTTCGTATTATATCACGAAAATGCCCCTTTCGGGGCGTTTTCTTACATTTGACCGACTAGTGGCGGGCGAGGAGGTTGGGTGGGTTGCGCAGGTTGCGCAGGTTGCGCGGGTTGGGCGGGTTGGACTGGGGGTTGTTGGGGTTGGACGGGTGGCTTAGGCTGAGTGGCGGGAGTAGGAGTAGGAGCGGGGGCAGGAGTGCTATCAAGGGCCGAGAAGTCGGGACGGGCGTTTCCTGGAGCGGGCGGAGTCATGTTATTGGCACCGCTTCCCGGGGTGGCGGGGCCTTTCTTCTTTTTGCCGTGAAGAGCGAAGGCGATAATCGCGATAATGATAACAATAATGGCTGCGCCACCGACGAGAATCGGGAGTTTGACGTTGCCGGAGCAATCGGTGAAGAAGGTTTCTTTACAGACCGTGGCCGCGGTTTCCGCGACGACTTCTTCGGTTTCGGTTTCGGCGTAGAATGTAACCTCGGGCGCGGTCGGGGCCTCACTGCCGTTGATTGCGACTTCGCTACCGTTGACGTAGAGTTTGTAACCGTTGCCGTAGATGTTCTTGTTTTCTTTATCGGCGTTGGTGAGACTTGAGATGTAAGAGTCGCCGGCGAGAATGAGTTGGGAAGTGTCGTCGAGGACAACTTCGACGTTTTGCGCAGTGTTGGCGCCGTTAATGACGCCCATGTAGAAGCTCGAGTTGCTCAAGGCGAGATAGATACTTGAGACGGAGTCGGCAATCAAATCGCCTTCGGCGACTTGGTTTGCGAGAATAAAATCGACGTGTCCGCCGTTGCTACCAGCATTGCCCCACTTTCCCGCTCCGGCGCGGAGAAGGGCGGAGTTGATGTCATTGTTGATGATTTTGTTGTTGTCGAGGTTGATTGTCGCGGTCGTGTTCGTGACGAAGAAGGTGTCGCCTTGGTTGGTCGTGATGGTGGAGTTCTTGGCGGAGAAGGTGCCGGTTCCTTCGCTGGCGTCGCCGGACATACTTTGGTAAATGAAGATGTTTTTGTAAGTCTCAGAGTTGCCGTTTAGGGTTGTGTTCGTGTCGGTTAAGGTGACGGTGTCGAGGGTGACGGAATTATTGCCCTCGATGACGATACCTTCGGAGGCGGTCGAGGTCAGGACGGCGTTGTTCTCGACGCGGACGTCGGCGGTCGAATAAATCGCCGGGGAGCCGGTCCCGTGAGAAGTGAAGGAGCCGCCGGAGACGGTGAGCGTTCCGCCGCCGCGGTCGGAGCGAATGGGGGCGGAAGAGTTGCCGAAGGTTTCGGCGGTAACGTTCGTCGCTTCCAGAGTTCCACCCATGGTAACCATAAGGGCGCCGGAGTTATTGCCCGATGTGCTGATTGTTGTATTTTTTACAACAATCTTACCGAGGGTATAGGCAAAGACTGCGTTAGCATGAGCGCCGTCTGTCTTCACGGATCCCCCGTCGAGAGTCAAAACACCGTCGGTTGCGAGAACCGCCGCGTTGGTTCCATAGAAGTCGGAGTTTTCCGAGGACTCGTCGCCGGATTTAGTGACGGTGGGGTTAGTAACAGTCGATTCCCCGTTCACGGCGAGAAGGGCGTTCTCTCCGCCGGTGGTAGAGGAGTAGGATTGCCCGGTCTCAGTCGTCGAGTCGGAGAAAACTGTGGCGCCGGTATGAACGACGTCGGCACCGGAGGGTTGCTCGCCAGGAGCGCCGTTGCCGCTAGGGGGAGTGTCGGGTTGGTTGTTTTGCATCGCAGTTATTTCCTTGTTTAATTATATATATTATACACGATTATGCTTAAAAATGAAAAAAATAAGCTCCCGAAGGAGCATATTTTTAGACCTTGTTGATGACAGGGATGACGATGGGAGTGTGGCCGGTGGCGTCGTAGAGAATGTGGGTGATGTCTTCCTTGATTTCTTCCTTTAAGACCTTTAGCTCTGGGTCGGTGGAGATGGACTTGTCGGTCTTGGCACGGAGATAGTGGCGGATTTTGCCGATTAGTTCTTCGGAATTGTCAAGGTAGATGAAGGCGCGGGAGACGATGTCCGGGGTTTTGATGAGGCGACCGGTTTTCTTTGAAAGCGTTAAGATGATGATAAAGATGCCTTCGCGGGAGATGTGGATGCGGTCTTTGACGACGGCTTCGTGGACGGGTTGGTCGGCGTCGTCGAAGAGTTTGTTGCCGACATAAATCCGGCCGTTCTTTTTGATGGTTTTGTTGGGGAGAAGTTCGACGATGTCGCCGTTGTCACTTAAAATAATGCGGTCGTGCGGGATGCCGATGACGTTTTCTGCCATCTCGGCGTTATGCTCGAGCATGTAGAACTCGCCGTGGTAGGGCATATAGTTCTTGGGGTGGAGGCGAGTAACAAATTCGACGTGATCCTCGTAGTAAGCATGGCCGGAAAGGTGAAGCGGGCCGAGGTTGGTGATGTGAGACTTGCCGTTTTGGATGACGGTAGCGCCTTCGCGGAGAAGCCCGCCGACGGTCGAGACAACGTGCGGCTCGTTTCCGGGGATTGGGTTCGAAGAGAAGACGATGGTGTCGGTAGGCTTAATTTTAATGTATTTATGTTGGCCGGTAATCATCCGGTTCAAGACGGCGTTAAGTTCGCCCTGGGAGCCGGTACAGACGATACAGACTTTTTCGTCGGGGAGTTTGATGATGTCTTCCATCTTCATGATGGTGTCTTTCGGGACCTTGATGGCGTGCGCGCGTAATGCGACTTCGACGTTGTTAATCATCGAAAAACCAGAGAAGGCGACCTTGCGGCCACGGGCGTGCGCTTCTTTCAAGACGAGCTCGATACGACCGATTTGGGACGAGAAGCAGGAGACGATGACACGGCCGTTGGCGTAGTGATCCATGACGCGACCGAGGTTCTCTCCGACGTCAAATTCGGAGTGAGGGTGCTTCCCGGGGGAGTCAATGTTGGTCGATTCGTTGACGAGGAGGTCAATTCCCTCTTTTTTGACAATCTCGTCAATACGGGCGTAGTCGGTTTGGGTACCGACGGGGTTCGCTTCGTGGCGCCAGTCGCCGGAGAGGTAAATCGTTCCGTTTGGAGTGCGGACGACAATGGCGGCGTTGCCGGGGATGGAGTGTAGCGTGTGAATAAACTCGACGGAGAGATGTTCGCTGACTTGAATTTTTTCGTGGCGGAAGGGGTCAACCGAGATGTAGTTCAAATCCGGTTCGTCGGGGAGTTCGGACATCTGTTTCTTAATCATGCCGATGGTAAATTCGGTGGCGTAAATCGGGGTCGTCGGGTTAAACTTCGGCAAGAGGTGGCGGCAAGCGCCGATATGGTCGAGGTGGGCGTGAGTGAAGAGAATCGCCTTGACGTTGTTTTTATTGTCCTCTAAATATTTAATGTCGGGGATGAGGTAGTTGACGCCGGGATAGTCGCCGTCAGCGAAGAGGACACCCATATCGACGACAATCATCTCGTTTTTATATTCGATGACGGTCATGTTCTTGCCGATGCCAATTTCTCCGAGGCCGCCGATGGGAATAATCCGGACGGCGTCGGGGTTCGGGCGGGCCTTCTTTAGCATCGCGTTGGTGACTTGCTTGCCATCGTAGCCGTTGTAACGGGATTTGTTGACGGGGATGCCGATGATGTGTTGGGTGGCTTGGGCGTTGACGTCTTGAGAAAGGAGGCGTTGATGATGAATCATCTCTCCTTTTCTGGTCGAGACGGAGAGATTAACCTTGCGTTTCTCGACGGCAGATTTGTCGGATTTTTGCGACTTTGGTGATTTTTGAGCGTTTCTGGCGGGCTTTTTGGATTTGGGCGCATTTTTAGCCGGTTTTCCGGCGTTTTTCTTTGAAGAGCCGTTCCTTTGTACTAATTTTTCATCCTTGCCTCCAGGGGCGAAATTGGAGTTAAAATTGCGTTTTTGGGCCTCTTCGAAGCGTTTTTTGATGTCGGGAAGTCGCTCGACCCCTTGTTTTAAGAGGCGCGCACGGCGTTCTTGTTCGGATTGATTCATATTTTCCTTTGGTTAAGTTTTGAAAACAAGTGAAATAATTGTTAATATCATAACGCTTCGAGACGAGAATGTCAATAACCTTGCTATTCCTTGTAAAATATGGTATAATTAGGAGATACTATCCAGAGGAGGGGAACGGTATGATAAATACCAATATCAAGATGGTAGGACTTTTTGAGAAAGAGGTGGAGACAATGCCAAGAATTACTCGTTTGGCGAAAGCCGCGGAGCCTGCTCGGACTAATGGACCGACGCTTAGGTTCTTTGGAACTATGAATGGGGAGTCGGAGTCGCATACGAATGCGGTCTTCTTCCCTGACCCGAATACGATAGTTTTTATCGACTCGTCAATGCTCAATGTTTATCGACAGAGGAGCTTAATCAAGAACTCGCTCATCAAAAGTGTCTATTGTTGTATCACGCATACGCACGACGACCATGCGTCAGGGGCGGGAAGGTTGGCCTGGTGCACGCATCATCTGCAGCCTGGGCATGAACTCACATTCCTGGTTGATGCGACCGTCAAAAATGACTTGATTGGGAAGCTCACTCGGGAGGGCGTGATTGAGAAAAGTACCGACGAGGGGCCGATTTATAACCTGATGGAGTATGTCCATTATGGGAAGGCTTGGGTGTTCAATGACCGGTATGGAAACTGCAATCCGCGACTTCTGAAACCGGACTGGTTTATCGGAACGATTCCGACGGACCACACTCCGAGGCTTAACGGAGCAACTGGGTTCGCGTTTAAGGTTGACGGAAAACTCATTATCTATTCCGGCGATACGAATACCATTGCGCCGTTTGTCCGATTTATTGAGAGGACGACCGGACAGGCCAACTACGATGCGGAGACGCCGATTGAGTTATATCTCGATGTCGAGGTCCGCGAAAGTACTTCGCATCTCCAGTTCGCCAAAGTGAAGGCGGAGCTTGCGAAATTGCTCGCGAAATATCCGACGATGAGGATTATCCTCATGCACTACGAGCATTATACAAAGCTCGCATACGAGGTCGATAAGACCTTCGGCGGACAGTTCGCGAAGAGGATTTCCCTCGCCGAGCCCACCAGTTTCTGCTGACAAGAAAAGCCCCCGAAGTTCGGGGGCTTTTAAATTAGTTCTCGGCTTTAGGGGCGTCTTCAGCGGTGTCTTCAGAGGCGTCCTCTGGGGTCTCCTCGGAAGGATTCTCGCCTTCCTCAGCAATCGCATTAAGCAACGCGTCTTCGACGTTTTGCTTTTTCTTTTTCTTCGGGGCTTCGGAGAGTTCGATGTCGAGGTCGTAGCCGGTGAGCTTCGAAGCTAGACGGACGTTTTGGCCCTGGCGACCGATGGCGATGGACTGTTGGTCTTCGGTGACGAAAACTTTGGCTTTTTTACCGTTGATTTCTACCTTGACAACTTCCGCCGGGGAAAGAGCCTCGCGGATAAACTCGGAGGCGTTGTCGGACCAAGTGATGATGTCGATTTTTTCGCGTTCGCCGATTTCGTTCATGACGGCTTGGACACGGACGCCACGACCGCCAACGAAGGTGCCGACAGGGTCAATGCCGGGGACGGTGGACATGACGGCGATCTTGGTTCTGCGACCGGCTTCACGGGCGATGCCGCGGATTTCCACGGTGCCGTTTTCGATTTCGGGGACTTCTTGGCGGAAGAGGTATTCTACAAATTCGGCACAACCGCGGGAAAGAAGAAGCCCGGCGCCACGTTCGTCGCGCTCGATACCTTTAATATAGACCTTGATGCGGGAGCCAACGGTGTAATATTCGCCGTCGATTTGTTCCGATCTCGGCATAATGCCGACGGTGCGGCCGAGGTCGATGCGAACGACGTTGCGATCAACGCGGAGGACCATGCCGGTAACGACGGTGCCGATTTTGTCTTCGAACATGGCGAGGACAGCTTCGCGCTCGGCTTCACGGAGGCGTTGGATGACGACTTGTTTTGCAGTTTGGGAAGCGACGCGACCAAAACCTTCAACTTTGCATTTTTCTTCGACTTCTTCGCCGACTGCTTTACCTTCCGCTCTCGGGTCGTCCGCCGGGATTTCCGTTGCGGGGTTGAACGCGAGCCCGGCTTCGATTACCGTGCGGGTAACGAACACGTCGGCTTCACCGGTGTTCATGTTTAAGACGGCGCGAACGTTCATGTCCTTGTCGCCGTTGTCTTTTCTCCAGGCGGCGGCAATTGCCATTTGAATCACGTCGAGGACGGTTTCTTCGGGGAGATTTTTCTCTTCGGCGATGACTTTAACCATCGCGGTCATTTGTTTGAGGTCGAGACCTTCCATATATTCCTTTCTATTAGTTGATAAATATGGTCTAAATACTAAAATGCCCGACCCTTCCGGGCCGGTCAATATATGTTTTTATTATAGCAAACTTGGTTTTGGTTGTCAAGAGAGGAGGACTTTGGTATAATTCCGGTGTAGGCCCCAGGTGGGGAGGTAAAAACTAGGCTCTTTAATTCTGCGAAAAGGAGGGTGCGACATGAAAACGTGTTTTGATATTTTGGGACGGGTTGATATGTTTAGCGAAACGTCTTTGAGACCGGAAGATATGAATGATTGGGTTTTGAAAGAACTCAAACTCGGCTTTGGCTACCGTGCGGGGGAAATCCCGGAAGTCTCACGAATGGAAAAGGGTTGCCCTTATCTCGGATTGATTCGAGACGGGGCGGACCGCGACGGAACGACCGGCGCAAAAATGAAGGCGGAGATGATGCTCCGACTCGACGAAGCCTTCGAAATCGCCGCCAGTGAAGAACTCCAGGAGGAATATTTCCGGAAGTTCAGGGTCAAGTTCGAGGAGATGCTCGAAAATCCGGGACTTTTACGCAACTTTGAGTATTTTATGGTGCCGGATTCGGAGATGATGCTGATTTTCTATCTGAATATCTTGCGGGGGAAGGACTCCATGGCGAACGTGATGGAGTGTCTGCACGACGACGCGCCGGAATACTGGACGCGGGGACTTTCCGGGCAGTGGATTCATGAACTGTCTGCGAGGGACCCCTGGACGCAAATGAGCCAGTTTGAGGCGATGAACGTTGACAAGCGCGACACGGCGGCGTGGGTGGCGAAGGAACTCCGGGAGTATTTCCAGAAGGAACATGATTACCCGCAGGTGCTTGCGCTCGCGGGCGGAAATCTTCCGGAGAGGCACTATGGTCTCCCGCCGACGATTTATACCGCGTTCGACACTTCGCCGGGGATACTTTCGAAGGAGGAGTTGTTCCCTGGGTTTAGGGAAAACGACGACTTTAACCGGAAGCATCTTGATTATTACGCGGACAGTATGTTCCGAGCGGCTTGGAGTCCGTATTTTCTGCGCGGGACGCAGGATTTCGTGACGATGGAAGGGATTTCCATGTATCTTGACGACGGTAGCCTCTGCTGTCTGCTCGAAGTAGCGGAGTCGACTTTGAGGCCGGGCGGGGCGATTCTGATGGATTTTCTCGTCATGACCGATTCGATGAAACGGGTCGGGAATCAGGGCTGGGCGATTAGCCCGGCGGAGATGCAGATTGCGCCGACCGCGAAGGCGGCGGAAGAACGCATTAAACGAGTTCTTGGGCGGTATATCTCGATCGCGAAAGCAGCCAGGCAGGAATCGAAGCTCGGGCTTGAAACTCTCGATACGAACGTAATTCCTCCCTGGGGGGCACAGAGCGTGAAGGTGAAGCTCGTAAAACGAGCGTAACTTTCTTTTACTTAACCTCGAGCTTTTGGCTTGAGGTTTTTTCAATGTTTGGTATAATAAGGTTAGATGAAGGAGGTAGCCTAGTGCAACTGATTATTATTCTTTTAGTCGCGGTGTCGGTCTTGACGCTGCTTTCTGGAGTTTCGGTGATGGCGGGGGCGCGGAAGGGGGAGAAGTTTCCGGCGTTTCTGTTCTTTATGGCGACGCTGTTTGCGTTGGGGTGGGCGCTGTTTGTCGGGGCGTTTCTTGGGCTTCCGGAGGACATTTCGCTTGAATCGGCGCGGACGATAGTGGCGTTTTATTATATTTGTGCGCCGTTGATGTGTTTGATGTTGATGAGTTATGCTTGTTATAAATATCGGTTCGGGAAGATTTGTATGGGGGTGTTTGGGGTTTATGCGCTCGTTTTGATATATTTTATTCTGGCAAGGACGGAGCTATTATACTCGGGGATTGAACTTTCCAACGTATCCGGGAACAGGGTTTTGATAAATCAGAACCTTTTTAACGTAGCTTACGGGATCTATCACTTTGCGACGGTGGCGCTTTATATGGTTGGGCTTCTTATTGCAGCGCGAAGAACTAAAAGCGCGAACACCCGGCGCGCGCACATCATGGTTCTCATCGGTTTTGCGATTACGGGAGTCTTGGCGCTGACGTTTAACTTCTTACTCCCGGCGTATGGAAAATATGACACGGTTTGGATCGGGCCGCTCGCGATGAGTTTTGCTTGGGTGTTCCATTATTACGCGATTTTGCGTTATCGGTTGCTTGACCTTCGGGGCGGGTGGCTAAAAACTTTGAGTTATATTATCATTATGTCGCTTGCGGCGATTGTCTATCTTGCGATTTTCTTCATTATTTTCATGAGCCTGTTTAGGGTGAGTTCTCCTAGCACGAGCGTGATTATTCTTAATATAATTATGATTACGATTGTCATACTCTTGATGCCGGTTTTGACGGAGATTAGCGGGTATATTCGGAGCCTGGTTAGCGTTAAGGACGTGGATCTAGTTTATATCGTGAAAAAACTCACGGCGATTTCCAAAGAATACATTAATTACACGGAGCTGGCCGAGTTTCTCGCGGAGCATCTTCACTTCCAATATGCGGGGCTTTTAATCGGGGAGAAACTTTATTCGTCGGAGCTGAAAAATCCGCGGCTTTCCGGGACGGAGGTCGAGAAAATTCAGAAAATGAAGGCAGGAAAGAAGGGGGTTTGGGTTCAACTTTCCGACGAAGAGAAGGTGAGACTGAAGACGCTCGGAATTGAAGGGATTGCGGAGCTTCGCGATAACCAAGGTGAGGTGGTCGGAAAAATCCTGCTTGGGCGACCGCTCGGGGGAGTAAACTTTAGTGGGCGCAATCTTAGTGAAATCGAAACGGCGCTAACCTTGACGGCGGTGGCGATTGCTAGCGATAGAGGGTTCAAGCAATAAAAATCCCTCGGGGGCCGGGGGATTAAAAATGTTCGGTTTGGTACACCCGAGAGGGTTCGAACCTCCAGCCTTCAGCTCCGGAAGCTGACGCTCTATCCAATTGCGCTACGGGTGCATGGAGATATTATAGCATATCTGGTCCATGGTAGCACGAATATAGCTTGGCGACTAGAGTTTTTCGACTTTGACGAAGGAATAAATACCCTCGCTGTTTTTCTTGAAGATGAAGCGGTAGGGTTGGCCTCGGTCGAGGATGGAAGGGTGGGTCGAGGCGTAATCGTCGGGGAAGTCGCACCAGCTATCGCCAGTGATTCTGTCGATTTCGGTACGTTCCTCGGAACCGCCACTAATGGCGGTTGTGAAGCCGTCGTAGATGCGACAAATGGGGGCACCCGGTTCGCTTTCCCAATCAACGTAACTAGTAGAAATCAGGTGAACGTCGATGTAGGCTTCGTCGCCCTTGGCCTTGAAGCTGTCTTTTCTGACTAGGATTGAGCCGCCGCCCGCCCCGCCACATCCGCCGGTAATGAAAGTGGTTATGTTAATGAAGCCGTCAACCGTGGGGACGTAATGATATATTTTACATTTGGAGGTGGCGTAATCTTCTTTTGGGAGGTTGGAGTCGGTACCGGCGAGGTCGTGGTAGAGTTGGTTAGCGTCTTCATAGGGGACAAACTCGGCATGGCTGACGGAATCGTAGGTGACTTCGGCAGTGATGTCGTACTTGCCCTTGAAGGAAGAGAGGTAATCTTCGAGGGAGCTGATTAGGTTGCCGTAGCGCGAATCGAGAGTGTAGGCGCTCGCGCCTGAAACGGAGACGGCGATGTCGCGCAGGAAGGCGTAGTCGCCGGTTTCGTAGAGTTCGCGAGTGTCGTCATAGACCCAGGTAGCCGTTAGGAACTGGCCGGATTCGGTTTTTGAGCTTTCGATGTAGCGCCCGTGGAGGAGAGTGAATTTATGGTTCAAGTCGCGGAGAATGTAGGGGTTTGTAATCGTGATTTCTTGGGGCTCGGAGATCTTGGTGGTGGGGAGGTCCTTGACGTCGGAAACGACAGAGATGGCGTCGAGATTATCGGAGTTTAGGGAGTTTATCGCTTCAGCTTGGGACGGTTTTTTGAAGAAGAAACCATAGACGCCGAAGCCGAGACTAGCGAGGGTCAAAAACGCTAAAATTACGGTTGCGATTTTGAAGCCGTTTTTGGGCTTTGACCCCTGTTTTTCCGACCTATCAAGCGCGGGTGGAATTTGCGACAAATCTTCATTAACTTTTGGGGGTTCTTCCATGGTTTTAATCCTGTTTATGCTTATAATATTACCCACCCCTAAAAAAGTCAAGACCAAAATAGCCTCGTTTGACGGAGGCTATTGTTGCAATTTTTACAACACTTGGTTAGGCGCCGACGCGGTCTTTGCCGTTCTTGCGAGGGGCGTTGTGTTCGATGTATTCGATGATTTTGGAAGCGACGTCGCGACCGGTGACCTTTTCGATACCGAAGCCAGGGGAAGCGTTTACTTCGAGGACAAGCGGACCCTTGCTCGAGCGCATAAGATCGACGCCGCAGATGTGAAGGCCCATGGCCTTGGCGGCTTTGAGGGCGACTTTCTTTTCTTCGTCGGTGAGTTTGACCGGAGTACCAGATCCGCCCTTGTGAAGATTGGAGCGGAAGTCGTCGTCGAGAGATTGACGTTGCATGGAAGCGACGACGCGGTTGCCGACGACGAAGGCACGGATGTCGGTGCCGGCGGATTCCTCAATGTATTCTTGGAGGAGGATGTTAGTGCCGTCTTCGTTGTAAAGATAGAAAGCCTGGAGGGCGGATTTCGCGGCCTTTTTGGTGTCGGCCAATACAACGCCGTTGCCGTGAGTGCCGGTTGCGAGTTTGATGATGACGGGGAGGCCCATTTGTTCAAGAAGGTCGTCGATGTCGGCCGTGTTTCTTGAGACGAGGGTCTTCGGCATATCAACGCCGTATTTGGCGAGGATTTGGGCGGAGCGCAGTTTGTCGCGAGCGCGAGTGATGGCGATGGAGCTGGAAGCGGTCCAGACGCCTTGCATTTCGAACTGGCGGACGATGGCGCAGCCGTAGCGGGTCATATAGTTAGCGATGCGAGGCAGAACAGCGTCGAAACCTTCGAGCTTTTTGCCTTCGTAAAAGACGTAAGGGTGTTTATCGTCGAGAGAGAGGTAGCAGTTTTTGTATTTGATTACCTCGACTTCGTGGCCGCGATTTTTTGCCTCTTCGACAAGGCGAGAGGTAGAATAGTTAGCGGGGCCATTAGATAAAATAGCTATTCTCATATTTTTCTCCTGTTAAACTCTGCGCCAGTAAATCAAGCGCGAGAACGCTTACATTTTAACATATTTTTGGTGAAATGCATAGGGGTCTTTTTTGAGCTCGTCGTTTAGCGGGGTCGTGCGGTGGTTTTTGGTCGTTTCGATGGTGCGGATTGCGACGTTGACGAGGAATCTATCTTCTAGAGTGTGTCGGCCGATGAGGATTGGGAAGTTGTTTTTGGCGCGGCTCGCCAAGGTGAAAGTGGTTTCAAAAGATTGTTGGCCGAGTTTGAGCGGGAGTTTGACGCGGTAGCGGACTTGTTCATCGCCGTGGGCCGAGCGGACGACTTTAATGAAGTAGTCCTTGGTTTTTAGGGGTTCGCCGGTAAAAAATGGTGAACCTTCGGCGAAAAGCATAAAGGAAAGGGTCCCGTCTTTTTCCATGTCGATGTTTGAGGCCCAGATGCTTGAAGAGTCGGCGCCGGTGTCGATTTTGGCGGGGATATCTTTTATTCCGGCAACCTCGACATATTCGGTGGAGCCGATGATTTCTAAACCTTTGTCGTTCATATCTTTATATTATACCACTTATAGTTAAAATTGTCAATTTACTTAATGATAGCGAACTTGTTTTTGCCTTTCTTCAAGATTCCGCCGGAGATAATTTGGTAGTCTTCGGTTATTTTTTCGCCGTTGAAGGAGATGGCACCGGATTTTAGGAGTTTTCTAGCCTCGGTTTTGGAAGAGGCGAGTTCGGATTCGACTAGCAAGTCGAGTAATTCTTTTCTTTCATATGTGCCTAAGATGTTGCCGAGTTTTTCGATGTTGTCCTCGGTATATTCCTTTTCTTTGGCGAAGAGGAAATCCGTGGCCCATTCAGCGTTTTTGGCGGACGCTTCACCGTGGACGACTTCGGTGGCGCCTCTCGCTAGGGCCTTTTGGGCGAGGCGCTTTTCCGGAGCTTTCTTATGGTCGCTTAAAATTTGGTCGATTTCTGGCTTGTCGTAGAGGGTGTAAATCTTGAGTAAGTATTCGACGGAGGAGTCGGGCTGGTTGAGCCAGAATTGATAAAAGTCGAAGATGGTCGTGTAATTCTCCGATTTTCCGTCGCTTGATTCGCTTGCGAGCCAGATGGCGTTACCTTCGGATTTCCCGAATTTCCTGCCCGTGACCGGGTCAATGACGAGAGGAGTGGACCAGATGTCGGCTTCGGCGTTTTCGAGGCGGCGAATTAGGTGGATGCCAGAGGCACAGTTGCCGTATTGGTCGGCGCCACAGAGTTGGAGATTAACGCCGTATTTTCGGTAGAGGTGGAGAAAATCGTAGCCTTGGATTAAGGTGTAGGAGAACTCGGCATAAGAGATGCCGGAACCACCCTCGCCAATGCGATTTTGGACGAATTGGCGGTCGAGGAGTTGGGTCATGGAAAAGGTTTTTCCGACTTCGCGGAGGAAAGCGAGATAGTTCATGTCCTTAAACCAATCAAGGTTGTCGAGCATGGTAGTTTGGTCGGAGTTGATGATTCTTTCGACTTGTTTTTTGATGCAGGATTTGTTATGTTCGACTTCGTCGAGAGACTTTAGTTCCCTCTCGCCATTCTCTTTCGGGTCGCCGATTTGACCGGTCGCACCGCCGACGAGAAGATAGGGTTTATATCCGTGGCGGACGAAGCAGGCGCACATCATAAGGGCGGCAAGGTTGCCAATCGTTAAAGAGTCGGCACTCGGGTCAGCACCCCAATAGAACTGCTTGTTCTCCCGATTGTCGAGGTCTTCGGGGTTTTTAATCGTGGTCTTGGCGGAGAAACCGCGCCAAATGAGTTCTTCGGATAGTGTCATGACTAGATTATACCATAGATTAGAGAGTTTTGCTTCCCTCGGTTCTGGGTCCTCACATGAGGACTAGGTGTGGAGACCCAGAACCGAGGAAAGCTGGAACTTTTGGGTTAGTCACGGGCGACACAACGAACAGTAAAGCCGTACGCCTTATTATGCCCGTCCTGCGCACCCAAGAGGCCGACATAACCCACGTTCAGGTCGTGCGCAAGCTCGGGGCTATCAGGCGTAGAAGACCAATAGTCCCCGTCGCCGCCCCTAGCGTTGAGCGAGCCATTAGACCATCCATAGTAGCCGGCGAACGGAATAGAGAGCGGTAGCTGCATGATTTTATTAAGTTGCTTGCGGTTATTGGCTGTGTATCCGTAGCTTGTTGTTAATTGGTAGGTGGTCTTAATGAGGTCATCCCATGAACCCGTCCCTGAGTTTCTCGGCAATCTCCAACCTTTCGGGCAGATGTCGTCTTGCATATTGCCGGAGCTAGTTGAGTATTGACCAGTTTCTGCTGTGGCGGCATACCAGTTATAATAATCGCCAAGATAGTTCGAACCGCGCATGGTGAAGGTGGTGTCAGTGTTACTAGTAATGGTACTCGGTTGCCAAGTAGTGTCTTGGGTAGTACCATCACTCGAAGTGATGGAAGTAAGGGAACCGTAAGCATTATCGATTTTGCCGTTTTGCAGACATTCATCAATCCGGGCATTACCTTCGGTTGTATTGGCGGCGCAGGCGGTTGGATTTTTTACGTTCTGCGTTCCGGTGAGATAGGCGAGGTCATTGTTGTAAGAGCGAGCAAAGGAGGAGTTAGCGTTATTGGCAATCACTAGCCCATTGTTATTTGCGGTTCCGGTGTTATCGGTGGCAGTATTTGCTTGATACCTACTTCCCCAATAGAGGTTCGGGCCAAAGGTGTTTCGAGATTGGAATTGGTAGGTGTCGATAGAAAGAGCGCCAACTGAAGAGTAACCGGGACCAGGCTCAAGGATGCCGGTAGTTCCGAGAACATTGTCATAACCTCCGATTTTGCTAGGGTTGGTGGACCAAGTGCGGCTGGACAAAGCGGCATCAGGAATCCAAATATCTTTAGTATTAAGATTGGTGTTCTCGGAAGTAAGGCGCTTGCTCTTCCAGCTCGTAAAATCTGCGAGGTTAAGGTCGAGGTTCTGCACCATCCAACAGTTACCGTCGGCGAGACGACGGACGAGGTAGGTTTTATAATTTGTTCCGGCTTGTCCGCCAGAAGTGACAGTCTCGCGATTATCGCCAAGCAGGAAGGTCCCAACACCAATGGCGGCGGAAGCGCTAGCGGAAGAGGCAAGAGGGTTGCCGGTACCAGTATAGTTATAAACTCTGGCGGAATCAACCGTGCCGGTGCCCCACATATTCGTATTTTTGCAGATGCTTGGGGTTACTTCTTGCATGGTGGAAATGCGGTGGGCGGAGGAAGTGTGTTTATAGGCGTCGCGGGCGCGAGTTTGGAGACCGGCATAGGTGAAGGAGCCGATTTCGAGACCGGAGCTAGTTTGATATTTGCTGATGTAGTTATAGCCATAATCTGGGATTTCTACCCAAAAATCATATTCGCCCGCCATGGTGGCGCCACCAGAGGTGTTATTTTGGCCGTCGGCGTTAGTGGCGGCGCCGGGGTTGGTAGGGACGGTGCAGGCGAGTTCGACGCGATTGCTATAGACGGTGAAGTCGGAGCTTCCGGCGATAGTGCATTTATAGTCGTTGGTTTTATAGATATCGAGGCCGGTGGTCGTGTAATTATTACCGGAGCCGGCGGTACCGTCGCCTTCCGTGGCGATATGAGGAACGAGCCAAACGTTGACGTCGTCATATTCGACAAGCGCGGTTGAGGAGGCGAGGTCGAACGCTAGGGTAACCTTGTCTCCGCCCGTGCCGAACTCTTGGTCGCGGACGAGGTTGTTAGAAACTCGGTCGATGTCGTTTGCACTAGCGAGAGCGGTGTAAACGAGAGTGTTTTTGTATTCCCCGCCAACAAGGTCGGTATCAACGACGGCGGCGTAGTAAATATCAAAGAAGTTATTTGTGTCGCCGTTTACGGTGGAGCCGTTTAGCTCGTAAGCGCCGAAGCCAGCGGTGTTGGTGGTGGTTGCTTTCCAGATTTGTTGAGCACCGCCAAGAACGGGGACGGCAGCCCACTTGCCCTTATTATAATGTTCGGAGGAAGCGTAAGTTAAATCTCGGCCTTGAATTGAATCGTAAGCCGCATAATCAGAAATAGAGGGAGCGGTGGCGAGGCCGGCGCCGAAACTGGCGTTTCCCGGGACGGCGTAGCCCCAACTTTTACCTGTAAAGGCGACAGGTTCAGACCAAGTACCATTTATCGGGACGATGCTCATGTCGCCACCGTTCAAAGCGAGGCCAGAGTCGGTTTCGCTTCCGGTAGAGAGGTAAACCATGAACTGCTTGCCGGAAGTGGTGACGCTGACGCGCTTTTTGACGACCTGCATCGTCCCGATGTTGTTACCCGAGACTGAGGTTGCGGCGATAAAGTTAAAGAGGATGTTGCCGTGCCCGACACCACCTATGGGTGTCTCGGTGTCTTCGGTGTCGGGGTCGAGGGCAAGGGAAACTGGAGACCAGTTTATGTTGGAAGTAATGTCGGTGGCGGAGGCCTCGCTAATCAAGTTCGGGATGAGACAGAAAGCAAGAACGAATAAACCGAGCATGGCGAGACTAGCTCGCAAGGCTCGGTTGATTAGGTTGATTTCTTTGATTGGCTGCATAGGCCTCCTTTTGTTAACGGTAATCTCGAAGCGCTATACAAAAATTGGCACCGCGAGGTGCATAACCAATTTAAGAATTCAACCGCATACGCAGCTAAAGCTCGAACTGGAAACTCGTGGTGCCAATTCAAAGCTTGAGCTTGCGTATTCAGGCTCAAACCTTTACCGTTACGTGCGATTACAAATGAATTCTTATTTTTGGTTATGCATTTTTATTTTATCACGAATCGAGGCGATGTGCTAGACTTTTTGTGGACTATTTTTTAATTTAGTTCGATTTTATCGACGCCGAAAGAATGAGCGTGAGTACGGTTGTCGTCGAGGACTTTGAGGTATTTTTCCGCGAGGTCGGGGCGGTTGAGTTTTCTAGCTATGGTGGCGGCGAGATCGAAGCGGGAGTTATGGTTAAGAGCGAGCATCTCGAGCGGAGTGGTGGTTGTTCCCTCCTCGAGGAAGCCGCGAACCTCGAGACGGTTTCTGTCCGCGTAGTTTCCGAGGATGGTTTTTAGGGTTTCAGGGTAACCGTGGAAACTGGCGAGGACGGGGAGAGAATCCGTAAAGTAGTCGGAGAAAGTAGCTTGGGAGAGCTTCCGGTCGGCCGTCCCGATTGCGCCGTAGGTTAGGGAGTTAATCCCGACGAAACGGAGGCGACATTCTGGCAAATCGCGCTTGATTATTTCCCTTGCGCGGAGCATTTCCCGAGTGGCGACGTCGCCGGCGGCGGTTAAGATGATTTCCGGGTCGGGGTCAGAGGCGAACTGATAAATGCTCGCACCACCGTTATCGAAAAGGAAGCGGGCGTGATTAGAGTCGATCCAACGGGGGGTGTCGTTTTTATCAAATGTTGTAAAATTTACAACATTTGCACTTTTGAGCATAAAGTCGAAGGTCGCTTCAATGGCAGAGTCGTCAACCGGAAAAAGGCAGTTTGTGAGTCCGCTCGGGACGTCGAGAAGGGCGGAAATGACGGCGGGAGATTGGTGGGAAAAGCCATTGTGATCCTGGCGCCAGCACATAGAGGTCGAGAGTAGATTGGTGGCGGGCCAAGGCCGGCGCCAAGAGACGGCGTTCATTTGTTTGTAAAATTTTATCTGTTGAAGGATTTGCGGAAGAACAATAGAGAAAAAGGCCTCATAGCTCGTCATCATGGCTTGTTCCCCGTTGCTGAGATGTCCGACCATGGCCGCAAAAAGCGCATTCTCGGAAAGTAGCTCGACGATGCGACCGCTTTCTGATTCGGGAAGGTCGAAGGATTCGATACCTAGATTCCAGGCGCGTTTCTCGACGTCATAAACTTCGGTGAGGCGGTTTGAGGTGGTTTCGTCGGGGGAGAAAAGATAGAAGCGGGGGTCCTTTTCGAAACGCTCACGAATGAGACGACCGAAGGTTTTGGCGTTGTTGATTAAAATTTGCCCGGGGTTTTCTACACGGTCAATCATATCTTAAACTCCTTTCCGTCGAATAGTTCTTCAAAGTGA
This sequence comes from Candidatus Saccharimonadota bacterium, assembly GCA_017515285.1. Taxonomy (GTDB): domain Bacteria; phylum Patescibacteriota; class Saccharimonadia; order Saccharimonadales; family Saccharimonadaceae; genus Nanosyncoccus. The sequence goes on along the minus strand of JAFWGN010000011.1, from coordinate 8,202 downwards.
TAACTCTTTAGCCAATTTTCCAAAAGGTTTAGCTGCTCCGGGTCGGACTTCGCGAGGGGTAGCGGGATTTGGTGCGCAAGGAAGTTGCCCGAGACTCTTTTGCCACCGACTTCGAAGGGGCCGCCGTAGCCCTTTTCGTTCTTGAAAATGATAAACGGATGTTCGGCGAGGTGGGCCGCGCCCAAAACACGTTGGAAGGTTTCCGGGCTGTCGCCCTTTATGACAAACGGTTCGAAGCCGAAACCGCGAATCATTTCCATTTGCTCGCGCTCGGATTTTCTTGCGAAGACGGTCGGGCCGGAGATTTTATAGCCGTTTACGGAGAGAATCGGGAGGGCACGCCCGTTTGAATCGCCACCGAGAAGATAATTGAAGTTCAAAGAGGCGAGTGCGGAGCCGGTCTCAAATTCGCCGTCGCCGAGAAGGACTGCGACGGTTTTTCCCGGGTGTCCCAGAACGGCGCCATAGGCCGCGCCGAGAGCATATCCGAGTTCGCCGCCTTCGGTGATGACGCCGGGGGTGAGCGGAGAGGAGTGGCTCGGGAAGCCGCCCGGGAAGGAGAAATGTTTGCATATATATATTATACCGTTCAAATCGCGGGTGGCCTTTGGGTCGATTGTCTCTAGCTCGCCGTCTATAAATAAGTTGGCTTGGAGCGCTGGAAAACCGTGCCCCGGGCCGAGGACGAATTGGAAATTATCGTCGCCTTGGTAAAAGCGGCGGAGGTGGGCGTATGCAACGTTAATGCCGTGGCACGTTCCCCAGTGACCGAGGAGACGGGGTTTGATGTCTTCGGGTTCTAGCGGGCGAGAGAGAAGAAAATTGTCGATTAAGAAAAGTTGCGCTACGGTTAGATAGTCCGTCGCGCGGATGCGGCGGAGGAGCGCTTCGGCGTTTTGAAAAGAAATGCCCACAGAAGAATTCATGAGTTTATTTTAGCATAAAAAGTTTATCTCGGGGAGGGGGTTTGGTATAATTAGGGCATGGAATTATTTATTATACTTATTAGTCTTGTCATCCTCGCCGAAACATCTTTTCTTGCGATTAAAAAAGCCTTAGAAAAAACCGCGAAACCGCGGGGGCGGAGAAAGGTGTTTGTCGATACGAGCGCATTGATTGACGGGCGGGTTCTTAACGTTGCAAAAACCGGATTTATGAGCGACGACCTTTTAATCCCGAAGTCGGTAACGCGAGAGTTACAACTGCTCGCGGACGGGAAAGATTCTGTCAAGCGCGGGCGGGCGAGAGACGGGCTGGCGCACGTGAGCGAGTTGGAGCGGGTGGTATATTTTAACACGGAGATTTTTGATGATTCGCATCTTGGGAGGATGTTGGTCGATGAGCGACTTTTGGTGCTTGCGAAAGAGAATAATGGCGCAATTTTGACGTGCGATTATAACCTCGCGAAGGTAGCGGAGACGGAAGGAGTGGAGATTTTGAACGTGAACGAATTGGCGCTGGTATTTGAAAGCAAATACCAATACGGCGACCGTTTCCGGTTAAATATCATTGAGCGGGGGCAAGACAAGAGCCAGGGAGTTGGGCATTTGGAAGACGGGACGATGGTTGTGGTTGACGGGGCGGGAAATCGAATTGGGCAAGAAATCGAAGTATCGTATTTGCGGTATCTACAAACTTCCGCGGGACGGATGGTCTTCGCGGAAGTTGCCGGTCGAAAGAAAAGGTCGACTAGTCGGAAGAAGACGAACTAGGGGCCGGGATTGTTACCTTGGTGGAGTCGGTTCCGCCAACGCTGTCGGTGACGGTGACGGTGATTGAGCCTTCGGTACCCTTGACGGTGTAGCCGGGGGTGAAGGTTGAGCGGGCAATCGTTCCAGAGACGGCTTGGCCGGTCGCAGGGGTGAGGGTGAAGGAGCCGCTTCCGTTCAATATTTCGCTACCGGTGACGGTGACGGAGAGTTGTTTGGAACTTGCGTTGTAGGAGGCGGTAACGCGCGGAGCGACGTAGGAACAATCGTCGGACTCTTCCTTGTTGTAGCCGTCGGGGACGCTATATACTTCCTTTTTCGTCATCGGGTCAACGATTTTGGTGACTTCGACGGCGACGATATAGTCGGAATTGGTACAGGTTGCAGCGAGTTTGCCGTTATAACGATTGAACTGGAGAGTTTCTTTCGAGACGCCGGTGGTTTTTTCGTTATACCAGGAGGGCCAGATGTCGGTCTTGCCGTTGACGGTCATGGTATGGATGCCAGCGGGTTGGTTGATGACTTCGCCGGAAGCCCACTTTCCATCGGGGGCGTAAACGTCGAGGTGAACGCCGGACATATAGTTGCTGACGACACGGCGGACGACGCTACTGTCGGAGCTTGCGAGGCCGGACCCGTCGTGGCGACCGTTCCAAACGACGGTGGCGATTTTCGAGGAGAAAGAAATCATCAGGTTGTCTTTGGCGATGGCGGAGTTGGTGGTGGTCGTCGTTCCGGTTTTAGAGGCAGTTTCGACGCCAGGGACGATAAACCCGAAGGCGTAAGACTGAGAGCCGAAGACGAGTTGAGAACGGGCAACGGCGTCATGGAGGATACTCCAAATCATGTAGGCGACTTGTTCGTCAACGACGCGAGTTCCGGCGGAATCTTGCCAGGATTCGAGGACGTCGCCGGCGCTGTTTTTGACTTCGAGGACATAGGTCAAATCTTTATAGCTACCACCGCGGGCAATAGAAGCGTAAGTGTTTGCGTGTTCGACGATGCGGACGCGACAGCCGGAGCCGATGGCGATTGAGAGACCGGCGGCAGAGGGGTCTTCGGCGCAGTAAGAGACGTCGCCGAGTTTATGGAGAATGTCGAGGGAGTTTGGGATTCCGTTGATGTAGAGGGCCTTGACGGCAGGGATGTTCAGAGAGTTGGAGAGAGCTTGACGAATCGTGACGTTGCCGTAGAATTGGCCAGTGTAGTTGCGGAGCATACAGGAGCCGCGGTAACCGTTACAGTAAATTGAGTCGATATTTTCGTCGCGAAGAACCGTTCCGGGGCCGTAGTTCAATCCTTCGCGCTGCATGAAGAGCGGAGTGTAGTCGAGGACGGGCTTAATTGAGGAGCCGGGTTCGACGAGAGCGGTCGCGGCGTTGAAGGTTCCGTATTCGGCGTTGCTAAAATCGACGGAGCCGACCATGGCGATGACTTGGGAAGTTTCGACATCGACGGAGGCGAGGGCGATATTGTCAGAGCCGTTATAGGAGAAGAGGGCGGCGCCGGCACCAACGGCAGATTCCGCGATTTGTTGCGCGCGGTAATCGAGCGAAGTCTTAATCGTGAAGCCACCGGAGCGGAGAGTGGAATAACCGTATTTTTCTTCGAGTTGGTTTTTAACTTCGAGGACGAAGTGCGGAGCTTTAATGTTTTCGTATTGAGAAGCCTCGGGTTTTACCGTGTCGAGGATGGCGATTTCCTTGGCGGCGTCGGCTTCTTCTTGAGTGATATAGCCCATTTCGACCATGATTTCGATAGCGTAGCGCTGACGTTGGAGGAGGGTTTCGTTGCCATAGGAGTTATATGGATTGTAGATGGCGGGGTTGTTCGGGATGGCGGCGAGGAGGGCGGCTTCGGCGATATTCAAATCTTTTGCGGGTTTACCGAAGTAAGTCTGGGCTGCGGATTCGACGCCGTTGCGACGACCGCCATAGGGAGACTCGTTCAGATACATTGTTAGAATCTGTTCCTTGTCGTACATTTTTTCGAGTTCAACGGCGAGAATAAGCTCCTTGATTTTGCGGGAGATACCGCCGCGGTTTGCGCTTTGGGCTTCGTCGGCGAAGTAAACTTGTTTGATAAGTTGCTGGGTTAAGGTTGAACCGCCTTGGACTTGTTTTCCGGAGGCGGTGGCGATGACGGCACGGACAAGACCGGAAAAATCGACGCCGGGGTGATTATAGAAGTTCTTGTCCTCGAGCGCGATAGTCGCCCAGCGAACGTAGTCGGAGATTTCGTCGCCAGAGACGACGAGGCGATAGTTCTCGGTGCCGGTGTCTTCCCAAAGGACGACACCGTTGCGGTCGAGGTAGGTGTTCACGGTGTCGGAGATGACGATGTCGTCGAGTTTGATGTCGGCGATGTCTTTTTTATAGTACAAGAAAAGTCCGCCAACGGCGATGATGCCGAGGAGCATACAGGCAAGGCCGAACTTTAGGATTTTTTTCAGGCCACGCCAAGAAAACCAGTAATGAAAGACGCGCCTCGGGTGAAGGTGGGCAAAGAAACGCTTGATCGGCTCTTTTGGAAGGGTCGCGAGGTCTTCGGCACGACGACGAGCTTCGCGGTCGCGCTTTAGCTTCTTTTTATAGCGCATCCTTTCGAAAAAGCCCATGTTTTTCATGTCGCGCTTCGCGACACGCTTACGCTCGGCTTTCAACGCTTTTTTCTCGGAACGAGAAAGTTTTGCGGGCTGTTTTGTCTTTTTGACCGGCTTTTTGGTTTCGGTTTTCTTTGATTTGTTAGACTTTTTCTTGTCGTCTTTTGCCATATTTTCTATTATAGCACATGGAGATTAAAATAATGTTTTATTCAAACATGATTTTAACCATGGCCGGGCGAAGAACTTCGCCGGCATAGAGGTATCCGTCACGCAAGGTTTCGGAGATGACTTCTTTTTCGCCGTCGCCTTCGCTCATGACGGCTTCGTGGAACTCGGGGTTGAACTCGGTGCCGCGTTCGGTTTTGATTTTTTCGAGGCGCAAGGTTTTTAAAGTTTTTTCAAAGTTTTTCTCGAGCGGTTTTAGTTCGTCGTAGGTTTTAATTGCGCGGTCGAGGTCGTCTAAAAGTGGCAAAAACTTGAGGACAGTCGCGTTTTCAGCGAGTTTCTTCGCGTTTTCCTTGTCTTTTTCAACATTCTTACGATAGTTTTCAAAATCGGCACGGGTGCGCTGAAGGTCGTTCGTTAGCTCCGTGATTTTCAAATCTTTGACGTCGGGCTTTGGCGCTTCGGTCGCATCTTCATTCGGGGTTTTTGATTCTTCGGAAGTGGTTGTTGGTTCTTTTTTTAGCATTAAAATCCTTTCTCGAGCATTTCGCCGGCGCTGCGGACGAGGCTCATGACTTTTTGGTAATTTTGGCGCGTGGGACCGAGGACGCCGATGTAACTAGTGTCGGAAAACGGGGAGCGGAATTTAGAAATAATCAAAGAGACACCAGAGGATTTTCCAATTGGGTTTTCTTGGCCGATGAAAATGTTGAGCGGTTCGCCCGGGGCGGCTTCGCGGAGCCAAGGTTCCAAGTTGTCGAGAAGTTTGGCGACGGCCTGGACGCGAGCGAGATCGACAAATTCGGGTTGAGTGAGAAGTCTCGAGATTCCGGAGAGGTAGAGTTGGTTGCCGATAGTTCCGAGTCCCAAGTTCCCAGTCAAGTCAACCAAGGCGTCAACTGCGGTTTTTATCATTGTCTCGGCGGAGGCGTGGGAAGAGACGCGAACTTCGAGGACGTGTTCCGCGCGGTTCTCCTTCGGGGCGTCGAGGAGCGGAACATCATAGGCCGGTCCCTCGTTAAACTCGGCATTTTCCGATTCTTCGACCAGTGAATTAACATAATAACGGTAGCCGGCGTCGGTCGGGATACGACCGGCGGAGGTGTGTGGCTGGGCGATTAGGCCGTAACTTTCGAGCTTCGCCATCTCGGCACGAATCGTCGCCGATGAAACGTCAAAAAGCTTCGCCAGTGTTACACTCCCGACAGGGGTCGCAAGCTCGGCGTATTGTTCGATGATTGCGAATAAGATTTCTCTTTGGCGTTCGGTTAAATTCATAGTTTATATTATATGCTTTTAGCAATCGGACGTCAAGAGTGCTAGAAAAAAGTGCACTTTAGGCGCGAACGCCGCGTGCACTTCGAAAAAAGATAGACTTTTATTTGGGGTTTTAGGAGCTATTCACTCCTATGGAGCACCGAGCCCGGTTCTATGCTAAACCTGTCGGGTCCTGGGAATACTTTTTCAATTCCGAACAGCGGATCGCTGTTATTTTTATTTTATCATAGTTACTATTTAATTGCAACCACAGTGCCAGCTTTAGTGACGACAAGTATTCGCTTTTTGCTCGTGCCGTTTTTCAGTTCCCTTTTGACGCGTCCGATAGCGGATTTGGCGTGCATTTTAGTTTTTCCGAGATAGATAATTAGGTTTTCTGACTGGCCGTTGCTTCGCTCGAAGGCATGGTGGATTGTGTTGGCTGAGTTACCGCGAATGGTTTTAAGCTCCCATCTTTGGTTGAGTCGTTTTACTAAAAAATCTGGTCTTTTCGAGTTAGCGTTGTCGAACGAAATGCATTCTATTTTGCTACGGAAGTACGTTGCGACGATAAAAGCGCAGATGAGTTCATCTCTGTCCGGCATGTTCTTTGTGTAGGCTGGGATTATTACGCCGTAGTTTTCTTCTTTCCGCATACCGTTAATATACCATATATCTATATCTAACGGAAGCTTCCCTCGGCCCTAGGTCTTCTTTGAACATAGAGGACTAAAGAACTAGATTTATATCTTGGCAATAGATTATTGAAGACCTAGAGCGGAAGGAAGCCTAAATGCGGGGCGAGCTTCAGTTCTGTTTTTGTCCGGGTGCTCCGCGAACCCTATAATTTTGACACATATTTCGCTCAATCCTCGCAAATGCGCCTCGGGTAACACCGGCCGTCGATTTGCTCGGATGAGGAAAATGTCGTCAAAATTATCGGGTCTTGTGCGCAATTGGACAAGAAACAGAACAGAAGTTCGCCACTAACATTCGACTAAAACCGAACTTTGAAGTCGCCACCAAAATCATCCTTATCGTCTCGAAAAGGCTTATTCAAGATTTTCTTGAAATGAATTGTTAAATTGCTAGTCGCGGGCGACGCAACGAAGAGTATTACCCATGTATGGTCGGGGAAAGGAAGAACTGACTTTGCCGTTCATGCGGTACATATACAGTGTGTTATGAGAGGTATACATATATCCGTATGTCGAGCGATCCCATAGCAAACCTTTTATTCCATTGTATTGACCGGTATAGCCGAGCGAAATCGGCAATAGGAATTGTTTAGCGATTGACTCGAACTGAATAATGTCACCGTCGTCTTCTATGATGTCATAAATATCCATAAGTAATTTGCGCCAAGATTTTTCCTCATCGATATTTTCGGACGGCAACCTCCAACCCTTCGGGCATATTGAATTTTGCTCTAGTGTATAACCGTCCGACACATTTCCGGCATATGCGGCGTAGTTATTGTAATAATCGCCCAAGTACACGTTCCCGCGCATTGTATACTTTTCTCCGGTCTGATTCATAATCAGCTCTGGTTGCCATTCGCTGTCGATTGTTAAATAGTCGCTGCTTTGCAATATCTTCCCGACCTCGCCGGCTGCATCTGGAATTACGGGAATCATTTTATAACCCGAATCCGAGTCGATGAAAAGATTGCTGTCATAATATGCAAAACCGTTATCGTAAGACCTCGGGTAAAGAACGTTGGCGTTTCCATTTATATATAGACCATTATTATTATCGCCGGAAGTGTTGTCGACGATTGTTCCAGCTTGGTATCTTGACCCCCAAAAGAGGTTTGGGCCAAAATTGAGACGAGATTGAAATTGATATTGAGAGATAGAAAGCGCACCGACCGTGCTATACCCAGGGCCAGGTTCGAGGATATTGGCTATGCCAAGATGATTTGCATAACCACCAGTGATGTTCGTCGAATTAAATACCCATTGACTATTCTTTAAAGTCTCGCTGGGGTCCCAATATTCTTTATCATTTAGGTCAGTATTTGCGGAAGTGAGTTTTCTAGTCCCGGCGAAGTTTTTTAGGTTTAAGTCTAGGTTTTGAACCATCCAACAGTTACCATCGGCCAACCTACGGACGAGATAGGTTTTTTGGTCTCGATTATCTTCGAGAAGGAAGGTGCCAGTATTGACGGTGGCGGAAGTAGCGGCGGTTGAAGCAAGAGCCGCGCCGGAACCCGTGTAGTCATAGATTCTGGCATTATCGCCAACGCCAGTTCCCCACATATTCGTATTCTGGCATACGCCTCTCGTCATCTCCTGCATTTCGGTAATATAGAATTTACCCGAGGTGTTTTTGGACTGTAAACCGGCATAGACGACGGTGGCGACGTTTGAACCACTCGCGGTGTATTTGCTAATGTAGTTCATGGTTTGGCCATATTTATTGACTTGGACCCAGAAATCGTATTCGCCGTTGGCGGTAGTGGTG
>JAFWGN010000010.1 GCA_017515285.1 Candidatus Saccharimonadota bacterium | reverse complement strand
TGGCGAATATCATGATATGCGTACAGATTGTGAAGTAGATCCAGACAACCAGACTATCACCCTCCCAGCGAGTTTCTTAAACACTCTCGCGCTAGGCGAACATTCCTTTGAAGCATATTTCACAGAACCAGACTCAGGAAGTGCAAAAGCCAGTTTCAGAATTATAAAAAACGAGGATGTCCCATTTGTCCCTAATACTGGTGTATTTACCAGCGAAGGTAGCAGTGCAGAAATAGCAAACGATTTCCTGGTTATTACTATGATTGTTGGGGTCGTTGTAGCGACAGGTGTTTTGATGAAGAAAGAAAAACGAAAATAAAATATAGGAACCTTAGATAAGCAAAGCGATTTTACTATTTCGACCCCTAACGAAGAAGCCGAAGAAGATATAAAGGTTCCAAATTCTGGTTCGGCGACTATGACAGATCAAGGCACCACTAAATATGTGTTTTTATTGCTCCTAATATTTCTTCGCATTCATTTTCTTATATTCTTTAAACAACTCAAGGCACATCTCCCGATCTTTTTCTTCTATAAATCCATCTGGCAAATTGAACCACCCACCTACCACTTCGTTAAACTTCGCGTCACGAAATCCAATCTCCCTACTGTCACTCAACCTACATCCATAGTATACTTTTTTGATATTTGCCCATAAAATTGCCGCAAGACACATTGGACAAGGTTCCCCCGTAGAATAAAGTTCACAACCTGAAAGATCATAAGTTCCGAGTTTACTTTCCGCTTTTCGTATTGCATCAATCTCACCATGGCAAGTTGAATCATTAGAAGAAAGCACCCGATTGTGTCCTAGTGCAATTAATTCGCCATTTTTCACTACTACCGCCCCAAATGGCCCACCATCATGGTTAAGAATCCCCTCTCTTGCTTCGCTTATTGCAATCTCCATGAATTCTTTTTTGTACATTCATTCCTTTCTTTTATTTCTATTATATTTATTTTAAAAACTTTTAACCGTTACTTTCTCGCAGTTCTTTTTATGGGCTTTGAGTTTCTTCATTGCCCAGTCGTAGTGGGAAGATAGACAACTCACGAAATATGAGCCGAGTACCGAACCGCCAACCCAAGGATACATGCCTTTAGTGAATAGTTGTTCTTCGCTAAGGCTTTCGGCTAGTTTCATGACGTCTTTGTGGGATTTTTCAAACATTTTTCTTGCGTCTTCGAGCGAAGTCTTTTGGTGTTTCTTCCAGTATTCGACGTTCATATCGCCGTAAGTCTTCCAAGTGTATGGTTCTGGCAAGAATGGCGCATTACCGCCTTTATTCAGATTCATATCGATAAATTCTAATAGCATGCGGTGCCATTCGTATAAATGCACCCAAATATCGCGTAGGTTCTTGTCGCGCCCCCAGTGGCGTTCTTTCTTCGATGGATCGCCGGAAAAATCGAACTCGGTGTTCATTTCTTTCTCGCTCATTGAATCAGCCATTTCGATTAGCTTGGCGTAGTATTCCTCGCCAGCTTTTAATAAATCCTGTTTGTTACGCGGTCTTGGCATAAATAGTCCTTTGTTTCCTTTCTTGTAGTTATTGTTCTGGCTGCTCGTAATAATACGAGTAGTCGACGCCTTTCATGAACATTTCGCGATCGTTAATTTTATCCGTTAAAGCGGCTTCGATGAGTCTTTTTATCTCAGAGCTATCAGTGGTGCTATGTTTCATGGCGTCTAAATATTCTTGTTTTTCAATCTGGCTCCAATCGACACACTTTGCTAGATTCTTTTTCAGGATCAAGTCGAGCCAAATTCTCGTTGAGCGGCCATTACCTTCCATGAACGGATGCGCAATATTCATCTCGACGTATTTATCTATAATCTCGTCAAACGTGTTCTCTGACATCGCCTCGATGTCTTTCAAGGTCTGATCCAAGAACTGAACTGGTGCAAACTGAAAAGCGTCAGTTAGATATCTTTTTCCATCAATAGCCGTCATTTTCAGTTGTCTACAAATTGTGGACGACTGAAATTCTTCGTGTCTGTTCTTGAAAGTATTCCAATATCTTCTAGATTTATTGGAATTGTCTTCTTCATTAATCGCGGCTACTACATCGACAGCAGAGAACCACCATTTATTGGTTTCATCATCCCAAACAGCACGAACTTCGCGGTCTTTATAGAATCTGATAGACATTTTACTCATGCTCGGGGACTCCTTTTACTACTAATATTATAGCATAGAATAGAATCGATTTACGCTTTCCGGAGTTGTTTGAGTTTGGTTTTAGTTTCGGGGGCGATACGACGAGAGTCGCAGATTTTGGAAATGGCCTTGTTGAAGGTCCATTTGGGGAGATTAGAGTGCTGGAGATAGGCGAAAGTTTCGTCGGGATATTTGATGAAACACTCCGCAAGAAGCCAAGCAAGCGACATTTTGACGTAATAATCGTCGTGTTCTTTGAGGCATTCGAGGCGGTCGAAGATAAGAAAGAGGTGGTCAAAATCAACATAGAAATCTAGCAAACAAACTAGGCCAGCACGGATGGCAAACTCGTTTTTGGATTTCAAAAGTGGTTCGACTTTTCGGTCGAGGAAGTCAAGTTCGTGATGCTTAATGGTCTTGCGGAGGCTAGCAACAAATGTATCGACAGTGCACCAGTTGTCGAGAAACTTGATTTGCGAGTCAAAGTATTTAAGCATTTCTTCGTAGGACAAGCGAGCGATAAGAAAGCCGCGAGCGAGGACTTCTTCGAGCGCGATGGGAGTTTCTTGCAGAAGCCCCTCGAAGTCTTTAGGAGGAACTTCTTTGACAAGTTTACGGATTTCTGGGATGCGGACACCGAGAATTGGACGTTCGCAAGGAATGCCGCGCGTGACGAATTCGCGATAATCATCGTCCACAATCGAGATGAGTTTAGTACGAAAAGAATTGACTGGTCGCTCACTGCACATAGTTATATTATAGCAAATATAAACCCGCCATTTTGCGGGCGGGTTTAGGGAGCTCGGGTTATTCTTCGGTGGATGTTTTTTGCTTTTTGTGCGATTCGAGCCAGGCTTGTTTTTCTTCGTCGGTCATGGCTTCGAGTTTTGCCTTGATTTCGGCTTTCTTTTCTTCGCTCAATTCAGGGCGACCGTGTTTTTCGGTGGTTTGCTCTTCGCTGGTTTCAGCGTTGCCGTCGGCGGCGCTAGCGGATTGGTTGGGGGCGAGTTATCGTTCGCTTATTTTATCAGTCGAAAGTTAAAATAATTTAAAAATGAGTTGTTTTTCGGTCGATAAACTAGTCGCTCATGTCGACGTCTAGGGTAATTATGATTTTGTAGCCTTTGAATTCCTTTTGGACTGCGTCGTAAATGTCTTGGTAGATTTTTTCGCGGTCTTTGGCCTCGAAATCGATGATGATGTCGAAGTTTATGGTCTTGTCTTCGGTGTCAAGATAGAAACCGTGCATCTGTAAAATCTCTTTGTGGCTCGATACGATTTTTTCAACCTTTTGTTTGGCTTCGATAACGTTTTTGTCTTTGGTGTTAATGGAATAAACACCGATTGTATGAAGGGTTACTCCGTATTTTCGCGAAACTTGTTTCGTGATACGGCGAGAGATTTTGTCGATGTCGGCTACGGTTAACCTATCGTCCACTTCGATATGAATCGAGCCGAGATATTTATCGGGGCCATAATCGTTTAATACTAAATCAAACGCACCCTTGACGTCTTCTTCTTTCAATACTTCCCTTTTGATGGATTTGGCCAACTTGCTTTCAATGCGCGTACCGAGAACGTTGTCGATTGAATCTTTGATGAGTTCTAGGCCGGCTTTCATAATGAAAATTGACACCAATGCGCCGACATACGCTTCGAGGCTTACGTTGAAAATCATATATATTATTGCCGACGCCAATACGGAAATTGAGAGAATTGCATCGTTAAAGGCGTCCGCTCCGCTTGCGATTAAAGAATCGGATTTGATGGCACGGCCTTTTTTCTTGACATATAGGCCGAGCGCGAACTTGACGATAATGCCGGCTACTAAAATGATTAGTGTTACGACATCATAATCCACGTCTTCGGGCGTGATAATCTTTTTAACGGATTCGATGAAGGCGGTGATACCGGCATAGAGAACAATGGCGGAAACGATGAGCGAGGTGATATATTCGACGCGTCCGTAGCCGTACGGGTGTTTTTTGTCCGGAGCTTTGCCGGCGAGTTTGGTACCGATAATGGTGATGATGCTTGAGAGGGCGTCGCTGAGGTTGTTGATGGCGTCGGTGATGATGGCGATGGAGTTTGACAAAAAGCCTACTGTCGCCTTGAAGCCTACGAGGACGAGGTTGGCGCAGATACTGATGATGCTGGTTGTGATTACGGTTTTTTCGCGATGGTTTTTCATAGGTGTATTATATTATACCACGAACGCGCGATGTTCGATTTCAAACATAAACATTTTGTGGTATAATGGAGTAAATTGGTTATAAAATTGAAAGGTGTTCATGCTTTCGATGAAGAATAAAAAAGCAAAAATAGCAATGTTAATGTGTGGCTTGGTTAGCACACTTGTGTTATCTATGGTACAGTTGCCGGTGGCGCGTGCGGAGGATGATTGTTTTGTGACGACGCCATACCAAGAGAATATATGGAGCGACCCATACTACAGTGATGCTTATTATGCGAGAGTTGGGAGCGTCTGTGAAATCAAACTTTACGACCTGGATGTGAGTTTTGCCGATATAGATGGCGTCGAGGGCTTGATATCAGTTCATTCGGATAATAATGATGCCCTTACTAACGTCGAGGAGTTTAATCGTGGGTTGCGAATGAGATGGAGCGGAAGTGAAGACGAGCAAGAAGGCGTTGATTATGTTGAGTTTAGTCCGGAAGAATCGGGGGATGACCTTTTTGGGTATTGGTATATGGTTCCAAGTCCAAACTTGAATCGACCAGCTGCCTTTAAGCGTAACATGCCGATTACAATCAATTCCGCTCATTACGAAGTCAACGGGGAGATGAGAGAGGTCAAGAACCTGGTGCTTAACTCCGTGCTGACCATAGCTCCGGACCATAGTAAAGAGACGCTCATGATTAGTGGCGTCGAAAAACAAGATGTGACTTATACTGGACAACCAGTGGTGCTCGACGGCGAACTAACGGTAGAGGAAAATGATGATGGTATTACGGCGGAAGATTTGACGGAGCAGTATTATATATATGACGACTACGACTTATCTTTTACGCCGATTGAACGGCCGACTGACCTCGGAGAGTTTTATTTGGTTGAATATAACTTCGAGAACGATAATTACCGAGCGTCACTCAGGGTGCCGTTTACTATCATTCGGCCGCACTATCTAGTAACTGAGGGTGACGAAGGAGAACATGCCATTGGGAGCGGAGAAGATTTGGCGTTCGTGATTGATAAGGACCCGGCGAGTTATACGGACAGGATTGTAACTATTGCTGTGGATGGTGAGTATATTGACGTCACGGATGACAGCATTACCGCCGTTAAGCCGGGAGAGAAAACCGTCACGCTCTTTAGTGAATATTTGGACACGTTAGAGCTTGGTAAACACAGTATTGAAATTTATTTCTTCGATACGAGCGTGGCCGGGGTTGCGAGTGCGACGTTTACTATTACGGAAGAAGTGGTAATCCCGAAGGTGCCGAATACCGGCGTTGTCGCTGATGAGATTACAGTGACGTATCCGTATTATGGGTTTGTTGAGGACGCGGAGAATCCGTGGGCGACGGTTTATGACGCGCTAGACGAGACCGGCGAAGTACAATATAGCGACGCGTTCTTTAACGAGCCGTCGGCTGGCGACCATCCGAAGCTCCGGGCGGTGTCTTATGCGTTGGCGCTCGCGGGGTATGAGAACCAAGCGGACGGTTACCCGGTGGAGGCGGGGGCTAAAAATCCCAAACTTTACAATTTGCTCGACCAAATGGGGTTTTCCGATTACCAAAGTTGGGACGAATCGTCGGAAGCGGACGGACATTCTTTCGGGACGACGATTGGACGGAAGACTTTGGCGAACGGGCAAGAGTTGATTGTTATTGCGCCACGGAATTATAATTATCTGACGGAATGGTTATCGAATTTTAACGTCGGAACGACGGGCGACCACGCTGGGTTTGCCGAGTCGGCGGAGTTGGTCGTCGAAAGGTTTAACCAATATGTCGCCGACCGCGGGCTGTCTGATTATAAAGTCTGGGTGGTTGGCTATTCGCGAGGCGGGGCGGTGATTGATTTGTTCGGTAAAACCATAAATGAGCATATTGCAGATTATGACTTGGCGGCGGAGGATTTTTATGTTTATACTTTTGGAGCGCCGAGAGCGAGCGTAACGGAGACGGAATTCGATAATATTCACGACGTTAAGGACGGGAACGACTTATTACTCGGCTACGTTTTTCCGGAAGCGTGGGGATTTTATAATACGGGGGTTTACGAGGAGATTCATCCGGCAGACCTTTCAATTACGACGTCGGTAGTCGATATTTCTGACCTTGCGGATAGCTCAAAGGCGATGAATTTGCTCTCTTCTAATGCGGCTTTGACGAAAGAGGTCGGGACGATGAACGGGCGGGAGTTCATGGATGAGTGGATGGCGTTTGTGACTAGCAATGGTTTGACGAGGGGGTATTTCGACGCAGAAGTGAAGGTGCCACTCTCGGCGATTATGAAATTGTATCAACAACGTACTTTGGACAAGCAGAGCGAGTTTACGAGTTTTCTAACTGATACTAGTGACGGACTTGCGGGGAGAGTTGCAGGAAATGCTTTCCAGGATTTGCTGACGGGCGGGTATGGTATGAGCATGGAGGAGGCTCTGGATAATTTCCCGCCGTATCAGGACCTCGTGAAGGTGATGAAAGGAACGGCGACGGGAGCGGACGTAGATGAGCTCTTAACTTATCTGACGAATTACATGGGCGTGTATAGTGATTATAGTGCGCCGACGGTGACGGAGACGGAGTTTGCAGTCATAAAGGAGAATTTGCCAAAGCTCGTAAAAGCACTTGCGCCGATTCTGGTTGCCGATGCGAAATATACGCAGGAAACTTTTGGCGAAGATTATTCGCTGTTTTATACTTATTCTCTTGCAGCCAATGCCGAGAAGTTAGTAGTTGGACATATTCCGGAGAGTATTATGCCGATTCTCAAAAGTTTGATTCCGGAAGAAGAAATTGTAATCCCGAAGGTGCCAAACACCGGAAGGAGATAGTGGCGAAGGTACCTTGGGGGGATTGACTAGAGTTCGATGAGGTTGTATTCGCGAGAGCCGAGACCGAGAGACTCGGCATACGGGAGGATTTCTCGGCCGAGTCGGGAGTCGATACGCTCGCGGAGTTTTTCGGCGCCGGGATCTTTCGAGGCCCAGACCATGTCGATAAAGGCTTGGTCGTTTGCAACGGGGTCTAAAGATGCGACGATACCAAGGTCTTCCATCACGGGGTCGCCTTGTCTTGCGTCGCAGTCGCAACTTAAAGAGATTGCGTTCATGACGGTGATATAAATAATCTGTTTGTTGTCATCTTTAATGTAGTCGGCGACGGCGGTGGCGGCTTCGGCCATAGAGCGAATGAAGTCGATTTGTTCGTGTTCGTCGGACCAACAGGCGTCGGGGTCTTCGGTGTGGCCGGCGGAGTGGATGTAGGCCTTACCATTTCGGGAAGCGATGCCGATGGATTGGTTCTTGAGGTTGGCGCCAAATCCGCCCATGACATGACCTTTAGCGTGAGCAAGGTTGACGATAGAATCGTAGTTGGCGAAATTCTTGCCGATTATATCATATTTGAGATATTTACCGTTCTTTACGGGGATTTTAATCTCGCCTTCGGCGTCCATAATATCAACAGGCGCATAAGACGTAAACCCGTGGTCCGCGGCGACCTTGAGGTGATCTTCGGCGGTGTTGCGCTTGCCATCGTAGGCGGTGTTGCATTCGATAATCGTGCCGTTTAGGGATTTGACGAATGGACCGATTAAGTCAGCCTTCAAATAGCCTTTGGAGCCGGCTTCGCCGGTTGAGACCTTGACGCCGATTTTGCCTTTGAGCTCGACGCCGAGGGCTTTATAAACTTTTTCGAGGCCGGCGGGAGAGATGTCTCGAGTGAAAAATACTTTTGATTTTGACATAAAAATCCTTTCTGTGAGGTGGGTTTTCGTGAATATTATAGCATGAGTCGGGCGGAGTGTTATAATAGGAATAACATTAACTAATAAAAAGGAATATATGGATAATAAAGAAATCTATAAGAAAACCTTGACGTTTTCGGTGCGAAGATTGCTTTGGGACATCGTGTCCTTCATGATTATCATCGGCGTTGCGGCGGCAGGGTTCTTTGTCGCGGAAAAAGCGATGGATAAGGGGCTGATTGGACTCGCCTTTGGGGTCATCGTCGGCCTTGTTATTGTCGCAATCGCTTCGCATTTTATCTCCTATGTCTTCAAGGCGGGACAAATCGCCATGATGACAAAGGCGATTACTGACGGAAAACTCCCGGACGACGTTTATGGTGCGGGGAAGCAAATTATTAAAGAACGATTTGCGACGGTCGCGGCGTATTATGCGGTAACCGGAGTCATCAAGGGGATTTTTAATGAAATCGGCAACGCGATTACTGGCATCGGACGAGCGGTTGGCGGGGAGAACGGCGGGGCGGTCGGAAGCACGATTTCGGGAGTGATTCAAACTGTCGTTAGTTATCTCTGCGATTGCTGCCTTGGGTGGGTTTTCTACCGCAAGGACGAGAAGGCGACGAGGGCGACGCTTGAGGGTGCTGTCCTCTTCTTCAAGCACGGAAAGACGCTCGCAAAGAACCTCGGGAGAGTGTTCGGGATGGGGGCGATTTCTCTCATTCTTATTGGTGGCGTGTTCTTCGGGATTTTCTATTTGGTTTCTATGGCGTTCCCGGACGCTTTCAGTATGCTCGCGAAAGAGTTTGCCGACATGACGGCGCGAGGTGAGATTAACGCTTCGGAGTTCTTGACGAATCCGAGCAACTTGATGCTATTTACATCGGGACTTGGCGCGCTGATTATGTGGGGTGTTGTTCACGCCGCGTTTGTGCGCCCGTTTGTTCTCGTTGGGGTTTTGCGCAATTATATCGAATCCGGGAAGAACGAAAAGATTTCCGAGGAAGATTTCTCCAATCTCGATAAGAAGTCGAAGAAGTTTGCGAAATTGCACGCGGAGGCGTAAACTATTGAATATAAAAATCACCTCGGTTGCGGGGTGATTTTTATGAGGTTTCTTTTATGCTATTATAAAAAGTTCGGACGGTAAGGTAGAGCGGAGTGAGAGGGTCGTCGGTTTTCATGTATTCGTAAATGATTTTGCCGTCGGCGGCGGAGACGGTTGCGTAGTAGCGCCAGAGGAGGCCGTGGCCAAAAGACTCGAGGTGTTTGTCGGGGTTTTCCATGGTTTCGGAAAGAAAATCTTCAAGGCGGTTTAAGTAGCGGGCCTGTTTGGTCTTGTAGTTTTTGTTGAAAATGTTTTCCCAGAGATTTTTTTGGGCGAAGTATTCAAAAACTTCCTCGTCCTTCCCTTCCCGGGTTACGACGTTGCCAAAGGCATCGTATTTTATGGCAGCTTTTAGCTCCTTGTCGAGAGAGGGAAATTGTTTCTTGACCTCTTTAAGATAGTCATTCATTAAATCGGCGAGGAGCTTTTGAAAGTCCTCGTCGAGAGATTTTCTTTTCTTATCGTTTTCCGACGCTTCTTCATCCCAGAACATTAAACCTATTGTAACATAGAATTGATATTTTCTGGTATAATTTAAGTATGAAATTTCAAGGATTATCGCTCGAGGAAGTTCAAGAGCGAATTGATGCCGGGCAAGATAACCGGTCGGTTAAAGCGCCGTCAAAATCGGTGCCTCGCGTGATTTTTAGCCATGTTTTCACATACTTTAACGGAATATTCGCGGTTATTGCGATAGTCCTCATTTTGGTCCGGTCGTATAGAGATTTGACGTTTCTGATAATCATTCTTGCAAACACGCTAATTGGGATTGTTCAGGAATTGCGGGCGAAGAAGGTTTTGGATGAACTTAAAGTTCTTAATGCACAGAAAGCGCGGGCAGTGCGAAGCGGGAAGGTTGTCGAGGTTCCGATTGAGAAGTTGGTTCTTGACGATATTGTTAAATTTTCCGCGGGGGATCAGATTCCGGCGGATGCGGAGGTGGTTGAAGGGCAGGTTGCAGTTAACGAAGCGCTCGTTACGGGCGAGGCGGACGAAATCCAGAAAACCGCCGGGGCAGAGCTGCTTTCGGGGAGCTTTATTGTTTCCGGAGAGTGTTTTGCTCGGCTGACGCGGGTCGGGGAGGATTCCTATGTTTCAAAACTGACCTTGCAGGCGAAGGCGATAAAAACGGGCGAGCAGTCGGAGATTATTCGGTCGCTCAATAAAATTGTTAAGATGGCGGGGATTGCGATTATCCCGGTCGGAATTATATTATATGCACACCAGTTACTCATTAATCATGCGCCGATTGGCGTAAGCGTCCAAGGGGCGGCGTCGGCGGTGCTTGGGATGATTCCGGAAGGGCTGTTCCTGCTCGCTAGCGTTTCGCTTGCGATTTCGGCGATGAAACTGGCGAGGAATAAAGTCTTGCTCCATGAGATGAAAAGTATTGAGACGCTCGCGAGAGTGGATGTGCTTTGCGTGGACAAAACTGGGACGATTACGAGCCCGGAGATGAGGGTGCGCGAAATTGTCGAAATTAACGGGGGTAAACGGGCATTTTTGTCGCAATTTGCGCACGCGCTTCAATCGGACAACGAGACGATGAAAGCGATAAAGAGATATTGCCGAAAAATCGATTTTGATGCTTCGGCTGAGGCGACAAAAGTGTTTGGGTTTTCTTCAAAATATAAATATAGTGCGGCGGAGTTTGGGTCGGAGCGGTTTGTCCTCGGGGCGCCAGAGTTCGTCCTGAAGCAAGACTATAAAAAATATGCTTCACAGATTACGCAGTTTTCCAAGAGAGGGTATCGAGTTTTGGTTTTTGGGCGCTACAAGGCGAAACTCGACGGGAAAGAACTTATTAAACCGATTTCTCCGGAGCTTTTGGTCGTGCTTGAGAACCCGGTGCGGAAGACGGCGCCGGAGACGTTCCGGTATTTTGCCGAGCAGGGCGTTGCCGTGAAGGTGATTTCCGGGGACAATCCAGTTACGGTTTCCGAAGTCGCGAAACAGGCGGGGATTAGTGGCGCGGAAAGGTATGTTGACGCGACAACGCTCGAGTCTGACAAAGATATTTTAGAGGCAGTTGAGAAATATTTCGTTTTTGGACGAGTAACGCCGGAGCAGAAGCGGAGGTTCGTTAAGGCACTCCAGAAAAATGGGCATAAAGTCGCGATGACCGGGGACGGAGTGAACGACGTTTTGGCGCTTAAAGATGCGGACTGTTCGGTTGCGATGGCGTCGGGAAGCGAGGCGGCAGTGCAGGCGGCGCAGATGGTACTTCTTGAGTCTGATTTTTCTAAAATGCCGGGGGTGGTTCGCGAGGGGCGGAGAGTGGTTAATAACCTCGAGCGATCGGGAAGCCTCTTTATCGTGAAAAATGTTTTCTCGTTGCTTGCGGCGGTCTTGACGCTTATATTTGGAATTCGCTATCCGTTGCTTCCGACGCAGGTGTCGATGCTTTCGGTTTGGGCGATTGGGTTGCCGTCGTTCTTCTTGGCACAGATGCCGAATGAAGATTTGATTCACGGGAGGTTTATTCAAAACATTCTTGGGAAGGCAATTCCGGGAGGAGTGGCGTGTCTTATTGCGGTGTTCTTGACCGTGCTTGCCGGAAATGTTTTCGGTATTCCGGAAGCGGAGATGTCGACGGCGTGTACGTTGGCGCTTGGCGGGGCGGAGCTGATTTATCTGTTTGGGGTTTGCGTGCCGTTTGATTGGTATCGCGGGACGGTGTTTTCTCTCTGTATCGTTGGGTGCGCGGCGTGCTTCCTGTGGTTTAGGGACTTGTTTAGTCTTTCTCCGGAGATTTCTCCTTTGACGCTTACTTGTTGCGCGGGAGTCGCCGTGGTTTCTGGCGTTCTCGTTTGGTTCTTGCCGCGGATGATGAAGGGGCCGGTAGAGTGGGTTGTGGAGAGGTTGGGAGAGTAAAAAGCCCCTGATTTGGAGTGGGGGCTTTTTACAAATGATTGGGTCATTCTTCTAATTTCTTCTTTCCCCCAGAGGATTTTGAAGATGATGAGAAAGATAAGAAGGAGGGGCCAGAGGGGGTAGATGATGACGATTTTGTCGACATTGCTGTTTACGCCTTCATATTCGACGTTGTAGATGACGTGGAAGATGCCGACGTTTGGGGTTTCTTCCCAGGCGATGGAGGTATAGGCGGAGTTTCCTGGCATTATCCAAGTGGTTTTAGGTTTTTCTTCATTGGTGTAGATTTCTTCTTTGGAGAAAAGCGGGAAGACTTGGAGAGTGTGCGTAGCTTGGGAGTGAACGTTACCTTCGTTTGTAATAGTGGAGCTACCGGTGATGTTGCCAGAGAGCATAAAACCCGGGACATTGGCATTGTCAACCTTGCCTTTTCTAACGGTTTCTCCGGCAACCTCTGTATAAAGAAGATGTGAGGCCTCGTATTTCTCGCGAAGATCAACGGTGGAGTTGTCGAGGCGATACTCTTCAGAAGTAACCATAATGGCAGCGTATTGCCCGCCAGCCGGAGCATCTTCGGGAACATGAATGTAGAAACGGACTTCTTCGGTCTGGTTCGGGGAGATAATCCCCTCTTCGCGGGAAAGTTCAATCCAGTCGACGATTTGGTTATAACTACCGTTGGCCGTGAAGCTGAGGTCGTCTAAACCTTCGACAGAAAACGGTTCAACACGAACAGTGTAGCGAAAGTCGATGGTATTGTCTCCAGGGTTAATGACTTTGAAGTTGCCGGTGTAAGTTTCTCCTGGGGTAAGGGTAATTTGTTGATACATAGGCGAGATGCAAACTGGCCGATGGCGGAGGCAGGGGCGGTAGTGAAGACACTAAGAAATGCGGTCGCGACAGCAAGCATAACGGCTTTAAGCTTAGCGATGATATTGTTTGTAGATTTGTTGCTGGTTTTAGGCATGGTTTTCTCCGTTATTTATTATCAATGGTTGAGGTGCAGGAGAAGCCTTGCTTCTCGTAATTTGATTTATATTCAGCGAGAGTTCTGGGCAGTTGGTCGTCTTTAATGTAATCGACGAGGAAATAGCTGCGAGTGGTATCGTCGAGGGTTTTGTCGCTGCCAAGGCTCAAAGAAATAACGAGTTCATTATCGAGAATGGAAAACTTGTCATTGAATTTTGAGGCGTCGTATCCAATGGCTTGAAGGGCAAGGTTAAACTGAGCATGAGAAATCGCCTCGGCGCTATGTGCTGCTTCGTAAGAGCCGAAGCGAAGCGTGTATTTGAGACTGGCGGAGCTTAAGGATTCTGTACCAGCGAAGACCATCTGATTTTGAGGTCTTTGTCGTCGGAATTTACTTGGTTGACTTTTTCGTAAGTGATAGACTTTGATTCGCAGGTAAGCGATTCATTGCAGACGCTAGCGGGGTATTGGCCGGAAGTTGTGGTTTTGCCGTGAAGTAACAAGATAATCATGATTGCGGCGATAAGTAAAAAGAGCAAGAGAGATAAGTTTTAAAGCTCTGTGATCTTTCTTTTCAGGCGCGTTATCCACCTTTTGCTCCGTTTGCTTCTTTTTTCTTCCTTTCCCGTAGTTTCCGGGCTTGAAATATAATTTTTCTTCCAAAGTTAGTTATCTCCTTATCGCGAAAGCGTCATCACATCAGGGAGCTGCCATTAAGAAATAATGTTACCGTTAGTATTGGCTCGAGCAATAATTTGGTCTTATTGTTTTTTGCCATAATCACCCCCTTTCTCGGACTCTTAGATGAATCCTTGCTGACGTTTAATTCTCCTGGGGGTTTTGAACCCCTGCTCCCTTTGTGGGAGAGATTAGCTGAAGAGGCGTGTCACGTTTCAAGCTCGCATTCCCCAACTAAACTCCCTGATGCGAAGACGTTTCCCTTAGCGTCGTCTGGTTTTTATTTTATCATTTTAGTCTCGTATTAGTCAACTAGGCCGGCTACCTCGATAAAAGTTGCCTATGTGTCATTCCGCCTGTTTAATCGTTCAACTAATCTATAAACGTCAGTGTGCGGGTTTTTATTTGGGTCATTATTATCCAACATTTTCGCGCGAGCTATCGCCTTCCGTTCGTCGCCTTTTTTCTTTAGGATGCTAGAGAAATTCTCTTCTGGTTTGCTGTACTCTCGTTTGAGAATTTTACTCAAAATATCATAAAGTTTTTCTCTGCGAGTAAAACTGTTAAGATCTTGGAAATGGAGCACATACCAAAGCTCAAACGAGTCATTACTAAGTACTATCTCAAGTTTTATTCCCTTTATAGGGTTCCTGTTATACTCCTGCGCCTTGACAAAAGCTTTTCGGATTTCTTCTTCACGGTTAATTCTGTTTATTAGGTTTGAGTCGAAATCGAAGACCACATAGGCCTCATCGCCAATATTCATACTGCTGCTGTTTTTGCGAATGTATTCAATCGTTTCTTCTACCAACTGGAGGCCGCTCTTACCTATGACTTCGTTTACGACGTGAACTGTAAAGCCGGCTCCTCTTGTTTGCGCTTTTTTAGCATTAAAGTAATATTTCTCTGTTTCTCCTTCTGGGAAAATGTAGACCTTGGGTAACTCACTTTTGCTTCCTTGTCTTCGTGCGGCCCTTCCTTTTAATAGTTTACTCATCTAAAGCAAACCCCTCGTCGGATACGGTCGGCACGCCGCCAAAACGAGAATCCATGTATTGTTTATCGACGGCGGCGTTGTTGCGGACCTTAAATTCCGACAGCGCGGTGAGATGCGATTGCTCGTTGTTGTCTTTGTCCGTAAGGTAAATCTGGTCCGTGCGTAGTCCAACCGCTTTAGACATAAGGTAATTATCGTGGCTGGTAAAGATTAACTGAGCGTGCTTTTTGTTTATATTTGGATCCTGAAAAGTTTTTACGATTTTCGACGACAAGAATGGGTGCAGGCTACTGTCTAGCTCGTCTACTACTAGTACTCCACCTGAGTCTATTGCATCGATTATCATAATAGCAATTTCTAGCAAGCGATTAGTTCCCCTGGATTCGTCACTCGTGAAGTCAAGATAGATCGGATTATGATTATCTCCGTAATTATTATGTACCGACAGAAGAGAGTAAAGGCGGTCTTCATTCATGGCTTGCTTAAAACCGAACGGCAAGGACGGGCTGTTATTGAGTTGCTCCTTAACTTTCAGAGGAATTACAGCTTTATCGATCTTAATATCCTGCACGCACGTATCAGACTCCTTGATGAAATTAACAACTTTCTCCCTTAGAGCAGGCTCCTTGTAGAGTTGATCAAAGTTTACGCCTGTAGACTTCCGAGAGAATTTGACAAAACTAAGTTCGTTAATAAAATCGACGGCTACAGGCAATTTAACGAGATTGGCTAGTCGTACTATTGTTGGCACATCTTCGCCATATGCGATTACTTTCTTTATGTCTTTGATTTCCTTCTCGATTACGGGATCGTATTGAATTTCTTGTTTTTTTCGTGAAAATATTTCGTGCGTCACTCGATTGGTTTTTGCTTTTTCTAGAACGGAAAGCGATTCCTCAAGAACGGAATTATCGACAACCGAAAGATAATATGTATATTCGCGTTTTTTGTCCCTGCTGAGTAGCTCGATTTCAAACTCTACCGGATCGCGATTACGGTCTAGGGCGAAGTTAGCCAGAAGGGGATGCTTAATGGTGTTCTTTACCCTTTCGTCGGAGATGCCGCTTCCTGTGACGACAAGACTGAGATAATCGAGCGCTTTTAGAATATTTGTTTTACCACTGGCATTGGCGCCGAAGATGCCAGCTACGGGCAGCACGTCTCGGTTTGAAAGGGCTTTGGTTGGTATGTTCTCGCTTGCGCGAAGGTCATCCGCCTCCATGGTTAGATCAGCATCTCCCCTAAATGAGCGGTAGTTCTTAACAGAGAAATTAATAATCATACCTATATTATAGCAATATTTGGGAGTTTTTTCAATGATTTTTTGGAATTATGCAATTTTTTTGCATAATTTTGCATTTTTTGGCGACGTATACTATAATAGATCCGTTGCCTGCGAGCTTCAGGTAACCATCCTCACAGCGGTAACCGCACAGCTGGTAAGGATTGCATTATTTGAGCGGAAAGGAGATTTTATGTCCAAGAATGGTGTAAAATCAACGCCGAAGATGGCCAGTAAGGCTTCAAAAGTCTTGCAGGGCAGTCAATCCAAGGCAACAAAGTCCTTAGCGGCGAGCGTTCTCAGCAACGCAAAAAAGAAGACCAAGTAAAATGTTGGTCTTTTCTAGGGCTTAACTTCCCTCATTTGAGGGAAGTTAATTTTTGGGCAAATTAGTTGCCACCGAGTTGTTGGACGAGGGTGTAAACGACGTCACCAGTGTAAGTTGCGGCCTTAGTGCCAGGAGCGACACCGATGTTGTAGGTGTAGGTAAAGTGATCGCCGGTAGCAGCAGAAGCGGCGCTATTGGTTATCGTAGCTTTTAGTCGTGTTAGTAACCTGAGCAGGGGTTACGGTCGCAATACTATCGTCATTAGCGACGGTGATGCCGTAGCCAGTTACACTGGCGGTAGCAGAAGCGGCAGCTACGATAGGAATAGTTGCGATACCTTCAGAAAGGTCAGCGGCTTGAGTGAAGATTTTGTAACCGTTGTTTTGGTTACAGACGACAGTGAGAGTAGTAGTGCCCATGTTGTCGTCAGCAGTACCGGCGTAGATGCTATAATTTGCAACGTCAGTAGTAGTATGCTCCGTTTTATTCGCAGCATCCGGCGTCATACCGAGATTGTCATTATCATCGGCGGTGTGCGGGGTCCAGGTCGCTATGTTTGCTGTGCCAGTGATGGCTGCATCTGTTCCTGGGAGTGGCAGGTTGGAAGTTTCTGGATTGGCATTGTGCGAAACACCAACAACCGGAGTAGCTGCTTTAGCGCCGAAAGCACAAGTCGAAAGAACGGTGACGTTCAAAGCATCAGTGTGCTCATCGGAGTTGTAGGTAGCATCCGAGGCGAAAGTTGCGAGCGGGGCGAGAGCAACTGCGAGAGAAGCGACGACGCCGGCGCCGGCGATTAATTTTTTAGACATAGTTTTTAGTGTCCTTTTTATTATGTTTGTTGTATGTTAATATTGACCAATTGAGACTTATGACAAGTTTTACGTTATTGGACTTTGATTTCTCTAGTGTCGGCACATTCTAGAATACTGCCGATGAAAATCCCCTCGAGACGTCGAGGGGATTTTGTTAGCGACCGTCTTTGTGGCGGAGGTGCTTCCGCTTGTCGCTGTGTTTATGGTTATTGTTGCGGTTGAGTTTCGCAATAACCTTGTCGAGTTTCTTACGCATATGGGAAAATTATAACACAGGGGAGTGATTTTGAAAACCATAAACGGTGTGATATAATTATATATATGAACGAAGAAGAACTCCAGGCGAAACGAAGAGAGAACGAGGAAGCGGCGACGAGAAATCGCGCGCGGATTCTCGGGTTGCCATATCTTGACACGCGGGAGTTTGAGGATTCGATTCCGCTGGTTATGGGGGTTCTTGATAAAGAGGAAATGCACAAGAACTTCATTCTTCCCTTGTCGCGAGGGGGCGGGGGCGAACGGTTCCAGTTTATGATTACTTCGCAGACGCCGCGACATTTACTCTCTGAACTTCAGGCGGAATATGAAAAAGACGGCGAGCGAGTTGATTTTTTCTTGATTTCCGGGTCGGCGTATCGAGTGCTTATGCGGCGCTACGACCCACCGAAAGAAGTTCATTATAACGACATAAAAATCTCAAATGAGGGAGATTCGGAGACGATTACGGAAGTATCGAACACTTTGAACTCCGTTTCTTCGGAAAAAGTCTTCGATTTCCTACTCGACCAGGCGGACAAACTCGGCGCGTCGGACATCCACATTGAAAACCTTCGGAGCGAAAT
The DNA here is from genome assembly GCA_017515285.1 of Candidatus Saccharimonadota bacterium. Classification (GTDB taxonomy): domain Bacteria; phylum Patescibacteriota; class Saccharimonadia; order Saccharimonadales; family Saccharimonadaceae; genus Nanosyncoccus. The sequence continues at coordinate 24,747 of JAFWGN010000010.1, read as the reverse complement.
TCGCATCCGGATGCGCGTTGATGGGCTTTTGCACCCGGTGGCGAACCTTGAAAAAGATAGGTATCGCGTTATCATGGGCGAGCTCTCCTCTCGGGCGAACGTTTCGGCGGCGTCGCAGAAACCACAATCGGGTCATTTGCAGACAGAAATTCACCGAGACGGTTCGACGCATATTTTGAACGTGCGCGTCGAGACCGTGCCGACGATGTATGGACAGGACGCGGTTTTAAGGCTCTTTAACTTTGATGAGTCGCTACTGCAACTGGATTTGCTTGGGCTGTCAGAAGAAGAACGGCTCGAGATTGACGAGATTATTCGGAAACCGAGGGGGCTGGTCCTCATGGTCGGGCCGACTGGTTCGGGTAAATCGACCACACTTTATTCGATGCTTAATGCCCTCAATACGACCGATAGAAAAATCATCACTCTTGAGGACCCGATTGAATATGGAATTACGGGGATTTCTCAAATCCCGATAAAGACCAATGACGGCGGGTCGTTTGCGGAGGGGCTTCGGAGCGTGCTCCGGCTTGACCCGGATGTCGTCATGGTCGGGGAGATTCGCGACGCGGACACGGCGCGAACGGCGATTCAGGCTTCGATTACTGGACATTTGGTTTTAAGCTCATTCCACGCGGATTCTTCCTCGGCGGCGTTTTCTAGGATGATTGACCTTATTGGGACGAACCCGATTTTTGCAACGTCCGTGAGGCTCGTGGTTGCGCAGAGATTGGTCCGAAGGCTGACCGATTCGAAGGAAGAATATGAGCCGGACGAAACCATCAAGAAATATATTCGAGAGACATTGGACGGGGTTGATGGGTTTGACCCGAACAATATTAAACTCTATCGACCGGTGCCGACCGAGGACAATCCGTTTGGCTATGCGGGGCGGGCGGTTATCATGGAACAACTCGTCGTCTCGGACGAAATCTCGCAATTTTTGCGCGGGGACGTCTCAGATGCGAATGCTAGAGAAATCGAAAAGGTCGCGAAAAAGAACGGGATGTTGACACTTGAGCAAAAGGGGCTACTTATGGCCTTAAACGGCGTCACGACAATCGAAGAAGTCTCCAGAGTGGTTTAGCGCTCTCGGCTTTTTCTAGGGAATATGGTATAATATATATTATATATGGATTCAAGCAAGATTCGGAATTTTTGTATTATTGCGCATATTGACCACGGGAAGTCGACGCTTGCGGACCGGATGATGGAAATCACGGGGACGGTCGAGAAGCGCGAGATGAAGGCGCAGCTTCTTGATTCGATGGAGCTCGAACGGGAAAAAGGGATTACGATTAAGCTGACGCCGGTGCAGATGCACTATAAAGGCTTTGAACTCAATTTGATTGACACGCCGGGGCACGTTGATTTTTCCTATGAGGTTTCCCGGAGCTTACAGGCGGTCGAGACGGCGATTTTGGTCGTTGACGCGACGCAGGGGATTCAGGCGCAGACGCTCGCGAATGTTTATCTTGCGCTCGAACAGGATTTGTATATTATTCCCGTTATTAACAAAATCGATCTGCCGGCGGCAGACGTGGAGAAGGTCAAAAAAGAAATTATCAATCTTCTTGGATGTTCGGAAGACGAAATTATTGGCGTGTCGGCGAAGACGGGGATGAATGTTGAAAAAGTTTTGGATGCGATTGTTGAGAGAGCGCCCGAGCCGAAGGTGGCCTCGGGAAAAGATTTGAAGGCGTTGATATTTGATTCTTATTTTGATGATTATCGCGGGGTGGTGCTTTACGTTCGGATTTTTGAGGGGCGGCTCACGAAAAACGATGCGATTCGAATGATGGCGGCAGAGACGAACGGAATTGCGCTCGAAATCGGGACACTGACGCCCGAAATGAAACCGAAGCAGACGCTCGAGGAGGGGGAGATTGGCTATATTGTCACGAACCTCAAGACGACCAGGGAGGCGAAAGTTGGCGACACGGTTACGCTTGCGAAGGCGCCGGCGATGACACCGCTTCCGGGATATAAAAATGTCTTGCCGTTTGTTTATGCGGGGTTCTTCCCGGTGTCGAATGAGGATTATAAAACCTTGAAGGAGGCGCTTGAGAAACTGGCGCTGTCTGATTCGGCACTTCAGTTTGAGCCGGAAAATTCACCAATTCTTGGGTTTGGACTTAGAATCGGTTTTCTTGGGCTGCTTCATATGGACATTATTCGAGAAAGGCTCGAGCGAGAGTTTAACCTTGACCTGGTTGTAACGAATCCATCGACGAACTATGAGATTATCATGAACGACGGGTCGGAACTTGAGATTAAGTCGGCGGCGGATTTGCCGGACGTGTCGGAAGTGCGCGAGATTCGCGAGCCGTGGGTTCGGGGTGAGATTATTCTTCCGAAGACGATGATTGGGGCGGTACTTAATTTGATTGTTGAGAAGCGCGGGGTGCAGAAAAACTTGTCTTATATCGAAGACCGGGCGGTGATTGACTTTGAGGCGCCTATGGCGAATTTGCTTACGGATTTTTACGACCAGTTGAAGTCGATTACGTCGGGGTATGCGTCGTTTAACTATGAACTGGCGGATTATCGCGCGGAAGACCTCGTCCGGGTGGATTTCTTAATTGCGGGACACAAAAACGACGCGCTGTCGGTGATGTGTCACCGAAGCGAAGCGGATGCGATTGGGCGAGACGTGACGAAAAAGTTAAAAGAGATTATTCCAAGGCAAAACTTTGAGGTGGCGCTTCAGGCGGCGATCGGGGCGAGGATTATTGCGCGCGAGACGATTGGGGCGTATCGAAAAGACGTAACCGTAAAAATCCACACGGGCGACCGCGACCGCAAAGCGAAGTTGCTCGAAAAGCAGAAACGCGGGAAGGCAAGAATGAAGCGGTTCGGGAAGATCGATATTCCGAGCGACGCGTTTACAGTTATGCTGAAAAGGAACTAGAGGATTTTAGTTCCTTTTACTTACGGCGAAGGCGTAGAGTTGGTTGATTAGGTTCGAAAAGACAGTGTCGCGGTCGGCGTCGGCCCCAACTTCGACGAGGAGACCAAGAGAGCGATAATGAAGAATGACGGGGGCGGTTTTTTGGCGAAATTCGGTGATACGTTTCTCGAAGACTTCGGGCTTTTCGTCATCGAGGCGCATTCCGCGGTCTTTTAGAGTCGCGACGGCTTGCCAACGGGACATTACGTCGGCTTCGGAGATGTTCAAAATTACGGCGGCCTTGATTTCGTGTCCGGAGGATCTTGCGCGTTCCATGACCGTGTCTTCTTCGCCGGCCCAACGACCAATCGAAGAGAGGACGAGCGGGAACGGTTTTAGTTCGGGCTTGTCGAAATATGGTAAAACCCAATCGTAGAACACGTCGGTCGGAGCAAGTTCGCCTTGGTCGGTAAAATGTTGACGGGTTAGTTCTTCGTTCGCGCGAATGATGAGGCCGGAAGAGAGGAACTTTCCGCCGAGCGCTTCGGCGAGTTTGACGCCAACGGTGTCTTTTCCGGACATCGGGAGACCGAAGATGTTAATCGAGCCGGTTCCGAGCCATTGTTTGATGAATGAGATTTTTTGCCCTTGGTCTGTATCCATGATTATATATTATCATATTTTACCAGGGGCGTGATATAATTTTCTCATGGATAACGTTTTTTCTAAAATCATTCGGGGGGAGATTCCCTGTTATAAAATTTATGAAGACGAGAAGACGCTTGCATTTCTCGATATTGCGCCGGAGTCTCGCGGTCATACTTTAGTAATTCCGAAGGCAGAAGTTGATAAGGTTTATGAGCTTCCGGACGAAGATTATCGCGCGCTGTTTGAGACGGTGCGGAAAGTTGCGGCGAGAATGGAAAAAGTGTTCGGGCAGAGGACGCTGATGAAGGTCGTCGGGACCGACGTGCCGCACGCGCATGTCCACCTCATGCCTCTAGACCCAACCTGGGAATATGGGCGGACACTCGAACTTTCTGAGGAGGAGTTTAGGGAGATTCAGGAGAAGTTGAGGTTTTAGCCTCGTTTTTCTAGCGTTGGATTAATTTGCTGCTCTGCAACTGAAAGTTGGTAGAGAAAAGTGTGCGATGCGGTATAATTTTTCTAAAAGGAGAAGCAAAATGACATTTAAGGAAAATTTGGCTGAGCTTCGGAAGCTCAATAAACTATCGCAGGAACGATTGGCGACAAAGGTTGGAGTTTCGAGGCAATCGGTTTCGAAATGGGAGACGGGGGAGGCGTATCCGGAAATGGCGAATATACTCGCTTTATGTTCGATTTTTCATTGTAAAATTACGGATTTAATCGACACCGGTTCGCCGGAGATGAAAAAATTCGACGCTGACACAGAAAAAGGAATTGTTGAGCTTGAGAAAAAAGACCAGAAAAGATTTGGGGCGGTTTCTAAAACCATATTTATTATCGCGAGAATTGTTAGGATTATATCACTTTCGACGTTCGTAGTAATTCCCGTGGTTGCATATATTCTGCATTGGGCGATTTGGAATTGGTTGGTCATGGGGTTTCCGGCGGAGGCAGGGATAGAAGACTTAACCGTCGGGAACTTTATAAAATACGGCGCGGCACCGAAAGCCTTGGTCGTTGTTCTTATTTTTGCCCTGATGATTGTTGCGGCGGTTTATGTTTATAAAATGCTCCTCGAGGTCGAGCGGTTCTTTAAGCGACTCTATGCGGAGCCGACGCCGTTTACGACGGAGAACGTGTTTGGACTGAAGAAAATTGCGAAGTTTAGCATTGTCTGGCTCGTTTCTCAAAATCTGGCGAAGTTTATTATGGCGCTTCTGATCCCGGCGACAGGGATGACGTTTAATATTGCCTCGGTGATCTATTCGCTCATTGTGGTGGCGATGGTTTATGTGTTTAGGTATGGGTATTTGATGGAAGTCAAATACAGACGCTAGGGATTGTTTTGTAATTTTTAGAAAAGCCCCTTTTCAAATCTCCGGAAACCAGATACAATGAAGATACATTAAAAATAATGAGGTAATATTATGACCAAGAAGCCATCGGTGGAAAATGTAGCAGACAAAAATGAAAAGAAGAATAAAGACGACGCGCGGGCGCAGGCGCTTAACCTGGCGATTTCGCAGATTACTAAATCGTTCGGAGATGGCTCGATCATGAAGTTGGGTGATGCGAAGAAAATCGACGTCCAGCTTATTCCCTCTGGTTCCCTTTCACTCGACCTCGCGCTTGGAGGCGGCTATCCGAAGGGGAGGATTATTGAGATTTATGGGCCGGAGTCTTCCGGTAAAACCACTTTGACGCTTCACGCGATTGCGGAGATTCAAAAACAGGGTGGAACGGCCGCGTTTATTGACGCGGAACACGCGCTCGACCCGGCCTACGCGAAACGGATTGGTGTCGATACGGCGAACTTGTTAATTTCTCAACCAGACAACGGTGAGCAAGCGCTCGAGATTTGCGAGACCTTGGTTAGAAGTGGCGCGGTGGACTTGATTGTGGTGGACTCGGTTGCGGCGCTCGTTCCGCAAGCGGAAATTGACGGGGACATGGGTGACGCGCAGATGGGGCTTCAGGCGCGCTTGATGTCGCAAGCGATGCGAAAACTGACCGGAATTATCTCGAAGTCGAAGGCGACGGTGATATTTATTAACCAGATTCGTATGAAAATTGGCGTCATGTTCGGAAACCCGGAGACGACGACGGGCGGCAACGCTCTCAAGTTCTATGCCTCCGTCCGGCTCGACATTCGGAGAATTGGACAAATTAAGGAAGGCGACAATATTACCGGCAACCGAACGAAAGTGAAGATTGTCAAAAACAAGATTGCGGCACCGTTTAGGACGGCGGAGTTTGACATTATGTATAACGAAGGGATTTCGAAAGTCGGCGATGTTCTCGACCTTGCGGTTCAATACGGCATCATGGACAAGGCTGGCGCGTTTCTCAAATATAACGGCGAAACGCTCGGACAGGGTCGCGAAGCGGTGAAGAAGCTCTTCCGCGAAAAGCCGGAGTTAATGAACGAAATCGAAACGAAAGTCCGCGAGGAAGCGGCGCGCCGAGAAGAGGCTTAAAGGATTCGCAGTGGGAGATAAAAAACCATTTCAATATTTTAGTAGAGTCGGAAATCCAATTTCTTATAGTGCCATGCTCCATGGGGATGCGTTGCAGGGTGGCGCTTGTGTTTGGTTGGTGAGGCGACGTTCGGACGGTGAAGTCGAAGTCTTGTTCCAGAAGCGTTCGGAAAAAGTTCATAACGGCGGACTCTATGACGCGTCGGCGGGGGGGCATATTGACGAGGGAGAAGACGCCTTGACGGCGGCGCTTCGCGAAACGCGAGAAGAAATCGGAGTTGCACTTCGAGCGGAAGATTTGCGATTCGTTACGCAATATGCTACGGACATGAAATTGATTTCGGTTTATCTTGCCGATCGGACCGGAAGGGACGACGCGATGACCTTGGACCCAGAGGAAGTCGGGAGCGTGGAGTGGGTCAAGCTCCGAGATTTTGACGCATTTATTCGCACAAGAGTGAAACCGCCGCTCCGGGAGATTCCATCGCATTTGCCGGTTTTAAGATACTATATTGAAAATTACCTATAATATATATTATATATGGAGATTATTGGACTAAAAAACTCCCCCGAGGAGTCCGGTTCGGAGGCTAGGGGGCTGGAACTTAAAATTACGGATTTGAAATCCGGGGTGCGAGACGCAAATCGAGTCAACGTGTTTATCAACGGGGAGTTTTATTTTTCACTCGACGTCGCACAGGTGGTTGATTATCGTTTGAAAATTGGGAAAATCCTCACGCCGGCGGAAGTTAGCGAACTTAAACACGCTTCGGCGTTCGGCAAACTTTATAGCTCGACGTTGGAATGGGTCTTGATGCGGCCGCGGTCAATAAAAGAGACGCGCGAGCATCTTCAGAATAAACTGTTCAAACTGCGAATTGATAACAAAAGGCGAGCGGAAACCAAAGAGAAAATGAAGACCGACCCGGAGTTTAGGGAAAAAGCCAGGAAACTTAAAATTCGGACACGGGAGCGGGGGGAGTTCACGAGCGACGACATTGAGAACGTGATTAAAAAAATGGTTGAGAAAAAATACCTTGATGATCGGAAATTTGCGGAGTGGTTTATCGAGAACAGGTTTTCCAGAAAGGGGGTTTCGCGGGCGAGACTCCGGCAAGAACTTGCGAAAAAAGGAGTCGAAAAGAATCTTGTTGAGGAGCTTTTTTCTGAGTCTTCACGAGACGAAGCGGGAGAAGTCCGGAAAGTAATCCTTAAAAGAGGCGGGAAGACGGAGCCGCAAAAACTTTTAGCGTATCTTGTTCGGCACGGGTTTGGTTACGAGATGTCGCGCGAGATGGTCGAAAAATACACGGAGGATCCGGAGGAGTTTTCTAAGGAAGATTAGCGGAGGGGCTTTTCTTTGGGGTTGCTGGATTGCTCGATGCGACTTGCGGAAAATTCGGGTTCGCGGAAAGGGTTGACGAAGTTGGGGATAAAATCTTCGTTGGCGGCTTTTTTGCGGATTTTGTCTTCTTCGTCCTTGACGACTATTTCTGTATCGTTGATTTCGAGGATTTCGCGGCGGGGGACGACGAGTTCCGGGTCGAGAAAAGCCTTCATCGCGGGGCGTTTGACGATGATTTGTTCAATAGAGAAAGTGTTCAAATCGACAAGAAAATCGATGATTCTGCCGAGTTTTGTTCCCTTTTTAGTGACGACTTTAAGGCCGAGGAGGGAGAAATTGAGTTCGAGAATCTTGTCGAGTTTTACCACGTCGCCGGGATTAACGAGGCGCTCTTCGGAGTCGATAATCATGCCGAGGTCGCCGTATTCTCGGACGTCTTCGACCTCGAGGATGTTTCCGATTTCCGGGTCGTCTTTTATGTTAGGGCCGTCAACGTAGAAAGCGACGATTTTGAGTTTTTCCGGATCGACAATTTCTTCGACCGTCCAGGCAATCGGAGCGGTAACGTGCAGGCTTAAAACCGGACAGTTAAGAAGAGTGGCGAAGCTGACTAACATAGTTATATTTTAGCACACCTCAAGCTGAAAATCATCGCGGTTTAGCTTTACGAGGTGGTCGCCGGGGAGATTGAAAAATTTTCCGGGGGCATAGGTTTTGATTGCTTGGAGAAAATCGCGAAGTTGCGGGCGGGTGGCGGAGGTTCCGGCACGTTCCAGGCCGGCGCGAAGAAGTTCAAGGGCGACGGGCTCGTCGAGATTATCAAACCAACTGCGCTCAAACGTTAAATCTTCGGGGATGATTTCTTCGAGAATGTCATCAATCTCGCCAAAAATCTCTTTTTGTTTTTTCCAAAGGCGGTAGAGTTTCATTTTAGTTGCACGAGGGAGGTCGAAGGTTTTTTTGCGGACGCGGTTGCGGAGATATTCATCGGAAGCGTTGGATTGGTCAAGGCGGAAATGAATGTCGTTTTTTGCGGCGTATTTAAGAATGTCTCGGCGGTCGAAGACTTTGCCGAAGTCGCCTTCGAGGAACGGGCGGCGAATACCGTGGCGATTCAAGACGGCGAGGCCGCGAGGACCGGTTCCGCGGAGGAGATTGATTGCGACGGATTCGACGAGATCGTCGAGGTGGTGAGCGGTGTAGATTTCGGCGCTCTCGAGATAGGCCGCTTGGAATAAAAATCCGTAGCGCGATTCGCGGGCCTCTTCTTCGCTCTTTAATTGTTTTTTAGCGAAGCAGAGGAGTGGCTCTAAATCATATTCGGTGATTGCAGAGTTGGCGGCAAAACGGGCGTCTTCGCTTGAGCTTTCTCGCATCTTATGGTCGAAGACCGCGGGGATAAGCTCGTCGCGTTCGTAGGTTTTTGAGGCGAGGTCGAGCATCGTCATTGAGTCGATTCCGCCAGAAATTGCGAGGAGCTTATTCATGTTATTTCTTTTCCTTTAGGTTTTTTAGGTGTTCGCGAGCTTTTACGGTGACGACGCGCCCCTTTGGGGTGCGCTCGAGGAGGCCGAGTTGCAAAAGGTAGGGTTCGTAGTATTCTTCGATAGTGGTCGCTTCGTCGCCGGTTAGGGCGGCGATGGTCGAGAGGCCGACTGGGCGGTCGCCGTAGTTTTCAATCATGAGTTCGAGCATATTGCGGTCGGCGGGGTCGAGGCCAAATTCGTCGATTTCCATCAAGTTGAGAGCGTCGCGGGCTAATTTTACGTCGATAATTCCGTCACCGTTGACGTCGGCGTAATCGCGGACACGCTTCACGAGGCGGTTGGCGATGCGCGGAGTGAGCCGACAACGGGTTGCGAGAAGCTCGGTCGCTTCGGGTTCGATTTTTTTGCCAAGGATTTCCGCGGTGCGGGCGACGATTTGTTGGATTTCGGGGAGTTGGTAGTATTCGAGACGATGAATAATGCCGAAGCGGTCGCGAAGAGGACCGGCAAGAGAGCCGGTGCGGGTGGTGGCGCCGATGACGGTAAAATGCGGAAGGTCGAGGCGGACGGAGCGGGCGGCGGGGCCTTTGCCGATGACGATGTCGAGTTTGTAATCTTCCATGGCGGAGTACAAGATTTCTTCGACGACGCGGCGGAGGCGGTGGATTTCGTCGATAAAGAGAACGTCGCCGTCTTGGAGATTGGTTAAGATGCTCGCGAGGTCGCCGGCGCGTTCGATAGCGGGCCCGGAAGTTATCTTTAGGTTTGCGTTTAGTTCGTGCGCGATGACGTTGGCCATGGTCGTTTTCCCGAGTCCGGGAGGGCCGTACAATAAAACATGGTCGAGGGTTGTGCCGTCGTCGCGCTTTTTTACGGCGTCGATGGCAAGTTTCAAGTTCGTCTTTAGGCGCTCTTGGCCGATGTATTCGGCGAAAGAAGTCGGGCGGAGAGATTTCTCAAAAACTTGTTCTTCGACGTCTTCCGGTTCGGACTTGACATCAACGACGCGTTTCGTGCTTCTTTCGATTCCCATGGACCTATTATAGCACTTTCTTTAAGATAATCAGATTCTCAATGTGGGGAGTTTTGGGGAAAAAGTCAAACGGAATTATGCGTTCTATGAGATATTTTTCGCTCAAAACTTTGACGTCGCGGGCTTGGGTCGAGGGGTTGCAGGAGAGGTAAATGATTTTCTCTGGCGTTTCTTCGAGGAGTTTTTCCAGTAGCTTTTTGTCGCAGCCGGCGCGGGGAGGGTCGAGAATGACGGTTTCGTCCGGCTCAATATAGTCCAGGGCGGCTTCACTTTTGGCACAAAAAGCACGCGGAAACTGCAACAGGGGTGCTACCCCAATAGGTGTCGCATTTTTCACACGCGCTTCCTTCGCGTTGGTTTCGAGCTCTCTAAAAGCACTTTTGTCGCATTCGACGAGGGTGAGGCGTTTGTTTCTTGCGACCGAGAGGCCGATGGTGCCGACGCCGGAATAGAGGTCGAGGACCTTTTCGGTTTTGATTTCTCTTTCAATTTCCTTGAGGGCGAGTTCATAGACGGGCAAGTTAATCTGGAAAAAGCCGTTTGGAGAATAGGAATATTCCCGACCTAATATATCATCAGTGAGATTTTCGAAAACGGGGTGGGGCTTTTTGTTTTCGAAAAGCCCGCCGGAGACAACGCCGTTTTGGTTGGTGCGGAGAAGGAGGGATTGGTATTTTCTTGCTTCTTCGCCCTTCGCGTTTAATTCGTCAATTATTTCCTTTGCTTTTTTGAAAATTTCGGGGCGCTCGATTGAACTGTTTTTGATGGGGATTTTGCCGTGAGTACCGCGGCGGTGGAAAGCGGGAAGGATTTTTGACTGGTCGTAGTCATAATAGAGGGCGTATTCCATTTTGTTGCGATAGAACCACTCCTTGTCGTCGGTTCTTACCGACTCGACGTTTAAGCCTTCGAGTTTTTCTTGGCGTAGGGACTCTTCGACGAGGGCTTGTTTTTGCTCGAGTTCGCAAGCAAAATCGAAAATCTGCCAGGGGGAGGTCGAAAGGAAACAGGCGTCTTTCGGGGCGACGCGGTGTTTGGACGGATTCTTGATTTTGGTGACGACTCCCTCGAGATAGTGAGACTTGGTTTTAGTAACTTCAAATTCGGTGACGGTCTCGTCGGGGAGGACATTCCAGAGAAAAACCTTTTTGCCGTCCTCTAAAGCTCCGATCCCCTGTCCGCCGGGAACGAGTTTTTCGATGTTGATTTCGGTTGACAAGAGTTTTGGGTATTTCATAGTATAAAAATGGTCGGGGATACCAGGATCGAACTGGCGACCTCACGCCCCCCAGGCGTGCGCGCTACCACTGCGCTAATCCCCGAAAAGATAGAAGGAGGAAAATGATTGGCGGAAGCGGGGCGATTCGAACGCCCGAGACGGTTGCCCGTCCACACGATTTCGAGTCGTGCGCCTTCAACCACTCGGCCACGCTTCCACGGTATATTATATCACATTTTAGGCGACATTGAGAAAATCGTCGGCGGGATTTTCTTCGGCGGGGTCTAGCGACATTCCGCTTGCACGACTTCTTTCCCTTGCGCCGGCGGCTTCGATTTGGTTTTTCCTAATTTCGGCTTCTTGTTTCTTACGGGAGAATCTATCTTTTAGTTTTGAGAAGAAGCTGAGGCGTTGGTTGTTCTTTTGGGCCGTGTAGAGATTGACCACGGGGGTAAGGACTTCTTCATCGCGTTCCGGCAATTCTTCTTCAGGCTCCGGAGAAGACTCGGGCTCGAGCGGCGGCTCGTCGAATTCTAAAGGAGGAGTAGGCTCGGGCAACGACTCCTCGAGCTCCGGTAAAGGAGCGGATTCTAGCGACGGGTTTCTATGTCGGCGCATAAGCATTGCGGCGTTGCGGAGTCTTCCGGCGGCTGGTGCGTAGATTTTACTTTGTTCCACGTCGAGATTTAGACACGTCATCCGGTATTTTTGTTCAAAGTCGGAAGTGGACATTTCGCCGAGCGCTTCCATAAATTCGCGACGCTGGCGTCTAGTGAGTCGGAAATCGGAGGTTTCGGTTATATTGTCGGCGATTTCTTTCATTGCTTCGGGACCGTTAGCTTCGGCAGCGAGAAAACCGGCGATCATGATTCGTTCTTCGCGACGATCCTCGAGGGCTTCGTCTAGCTCTTCGCGATGGAATTTTAGCATACGCGGGCCGACACCATAGAATTTTTGGAGTTCTTTACTATACTCTTCCTCGGAATCGAACGAGGTTCTTTCGGGAGGGAACCGGCGGGGGCGCGGCTCGAGGGACGAGAAACTTAAATGAGTATTACCGAAGTCGATGCCGGGGTCGGCGAAGGTTTCTGGGGAGGGGGCGTATCTTTCGGAGCGTCTGCGAGATTTTTCCATACTATTATTGTAACACGCTTGCGCTTTCTTTGCTAGTAGAAAATTCCCCCTATCATTTACCCTAAATTTGTGATATAATTATCTTGTCGCGAAAGCGATGGACTTTATTATTCTAGGTGGATGTTGTAATGAAGTATATCTATTCCTTCAGGAGATATCCACATGTGCCCGTAGCTCAGATGGATAGAGCGTCAGCTTGCGGAGCTGAAGGTCGCACGTTCGACTCGTGTCGGGCATACCATTAACCTAGAAAATAAGCCAAAATCCCTCTCCCCAAGAGAGGGATTTTATGGTATAATGCGGATATGATGGAGAATCATATGTCTGCCCCGAAGAAAACCGAAACTAAAAGAAAACCTTCCATGAAATCTAAATTGCAGCGGACGCACGCAAAGTTGCTCTCGAGTTATTACGGAAACCCGATTCGAGATATGCGACTGATTTGTGTGACTGGGACTTCCGGAAAGGCGATAGTTTCGCATTTTATTCACGAAATCTTGCGCGCGGCGGGACAGCATGTTGCGATTCTTGCTTCCGATTCACCGATTAAAGTCTCGGCGTTGCATAAGTTCCTCTCCGAGGCCTGGAAAGCGGGTTCGAGCTATGTCGTCGTCACGGCGCCGGCAGAGTCGCTCAAGAATAATGTATTTTATGGTCTCCCGGTTTACGTTGCGGCGATGACGGATTTTATCCCCTCTTCGCTCGGGGCAATGAGTGCGGAGGAATTTTCCGAGTCGGAATCGACATTACTCAAGATGAATCCGGAAGTTGTCGTTTTGAATGAAGACGATGCGAACTTTGCCGAATTTTCCAAATTCGTCGGGAAGACGGATACGCTAACCTATGGGACGACGCGAACTTCGACGATTCGAATTGATGGTGCGAAACTTTATAAAAAGGGGACGGAAGCAAATCTTTCCCTTGGGTCTTCGCGTTTCTCGGTCGCGAGTTTTCTTACGGGCGAGCCGATTGTTTCATATATGGCTTGCGCGGCGGCGGTGGCGGCGGCGCTACACATTGGGAACGACGTGATTGCGGACGGGGTCGCGAACTACAATCCGGAAAACGTAGAATAACTTTATTATTGAGACGATGGATGAATTGGCACTCTTGCTTTTTGACTGCTAATTTTGTATAATATGAGCATGACAAAACGTGATTATTATGAAGTTTTAGGAGTTTCGAAGACGGCCTCGGACGATGAGATTAAGAAGGCTTATCGGAAGCTTGCGATTAAATACCACCCAGACAAGAATCCTGGCGATAAAACCGCTGAGGAAAAGTTTAAGGAAGCAACGGAAGCCTATGAGGTTTTGAACGACAAGCAGAAGCGGGCGAGGTATGACCAATTTGGACATGCGGGCGTCGGCGGTAACGGGGGAAATCCGTTTGGTGGGGGTGGCAATCCATTTGGACAGGGCGGGGGCTTCAACTTTAATGGGCAGAGTTTCCAGTTTGATTTTGGTGGAGCGGGCGGGGGGCTTGATGATATTCTTGGTGATTTGTTTGGATTTGGGGGCGGAGCAAGGCGACGAACGCGCGTGCGCCGGGGGCAGGATTTTGAGATACAGACGGTGATTAGCTTCAAGGAGGCGGTGTTTGGGACGACACGAGAAATTGAGTTGCCGAGTTCCGGGAAAAAGTTGAAAGTGAAAATCCCTTCCGGGATTGATGATGGGATGGCAATTCGGCTTGCCGGGAAGGGGGGCGAGGCGCCGAAAGACGGAGAGCCGGGCGACCTTTATCTTCGCGTTCGGGTCAAGCCCGATAAAAATCTTACACGCGAGGGGAATATTATTCTTTCCGAGGCGGTCGTGTCCATGGTTGATGCGGCGCTTGGGTGCGAACTTGACGTCGAGACCGTGGATGGGAAAGTGACGATGAAAATTCCGGCCGGGACGCAAAGTGGAACGCCGTTTAGGCTTTCGGGGCATGGAGTTCCCTTCCGGGCGGATGGCGACCGCGGGCCGCACATCGTGACGATTATTGTCGAGACGCCGAAGAATCTCTCGAAGAAACAAAAAGAACTACTAGAAGAGTTCAGAAATCCAAAGAATAAGAAACGCGGGTTTTGGTCCTGAGTTTTTAGGGGGGGGCTTTCGTGAGACCTTGGTGGGGTTTCGCGAATTTTTGACGGTTTTTGCAAGTGTTTGGTGGATGTTGTAAAAATTACAACATTTTATAGAGTTCTGTCGGGGGAGATGTGGTATAATACCTTCAATAATTAGTGGAGGTATTATTTTATGGAGCTAATTCGACAAATGCTTCTTCGAAACGGGTTAATTGCGAACGATGGGAGTTACGTTACGGATGCGTTGCTTCGCAATGAACTTTGTGTTTGCGACAGGCACGGATACGTTACGCATCGAATTGAGAAGGCTGCGAATGGCGTTGACTTTGTCGTTCGGAACTGCCGGACGCGCCTGGTGGATTGTCGGTTGAAGGTGGCGTAAAAAATATCCCCCGAGGGGGATATTTTTTTATTACGATTTGGAACCTTTTCTCTTTCCCCAAAGGATTTTGAAGATGATGAGGAAGATAACAAGGAAGATGATGAGAAGGAGCCAGAGAGGGCAGATGATGACGAGTTTGTCGACTTTTGACTCTACTCCTTCGTAGGCGACGTTGTAGATGACGTGGAAGATGCCGAGAGAAGGGGTTTCGTCCCAGGAGATTGAAGAGAAAGCGGTGTTCCCTGGCATGACCCAGACGCCCTTGGGGTTTTCTTCGTTAGTGTAGATTTCTTCACTCGAGAAAAGCGGGAAGACCTGGAGTGTATGAGTAGCTTGAGAATGGACGTTGCCTTCGTTTACGATGCTGGCGCTACCAGTGATATTACCGGAGAGGAGGAAACCCGGAACGCTCACATTGTTGATTGAGCCTTTACGAGAGGTCTCGCCGGCGACTTCGGTATAGAGAAGGTGAGAAGCTTCGTATTTCTCGCGGAGGTCGACGGTGGAGTTGTCGAGGCGGTATTCTTCGGAGGTCACCATAATGGCGGCGTATTGACCGCCGGCGGGGGCATCTTCGGGGACGTTAATAGTGAAGCGAACTTCTTCGGTCTCGTTAGGAGAGATTATTCCCTCAGTGTGGGAAAGCTCAATCCAATCAACGATTTGGTTGTAGCTTCCGTTAGCCGTGAAACTTAGATCGTCGAGTCCTTCGACGGAGAACGGTTCGACACGAACCGTATAACGAAAGTCGATGGTATTGTCGCCGGGATTGATGACTTCGAAGTTCCCGGTATAGGTCTCCCCAGGAGTGAGAGTGATTTGTTGGTACATAGGCGAGATGGCGAACTGGCCGATGGCAAAAGTAGGAACAGAGGAAAGGGCCGCGAATAATATGGCACCGATGGCGGCGATTAGGGTTTTTAGTTTATGGTTTAGTTTGGACATTTGGCTCCTTTATTATTTATTATCGAAGGGTTGATTCGCAGGAGAATCCCTGAGACTCGTAGTTTGACTTATAGTCGGAGAGAGTCGAAGGTAGTTCTCCGTTCTTTTTATAGTTGACTAGGAAATAACTTCGGGTGGTTTCATCGAGGGCGGTTTTTGAGGAAAGGTTTAACGTGATGACAAGGTCGCTCCCGATAATCGAGAACTTATTGTTAAACTTGCCTGCATCGTAGCCGAGTTCTTGAAGTCCGATGTTGAATTGAGCGTGAGAAACAGCCTCGGCGCTATGAGCTTCAGCGTACGAGGCGAAGTGAAGAGTGTAGCTCAGGTTGCCGGAGCTTAACGAATCGCCGCTTGCGAAAATCATGTTGATTTTGAGCTCTTTATTGTTCGAGCTGACGTCGCTTACTTTTTCGTAACCGAGATTTTCTGTCTTGCAGGTTAACGATTCGTTGCGGATGTTCGCCGGGTATTGGCCGGTCGTCGTGGTCTTTCCGCGAAGGAGCCAGAGAATAATCACGATAACGATTACTATGATTAGTGCAAAAATAATCAGGTTGCGGAGACGATGATTGCTTTTGTCTTTTTCGAGCCTGGTGGGTTTTTCCGGCTCTGGCCTTTTCTTGGCTTTTTTGCCATAGCTGGCGGGTTTAAAGTATAATTTTTCTTCCAAAACGGCTACCTCCTAGATGACTTTTCGTCGCCGAGTCTGTTCGATGACGCAAAAGTCTTATACTAAAATTTGACCGTTTGATTTATTTATATGATACGACGGGAGGGGAGAAAAGTCAACTTCGTCTCAAGCGAGTTTATTACCAATACATGCGTTTCATAATTTGCATTTTTTAAATTTATATGTTATCGTATAGAATATGAAGGAATGTATTCTGAAGATTAATGCCGCGCCAGTCACTATTGAACGTATCGGACTTGAAAAGATAAAGTCGGAGTTTATTCCCAATCTGATTGAAAAAGCTTTCGAAAAGCCATCCAGAGATTCTAGATACGTGTTCCGCGATTCGGTTTCCGATTTATATTACGACCCAGAATATCGCAGTTTGGTTGAGGAAACTGGACGCTTCAGAACGATGTATAACGACGTGCTGAAGCATTATAATAAATATGGAGATTTTTCATATACCAAAGAATTTTTGTCGACTATAGATGATTTAAAACGGATGCGTAGGCGCCTTGAGCGAAAATATCGTTTTATCGAACATGCATATCATATCTCGAACGAGAGCGCTAGGAATAGACTTGGTCTGGAGCTACTTGGGCGTATAGGGACTGGTGTCGACCATCTCATGAAGATGTCAAAGCTTGAGCTGTTTATCGAGACGAGACTTGAAAATTCGAATCATAATAACGGTCTTACGGTATTCAGCTATCTCGGCGATGAACGACTTTCCCTGTTGGCCGCCTCACCGTCTCGGTTGCAAGAATACGCTAGAACCATAGAGTCCAAACTGAATTACGCCCAACTATATGGCCGTAGAAGAGTCGAGTCGGTCCATGTTAACCCGGTATTTACTAATGTGGTCCTAGAAAAAAGGGGTCTTTCGAGGAGTGATTTGAATATCGACATCGATTATCCGAATGGCGATCCAGGTGCCGAATGCGAAACGATGATGCTGGGAATATTGAAAAATACCGGTTCTCGCAATGCGACCATTGCTTTATCCGGAGCAAAACTGGATTCCGTAGAAGAAAGCATCCAGCCACTCGCTCGGAAAGGGTATCTTCGCGACGTATTCTCAAAAGGGAAATCTGTAATAGACTACGAGAATAGTTCTTATGCGGAGTGTGAGGAATAATATCGTGTTGCACAAGAGCGGTTCGGAGTATAACCCGTTCAAAATAATATGGTTCTGTCGATGGAACATTGTTTCGGGCGGTCTGATTTTTGTATTTGGGATTGTCGTGATTATAGCTTTGGTGATGGGGTGTTTAGCCGTATCTTTACCTAATTATTTCAATTATTCTGGTATATTCAAAATTTCTGATTTTACTTTGGGCGGAGTCAGCATAATATTTGCTATTCTTTCGGCACGAGCGTATGGCGAGAAAGATTTGGCCCTTCTGTACAGTGGTGGTGCTTCGCGGAAAGACAAAAGGCGAATTCCGCGTCACTGCGACGAGGAAATCAAAATGCATTTCAGTTATTATTCATATATTGCGGAATACTATCTAGTGACTGTCCTATGGGCTGGCATTTTATTTTGCTATGAGATTGGCAGCGTAATTGTGCTTGGCAATGATGAACTTTCGAATCTCGCGCGTATTATTTTGTGCATTTTTTACTTCTGCGCGACAAACTTATTTTTATTGATGGTCGTGGAATTAATTATTAAAACATTCTCGCGAGTGACTAATAAAGTAAAAGTTTCAAGCACTTTTGGCGACAGGAACGACAATGTCGATGCTAGCGACGACACTCACGAAGACTAATCTCGATAGGCGACCAAGTCAAACAGCGCCACAAGTTCGGATTCTTAATGGTTAATTTTTCCAGTGAAATTCTACCAGATAAATTGAATCTTCTTTCCTGGCGTAAAAATTATATATACATTACATAATATTTTTTGTAAGAATAAAGTATAAGCAAAATCTCCCCGCCGAGGGGGAGATTTTGGTGCGATTTAGTTTCTTAGGCTAAATTAGGCGCCGAGTTGTTGAACGAGGGTGTAAACAACATCGCCAGTGTAGGTGCCAGCTTTCGTGCCTGCAGCGACACCGATGCTGTAGGTGAAAGTGAATTCATCGCCCGTGGCGGCGGAAGCGCTGTTCTTGATAACCGCTTCAGTCGCTGTGGTTGAAATAACTGGGGCTACCGTATCGGCTGTGCCGGCAGTGGTGATTTTGTAGCCAGTCGTAGAAGCAGACGGAGAAGCAATTGGGGAGATTTTATCAGTGCCTTGAGCTAATTCCCCAGCGGTGACCTTAATCTTGTAACCATTGGGTTGGTTGCAAACGACTTTGAGGGTAGTGGTGCCCATGTTGTCGTCAGCAGTGCCAGCATAAATGCTATAAGCAGCACTATCAGCAGATGGATGCTCAGTTTGTTCAGCAGCATCCGGAGTCATACCGAGGTTGTCGTTAGCAGTAACCACAGACCAGGTTGCGGAGTTTGTGCCGTTTACGAGCGGGGTGTTGGAAGCATTATTGTGAGCGACGCCAGTAACGACTGGAGTTGCATTAGCAGCACCGAAAGCACAGGTAGGAAGAACGTTGACGTTCAAAGTATCGGTGTGCACATCGGAGTTGTAGGCAGCATCCGCAGCGAAGGTTGCGAGCGGGGCGAGAGCAACTGCGAGAGAAGCGACAATGCCGGCGCCGGCGATTAATTTTTTAGACATAGTTTTTAGTGTCCTTTTTTATTATTTTATATTGACCTTTGTGATTTTTATTATACGCTTACGCTTTTCAAAGTCAAGACTTTTTTTCGAAAATCGTTCATTAACAGGGGTAAAATTCCTTAAAATTGCTCCGCTTTTCCGGGAGTCGTGTGTTATAATAATATTTGGAAGATTTAGTGTCTAGCGACGATATGTTTGTTATATGTTAATAATTGACCGTTTGAAACTTATGACGTAGTTCATGCGTTTGTCTCGACCGAGTCTTCCGACATCGGTTTTTATTTTCCAAAATACCGCCGATGAAAAATCCCCGGAGTCATGACCCGGGGATTTGTTTTCGTTCTTGTGGTCAGGGTGATCGGACTTGAACCGACGACCTCAGCGTCCCGAACGCTGCGCGCTACCAACTGCGCCACACCCTGAACTTTTCTTATTTTATCATATTTTAGATAAAAAGTCGACAAGTTAGAGTGAACTTGGTAAAATGGAGTTATGAAAAGAATTATATACTTCGTTATTTCCGTGGCCATTGTCTTGCTCGCGTTACCATATCTCTCTTCGGGGACGTCGGCGTTCATGGCAAAATGGGCATATGACTGGGGGTTACCGGTGCCGGTGATTAAAATCGCGCTGATTACCGTTGCGGCGATTGCTTTAATCGGTCTGTTCAAAATCGTTAAGAAGGCGGCGGTGATTCTCGTGGTTGCGGTACTCGTCCTCGTTGGGCTGAATGCGCTCGGACTCTACAACATGAAGACCGACCCGAAAGATTTAGTTGGGCAGATTTCTAAAATTGCGGCGGACAATAGCGAAACGATAGTGACGGCGACGCGAGATTTGTTTTATCAAACCTCGGTCTATGTTTCTGAGGTAAATCCGGTGCAGGCGGTGGCGGACTTTGTGTCCGGGGAGGACTCTTATTGGTATATGGCCGGGAAGGACGAGCAGGTTGATTTTTCTCAAGAGATTTTCCAAGGATATACGGTGGCGGAGACGAAGGAAGTCAAAGAGTTTAAGGCTTATCATTTGGTGAAGGTTGGTAGAAAACAGTAATGTTGTAAAAATTACAACATTTGGGTAGGTTACGGGCTAGTTGGTTCGCAAGATGGCGAGAGTGTGGTTTTGGGAAAGTCGAAAGTTCGGGTTTTGGCTCAAAAACTCGTCGACGGCCCTTGAGGAACCGGGTAGCTCGGGGTTGTTGTAATCGTGGACGATGATAGTTCCCTGTTTGTCGAGTTTTGGAGCGACGAGTTTCAAGGAGGTTTTTATTGAGCCGTAAAGGTCGCCATCAAGAAAGGCAAAAGCGATTTTTCCCGGGAGGTCGGTTTCGGGGTCGAGGTCTTCGAAGAAGGCCTTTTTGATAATTGGGACCCTCAAACCGGCGCGCTTGAACTTCAAGACGACTTCGCGCTTCGTTACGAAGAGTTCGCCTTTCTTGAATTGGTCGCCGGCGGCGCTTTGGTCCTCGCGGGTCTTTTCCGGGAGGCCGGCGAAAGAATCGTAGAGCCAAAGTTTCTTGTCGGAGGGCTTGAGGAGTTTTGCGAGTTTTAGAGAGGTGTCGCCCTTATAGCAACCAAGTTCAACAAAATCCCCCTCGACGCTGAGAGTGGACTCGGCGAGGCGGAGGATTTCTTCGGTTTCCGGCTTTGAGACTTGTTCCATCACGCAATATAGGAGCTTGTGGTAAGGTGTTTTATTTATCCAAGATGACTTTTGCGCGGCGAATCATCTCTTCGAATTCGTCGGTGCGGATAACGTAGAGAGGCTTCGAGGTTTCGGTGGCGATGTTTTCGTGGCGGTTTTCGAGGTCGGACTCGTTCTTCTTGTTGTCGAGCTCGAAACCGAGGTAGCCGAGTTTGCCGGCGACACAGCGACGGATTTCGGCGGAGCGCTCACCAATGGTTGCGGTGAAGACGATAGCGTCGACGCCGCCGAGGGAGGCAGCCATGCGACCGATTTCGCTTTGAATTCGATAGACGAACATTGCGTGCGCGAAAGTGGCACGGTCATCGCCCTCGTCGCGGAGGCGAATAATTTCACGCATATCGTCGGTTTGACCGGAGACGCCGAGGAGGCCGCATTTCTTGTTCAAATATTGTTCCAAATCCTCGTCGTCGGTGAACTTCATGGCGCGTTTAATGGCGAGAGCGGCGGCGGGGTCGATGGAACCGGAGCGAGTGGACATCATAAGGCCCTCGAGAGGAGTGTAGCCCATGGTGGTGTCTAAAGATTTGCCCTTGAACACGGCGGTGATGGACGAGCCGGAGCCGAGGTGGCAGACGATGAGTTTTTCCGGCAAGATATTCTCGCGGGTCATGTAGTTGACGATTGAGCCGACGGAGAGGCCGTGCGCGCCGTAGCGCTTGATTTCGTATTTGTCGGCGAGGTCCTTGTCGATGGCGTAATATTCGGTCAAGTCCGGGCGAGCGGCGTGGAAGGAGGAGTCGGAGATGGCGATGACGGGAGTGCCTTGGAACTCTTTGACGAAGGCTTCGATTTCGTTCGCGACGACGGGGACGTGAAGCGGGGTGCGTTTCTTTGCGATTTCGAGCATCTCGAGACATTTCTCGTCGACGAGATGGTCTTCGGTGAAGTATTCGCCGGTTGCGACGATGCGGGCGAGAATGGCGTCGATTTTGGAGACGCCGCCGAGGTAGCCTTCTTCGGTCAAGATTTCATTTAGAGCACCAACGGTGGAGTTAAGGTCGGTATAGGTTTTTTCTAGCTTTTTCTTTTCGCCGTCGGCTTTTTTGAGGGTGCAGACGACTTTCTTGCCTTCGAACTCAAAGTGGAGGCTACACAAAAGCTCATCTTCGCGGTAGAGAGCGTATTTGCGAGAGCTGGAGCCCGGGTTGGTAATCAAAATTAAGCGTGGATTTTTCATATAACTCCTTTAACTTCTTATATTATATACTATTTATCGGATTTTTTCGAGGGTTTCTCGGTGGTTTTTGTGTCTTTGGACTCTTTAATAATGACAGCTTCTTCGATTTTCTTATGCTCGGTCTTTGCAGCGTAGGTTTTTTCGGCTTTGGAAAAAGAGACGAGGCTAATCATGTAAACGACGCCGTAAACAATTAGGGCGGCCCCAGTTACGGTGGCGAGAGCGTCGGGAATGATAAATTGGCCGGTAACACAGAAAATCCCGACGAAGAGACCGAGCAAAGGCCAGAGATAAGAGCCGAGGAGAAGTCCGCTTGCCTTGCGAAGGCCGGAGATGACGAGGAGTTGGGTTGCGCAAGACAGGATTATATAGACGCCGACGATGAAAGAGATGGCTTCTTTTGCGAGGTCGGCGCGAGTGACGAGAAGAAGACCAATAGCGGCGGTGACTATGATGCCGAAGAGTCCGGAGCTTGTTCGCTTTTCGGGCTTGGTTTTATAAAACTTGAAAGCGTGGACCGCGGAGGCGATGAGGGCTAGAACCCCGAACGCAATCGCAATCCATTCGGTGACTTTGTCGCTCCAGACGACAAAACAAACGCCGACGGCAAGTAGCGCGAGGGCGGAGACGAATTTTTCTAGGTTAGATGATTCTTGTTCCATGTCTTTATTATATCATGCTAAACTTCATATATATCAATTTAATAAAGGAGAGATATGAAAAAACTTCTTTTTGAGCGCTATGCCAAGCTCGGCGTTTATCGCTTGGTCGCGAAAGAACTTCTTCGTAAGAAAGCAATTTCGCGGGGGGAATATATAAATATAAACAGAAAAATCGAGAGGGCGGAAATGGAACTTATAATTCCGAAACGTACAAAGGCGCACCCGCGAACTTTGATGAGGGTGAAATAATGAGTAGGCATAAACGAGAGAGCGTGGTGGTTTTTGATCCGACTGAAATCGAGACGATTCGTGCGCCAAGGCGGAAACGGGTGGCGGCGTATGCGCGGGTTTCGACGGAGCTCGATTCGCAACAAAATAGTTACGAAGCGCAGATTGATTATTATACAAATTTTATTAAGGGGCGACCGGAGTGGGAGTTTGTTCAGATTTATGCGGACGAGGGGATTACGGGAACGAGCTATAAAAGACGAGACGGGTTTAATAAAATGATTGCCGACGCGCTCGCCGGGAAAATTGATTTGATTTTGACAAAGTCGATTTCGAGATTTGCGCGAAATACGGTGGATGCTTTGACGATTACGCGGCAACTCAAGGCGGAAAATATCGAGGTGTTTTTCGAGAAGGAGAATATCAGCTCGATGGATGCGCGGGCGGAGTTGATTTTTACGATTATGTCGTCGATTGCGCAAGAGGAAAGCCGGTCGCTTTCTCAAAATGTGCGGTGGGGGATTTTGAGAAATATGGAGGCGGGGAAAGTAATTCTTCCCTGGAGGCACTTTTTGGGATATACGAAGGGGGCGGACGGGTTGCCGCAAATTGTCGAGGAGGAAGCGGAAATCGTGAGAATGATTTATAAACGGTATCTTGACGGGGAGAGCCTTCAGGGGATTGCGAGGTTTTTGAGGCGAAGTCGGGTGAAGACTGCGTGCGGTAAGGACGGGTGGACGGCGGAGGCGGTGCGACACGTTCTTACGAATGAGAAATATATGGGGGATGCGATTTTGCAAAAGACTTATACAGTGGATTTTTTGAGTAAAGAGGTGCGGGTGAATAACGGCGAGCGGAAGCAGTGGCGGATTCGCGATTCGCATGACGCGATTGTGACTCCGGAGGCCTTTTCTAGGGTGCAAAAGGAGCTCGCGCGACGGCGGAGGGCGGTTGGAAGATATTTCAAAAGTCCGTTTACGGGAAATCTGATTTGCGGGAGATGTGGCGGGCCGTGTTCGCATCATACGGTGTTACCCGAGGGCGACGGTTCGAGAGTGGTTAGGAAGAGCATGTGGTTTTGTAATGGTTGCCATGAGAAGGTTGGGGCGGCGGAGGTTCAAGATAGAAAAATCCGCCGGGGGTTTGTCGAGGCGGCAAGTAGGGTGCTTCAGGATTTTGATTTTGGGGCTTTGGAGTTTTGTGAGTTTTGCGGGATTCTGGGGCGGGAGGTGTCTTTAGAGGTTTCGGGGTTTGATGAGCACTTGTGGCATGTGCTGATTGAATATGCGGAGGTTGGGAGAGACGGGAAGGTGGTTTATCATTTTAGGAACGGGGTAAAAATCTAATAATTCCCTTCCGGCCCGGACCTTGCAAGGTTAGTTTCATGGTTTGAACATAGGGGACTAAAGTGCTAAACTTTGCAATAGATTATCCCGAAGGTTCGAGCCGGTTGGCGTGGTTTTGATATAAAATCAGCACCACGAGGTGCAGCAACGAATAAATTGCGCCTTGGTCACGGAGAGGTTCCGCGATACGGGTCCCAGATACGGTTTCCGTCGTTCGGGTTCCGTGGTCGAGCCCATTTTTTCGAGCATGCGATTATTGGTTGTTGCAAAATTATTGTATCATGGTTGGGGGATATAGTGCAAGGTTTCTGGGGGTTGGGGTTTTGGGTTTGATTTTGGGGGATTATGGGTTCTGGTTTTTCGTGGTTTTGGGGTTTGTGGTTTTTTTGGGGGGTTTGACCACGAAAAAGCCACCTCGACTGGTGGCTTTTCCTTTGATAACTCTTTTTTTACTTTGTAAGGTCCTTTTATAATGACCTTACGATTACATTATATCACATTATTTCTTTTTTGTCAAGAGGGTTGCGAGGGATTTTTGACTGGGGGTGCCGTGCGTATTCTTCTTTCCACAACGGCTGTCTCTCGTGGATACTGGGATCCGAGTGAAAGCATGAGGACTTTAGCGGAAGAGATTGTAGCT
>JAFWGN010000009.1 GCA_017515285.1 Candidatus Saccharimonadota bacterium | reverse complement strand
GCCAACCAGGTTTGAACTGGTGACCTTCGCCTTACCATGGCGACGCTCTACCAACTGAGCTATAGCGGCATAACCAAAATGTACTTTTTCTCCGCCTAAATCGCTTCAGAGGTGGCACCATGGTCTTACCATGGATGCGCTCTACCGACTGAGCTATCACAGCATATATAATATATTAAACATGGCGGATCCGACGAGACTCGAACTCGCGACCTCTGCCGTGACAGGGCAGCGCTCTAACCAACTGAGCTACGAATCCACCTAGAAAAGATTATATCTCAAATTCCCCTTCTCCGCAAGCCCCAATTCCGAAAATTCCTATTGACATAAAGTTTCCTCCCATTGTATCATTGTATTATGCAAGTAATACAATCAAAAGAAGAAGCCCTCCACTATAATTTCAGCAGCGGTAAGGCTATCTATCTCCAGCTAGCTGAAAAGCTGGAGCTTTCGATTGTCGCCGGCGTTTACGAACCGGGAGAAAAACTTCCCCCTGTCCGCGAGCTAGCCAAAGAAGCCAAGGTTAACCCCAACACGGTTCAAAAAGCCTACAAACTTCTCGAAGATAAAACCCTCGTCACCCCAAACCGCACTCACGGCAACTTCGTGACGACCAACAAAGAGCTCCTAGACTCCGCCAAACTTGCCCTCGCTAAAAAACATGTCGCATCTTTCCTTATCAAGATGAACGATCTCGGCTTAAAAAAGTCCGAGATTATGAATCTCTTAAAGGAAACCGACCTTAACCTCACAGGAACCTCCAATGAAGCCAAAATCTAACCCTCCCCTTCTCGAAATCTCCCATCTCGAGAAAACTTTTGACAAAACGCCCGTCTTAAAAGACATCAACCTAACTCTAAAATCCGGAAAAATCTACGGCCTGCTCGGCAAAAACGGCGCCGGAAAATCAACCCTGATAAAAACCATCAACACCCTCCTTCTCCCGACCGCCGGCGCAATAAAATTCAAGGGCAAACCCCTCGGCGTCTTCTCCAAAAGCCACATTTCCTATCTCCCCGAACGCACCTACCTCGACCTCTGGACCACGATAAAATACAATCTTGACCTCTTCGACTCCTTTTATCAAGATTTCGACCGCAAAAAGGCCGTCAAGATGCTGAAGAGTCTCGACTTAAACGAAAGCATGAAACTCCATAAAATCTCAAAAGGGATGCAAGAGAAGCTCCAACTCGTCCTCGTCATGTCCCGCAAGGCCGACCTTTACATTCTCGACGAGCCACTTGGTGGCGTTGACCCCGCCACTCGCGACTACATTTTAGACACAATCCTCACCAATTTCGCCGACGGCTCCTCCGTTTTAATTTCGACACACCTAATTTCCGACATCGAACGCATCCTTGACGAAGTCATTTTCCTCGACCACGGCGAAATAATCTTAACCGGCGACGCCGATTCTCTCCGCGAGAAAAACCACAAATCAATCGATCAACTTTTCAGGAGTAAATTCAAATGCTAACCAAACTCTTAAAACTCAATTTCCTCTGGGTTAATAAATTCGCCCTTTACTTCGGCGGAGCCGCCATCATCCTTGGCATCGCTTCCCGTCTCACTGCCAACCTCTCCTCTGTTGCCGGCCTCACCGTCCATAACACTCTCCAGTCTCTCGCCACTAGCGCCGTCATCGGTCTCGTCGCCAACGTCCTCGCCCGTTCCATCGTCCATTTCAAAAACACCCTGATAAAAGACGAAGCCTATCTCCACCGCACCCTCCCCGTTGAGCCCACCACTCATTGGAACGTCCACGTCCTTTCCTTCCTCTTTTCCATGTCTATCTGTCTTGTCGCCATCCTCGGCATCCTCGCCCTTCTCTTCCTCGACGAAGCCGTCTGGGAAACCCTCAAAACCCTTCTAAAAAATCACGCCACCACCGCCACCTTCCTCCTTCTTACGCTCATCTTCGAAGTCATGACCCTCGGCCTCAGCATTTTCACAGCCACCGCCCTCGGTCGCCGCGCCAACAAAAACCGCAACCTAAAAATGGGCCTCTACTCCGTCCTCTTCTATTTCGGCGCTCAAGCCCTCCTTCTTTCTCTCGCTTTCGCCCTCAGCCAACTCTTCCCCTCTTTCGCGAACGTCTTTTCCACCACCGATGATATGCCTTTCCTCGATGTCGTCAAAAACTTCCAAAACCTCTTCATTTTAAGTGGCGCCTTCTACGCTCTCTACTCCGTCATCCTCTACTTTGTCGGCAAACGCGCCCTAAAAAACGGTATGGACGTCGAATAGCTTAACCTTGCATTAAAATTTTCCATGTGTTAAAATAAAATTAATTTAACATAAGGAGTTATACTCATGCAAACATTAACAACAAACCAAGCCATCGCCGCCGGTGGGGTCCTCGGTGGAATGTTAGCGACCTTCGGGATCTTCATCCTCGCCGTCTATATTCTCTTCATCATCGCCTGGTGGAAGCTCTTCACCAAAGCCGGCGAAAAAGGTTGGAAGTCTTTAATCCCGATTTATAACGTCTATGTTTACTGCCGCATTATCGACATCAACTTCTGGATCTATGCCTTCGGTATCCCGTTCGCCCTCGGCCTCTTGAGCGGAATCGCCGGAACCGGCGCGACCAACGGTCAACCTTCGACCTTCGCGCTCATCGTTTCCTTCATCTCCCTCGGCTACGCAATCTTCTTCGCGATTTATGAAGCAATCAAACTCGGCAACGCCTTCAAGAAAGGCACCGGCTTCAAGGTTGGTCTCGTCCTTCTCCCGAACATCTTCCTTCTCATCCTTGCCTTCGGTTCCTCTAAATACACCAAACCGGTCAAGAAATAATCTCACCGAAGATTCCGAAATTCCCTCGTTGAAACGCGAGGGAATTTTTGTTATAATATAAAAGTCGCGGGTATCGTATAACGGCTATTATGTATCCTTCCCAAGGATGAGACGAGGGTCCGACTCCCTCTACCCGCACCAAACCTTTACATATTCTGTCCATATCGTACCTATTTCGCTGGTATTTTTGCCCAGATTGGCGTTTTCTCCGCTCGAAGCGCGCCTTATGGGCGAGCGAGAGCGAAAAAACGTCGAGATGGACAAAAATAACAAGAAATAGGCCGATGTAGCTCAGTTGGTAGAGCAGCTCATTCGTAACGAGCAGGTCACAGGTTCAATCCCTGCCATCGGCTCCATTCATAGTCCCCAAACCCAAGAACCCAAGAACAAAAAACAAGACTCTTCACCAGAGTCTTGTTTTTTCTATTTATTATTCGTTATTCATTATTCTCCCAGTTCTGGCAGACTAATATACTCCGTAATCAACCCCGCCTCTTTCACTTCCTTAAACCTCCTAGAAAACTCGGTAAATTTTACATAAAGCGAAATATAATTGACCTGCGTCTCGGTCTTTTCCAGCGTTTTCACGAAATAGTACCCGTCCCCATTGCTCGACAGGAACCTTTTAGAAACTTCCCCAACCCCAAGATTACTCGCCATTCCGCTCCGCCCCCCGTCAACGTTTTTGTTGTCAATAAGCCCCCCGGTCGCCCCAAACTCAACTTTATTCCCCATCTCATTTCTAACCGCCTCAAAATCCCCACCGTTCCCTGCGAGTTTTGCCTCAATTTCCTTCGCAACTTTCTCCGCCTCCGCATCAATCGCCTGTGCAACCTTACTCTTCATGAGCGAAAGATACAACATCCTCTCATATTCATCTTTCGAAAGCCCAAAATTCGTGTTGAGTACTTTCAAAAAACTCTCCTCGCTCCTCTCCGCCCCGCCAACTCGCCTATGTTCATCAAAGGCCTTCGCAACCTCCTCATCCGACACGGAAATCGAAAGTTCCTCTCCGAGTTTCAGCGCAAAGGTAAGTTCCTCCGCCTGTGTTAGCGCCTGTCTTTTATAGCCATTTTCAACCGCCCCAAAATCTTCCTCCTTCGTATCAAGCACGGAAGACTGCTGGTCAAGCGCCGCAAGGCTACTCCTCACCGTCATTAAATAATCCGAAAACAAAACGTTTTTGCCGTCCACTTTCGCGACCGCAACCGGAACCACCCTAGAAATCCGATACATAATATCCCCCATATCTTGAAACTTGTAAAGCGCCGCCCACCCCGCGATGACTAAGAGAACCACCCCAACCGTCGCAATAATAATCGTGTTGATGACGAGCTTATGCTTCGCATACTGAAGCGGATATTTGAACTTCCTTCCTCGTGACAAAACCTCTTCCCTGCGCTCCTCGACCTTTTCCCTCTCGGTCTTATGCTCCTTCGCATCACCAGATTTAAACGGTAATTTCAATTTCATGATACCATTATATCACAATCCCGTGTTATAATATATGCGTCTGGCCTGGTAGCTCAATTGGATAGAGCAGCTCCGTCCTAAGGAGAAGGTTGTGGGTTCAACTCCCGCCCGGGTCACCATTTTTCTATCCATCTTCTCGCACAATAACGGACTCTTCCCCTCTGCGCCTCGAAGTGTTATAATCTCTAAAAAGGAGTTTAACATGGGAAAAGAAAAAGATCTCATCCAAAGAAGTTTAGTAGTCTGCAAGCCGGACGCCGTCCAACGCGGTCTTGTCGGCGAAATCCTCCAACGCTTTGAACGCGTCGGCCTCAAAATCGTCGGCATGAAAATGGTCATGCCGAGCGAAGACCATTACCGTGCCCACTACGAAGACATCGGCCAAATGATCACTCGCCGCGGCGAACAGGCCTTCCATTACAACGTCGCCTACATGATGACCGGCCCCGTCATCGCCATGGTTCTCGAAGGCGTCGAATGCGTCCCCTTGGTCCGCAAAATCGTCGGCCCGACCGAACCCAAGTCCGCCGAAATGGGCACCATCCGCGGCGACTATTCCCATATGTCCTTCGGCTACTCCGACGCTAAAGGTATCGGTGTCCCGAACTTAATTCACGCTTCCGGCTCCCCCGAAGAAGCCAAAAAAGAAATCAAACTCTGGTTCGACGATTCCGAACTCTACGATTACTCCGACCTAAACGAAAAATACACCCGCTAGTCGTTTCAAGCCAGTTTCCTCCTTGCCGTTTTAATCGTTAAGGAGGAAAAGACAATCTAACGAGCAACGCAACGAACTACCAATGCGCTAGATTTTGCATTAACACTATTCGCGAACTGAAGGAGATGCGAAACGTCAAAATAGAAGTTATATCCATCTTCTTCGCCTATAAATATCATAGTGCGAGATTCCGGAGCATCCAATAGGTTATAGTTATAACTATAACCGGTGGTACCGAATGAAAGCGGAAGCTGCCTAATCTCGGGATGTTCCGCAATAAGACTATTTTGTTCTATCCCATACCTAGCAACAAGATTCGCCAAACTACGGTTTAAATTACCGCTACGACTTAGATTTGGAATTTGCCAACCAGTCGGACAAATGCTGCCTCTTTTTTCTGCGGTAACCGCAGAAGAAGTATAATAATTACCAAAATAACTTGTGGCGTGCGCCTGATTATACGAATCGTCTGTTTTTATAGCTCCCTCGGAAGCGTCATAGTATTTATACTTACTATCATACATAGACACAAATATCTCGGAATCGTCTCCGTACGCAGTTCCCGTCTGCCCATACCGTAAACTCGGCGTCCAATTTGAACTTATATCGGTATTTGCAGTCGTTATGGTTCCAACCGTCGCGAGGTCAAGGTTGAGATTTTGTACCATCCAACAGTCCCCATCCGCAAGTCTCCGGATAAGATAAGGTTTAGAATCACGCGTGTCGGTAAGGATAAAACTCGAAACCCCATTCGCATCCGCCCCAACTGCAAGAAGCGGGTTGTCGCCGTCTTGCCCGCGATAGTCATAGATTCTGGCGCTACTTCCGGTTTGACTGTTCCACATATTAGTAGCTAGACAAACACTTCCCGTCATTTGTTGCATTTTGGTAATTAGAAAATCACCACTCGTATTTATACTTTGGAGACCAGTTTTATAAGTAAGGCTCGCCACGTCGGTGGTGTCTTCCTTATAATGACTAACATAATCGACGGTCGATGTGTCGGGAAGAGTAACCTTAACCCAAAAATCATAAGTGCTACCCTCGGTGACAACGTGATCTCCGGCGATATCAGTTGAGCCTTTAGCTCCCATTAAAGGTAAGCTACAACCAATTTCTGCGCTTTGCCCCTCGGAAGTAACGCTTGCTGGAACGCAAATCGGATAATCGGTAGCAACCAGCCCAACAACAGAATAATTATTATTAGCAATGACATTATGCGGAACGAGGCGGATTTCCAAATCGCTAGTCGCAAGCGCCGGCGTTAGACCGGAGTTCGTAACGGCCAAGTCAATTCGCAAAACTTCCATCTCTCCCGGATAACTCGTGGCAATGTCTTTATCTCTCGAAACGTTATAGCTAATATCACCACGCCCAGCTCTCGCAATCGCGGTATAAACTACTTGGTTCTCATACGTTCCGGCCATAGTGTCTGTATCAATCATGATAGAATAATAAATCGGAAAGTTATCACCAGAAGAAAAACCAGTAGCGACATTGGTCGACTGTTGATGAATCAAAGAAACATTGGAAAGAGTCGGGACCGCAGACCAAAGACCAGTATTATAAACAACCGAACCGGTCCCGAGTTTAGTGAGATTGTTGGCTTGTGTATCCGCAGGATTAACTAAAAAATCATCATAGGCAGAAAAGATAGAAGCGGTTTCACTAGTCGGAATCGCAAACCCCCAAGACGTAGTAGCAAAACTAGAAGAATCAGCACCAGCGGCTCTGTTACCGATAGGAGGAATGGCCTGGACCGTATCGGAACTAGTTTTTAGAGCGTTATTCTCTCCGAAAGTTGACAAATAAACAGCATAATAATCACCATTAGTCGTCACGGTAACGTTCTTTTTTACTACCTTTTGAGTACCAAAGTTACCAATCGAAATATCGCGCGATGAGGGGACAACTTCCCCGAAGTTAACATCACCACCCGGATCAAGTGTCAAGGAAACCACATCCCAAGAAACAGCAGTGGCGACATTCTCGGTGGCGGAGGCCTCACTGATTAAAGTTGGAGCGAATATGAACCCTAAAACTAGAACCGCAAGTCCGGCGAAAGAAATCCCGAGACAGCGGTTGATTGCGTTAATTTGTTTTATGGGTTGCATAGTCCTCCTTTTTAACTTTTTATACCTCGAGGACTGGAACAAAAATGGCACCACGAGGTGCGAAAGCCGACAGAGACCGTCAGACCTACCATAGCAAACTATGGCTCCTCATGGTGCCATTTCATTTGCTAGCGTAGGCAAAAATATTATTCCAAAATATATTATGAACGGTCTCTGTTCTAATCAGAAACATCTATCGACTTTCGCACTTCTATCATACCACGCCCATTCCGCTTTTGCAATAATATTTTTTTTATACTATAATACCCTTATGGCAACTCCCACGAATCTCAATAATACCGACATCAACGAGCTCATCGACGATTTCCTCGAACACCTCGAAGTCGAAAAAGGCCGCTCCAAAAAGACTATCGAAAACTACCGTCTCTACCTCTATCGTTTTTATGAACTCTGCACGGAAATCCTCGAAAAAGACGAGATTAGACCGGAAGAAATCGACCCCGAACTCCTCCGCAAATACCGCCTAAAACTCAATCGTTACACAAATGATGTCCGCGACGAAGGCCTTTCCGCCCTAACTCAAGCCTACCATCTCATCGCTCTCCGTGGCTTCCTCAAATATCTCACTCGCCGCGGAATCAAAACTCTCGACCCAAGTTTAGTCGACCTTCCCCGCGCCGTCAAAAAACAAGTCACCTTCCTCCACTTTGACGAAGTCGAAGATTTACTAAACGCTATTCCCTCGGACACCGAATCCGGACTCCGCGACCGCGCCATCATCGAGCTCCTCTTCTCCGGCGGCCTCCGCGTCTCCGAACTCATAGGCCTCAACCGCGATTCAATCAATCTCGACCGTCGCGAATTTATCGTCCGCGGTAAAGGCAAAAAGGACCGCCCGATTTTCATCAGCGAAGCCGCCGCCGAAGCAACAAAAGATTATCTCGCCGTCCGCGACGATTCCCTCCCAGCCCTTTTCCTAAACAATTCCCACAACTTAAACACCGTCGACACAAGCGGTAATTTCCGCCGCCTCACTCCCCGCTCTGTCCAACGCATCATCGAAAAATACGCCCGCGCCGCGGGCATTACGAAGCACGTCACCCCGCACACTTTAAGACATTCTTTTGCAACCGACCTCCTCATGAACGGCGCCGACCTCAGAAGCGTCCAAGCCATGCTCGGCCACGCCAACATTTCCACGACCCAAATTTACACCCACGTCACCGACCCCCACCTAAAAGAAATCCACGAAAAGTTTCACAGCGAACTAACCTAAAGCTCCATCGCAAGCGTAGAAAGCAGCCAGCCTTTCGTCGCAAAAATGATTACAAACGCAACGACCAAAAACGGCCCAAACGCCATCTTTTTCTTGCGCTTCGGAAGCATTACGATAGATCCAAGCAAATTCGACAAACAAAGTTCAACTAGCGCCAATCTCCAATCCGCAAGCAAAAACCCAATCGCAAGACACAAAATCCAATCCCCTCCCCCAACTAACTTCTCTTTCGACAAAAAGTATAACAAATAATACGTCCCGGAGAGAATCGCCACACCCCCCACTAAACTCCATATTTCCGTAAAATCAAACGCCGCATAAACTCCGCTCATCACAACCGTATAAATCAAAATCGAAACCGGCATCTCCCCCCACTTCCCATCATACACCGCAAGCAAAATCAGCCCCACCATCGCCGCCATCGCTGCAACCATAGCCGGCAAATTAATCGTCGCGAGCATCTCCAAGGGCCCCACCTCCTCCGGAATAACGCACAAATAGTTCCAACCAATCACCCCAAAACTCACCGCCCCAAGTATCTCCGCCAAAATCTCCGCCCGCCCTATTGCGGTTCCGCACTTCCGGCATTTCCCTTTTTGTATTAGCCACGACAAAATCGGAATATTCTCAAACCACTTCAGCTTCTTCCCACAAGCGATGCACACGCTCCTTTTCCCCGGGTCCTTCTTCCCCTCTTCCTTGAGCCGTATCCGCCACGCTTGACAGCACGCAAAACTCCCCATCACCGCCCCGAGAATAATCACAAAAATAAGAACACAAATTTCAAACATAAACCCATTATACCACATTCAAGTTTTTTAAGATTTGGATGCAGTTCAAGGAAAAGCCGAAGCACGGAAAGAGACGTACTTAAAGGTACGTCTCTTGAGTACTGGAAGCTTTGACGCAGAAATGCGCCAAATATTAAGAAACTGAAGAGACTAATGAGTAGATTGGCAACAGCGTCCCGGCAATTACGATGCCGATCAGCCCCGCCATCACCACCATCAAAAACGGCTCAATCATCGTCGAAATATTCGCAATTTTCTCATCAAGTTCATTCTCATACACTTCCGCCGCCTTCCCAATCATCTCGTCAATTTTACCCGACTGTTCGCCAATATTAACCATCTGCGGAACGAGCGGCAAAACATAATCAAGATCCTGTACCGCTTCCGAAAGCGGCCGCCCCGCCTTCACTTTCTCCGCCGCCGACTCAAACTGCTCTTGCATATAATAATTCGACGTCGCTCGAGCAGAAATATGCATCGCGTCAAGCATCGACACGCCCGTCCCAAGCAACATCTCCATCGTCCGACAAAACCGGTTCATATAAAGCCTCTGGAACAACCCCTTAAACACCGGCACATTAAGTTTGAATAGCGCAAACGTCTTCTTCCCCGCCGACGTCTTCCGATACCACAAAATTCCATAAACAATCAGCGCCGTAACAATCAACACCACCCACCATTGTTTAGCAAAAAAATCAGAAATCTCCACCAACACTTGCGTAATCGCCGGCAATTCCTCGTTCATGTCCGCATAAAGTTTTCTCACTTCCGGAACCACCATAATCATCATAAACGCAAGCACAACGATAATCACGAAAAAGATAATTCCCGGATAGACCATCGCCCCGCGAATTTTAGAAATCATATTCGAATCTTTTTCGTCCTGCGCCGCCAATCTCGCAAGTGCCGTATCGAGCGTACCCGACATTTCACCCGCCGCCACGAGCGACAAATAAACATCATTAAACACGTCCGGATGTTGCGCCAACGAATCGGACAGCGACTTACCTGCCTCCACGCTCGTCGTCACGTCATCAATCACCGCTTTCATCGCCTGCGATGTTGCTTGCTCCGACGCAGTTTTAAGCGAACGCGACATCGGAAGCCCCGCCCCAATCAACGTCGCAAATTGCCTCGTGAAGATAATTCGATCTTTCGCCGAAACTTTATTCTTTATCTTCGCGAGAAAACTTCGAGTGTCCTCCTCCTCAACTCTGTCCGGAATATAACCTTGCTCAACTAAAAGCCGCCCCGCCTCGCGCTCACTTTCCGCCTGAATAACCCCCGAAACGGTTTTCCTAGTTGCTTTTTCTGTCGCCTTATAGCTAAATCTTCTCATCTTACCCTCTCACTAGCCTCTCGAAGTTTTCAAGATCCACCGCATATTCCCTCGCGTCTTGATACGTCACGGTCCCGCTCTTAACCAACCCCGCGAGCGTCGTGTCCATCGTCTGCATTCCCGCGCTTGCCCCCGTCTGAATCATCGAATCAATTTGGTGTGTTTTACCTTCACGAATAAGCGACCGAATCGCCGCGTTCGCAACCATAATTTCCGCCGCCGCAATCCGTCCTCCGCCAATCGTCGGCACCAACCTCTGCGCGCAAATTGCCATAAGAATATTAGAAAGTTGCGACCGAATCTGCGGTTGTTGGTGCGCCGGAAACACGTCAATCATACGGTCAACCGACTGTGCCGCCGAATTCGTATGTAACGTTGCAAGCACCAAATGCCCCGTTTCTGCAATCGTAATCGCCGAACTTATCGTCTCAAGGTCGCGCATCTCCCCAAGAAGTACCACGTCCGGGTCTTCGCGAAGCGCCGACCTCAGCGCCGCCGAAAACGAAAAAGTATCATAATGCACTTCCCTCTGCACCACGACCGACCGTTGCGATTTATGCGTAAACTCAATCGGGTCCTCAATCGTCAAAATATGTAACGCCTTCTCACGATTAATCTTATCGACAATCGCCGCAAGCGTCGTCGATTTACCCGAACCCGTCGGACCCGTAACGAGCACTAATCCCCTCGGATAATCCGCAAAACTTTCAACCACCCCCGGAAGTCCAAGCTCCGCCACGCTCAAAATCTTGTTCGGAATCAACCGAAACGCACAAGCAAGGTTCCCTCTTTCATGAAACGCGTTCGCACGAAACCGTCCGAGTTCTCCAAACGCAAATGAATAATCAAATTCCTTATCTTTAAGCAAAATCTTTTGTTGCACTTCATCGAGCGTTGCAAAAATCAACTGTTCAATCATCGGCGGCGTCAAAACCGGCTGATTCGCAATCGCCGTCAATTTCCCGTCAATCCTCAAAATCGGTTGCAACCCAACTTGAATATGCAAGTCCGACGCATTCCGCCGAATACATTCCTCAAGCAACGTTTCAATCCTCGGCCCACTATTTTCCATAACCATATTTTACCACAAGCATCATCAATTAAGCAAGGTCAGATGCCACGCGGTCCACCTCCTTAATTGTTGTTATTCCCGAAAGCGCCTTCAATATTCCGTCTTGCCTCATCGTAATACACCCCTTCGCCTTCGCCACCTTCATAATATCACCCGCCGTCGCTCGCGCCACAATTAACTTCTGAATGTCTTCATCAACTTCAATCGCTTCATAAAGCCCCGTCCGCCCAACAAATCCCCCAGGCGACTCTTTAGTTTCCACTCCTTTAACGAGTACATATCCCCTCGGGTTCACCACCGGCAACCCCGGATAACCCAAATCCTCCGAAATCTTCGCCACGTCCCCCTGCTTCTGTGGCAAAACTCTTCCAAGCACGTCATTTATTTCTCTCGTCTCCATCTCGCTAGACTGATACGCCTCCTTTTTCTCGGAAACTCGCCTAACAAGCCTCTGCCCAATCACGGTATTAAGCGTCGATGCAATCAGGAACGGCTCAATCCCCATATCAAGAAGACGCGGCAAAATCCCCGCTGCCGAGTTCGTGTGCAGCGTCGAGAAAACGAGGTGCCCCGTAAGCGCCGCTTGCACCGCCAAATTCGCCGTCTCCGAGTCGCGAATCTCCCCCACCATCACTACGTCCGGATCTTGACGCAAAATCGAGCGCAACCCCGAAGCAAAAGTCAACCCCGCGTCCACGTTCACTTGAATCTGGTTCACGCCGTCCATCTTATACTCAACCGGGTCCTCAAGCGTAACAATGTTAATCGCCTCACTCTTAATCTTTTTAATCAACGCATATAGCGTCGTCGATTTACCCGAACCCGTCGGACCCGACGTGAGAATCATCCCGTTCGGTTTTTCAATCCCCCTCGTCACCGCTCTAAGCGCTCGCCCCGTCATCCCCATCTTCTCAACTTCCATCGCCGTTCCGTTCTTATCAAGAAGACGAATCACGACCTGCTCGCCCCAAACCACCGGAGAAATCGCAATACGAAGATCTATTTCTTTATCATCTACCACCACCGTAAACTGACCGTCCTGCGGAACGCGGTGCTCATCAATTTTAAGATTCGATAGAATTTTTATGCGCGACACTAGTGCCGGCTCAATTGCTTTCGGAAGCTCCATCACTTGTCGAAGCACCCCGTCAATCCGACACCTAATCACGAGCGAATTTTCCAGCGGTTCAATGTGAATATCTGACGCTTTCGACTTCGCCGCATAATCCAAAATAGTCGTCAACGCTTTAGAAATCGGCGAATCTTGTGTAATCGTCTTCGCATTCATATTTCTTCTTGCCGTTCTCTGCGCCTGTTCTTCCTGGGAACTCTTCGCCGCCTTCTTGACGCTCGAAAAATCGTTTCGATATTGCATCAAAACTGCGCGAATCCCCTCCTCGCTCGCCATCACCGTTCGAATCGGTTTCCGCACTAGCGTCGCAAGATAATCCGTCGCCTGAACATTTGTCACGTCAATCATCGCGACCGTAAGTCGCCCATCTTTTTCCTCAAGCGGCACCGCCATACTTCTCTCCGCAACGTCTTGTGGAAGATTAAGCAATATTTCTTGTTCAATCTTTACGTTTTTAAGATTGACAAACGGCACTCTCATCGCCACCGCTGTCGCGTGCGCAATCGTCTCACTATTCGTAAGTTTTTGAGAGATAAGCGCCGCCAAAATCGGCTGTTTAGAAATTGCAACTCCCGCCCGCACTTCATTCACCCTCTGCGAATCAACCAACCCCTCTTCTTGAAGAAGCGAAACTACTCTTTCCTGGACATCTTTTGTGAGGAGCGCCATAATCTAACTCCCCGAAACCGTCTCTTGCCTTGCCGCCGCGTCAGCATTATTCGCGGCATTGGTTTGTTGTTGCTGCTGTTGATATTCTTGAATATCGTTCTCGACGGCTTCCCTCTGCTGCGCCGAAGTTCCGTTCGCGTACCCATTCTCGTTATTTA
Source organism: Candidatus Saccharimonadota bacterium (assembly GCA_017515285.1). GTDB lineage: Bacteria > Patescibacteriota > Saccharimonadia > Saccharimonadales > Saccharimonadaceae > Nanosyncoccus. Next base: position 54,228 of record JAFWGN010000009.1, on the reverse strand, counting down.
TTGCGTTATTCTCATCATCACTAAGTCCATTATTCTCCTCGGAATAATTGTTTTCCGTTGTCGCCTCCTCGTTCGTAATGAGTCCACAATCTCGTTTTTCTTTATCGGACAAAATCCCATCTTGGTCTTGATCGACGCAACTACCAACATAGACTTCAACCGTCGGATTTACCGCCGCCGCGTTAAAAATCTCTTCACTCGGCAAATCGAGTTCTCTAGAAATCCCGTCAACATATTCAAACCGGACCGTCGCTTTACTCGGGTCTCCGAGAATTGAATTAACCAGAAAATAAGCCACAACCGTCACGAGAATCGCGATGAAACTCAAACTAATATAATCCGAAGTTTTCACTGTTCTCCCTCCGTCGTATCTCTTAATATTTTACCGTCCCCGCGAACAACCTCAATCGACTCCGTAAGTTCCGCCGGAGCGGTATAATAAGCCATCGCCGAAGCATTGAGCCTAAGCCCGCCACCTCTATACTCGATTCTCGCCGTCCGGATTTTAATTTCACGAATTGATTTTTCAATATTATTAAGCACGTTCATCGTCGTCGCCGCATTATTACTCTCAACCTGAAGCGAAACTCCAATCGCGCCAATCCCCGGAAGGTCGCTTTCGATTTCTCCTCCCGGTGTAATTCCATCTGGCTCGTAACTAGAAATCTGGAAAATCTTATTAAGGCTCGCCCCGAGCGCCAACGGATTCGCGCTCGACGGCAACGCGTCCGGAATTACCCTTAGTGCCGAACACATCGAAATCATCTCCAAATAATATTCCCTATCTGCGTCCGTCGTCGCCAAATTATATCGTTCATACATCCAATCGAACGTCCTTTGCGTATTCGTCGCCGTGTCATAACAAATCGCAAGCCCCGAACGTCCAACGCTTTCTAGCGCCTTATTCTGCGACGCATTCACAATCACGTTATATCGCAACGTATTCGGGATCGAATTAAGATCCACCTCATCCGGCACGCATCTCTCAAGCTCCGTATTATTATAGATTTTACCGCTCGGCGCTCGACAAACTCCAATGTCACGGATTGCGTCCGAATAACCCTGTATGGCCTTATCTTTTTCAGAGATCACTGTCCCGTTAAACCGAATATGCCTCAAGAAATACACAGAAAACACCAAGGAAACCCCAAGTATAAGCGCCGCCCCCGCAACCGCGGCAAACATATTCTTCTGTGCCTTGCTAATTTTTAACCTTTTTGTTACATCACGAGATTTTGCCATTTTATTCCTCCGTCCCTATTGCCTTTGCTCTCTCGGTAAACATATCACCAACCTGGACAAACGAATCGGTCACGTTCTGCCTCCCCGACGGCGTAATGGTAATCATGTGTTTATTATTAAAATTAAACACATTCCGGTCAATTCTTAATATCGCACTAAACATCAAGACCAATTCCCCACCTGCTTCTTTACCGTTCGTCGAACTCGTAATCTCAATTCCATCCGGCGACATCACACAGTCGTTATTGGTGCTCGACCATTGCGGAGAACTGCTAGTTTCCGTCCCGGAATATTGAATACACTGGCTCTCGAAATGCGGAATCCCGCTAATCGTCCCGTCAAGTTGCAAGTAATTTTTACTATACCACTCGTTAAATTGCGGCGTCCGACGGATACAAACCACGTCCGTTCCGTCCGCCCCCGCACAATTCGACGGAAGTTGAACATCTTGAAGTTGTTTACCGTTCGAAATAGCCGCCTCGGATTTATATTCCTCATCGTCTTGCCCTTCGTTAACTTTCGACGGGTCGCAATCTTCCGCTCCCTTTTTCCAAAGCGCATAGATTCCCTTTTCATCCTGGAACGGCACTCCGTCTGTTCCCGACTCGAAAATACACATCGTCGGTATTTCCTCGCCGTTAATATCAACATATCGCCCAAAATCATATTTCATGAGACTAATCGACTTCGTAAACGACTCAAGCACGCGATAATCAATCCCGTCCGTGTTCGCGCCCGCATTCGCCTGCCCGTCAAACGACAACTCCGTCACTTCCGAATCGTTCAAATTCACATCAAGCGAAGAAATGTTAATCTCATCTCCATTTTCCGCCTCAACAATCGAGTGCAGAACCGGGAACACGCGCGAAAGCATTGTTTTATTCTCGCCAATCGTCCGAAGGTCCGCCATTTGTTTTTGCACCGTCAAAAGCTCGTCCAACCCATCATATTTCTGGAGCGTTGACGACATTAACTCAAGTTGATTATCTTTATTGCCGATAATCACGTCTTGCCCAATTTTTACCGAAAGCAAAAGCAAAACCAATCCCGCCGCAATCACGGAAACCGTCGCCGCCGCAAAAAACACCACATTGCGCTTCTTCTGCGCCCGAATCATCTCCGCTTTAACATCCGGAACGAGGTTAATCTCAAACATTATCCATTACTCCTCTCTGCCAGCCCAATCGCCACCGCAAATTCACTTGAAACGTTAATCAGCGCATTTCTCTGCTCCGGCGAAACCCTAACCAACTGCCAAGGATTTCCCTGCATCGTCGGCACGTCCGTCTTCGCCTCGATATACTCCGCAATAAACGGAATAATCTCCGCGAATCCCGAAAGTATAATCCCACCAACTCTGACGTTAATATACTTCCCCTGGAAAAACAAAACCGATTTCGTAAGTTCGGACGAAAATGTTTCGAGCGTCGAATCTAGCGCCCGAAAGACTTGCCCCTCAATCTTATCTTGCGCCAAACCGAATTTAAGAATAAACTGTCTCGCCTGGTCTTCGCGCACGGACAGCGCGCCCGCCACTGTCTTGACAAGTAAATCAAATCCGCCCGGAATCGAACGCACCAATCTCGGCGCTCCTCGGAAAACGACGACGAGGTCCGTGGACCTCTCCCCGAGGTCAACAATCATCCGCGCATCAACAACCCCAGGTGGGATTAGCGCCCTCGCCATCGCGAGCGGCTCCGGCTCCATAGCAATCACGTTAAATCCCATTCCTTCGATTTTCTCAAGCATTGTCTCCGCATAGTCATTCGCCGTCGAAGAAATCAACACCTCAACTTTCCCCGGGTCATTCGGCGAAGGCCCAAGAACGACGAAATCCGCTTTCGCTTCGTCTATCGCCATCGGAATATATTGGTCGAGCTGATACTTAATCGTCTTCGCCAAATCTTTCGGGTCTTGGCTCTCGGCTTCAACAATCGTCGTAAAGGTCTTCCCCGCCGGCATCCCCACCGCAATATTTTTCGTCCGAATCCCCGCCTGCGTCACCGCGGTCATAATAATATCTTGAAATCTCTTTTTCCCAAGCTCCGAAGAATCCTGCAAAGTTTTTTCATCCACCGGAATATAAGCATACTTCTGTAAACTCCAACCGTGCTGCTGGTCACCCGCAAGCTGCACAATACGCACCGAGGTCGTCCCAACATCCATCGCGAAGAAATCGCCCACTCCTTGTAACAGTTTCATATATTATATTATATGCTTATGCCTATTTTTTAGCAAGCGCCAAATAATAAAATCTCTCCAAATTCCCGTTTTTCCCCGAAAGCGTATTATCTCGCTTACCTTTTATTAAAAATCCGTTTTTAGGGAGCCACTCCTCAAAATCCCGAATAATCCCCCGTCTCATCTTCTCATTCTTAACAACCCCCCGAAAAAGTTGCCTCGGTTCCGCTTCAAACTGTGGCTTCAACATCACCAAAAATTCAGTTTTCTCATTCGCCAAATTGGTTTTTGCGCGCAATAATACTTTTCTAAGGCTAACAAATGACACGTCCGCAAGAATCGTATCAATCTTCTCTTCAACCTCAAAATCGAACACATCAGTTTTCTCATGTAACTCAATTCTAGGGTCGAACCTAAGCGGCGCCTTCATCTGCCGCGTCCCCTTCTCAACCGCAATCACCTTCTTCGCCCCATGTTTTAGCGCATACTCCGTAAATCCCCCCGTCGAACTACCAATATCAAGCACTATTTTCCCGCGAAAATCAAAAGCAAACGCCTGTGCGGCGTTTGCAATTTTGAATTCGGCTCTACTTGCGACGTTCTCGGTAAGCATAAGTCTCAGTGTCAATATTTACGACGTCTCCGACTTTAATAAATGCTGGCACCTTAACCACTACTCCGGTTTCAAGCGTCGCGTCTTTCATCACAGACGTTGACGTGTCACCTTTTACGGCGGTCTCGGTATAAGTCACTTCAAGCCAAAGATTTTTCGGCAAAACAAGGTTAATTGGCGTTCCATTATAGAATTGGATTTCCATCTCATCCCCGTCCTTCATAAAGTCTTTCGAATCACCCACCATGTCGGCAAGTAACTCATATTGCTCAAAGTTTTCCGGGTCCATGAAATAAAACTTTTCATCATCCCGATAGAGGTACTGCACTTTTCGCGTCGTGACTTCCGCCGGTTCAATCTTTTCTTGACCCTTAAAAGTCTTCGGCAAAAGCGCTCCCGTCATCAAGTTTTTCACTTTAACATTGACAATCGAGCCACCCCGCCCCATCACTTTCTGCGAATACTCGACCACCTTATACGGTTGCCCGTCAAGTGTAATCAAGACATTCTTTTTCAAATCCGTTGGACCATACATATATAATATATACCCCTTCCTTCATATTAGTTCGCGCTAACAAACGGCAGTAATGCCAAATGTCGCGCCCGCTTCACTGCAACGGCGAGTTGGCGCTGTTGCTTCGCGGTAAGACCAGTTCGAGCCCCCGCCTCAATTCGACCATAAGGATCAAGAAACTTCTGCAAAGTTTTCACATCTCTATAATCGAAATATACATTAGAGTCAACTTTAACTCTTCTCATTTTTCTCCTTATCTTTTAATTAAAAGGGGACGTTAGACAGATCAATTTCTTCGTCGGCTTTTCCGGATTGTTCGTCACTCGCCGGCGCTTCTTCTGCTGCCGCGTCATTCCCCATCCCCCTTACATCATCCCCACCATAACTACTGCCGCCGTCTCCCCCGCTACGGCCGCCATTACTCGCCGGCCCAGTAAAGTTAAAATCTTCCACGACAATTTCCACTCGACTGCGCTTTTGTCCGTTCTTGTCTTCCCAGCTTCGCTGGTCGAGCCGTCCCGAAACGAGCACACCCGTTCCTTTCTTAGCATATTGAGAAATCATCTCGCCAAGTCTCCCCCAAGCCGAACAATCGATAAAAGAAACCGCTTCTTGTTGATTCCCACTTGAGTCCTTATACAATCGATTTACCGCCACGGTAAACGAACAAACGTTCGTTCCGTTCGGAATTGTTCGAAGTTCCGGATCTCTTGTTAAGTTTCCTGTGATAATAGCTTTACTAAAGCCACGCATAATTATTCCTCCTCAGTTTTTTCTTCGTCTGCTGCTACTTCTTCTGCACGGGCCGCGCGACGTTCGGCTCTCTTGGCTTCCGCCTTGAGTTTCCGTTCGTCAACCGCCACTAGCAGATAGCGCAATACTTCGTCCACGATGTTCAACGCACTCGAAATTTTCGCTGGTGCTTCCGCTGGAAGTGCCGCCTCGAGATAGTAATAAACCGCGAACTCTTGCCCCTTGATGGCATAAGCAAGACGTTTCTTGCCTTCGTTGACTTCTTTAGTCACCTTACCACCATTGGCATCAATCAATTCTTTGACTTTCCCAACCACCTTTTCGGTATTCATCTCAAGGTCAGGGTGAATCAAGAACGTAAGTTCGTATTGTTTCACGATTTGCTCCTTTGGTTAAAGCTAACACGCCAAACGCTGTTAGCCGAGTTAATATTACCTATATTTTATCACAGATTGGCTAAATTATCAAATTCGTCAAGGCTTTTGATCAGCATATCCCGCGGCTTATTCCCATTTTGCGGCCCAATCACGCCAATCTCCTCAAACCAAATCGCAAGCCCCGAAACAAATCCGTGTCCTTTCCCGAGATACGTCTGCAACATCGCCGTCGAGAACTTCCCCTTCGAGATAGAAATCTCCACTGCTTTCCTGACCACCGGGTCATTCGGGTCATATTTTCTCCCAAGGTCACCAATCGCCCCACCATCAGCCGGCCCCATCCCTTTAACCTGCACCGGTTGCGCGATCACTTCCGGATTATATTCCGGCGGCCTCTGCGCTCGTAAGAAATCCGTTAAATTCTTCACATCTCCGTTCCCCTTCTCGTCTTCATACATCCACGCCCCCTGAATCCGCCTCGGCTTCCCCATCATCTCCGTCGTCAACATCAACATATCACCCTTCCCGAGCAACTTCTCCGCCCCACCCTGGTCGAGCATAATCCTCGAGTCAATCTGGCTTCCGACCGCGAAGGCAATCCTTCCCGGAACGTTCGCCTTAATCAAACCCGTAATCACCTTGACTTCCGGACGCTGCGTCGCAAGCACGAGGTGAATCCCTGCCGCGCGCCCCTTCTGTGCGATTCTAACAATCAACATTTCAAGGTCTTTCCCCGCCATCATCATCAAATCCGCCATCTCATCAATCACGACGACGATATAAGGCATCTTCCCTTCCTTCGGCGTTTCGCCTTCGTCCGCTTTCTCGTTCTTCCCCTCGTCCTCCGCGGCAATCTTCGAATTATAATCCGCAATATTCTTCACTCGTTTTTCTGCCATAAGCGAATAGCGTTTTTCCATTTCGTTCACCGCCCATTTAAGCGCAGAAAGCGCCTTCTCGGTCGAAGTAATAATCGGCGTCAAAAGATGCGGAACCGCGTCATACATCGCCATCTCGACTTGCTTCGGGTCCACGATAATCAGTTTAAGATCACTCGGCGAGTTCCTCCATAATAGCGAAGAAATCAACGTATTCGTCATCACCGATTTACCTGAACCCGTCGTCCCGGCGATAAGCAAGTGCGGCATCTTCGCAAGATTCGCCACTACCGACTTCCCTGAAATGTCCTTCCCCACCGCAAATGTAAGTGGGTCTTTCGCGTTCTTCCACTCTCGACTGTCAATAATCCCCCTAAACATCACGGAAGCCGACTTCACATTCGGAATCTCCACCCCCACCGACCGCGTCCCTGGAATCGGCGCCTCAATTCTAATCTTATCAACCGCCAAATTAAGCGCCAACTCTTTATCGCGCGCCAAGATTTTCGAAAGATTCACCCCCGCGGGCGGCCGCATCGTATATTGCGTCACTCTCGGACCAATATTCGCCCCCTCCATCTCGACATCAATCCCAAACTCCGCAAGCGTCGATTTAATGACAACCGCGTTCTGCTGAATATTCCCCGCGTCCGCCGGACTTTGCTTTTTCTCGAGCAAATCCGCCGTCGGGAATTTCCAATCCTTATCCGAAAATACCGTCAGCGCCTTTTCTTCCTGCCGAATCTCAAGTTTCGGCACCTCCGCCTTCGCCGCCGGCACATCCATCTTCTTCCCGAACAACCCGCGTTTCTTCGGCGCCGTCTCCTCTTTCTTCTCCTCTTCAACCGCAACCCCCTTATTTACCCTAAATTTAAGCCCACGTTTCCTATCCTCAACCTCTTCGACTTCCTCGTCTTTGCCCTTAACGTCCATTGGCAGTTCTCGCTTTTCGTTAGACTTCAGCGAACCTTTAAGTCCGCGGACCACCGCACTCGGAGTTTTCTGTAAAATAAACAACAAACAAATCGCAATAAGCACAATATAGACGAACACCGCCGCCCCGTTCCCCACCATCGGCAACACCATCTCGTTCAGCCACTCCCCGACCGCACCCCCATGCGCCCCCTTCTGGCCATATGTCGCCACCCCGCTAGCCCCCGCCGCAAACGCAATTAAGAATACGGACACCACCCAAACAATCAGCGGAATCCGATTGTCTTCGCTTCGAAAAATCTTCACCGCAAGATAGGTAAACAAAAACGGCAAAACATACATCCCGTTCCCAATCACCGAAAAAATAATTCGATAAACCTCATTTTTCTCCCCCGAAAACCACGTCGCAATTAGAACCACGGAAAACGCAATTAAAATGAGCGCCAAAACCTGTTGCCCCCACCCTCCCGGAAGCTCCTGTTTTTTTCTTACCTCGCGCGTACTTCTCTTCGACGCGCTTCTTCCCCGCCCACCTCTACTTGTAGATTTCTTCTTCGTAGCCATAACTACTATATAATATCATAAATAATCTAAAAACACAAAAATAGCCCCGCAGGGCTACTTTCTGTTAATCTAGGTGTCGCATAGAGAGCGACAACTTCCCTCTATCGTCAATAGCCGTTAGTCTAACGCGCACCTTCTGACCCACCTTAAGCACATCCGTCACTTTCGCAACTCTCTTATCAGAAATCTGCGAAACATGGAGCATCCCGTCGATTCCTGGCATAATATTTACGAACGCCCCAAAATCCTTAATCGTAACGACCGTCCCCTCATAGATCTTCCCCACTTCCGGTTCCTCAACCAAGCTCTTAATCCACTCCACCGCGCGTTCAATCGACTTCGGATTGTTTCCAGAAACCGTCACGAGCCCAGATTCTTCAACATCCACCGTCGCACCAGTTTCACTCGTAATCTTGTTTATCGTCTCCCCGCCTTTCCCAATAATCGCACCAATCTTATCTTTATTTACCATCAACTTCTCAATTCTCGGCGCATATTCAGAAATCGCTTTTCTCGGCTCTGGAAGCACGGAGAGCATATGCTCCAAAATAAACATTCTTCCCTCGTGCGACTGCTTAATGGCCTTCTCAAGAATTTCCACCGGAAGCCCGTGAACCTTCATGTCCATCTGGAGCGCCGTCACCCCTTCCGTCGTCCCCGTCACCTTAAAGTCCATGTCCCCCGCAAAATCTTCCGCATCCATCAAATCTGTCAAGACATACGCCTTATCAATATCGTCCGCCGTAATCTCATGACCCTTTTCGACATCCACCATAAGCCCCATGGCGACGCCAGAAACCGGCCGTTTCAACGGCACGCCCGCGTCCATGAGCGCCAAGCACGAAGAACAAGTCGCCGCCATCGAAGTCGAACCGTTCTGCGACATAATCTCCGTCACGCTTCGAATCGCATACGGAAAATCTTCTTCGTCCGGAAGGACCGGGAGTAGCGCGCGTTCGGCAAGATACCCGTGCCCAATTTCGCGACGCCCCGGCGACCCCATTCGCCCAACTTCCCCCACCGTATAAGCCGGCGCGTTATAGTGGTGCATATAGCGACGCTTCCCGTCCGTCACTTCCATCGTATCAACCAACTGTGCCAAAGAAAGCGGCGCAAGCGTCACGATGTTCATTGCCTGCGTCACTCCGCGAGTAAAGAGCGACGAACCATGCGTCCTCGGCAAAATCCCAACTTGGCTCGAAAGCGGTCTAACTTCGGTCGTCTTTCGTCCATCTGGTCGCACTCCCTCCTCAACAATCGAGCGTCGCACTTCCTTATGCACGGCAAGTTCAAACGCCTGGTTATATTGATCTCGAAGATTCTCATCATACCACTCGACTTTCTCGGTGTCCGTTTCGCCTTCCCCAAGTTCCAACGCAAACTCATCATGCATCGCATATTTCATCTCGTCCAAAACTCTCGCACGCTCAAGCACATTCCCGCGCACTTTCTCGCCAAACTTTCCTTCGGTCCACTTATCAACTCGTTCCTGAATTTCCGGATCCGGCAAAACTAATTCATATTCCTGCTCCGGCGCATCCACGAGTTTTTGCAACTCTCTTTGCAAATCAAGCGCCGGTTGAACATTTTCCACTGCCCAATGCATCGCCTCAATAATCATCTCTTCTGGCACTTCTTTCGCCCCGGCCTCAACCATGACGACTTTTCCGTCTTTACAAGCCACGACAAGGTCAAGCGACGATTTTTCTCGTTCGGCCGGCGTCAAAAACGCCTTAAACTCCCCATTAATTCTACCGATTCGTAGCCCCGCCACCGGCCCATCAAACGGCACCCCCGCATTCATCAAAGCCGACGACGCCGCAAGCATCCCAATCACATCCGGACGGAAATTCGGATCCATTGAAAGCACGGTCGCCACCACCTGCACCTCTTGGCGATAGCCTTTCGGGAACAACGGCCGAATCGGTCGGTCAATCAACCGCCCAACTAACACTGCGTTATCAGAAGGCTTCCCTTCTCGCTTGATAAACTTCGACGAAGAAATCTTCCCCGAAGCGTAAAACTTCTCTTCATAGTCAATCGAAAGCGGGAAAAAGTCCTGCACTACCGGCTTCGTTCCAACCACTACCGACCCCAAGACGACCGTATCGCCATATTTAACCAACACCGACGATGTCGACCGAAAACCGACCCGGTTCACTTCAAGCGAAAGTTCCCTCCCTAACCAATTCGTTTTTACCACTGTGGTTTTCTTACCACTTGGATTTATAATATCCATATTTTCCTTTCTTACTAGGAAAACATCAGAGAGCAACCGTAAAATCCTCACGACTCTTCTCTGCCGTTTTCCTACTTTAATTTTCTATCTCTATTATACCACAAAAGAAAGCCCCCAGTCTCTTTTTGGAACAATAAAGCACTTTTGCCGACAGTAATTCCCCCACCGACATTGACTTTTTCGCTTATGTATGATATAATATAAATTAGCCTGTTTCTTTCGAAGGAACAGAGTAATTTTCAAAGGAGGGCATTTTACTTATGCCTATTTCTAATTTGGTAAAAAACCTCGATCGACCCCACGTCATTATCGACGCGGCCGACCCGCTACATTTTAGGGTCGAATGGGCCGAACATCACGGAGACCTTTCGACAATCGACCCGATTGTCGAACTCTTCCGGCCACTGCGCGACAAGATTCGTAACGAGCACGACGTCCACATTGTCGTCGGCTCGGGACCTTGGACAGATAAGAGACTCCCGCAAGGAAGGGTCTCGCGGACCTACGTCCTTTCATTCTGCCCCGGCGAGCGCCGGCAAGACGAAGTCGACCGCGCGACGGTCGCTAAGGAGTTCAAGGCAATCCAGCCCCGACTCCTTATCGACCTCCAGAACATCCTCGATACCTGGGTCGAAGCCGAAGATGGCCTTACCCTGTTCCTCGAGCGTGGCAACAAGGAAAGCATCCATGCTTTCTTGGTTAGAATTGGGTTGCGGAGCCCCGACGCCGGTTGCAGCAAAGAAGAACTCAAGGCAAAGCGCCGCCAGGCGTATATCGCCGCTCACCCCGAGCACGCCAAGACCGCAAGGCCCAGAAAAAAGTAATTCCTCCTACAAAAATCCCCCGAAGAATCGGGGGATTTCGCTTTTCTCTGAGCAGAGACTAGTTATACAGTGCAGAACCAGGAGAAAGAAAATATAACTTATTTTCTTAAACCTAATTTTGACACAGTTTCCTTATACAGATTAAAATCAGTCTTCTCAAGATACTTCAAAAGTTTCTTGCGCTTCCCGACCATCTGCATAAGTCCGCGTCGCGCCATAAAATCATGTTTATTCGCCTTGACGTGCTCGGTAACTTCCTTAATTCTTTCAGTAAGGATAGCAACTTGCACCTCTGGCGAACCAACATCTTTTTCAGAACGCGCGAGCTTCTTGATAGCCTCTGCCTTTTTTTCTTTGCTAATCATGCGTAAAATCTTATCACATTTTCTCAAATTCTTCAAGGGGTGTCGCCTCATCGACGGAATATTTGTCTATTTTCGTCCGCCTCAAGCTCGTCAAATACGCTCCCGTCCCCAACTTCTTCCCAATATCTTCCCCCAGCGCCCGAATATACGTCCCGGAAGAAACGCTCGTCCGAATTTTTAAAATCGGCCAATCATAATCCAAAATCTCTATATTATATATATGCACTTTCCGCGTCGGCATCTCGACTTTAATTCCCTTCCTTGCCAAATCATACGCTCTCTGCCCCTTAATCCTTACCGCAGAGAACGCCGGGACGGTTTGTTCAATTTCGCCGATAAATTCCTGAACAACTTTTTTAATCACCCCCTCCGCAACCGGCTCGCCTGTATAACTTTTTTGTACAATCCCCTCAGGGTCCCCTGTTGTTGACGTCTCACCGAGTCGAATTTCCGCAATATATTCCTTATCTAACTTCATAAATTCCGAACACCTCTTCGTCGCCTGCCCCGCCATCAAGATCAAAAGCCCCGTCGCAAACGGATCTAGCGTCCCCGTATGCCCAACTTTAACTTTCTTCCCTGCTTTTTCTGACAACACTCTCCGCACCCTTGACACTGCTCCAAAACTTGTAATACCCTTCGGCTTATCAATAAAAATAATCTCATTCATAAGATGATTATACCATACGGATTAGTTTTAGGCGCTCGGCCGCAAGCCCTAAAACTAATCCAACTCACGAATGAATACCAGGTATTATAAACGCTGACGGGTCCATCGGTTTCTCGACAACCGGCGTCGGCGCTACATTCGCATCCGGTGCCGCTTGAACTACCGGAGTCACCGGGACTACGGGAGTTACGTTCGCCTCAGGAGCCGCCGGGGCCACACTCACTTCTGGCGTCACCGGTGGCATCGCCCCAAAATCCGGTTGCGGCAAAACCGGCGGTGGTGTCATTTCTTGCTCTGGCATCGGCATCGGGTTCGGACTCAAAACCGGACTCGGACTTTGGCTCGGCATCGGATTCAGCATCGGACTCGGACCAAGCACCGGGCTCGGCCCTGTCATCATATTCCCCATCTGAAAGTTCATTTCCGGAACCCCCGCCGCGTCCATCGCCCCCATCACTGGAGCCTGCTCGCTCGCCGGATTCATCGGCGTCCCAATCGAACCGCCAACATCTTCCACGTTTTGCGTATCGACTTGCGGTCCTTCCGCCCCCTGCGTCCCGACTTGAATCCCGCCCTCCCCCGGTACCGGTTCATTCAAGGCCTCATCAATCATTTTTCCATAATCCGCCGCCCCGATTTTTGATTCTTCTTTCTCGATACTGTCTAAAATCCGATTTGCGACCATCTCCCCTGCATAGCCATCCCCGTTTGGTACCGTCGTCGCAACATCCACCCCCGCTACCACCGAGTTCATCGGCGCAGGAGCAGGAGCAGGAGCAGGAACCACACTCTCCTCTTCATGGCTTATTTCTAATTTTGAAGCATCTTCCGCGGGCGCGGGCGCAGCCGAAACCGAAGCGGAAGCCGACGGAGCCGAAGCGGAGGCCGACGGAGCCGAACCGCCCCCATCAACCAACACTTCCCCGCGCATATTTTGCACTACAAGTTGTTGGTTCGCCCCCGCTCCCATCAACTTCGCCGCGAGCACCATCGCGTCCGGCGTCGTCGCCGGATTAGAAAACCTGTCCGTCGCCGCCACAAGCCCAGTCAACAGCGCCGTCGCCGTCGCCGGGTCCATCTTCTCATTAATCTCAAACGCAAGCCCCGCGACCATCTCAGAAATCGAACTCGCACTAGGCTCCACCCACTCAACATCACCAAACTTCCCCGCCACCCCGTTCGTAATGTTAATTGACGTCGCATCGTGCATAATTCGCCCGTATTCCTTTAGCGCCGCGTCCAATTCTGTCACCGCCGGCACATTCAAAGAAATAACGAGGTCAACATTAAAATCTCCCCTGGAAAATTCAAGATCATCCCCAGAAATCGTCGTTTTATACGGCGTAACATAAACTTTAACAAAGTCTCCGTCAATCTTATACCGAAGGTGGTCCGCTTTGTCTTTATCTAGCGCAATAATAAAATCTTGCAAACTATCCGTGTTGGTTTCGAATCTCTCACTCGGCTTCAAAAACTCCAAAACGTTCGGCGTCTTCCCCGAATAAATCGCCGTGACGCGCTTCCCCGACGAGTCGAGCGCCATAGAAAGCCCAAGCGCCGCCGCAATCTCGTCCACGCTCGGGTCGTTAGAAAGCGCAACCAGTACGCTCTCCGCCTCATTCACCTTCGCAACCACTTGCGAAAGCATCGAATTGGAATTAGAGTTCGGCTTTGTCACCTTTCCCCCGTCGCTAGTTTTTCTATCCATTTTGATATTTGGTTTCGGCTCTTCGTTATTCATAAAAATAAATTCTTCCAACTCTAGTATAACATAAAACTCGTGCTTTCGCACATTTTTTTAATTCTATCCGCCATCTAAAAATAACTTGATATTTCTAGGGAAATAAGATATAATATCATTCAACCATTTAATAACAGGAAAATCATTTTACATGCCGATTATCAAATCCGCGAAAAAAGCCGCTCGCCAGACCACGAAGCGCACCGCCAAAAACCAAGAAATCAAAAAGGCAATCAAGGCCGCCCTTAAAACCTTCAAGGCCGACCCGACCGCCGAAAACATGAAAAAAATCCAAAGCGAATACGACAAAGCCGTCAAAAAGGGTCTCTTAAAGAAAAACACCGCTTCTCGCCGCAAGTCTCGCCTCACTAAAATCGCGAAAGAGCTCCAAGCCGGCGAAAAGAAGGTTAAAAAAGTCGTTAAAAAGACCGCCAAGAAGGTCGCCAAGGCCGCTAAATAGTCGCCGCTTTCAAAAGAAAGCTTTTTATCAAAATCCACGGTTCAATCCCCGTGGATTTCATTTGCATATCAACTTTAGACAATTCCTTCAAAATCTTCTTTTCGCGCACGCCGTTCGGTCGCCACTCCAACTTTTTCAAGGCTTGAGAAACCAAAAGTCCAAAAAACATATACGGGTCCTGTTCCCTCTCAATTTTAGAAAGCTCCGACACTGCTCGTTTCCCGTCGCGAAGCGCGATGTCATAGATATTAAACACCGCCCTCGTGTCAATTTTAACCGGCGCCGCAAATTCGCGAATCTCCACCCCCGCCTTCACCAAATTTTTCGTCGCCGAAAGCCGCTTATCAATTTTCGTTTCCCAAAGAATAATCTCCGAATCCGTTTTCAAATATTGCTCAATTTTCTCGGCAAAATCGAAAAACACTTCCTTATTTTCCGAAAGGTCCTTGACAAGTATTTTTCGCCCGCCGCTAGAAAAAAGCGACTCCCCCAAAAACAAACTTGGAAGGTCTGTCACCAAAAGGTTTTCCCCCTCAAAAACCTCATACCCTTCCCCGAGCGCGTGTAAAATCTCCGCCTGCGTTTTTACGCGATCGTCCCCCGTAAAAATCCTAATCCCCACAGTCGCCCTTTTCCTGGTCCCCCTCGCAATTTTCCTTTTCCTCGCTCTCTAAAATCTCTAACTCTTTATTGTCTTCCATAACTCCTCCTTTACCTTATTGTATCATTCTTTTTGACATTTCGGGCAAAAATGCGTCCCCCTTCCGCCAACTTTTATTTTCTCAATTCTCTCTCCGCACCTCCGGCACGGTTTACCCTGCCGATTAAACACCTCCGCAAAAAGTTCAAGATAATCTCCCTTCGTCCCGTCGCTCTTAACATAATTCCGAATCGTTGACCCTCCTGCGTCCAAACTCCGCTCCATCACCACTCTCGCCCCCTCAACCAACTTTTCCGTTTCTTGAGCCGAAAGGCTCCCCGCCTTCCTCCGCGGATGAATCGACGCATAAAACAACGCTTCGTCCGCATAAATATTCCCGAGCCCGCAAATAATCGTCTGGTCGAGTATGACACTCTTAATCGGCGCGCCTTTATGCCTTTGCAACTTTTTGAACAATTCCTTCCCCGTCATCTCCCAAGGTTCCTTCGCAAGTTTAGCGATAAAACTATCTTTCTCGACCTCACTCGTCGGCACCACCTTGATAAACCCAAACTTCCTCTGGTCGTTAAAAAACAGCGTCCCGTTTTCGAAAACAATCTCGACTCGTGTCTGCTTGTTCGGAAGCTCGGCAATAAAATTGTCATTCGGGTGCCCTCCCGCGAACCGCTCCTTCCCCACCCACACTAGCTGCCCCGTCATCCGTAAATGAATAATCGCACTTTTTCGATTATCGAAGTCCAGTATCAGCGCCTTCCCTTTCCTTCTCAATCGAACCACCGTCGCACCAACAATCTCCGCCCCCTCTCCAATAAAACTCTTCGCTTCCTCTACTCGGACCTCAAGAATCTTCCCGCCCTTCTCTCGAACGATACACTTAAGAAGTCCTCTCCGAATCGTCTCGACTTCGGGCAACTCCGGCATAAATTATTTTCCGCCCTTCAGCCCACTCAAAAATTCCGTCAACCTCTCCTCGGTTGATTTTTTCTCCTTTTCAACAAGCCCGTTAATCCCCTGCGCCTTGAGTTTTTCATCCAAGCTCCAAAGATTCTCCATGACAAGACTGATTCTCGTTCGTGTAACCTTGACGTCCTCATCCCCGACTTCCGCCTTCACATTTTTTACCCATCCCCCCTCAAGCTCCTTCTCGAGCCCCTCGCCAATTTTTACCATCCTCGTCCCCGTGTATCCAAAAAGTCCGCTCGCCTCAATCCTCTTAATCACCTCTCCCATATCTTCCGTCGAAACCGCCGTCACTTTTTTCGTCACGTCCCCAACAAAGATATTCATCACTCCTCCCCCAACTTCCGCAAAAGCATCCCCCTGAAAAATCAACACCCCCTTCGAGGAAAGTCCAGAAACATCCCCCGAGAACGCCGCCGGCGCGATATATAGCGCACTCCGAAGCCCGCTCGTCGTCTCCTCAACTTTCCGAATAAACGCAAGCTGCCTGTCCCCCTCTTCCCCAAAGCTCGCAGTCATCACGCCCCTAAGCTCCCGAATCGCGGAAAGATATGTCGTCGCGTCCGCCCCCATAATTTCCGCCATCTCCTTGTAATCCCCCGTCTTATAAGTTCCAATCCCTTGAGAAACCCTCGAGAACCCGTCTTTAAGCTCCGCAAGCTCAGTCAAAATCTCTTCATTCGAGATATTCCTAAACGAAAAACTAAACAATTTCTCTGCTTTTGCTCTGTCAAAAAGATATTCCTTAAAATAATTCGAGAACCCTCTCGCGTCACTAGATAGTTCCACCGATTCCGTCGCAACCGTCGTCTGCGTCAAAATTATCTTCGCCGTAGCAAGTCCCCCAATAATAAACACCAAAATCCCAAGAGCGATTAAAGGCCCTATTATGGATTTCTTTTTCTTTTCGGATTTTTCGGGTTTCCTCCCCTTCGACTCTAACTTTTTTTCCTCTAGCTTCGTTTCTTCGACCTTCTCCTTTATCTCTCTTCCTTCTTCAACCTCTTTAATTTTTACTTTATTTTTTTTATTCTTTTTTGCCTCACTCATAATAATCCTATTCTATCATATTTTCCCCCAAAGAAAAAGCCGGCTAAAAGCCGGCAGAAGTAAATATTGTTGTTGATTATAGGTGAGGCGTTTCTACAAGAAAACCTCTCTGCTTTGCTTGGCTCTCAAAGAACCGCCGGTATCCCGGGTACTCTTCCGGCATAAAACTTGCCAAAACTTCCTCTGACATGTCTTCTGCCTTCCTGTCACTCAAATAGATTTCAAGCAGAACCGCGACAATAAACAAAACAAACAACATAAAAAGGTCCTCCCCCTAAAATAAATGTTGACGGCAACAAATCTACCATCAACCCCTATTATACCACACTTTTCGTCTTTTGTAAATACCGCCCGTCTTCAAATCCTCCAAAAATTATATTCAAGCCCCTCCAGACACCCAACTCGGGTCGTTAAAATACTAATCGCGCGCAATACAACGAACGGCAAAGGCGTTGGTTTTTCGGCTGCCAAATGTCAGTCCATCCAATCGGAGCGATGGATTTTGGTAGAGCAATCCATACCTAAACTCTCCCCTAAGGATTGTCGAAGACCACCAATAGCCTGTACCGTGGGCTACAAGTTGCTCTTGTCCTTCTAATTGTTCGTAAAATCCTGTAATTACAGGATTAAACATCGCTCCCTTCTCAACAATAGTCGAGAACTCGGTGTATGACGGTAATTTCCAACCGCTAGGGCAGATAGAATGGGACGCTTCTTCGACGTTTAGGTCCGAACCTGAAATTGTTAACGCAGTTGCAGTATCGTAAGCATACCATGTTGTCGGGTCTCCGTATTCATCCACGCCCGAATGAACACCGGCGCGCTCCCATAGAACGCCCCCAGATTCAATATCGGAATAATTTATCGTCGTCGCCGTCGCCACATCGCTCGTCTCCGGAGTCAGAGTCGTTCCGACGAAGCGGAGGTTTTGGACCATCCAACAATTCTCACCAAGTTTTCTAACATTATAAGAAATGTTATCCCGGACATCGCGGAGAGAAAAGGTCGTGGCGTTTGAGGCGGTGGAGTCGTAGACGTTAGTATTCTTACAGACACTCCCCGTCATCTCCTGCATCTCAGTAATAAGATAATCGGTGTTGTTTCTGGCTTTGGTCTGGAGGCCGGCATAAATGAAGCTCGCAACTTCAGAATCGGTACCGGTAGAAGAATCGGTGGTATGGTATTTACTAATGTAGTTATAGCCGTAAGTCGGAATGGTGACGAGGAAGTCATATTCTCCTTCCATGTTTGCTCCACCAGCAGTCTTACCATCAGGGTTTGTTGGGATGCTACAGTTTAGCGAAGCCTTGTTGTTCGTAATAGTAAAGTCATTGGCGGCACTGCCGATAATGCATTTATAAGTACTGGTTTTATACGCATCTAGGTTAGTAGCGACATAGCCGTTACTGTTCGTCACGCTATGCGGAATGAGATAGACTTCAACTTTGTCTTTTGTAATGGTTGGCATACTTTGGGTAAGGTCAAAAGAAAGGGTTTCTGTATCGCCACTGGTGCCATATTGCAGTGAGCGAGAGATGTTGTTCGTAATCGTGTCGATGGCGGAGGAGTTAGCAAGAGCAGTATAGACGAGTTGGTTCTCGTAAGAGCCCGCTACAAAGTCAGTGTCAACAATCGTAGCATAATAAACATCAAAGTGATTGTTCGTTAGATCGCCATGTTCGCCACCGAAACCATTGACGTTCGTGGTGGTAGCCTTCCAGATTTGTTGCGGGCTAGTAAGGGCGGGTACAGCCGCCCATTTGCCGGTATTATAGATGGTGGGGTTGTTTGCGTAAGTCATATTGATGTCAGACAAAGCGTCATATGCCGCATAAACCGAAGCGGAAGAAAAAGTGTTGGCGATTGGACTCCCCGGCACGGCAAAGCCCCAACCAGCGTTACTGAAGGTTTTAGGAGCAGAAGCGTCCGTACCGTTCCATGTAGCGGAAATAGGCGAAATAGAAGTCGCCGTGTCGCCAACAAGGTCAAGACTATTGGAAGAAGAATCCGTGGAAAGGTAAACTGTATAATAACGCCCCGTTGTTTCTATACCGATAGTTTTCTTGACGACGCGCATCGTACCAAGATTACCATCGGTGGCTTGAGATGGAATGATGCCATCAAAGATAACATCACCATGCCCGCTACTACCGACGCTTCCGTTACCATAATCAGGGTCAAGAGTTAAGGAGACGGCAGACCAGTTGACGCCGGCAGAAACGTCTTGGGCAGCGGAGGCTTCGCTGATTAAAGTTGGAACGAAACAGAAGGCAAGAACAAATAAACCGAGCATGGCGAAACTAACCCGCAAGGCTCGGGTGATTAGGCTGATTTCTCTGATTGGTTGCATAAGCCTCCTTTAGTTATTAAACCTCGAGAGCCATACAAAAAACGGCACCACGAGGTGCAACGGTCAATGATACTGTCCAATCACAAAAGTAATCAGAGCGAACACTGGCCTCCTCATGGTGCCATCATTATTCACTATGATTACTAAATAATTACTCAATAAAGTCCGATTGGCGAAGCAATAAACTTCAACACAATATCATTAACCGTTGCACTTCTATAATACCACAACCAAAATAACTTTGTCTATACCAATTTTACTCCAACAACCTCGCCGTCAGCCCCACCATCAACCCCTCTTCCGACGCCTCACTCTCGGAAATTAAAAGCACCAACGCCGCCAACGCCCGGTCGGAAATCTTCGTCTCCCCATCGTCCGATAAATGACAGTCATTCACCGTCAAAAAATAAATAAACACGAGCGCCCCAATCTGCCGACTCCCCTCAACAAACGGCTCCCGTTTCACGATATAATAAAGTAGTCTCGCCGCCTTTTCTGCCACGCTCTTCCCAGTCTCGTCCGACGGCAACGTATCAAGAAACCCCTCAAACTCCGCCGGCTCCTTCAAACTCCCAAACTCCTCCCCAGCGTCAAGCTTTTCGCGCAGGTTTTCCGCCAGATTTTCCACCTCAACCAGAGAAATCCCCCTCCTCATCTTTCCCGCCTTCACGAATCGAATCGGCACTTCCCCCTCGGAATACTCGGAAATCGTCTCCACCGTCCGCCCGTACCGAGAAATCACCTCGAGAATCCCCTTCGCTTCCCCCGCCTCAAGCTCCTGTTTCTCAATCAGTCGCCGTATCATCGACAGCGCCCCCTCAAGCTCCACCAACTTCTTCTCCGGCAGCTCCTTCAATCGCCGTTCGTTCACCGCCACCCCATCCACTACATACCGTTTGAGAACCGACGTCGCCCAAACCCTAAACCTCGTCGCCTTCTTCGAATTCACCCTATACCCCACCGAAATAATCGCATCAAGATTATAAAACCTAACCTTCCTTCTCACCGTTCTGTTTCCCTCAACTCGAACCGCGAAACTTTCTTTCGCAGTTGCCGTCATCTCTAGCTCACCATCTTTATAAATATTATTCAGATGAATTTCTATCCCGCGCCTCGACACACCAAACAATCTAGCAATTTCGTCTATCGAGGCCCAAATCGTCTCCTTCTCTTGGTCGATATCAAACACCACTTCCCCCTCTTCCGCATCATAAACCGCTAATGACTTACGAGGCGTCGTCATACCTCTCCCCAGTTCTTCCCCTCCTTAACATCTACCAGCAATCGCACCGGCAATTCCGGACACACATTCTCCATCACTTCCCTCATTGTCTTTTTTACAACATCCACAAGCTCTGGCGCGCACTCCACCATAATCGAATCGTGCACCTGCATAATCATCCCCGCCCCCTCCGGCAACTTCGCGTCGAGCCGAATCATCGCGAGCTTCATCAGGTCCGCCTCCGTCCCCTGGATTGGCATATTCTGCGCCGCCCGCTCCGCCGCCGCCCGCACCAAAAAGTTCGAACTCTTCACGTCCGGCGTCGGCCGCCTTCGTCCAAAATACGTCTCCACATACCCCAAAGTTCTCGCCTGTTCAAGATACGACTTCAACTTGTCCGCAATCGGCCGTCGAAGCTCAAAATACTTCCGCTCAAACTCTTGCGCCTCATTAAAACTCATTCCCGTCGCATCCGCCAATCCCTTCGCGCTCATCCCATAAATAATCCCAAAATTCACCACCTTCGCGAGCCTTCTCTGGTCTTTAGAAACCTCCGCCATCGGAACCCCAAACACCTCCGCGGCCGTCTTCGTATGAATATCCACCCCACTATTAAAATCAACTATCAAATCCTCATCTCCCGCAAGCGCCGCCGCAAGCCTCAGCTCAAACTGCGCATAATCCGCCGACACCAAAACCTTCCCCTCCGACGCAACAAACCCTTCGCGAATCTTCTTCCCTTCCTCTGTTCGTGTCGGAATATTCTGCAAATTTGGGCTTAAAGAAGAAAGCCGCCCCGTCGCCGTCACATTCTGCGTAAACGTCGTATGCACCCGACCGGAAGAATCCGCCAGTTGCGGCAACGGCAAAATATAGGTCGAAAGTAACTTCGCCGCCTCGCGATATTCCATCAACTTCGCAATCACCGGATGTAGCGGCTTCAATTTCTCAAGTTCCTTCGCCCCCGTCGAATACCCCCTCTGCGTTTTCTTAATCCCCTTTGTCGGAAGCCCCAAATCCCCAAACAATACTTCCGAAAGTTGCAACGGCGAGTTAAGATTAAACTCTTTCCCGGCGCAAATATACACTTCCGTCGCGAGCCGCCCCACATACCCCTCATATTCCACTCGCATTCTCTCAAAATACCCCCGGTCAATCTTCATCCCCCGTTCCTCAATCTTGTATAAAACCGGCACGAGCGGAAAATCAAGCTCGGTCAAAACCTTATAAAGCCTCGGTTTATCTTCAAATTCCCGTTTTTGTCGATTATATTCAAGTTTCATCTCCTCCAAGTCATCAGAAAACAGACTCGCCTGCTCTTCCATCTTTCTCTCCAGCGGATTCAAAAGAAACTTCCCTTGCCCAAGATCATAAAACTTCGCCCCGCCGAGAATCCTCTCCGCCACCTTCCTGTCTTTATGCATCAATTCCTTCACGTCGAAACTAAAAATCGTGTCCTCCGGCAAATTTTCGGGCATTTTTTCATCATTTTTGTCGCATTTTTCATCCGCGCTCGATTGAGCCTCCGACCCCCGTTTTTCCCCAAATTCATCCAATTTTTTACTAAACTTCCTAATTAGGCTATTAAACTCTAATTTCTTCAGAGCCTCCTTAATTATCCCTCCGTCCACCACTAAATCAGGTATTTCAGAAAGAGTCACCGGTGCATCCGTCATAATTTTCGCGAGTTTATACGACATATACGCCGACTCCTTTCCGGAAATCAGCTTCTTCTGCGTCGCCCCCGTAATTTTATCTATATTATTATATATACCGTCCAAACTTCCATACTCATTCAAAAGCTTCACCGCCCCCTTCTCCCCAATCCCCGGCACCCCGGGAATGTTGTCCGACGCGTCCCCTTTCAGCGCCTTCAGGTCCAAAAATTGCCGTTTCTCAATCCCATATTTCTTCTCCACCGCCGCAATGTCAATCTCCTCCAACTCCGAGAATCCCTTGAGCAGCCGATACATCTTCACGTTTTCATCCACCACCTGCAGCATATCAAGATCGGAAGAAATAATATACATCTCCCAATCCTCTGCCTCATCAACTTTCTTCCCCAAAGTTCCGATAATATCGTCCGCCTCATAGTTATCTAATTCTATAAAACTCCACCCCAAAGAATCCACTAATTCCCGAAGTAGTGGTATCTGCGCAAAGAAATCCTCCGGCGGCTTCTTTCTCCCCGCCTTATACTCCGGAAAAATCGCCACCCGCTTCGCCACACTCGTCTTCGCCTTGTCCCAAGCCACGACGACTTTGTCCGGCAAAAGTTTAGAAACCAGTTCCATCGCAATCGCCGCGAACCCATACACTCCCCCCGTCGGTGTCCCATCGCTCGTCGCAAGCGCCCCCATCGCATAATACCCGCGATAGAACACGCTCTTTCCATCTATAACAACTAACCTCTTCATTAAAACTCAATCTCTTTTAAGATTTCGTCAATCTTCTCATTTGCTTCCTCAATCGTTCCATTATTCAAAATATAATAATCGGCTGCTGCTATCGGCCCCCCTTTTTCTAAGTTTTCAATTTCCGACCGATCTCTCTCCATAATCTCCTGCCGATTAAATGGCCTCTCTGGTCGCTCGGAAACCCGCTTATATCGCAATTTTTTCGGAACAACCAATGCAAGAAAAATCATCTCCCCCGGAAACTCCCGTTTCAATGCCAAATATTCCGTCCAAGAATACACCCCATCAAGCACAATCCGCCTTTGCCCCGCCTCAATCAGCCGTCTGACTTCTTCGATAACCTGTCGAACTACCCAATCCTTCCCCTCCGTCCGCCGAATTTCCTCACGGAACTTCTTTTCACTCTCTCCGTCCGGCGTCCGCTCAATCCCCCTCCTCTCCATTTCCTTGTAAATCATCCCCCCAAAATACACCTTCGGATACCCGAGCGCCGTCAAATGGTCCACCGCCACGCTCTTCCCGCTCCCACTCATCCCGACAATAGCGAGTATCTTCACGTCCCTGTCTCTCTCTTGGCTCATAAACTCCTCCTTTAGTTTAGAACCATTATATCATATCTTTACGAATGGAGAATACCACCCGGTATCAACCATTGTAGGAAAGTCCACATAAGTCCGAAGGACACGAGCCCAATAATAACCTCAATAATCCGCCTTTTCGCCTTAGTCATTGCCGCCGGATCCCCCGCCGCTGTTATATACTGAATCCCCGCAATAATAATTCCGGCAATCCCAAGCACCCCAACAAGGGCAATCATCACATTCAGAACCATCGCAAGTATCCCCCAAATCCCGTTTACATCGTCCCCGCAATCAATCAGCGCCGTCTCGACTCCTCCGCATTTAGCCGCAAAACTAGCAAACACCTCTTTCATAAAAACTCCTTACCTTAAATATTCGTGTAACTTTTTCGTATCTTTGTGTTTACGAAGTTTCGAAAGGGCCTTCGCCTCAATCTGACGAATCCGCTCACGCGTAACCGAAAACTCCGCCCCAACCTCTTCCAAAGTGTGTGGCCTCTCGCCACCAATCCCGAAGCGCATCTTAATAATCTTCTGTTCCCTGTCCGAAAGCGTCGAAATAATCGAAGCCAGTTGTTCCTTTAGAATCTGCGTCGCCGCCGATTCCTCCGGAGAAACTCTCTCCTCATCTTCAACGAAATCCCCAAGCACCGAATCTTCATCATCTCCGTCCCGCCCCACGCTCGCGTCGAGTGAAGCGATGTCTTGCTTAATTCTCATGACATATTCAACTTTATCAACGTCCATGTCGAGTTCTTTCGCGATTTCCGCAACACTCGGCTCATGGTTAAGTTCCGTCGTAAGTTTCCTCGTCGTTCGAAGCACCTTATTAATCGTCTCCACCATATGCACCGGAATCCGAATCGTCCGCGCTTGGTCCGCAATCGCGCGAGTGATTGCCTGTCTAATCCACCAAGTCGCATAAGTCGAAAACTTAAAGCCTTTTTCCGGGTCAAATTTCTCCACCGCGCGAAGAAGTCCCGTATTCCCCTCTTGAATTAAATCGAGAAAATCAAGTCCCCTCCCCGAATATCTCTTCGCAATCGAAACCACAAGCCGCATATTCGCCTCGACCATTTTATCTTTCGCTTTTTTCTTCCCCTCAACGATTTCCTGCGCTAACTTCGCCTCTTCTTCCGGAGACAGAAGCGGGATTTTCCCAATTTCGCGAAGATAAAGCCGTACCGAGTCGTCCGCGAACGCATCAACATTATCGACCGTTATCTCAAGGTCTTCGTCAGAAAGTTCCTCCTCGTCCGCTAGATCGAGTGCATCGGGTTCCATCGGCTCGAGGACTAAATCATCTTTATCCTGATCCATTAGAAGCATTATAGTCGTTTCTTAACAAAAAATCAAGTTTTAGAAAGCTCCGTAATTTTACGCAATATCTCTTTTTCCCTTTCCGGGTCCAAATTCTCGCTCTCAAGTTCCGCGCCGAGCTTCTCAATTTCATTTTTATTAAGTTCTTTCTTGAGTCTCCCATAAAGCTCGCGCAGTTCCCTCTCGAGGTCATTTTTTTTAAAATTCTTATACATCTCATCAAAAATCATTTCAAGTTCCGCGAGTTTCGTTTCGTCTTCCGGAACTTCGATTTCCTCCGGCCCGCTAATCCCCCCATAAACCATAATAGCAAGAATCGCGTCCTCGAGTTTCGCGAGCGTGTCATTTTTTGCTTCCGTCTTCGCTTTTTTAAGCCTCCGCTTCGGTTTCTCGCGCATTTTTCTCTCCAAATCCCCCTCCTTCCCGCGCAAGTCCTCCCGCGACACTCCCAATCTTCGCGCCACCAACTCTTCATAATGCGCTCGCTCGATTTTGTCTTTAACATAATCGAGTAATTTCAGCGCCACGTCCGAGTATTGCTTTTTCCCAAACGCACTCGTCATGTCAACTTTTTCTTCGTACTTATCTAAAAGCCACTCCACCGCCGGAATCCTCGTCTCAACCGCCTTTTTCCAAAGCTCCGACCCCCTCTGGATTAACTCGTCCGGATCCTTCGCCCCTTGGTAATCGGAAATAATCGTCAAATTAATCCCGAGGTCCCCCGCCATCATAATCGCCCGTTCCGCCGCCCGCACGCCCGCATCATCCCCATCATACGCCAACCGAATGTCATTCGTGAGTTTCGAAAGCATTTTCAAATGTTGCTCCGTCATCGCCGTCCCGCTCGTCGCCACCGCCTGTTTCACCCCCGCCTGATGCGAAGAAATCACGTCCATATTCCCCTCAACAATCACGACAAACCCGTCTCTCCTAATCGCCTCTTTCGCCTGCGCCAAACCAAACGCAAACCTACTTTTATTAAAAAGTAACGTATCGGAAGTATTAAGATATTTAGGCTCGCCCTTGTCCAAAACCCTAGCCGTAAAACCGATAACACTAGAGCCGTCAATAAACGGCACCATCATCCTCCCCCGAAACATATCGCCGCCATATTGGTTAAGCAGTCCCGCGTCGTTCATCTCCCGTTCCGAAAACCCTCGGCTCGTTAAAAACTTTCGAAGCACCCTTCCCTCTCTCGGCGCATAGCCAATCCTAAACTCCTCAACCGTCCCTCGGTTCAAATTCCGTTTATAAAACACATACTCTTGCACGCTCTTCGACTTCGATAAACAATACTGGTAAAACTTCGTCGCAAGTTCAAGCGCCTCTCTCGCTCGCGCCTTCCTCCTCGTTACCTCCACATCCCCGCCCGAATACCTCGAAATATCTACTCCGGCCTGAGCCGCCAATTTTTCCAACGCTTCCTTAAAAGAAATCCCCTCCACTTCCATAACAAATGTAAAAATATCTCCGCCTTTATTCGCAGAAAAATCATGCCAAATCCCCTTGTCTGGCGAAACCATAAACGACGGCGTTTTATCTACCCCCCAAGGCGACCGCCCCTTAAAGTTCCGCCCCGCCCGTTTAAGCTCGACATATTGCGAAACAACATCTTCAACCGGAAGCCTTGCCTTAATTTCCTCCTTCACGTCTTGCATATCTTTAGTATATCACTTTTTTATGTTATACTAAAAACATGAACGATTTAGAGTACTTAAATCAAATCTCCGTCAAGCCCGCCCCCGCTCCCGCTAAATTTTTCGACAAAAAAACAAAGCTCCTCGCGATCATCCTCGGCGCCATCATCTTCCTCGCCATCGCCTTCCTCGTTGCCACCTCCGGCGGAAGCTCCACCTCAAGACCCGACGAAAGCTCCGAACTTTCCCGCGTCTATTACCAATCTCTCTCCCTCGAGGAAACCATAACCACTTACAACGGCAAAGTCAAGTCTTCCGACCTCCGCTCGTACGGAACGACCCTCTTAACCCTCCTCACCGAACTCCGCCAAACAACCGGCACCTACCTCGAAGAGTCCCTTGGCCTCAAAGTCGGCGAAGCCTCCACCAATATGCTCCCCGCCGACCTCGAATACATTAACGAGACAAACTCCGCCCTTGAATCCGCCCGTCTAAATGGCATCCTCGACCGCAAATACGCCTCCGAGCTTTACTACCAAGCCTCCCGCCTTATGATTTTCGAAAACTCCGCTTACGGCGAAACCTCAAGCGAATCCCTAAAATCCTTCCTCTCCTCTTCCTATAAATCCCTTAGCAACGTCGCCGACTCTCTCTCCTCTTTCTCCGAAGCCAAATAATCTTTTCTATGATATAATGTACTCATAATGAGCAAAGCATCGTCCAAAATCAAAGAGCTCGGAGAAAAGCAGGCCGAGTTTAACAAAAACCTAAAAGCAAAGGAGCCCAAAATGCTTAAAGAGTTCAAAGAGTTTATCAACCGTGGTTCTGTCATGGACCTCGCCGTCGGTATGATTATCGGCGCCGCCTTCACCGCCATTGTCACTTCCCTCGTTAACGACATCGTCATGCCAATTATCTCCATGATTATCGGTGGCTTCGATTTTACCGGCCTCAAAATCACTATCCCCGCCTACATTGAAGGCGTCGAACCCGCCACCATCAACTACGGCAACTTCCTCCAAGCCGCCGTCAACTTCCTCATCATCGCCTTTGTCATCTTCCTCATGGTCCGCACCTTGAACAAAATGCGTGAACGCGCCGAACGCCTCACTAAAAAAGCCGAGGACAAAAAAGAAGAAGCCGTCGAAAAGAAAGAAGACGACCAAATCGCTCTCTTAAAAGAAATCCGCGACCTCCTTAAAAAGAACAAAAAATAACCAAAATCTCCCCGAAAGGGGAGATTTTTTGATACCTATACTTTTTTCAACAACTTCCGTAATTCTTTCTTCAAAGTCTCTTTCCTATCTTCAAACACCGTCTCGAAATTCGTCAACTTCAAATATTCCGCATTGTTCATTTTCTCCAAAAACGCGTCTTCCCTAAACTCGTTCATAAATCTCTTTCGCTCCGCCGGGTCTTCAATTTCATCCATCTTGTCCGTAAACCACAAGTCAAGCAACTTCTTCCCTTTCTCGCGATTTTTCAAACTATCCAGCAACCATAAATTCGGCAACGTATTATATTCACCGCCATCTCGATAATCCGTTGTATTACGATGTCGCGTCGCAATCATCCCCCATTCCTTCGCTTCTTCCTCGCTTAATCTCCGAATCACGTTCCCGTCTTTTTCTATCTTCACCCCATACTTCCCCTTATCGTCTTCAAACAACGTCTTCTCAATATTTTTCCCAAACAACTTCGCCGCAAACAAATGGTCTTGGTCAAAAAACTCTCCGTCAACGTTCGCTGGCTTCCGCCTTAAAAGCAACAAAATCAAATTAGTTTTTGAGCCCTTTTGAATTTTCAACAAATCATTAATCTTCCCGTCCAACCACTCCGGGTCCCTATCTTTCAAATCCCCAAAACAAGTCTCCGCTATTCTTTCATTCTTACTATTCAAAAATTGTTCAATCAAACTGGGATTCGTCTTTCCCGCCAAATCATTTATCGCTGTCTTTAGTAGCCCAAGCAACTCATCCGTACTTTTAGAAAACAGCTCAAACACCAACGCCCGGTATACAAAACATCTCAACTCCGCTTTTAACTTATCCGGCAAACCCCCATTAAACTTATAAAACAGCGCCACAATCGGAATAAACAAGTTATGCGACGTCATCTCGCCGTTTGAATATATTCCGCAATCCCCTTTCAAAAACTCCACCGTCGCTTTCGCCGCCTCAATCAACCTCGGCATCCCTTCAGAAATTCTCTCAAACGTCTCTCGAGAAATCCCACTCACTTTATTCGCACTTTCCTTTTTCTCCGTATCGCCAAACACGAACAGCAACAGTTGCGTAATCGTCGAATCCTTCACGCCAAAATCATCACCAAACGCCTGCTTCAAATCCACCAATTTCTTTCTAAGCGTCCCCATTTTGTCCATCCCAAACCACATCGCAAGAAAGATTTCCGAATTCGACATATTCCGACCATTCGTGTTCAACCTCTGGAAGATTTTTACCACTTCTTCAACGCTATTGCTACTCACATAATCCACCGGCACCGCAAACTCCGCTTTCTCCAATCGCTCCCTCAACTTGGCAGCATTTCCCCGCTTCCCGCCATAAGCCGCTTTTATTACTTTAATATAATCTTCACCCTCCTCCTCGCGCCACTGGAACATATTCTCTCTCTTCTCTTTTCCAACATAAACGCAAAGATACTTTCTCGTGGCGTCTTTTACGTTTCGGCGCGATTTACAAGCCACTCCATCTTCATAAAGCCCCAAAAAGAGCGAAGTCAACCTCTGTTGACCGTCTAGAACTATCGTCTTGCCCGCCCCATCCACCAACGTCCCGTGTGTCCACTCCGGCTTTTTATTCACAAAAAGATAGTTGTCTTCATTTTCGGCGTCCAAAAAACTATACATCGGCAAATTCGTATTCGCCCGCCAAAACAGCAGTTGCCCAATCGGATACCCTCGATAAATCGAATCCCATAAATCCGCAATCCTATCCAGGTCCCAGACAAACTCTCTCTGAATTTCCGGCAACACGAAATCGCCATTATTCATCCCTGCCACTAGGTCTTTTAGCCTTATACTCTTTTTCGCTTTCGGCTTTCCCTTTGCCATAACCCTCCTTTATTACCTAATAATTATATCATATGGTATAATAAAGCCAATGAACGAACTAAAAAACTGTCTCCAATTAATCATCTCTTCCCTTTTTTCCGCCCCAGAATCTTTCTCTGTCGAAGTTACCCCCGCCCCCGCACTCGACCCGTCCGGTGATTTTCGCGCCGATTACTCCACCAACGTCGCCATGAAGCTCGCCGGAATACTGCATAAACCCCCTCGCGAAGTCGCGGAAACCTTAGCGACCGAACTCTCGAAAACCGTCCCAAATAAGTTCCCCGAGCTAAAAGGCGTCAAGACCTCCATCGCCGGCCCCGGTTTCATCAATTTTATGCTCCCAGACGAATATTTTTCCCAAAAAATCGCCGAATTAAGTGAAGATTTCGCTAAAAATATATCATGCAACGAATATTCCGGCAAAGTCGTCGTCACCGAATTTTCCGACCCCAACCCCTTCAAAGTCCTCCACATCGGCCATCTCTATACGTCCATCATGGGCGAGTCCATCTCAAAACTCATCGAATTTGCCGGCGGCGAAGTCCACCGCGTCAACTTCGGCGGCGACGTCGGTCTCCATGTCGCCAAAACCCTCTACGCTCTCGAGAAAAAACACCTCGAAAACTTCACGATTGAAGACATCGCAAACTGCTACGTCGAAGGAACAAAAGACTACGACGAAAGCGAAGAAGCAAGACAAGCAATTACTAGCCTCAACAAAGAAATCTACCAAATCTCCGAGAAGAACTTACACGATTCCAAACTCGCCAAAGATTACTGGCGCGGCCGCGAATTAAGTTACGCCTACTTCGACCAATTCTACGACCGTCTCGGCGTCCACTTTGAAAAATACTACCCCGAATCTTCCGTCGCCGGCAAGGGTCTAAAAACCATCAAGTCCCACCCCGAGGTTTACGAAGAATCAAACGGCGCTTTAGTTTTCAAGGGTGAACCCTACGGCCTTCACACCCGCGTTTTCGTAAACAAGGAAGGCCTCCCAACTTACGAAGCCAAAGACGTCGGTCTCCTTTTCACCAAAAACTCCGATTATTCCTTCGACGAATCCGTCGTCATCACCGGAAACGATATCATCGACTACATGAAAGTCGTCCTCAAGTCCGTCGAACAGTACGCCCCCGATTTAGTTGAAAAAACCACCCACCTCACCCACGGTAACGTCCGCCTTCCTGGCAACCAAAAAATGTCCTCAAGAAAAGGTAACTTCATCAAAGCCGTGGACATCTTAAACGAAGTCGAGAAAAAAGCCGGCTCCAAAATCATCGCCGACGCCGCAATTAAATACAGCCTCCTAAAATACAAAATCGGCGGTAACATCGAATTCAACATCGACGAATCAATCTCTCTCACCGGCAACTCCGGCCCCTACCTCCTCTACTCCGCCGTCCGCGCCAAGAAGATTCTTAAAGAAGTAAGTTTTCTTTCCTGGCGCGGGGAGAGATGCTCTTCGTCGGGGTCTTTTCCACCTGCGACGGCTGCGACGTATATTCCTGACGGCGCCGACAGGTTCGCCCGCAGGGCGGTTCTGCCGGACGCCCAGCGTATGACGTCCCAGACGGAGTCTGGAGACCCCGACAAGAGCGCTCGACCGCAAGCCCAGAAAGAAAACCCTGAATTGCCCCTAATCAAATCTCTTTTAAACTATCATTCGGTCCTCGCCGACGCCGTCCGCGAAAAAGCCCCGCATCTAATTTGCAACTACCTCTTCGACCTCGCCCAAACCTTCAGCCGCTTCTACGAAACCTGCCGCGTCAAAGGCGACGAAAAAGAGGCCGAGCGCGCCCGCCTCGTCGAACTCTTCCAAGTCACCATGACCCACGGCCTAAATTTACTAGGGATTTCCGTCCCAGAGGAGATGTAATGAAAAAAGCAAAAATACTTTGGATTGACTTAGAAATGACCGGCCTCGACCCGGAAAAAGACCGGATTCTCGAGGTTGCCGCCATCGGCACTGGCTGGGACTTAAAACCTCTCAAAACTTTCGAAGCCTCCGTCAAGGTCGACGAAACCCTCATCAACTCCCGCATGGTCGGCGAATTCTGGGAGCAAAACTCCGCCTCTCGCGACGCTCTTATCGCCGGGAGCAAATCAGGAAAGCCAGTAGAAGAGGTAGAAAAAGACCTCTTAAACTTCCTCGACGAATTTTTCACCAAGCGCGTCATCTATCTCGCCGGAAACAGCATTCACCAAGACCGCAAATTCATCGACCGCGAACTCCCAAACCTAGCTAAGCGCCTTCACTATCGTATGCTCGACGTCTCCGCCTGGAAAGTTTATTTTGAAAACGCCCGCCACCAAAAATTCGAAAAACCCGAAGCCCACCGCGCCCTATCCGACATCCAAGGCTCAATCGAAGAATTAACCTACTACATAGGAATGCTCAAAAAATGAACGAAAATATCATAAAAAGAATATCCGGCCTCGGAAACTTCTCCAAAACCACTGAAAAA
The DNA here is from genome assembly GCA_017515285.1 of Candidatus Saccharimonadota bacterium. GTDB lineage: Bacteria > Patescibacteriota > Saccharimonadia > Saccharimonadales > Saccharimonadaceae > Nanosyncoccus. Next base: position 22,136 of record JAFWGN010000009.1, on the reverse strand, counting down.
CTCGACAATTATTCCTCCCGTGATATATTTTACCCGGAAAACGTCGAAAAGCCTTTTCTAATCCTCAACAAATCCACCCTCGAACTCCGCACCGACCAAAAACTCGGCAAACTCTTAATCGACAAATACGAATCCGTCATGGAAAGCCGTTATTTCGGCCGTGGCGGCATCGAAATCGTCAGCCAAACCGACCAACTCAAACCCACCGAACTCGAAGACCTCATCCGCCTCTCCTACAACCTCACCACTAAAAATACTACTTCTTACACGCCTCAATAAACTTCATAAACAGCGGATGCGGATGTAGCGGTCGCGACTTAAATTCCGGATGCGCCTGCGTTGCGACAAAGAACTTACACCCCGGCGCCTCGACAAACTCCACCAATTTCCCGTCCGGCGACGTCCCAGAAACCTTGAGCCCGCCCTTCTCGATCTCCGGCAAAAACTTCAGATTGACCTCGTAGCGATGCCGATGTCTCTCGACCACCTCCGTCGCTCCATAAATCTTCGCTACCTTCGACTCTGGGTCAAGTTTCGCCGGATAATTCCCCAGCCTCATCGTCCCCCCGGTCGATTCCTTCCCCTTCTGCCCCTCCATTAAATATATAACATTATTCCCGTCCTTCTCGCTCGCCCCAAACTCCTCAGAATTCGCCTTTTCAATCCCGCCAATCCTCGCTGCTGCTATGCACGCCACCTGCATCCCCAAACAAAGTCCTAGATATGGAACATTATTATCCAAAGCATACCGAGCCGCAAGTATTTTGCCTTCAACCCCACGGGAACCAAATCCCCCAGGAACAACGATGCCATCGAGATTGGCAAGTGGATTTTGCTTTAGGCGCGGGGAGAGATGCTCTTCGTCGGGGTCTTTTCCGCCTGCTCCGGCTGCGACGTATATTCCTGACGACGCCGACAGGTTCGCCCGCAAGGGCGATTCTGCCGGACGTCCAGCGTATGACGTCCCAGACGGAGTCTGGAGACCCCGACAAGAGCGCTCGACCGCAAGCCCTAAAGCAAAATCGCAAGCGAGCTCCTCAGCATTAATCCATATCAATTCTAAATTGACACGGTTCCATGCCGCCGCTGCCTTGAGCGCTTCCGTCACGCACATATACGTATCGTTATTCCCGACGTATTTTGCAACCAACCCCACCCGCACCGTCTTCTTAAACTCTCTATTCTTGAGTCTCGAAAACTCCTCCCACCGACTCATGTCCGGTTCCGTCTCATCATTCATAAACTCATTTAATATGGAAAGTACCCCCGACTTCAAAACATTAAACGGGACGTCATAAACCGACTTAATATCCGGAAGATTCACCACCGCATCCTTATCAATCCCCGCAAACGCCGCAATCTTCTCCTGAATCTCGCGTGGCGCCGGCTTCTCCGTCCGCGTACAAACAATGTCCGGAATAATCCCAAACCCGCGCAGGTCTTTAAGCGCATTCTGCGCCGGTTTCGTCTTGAACTCCTTGCTCGTATCAATCCACGGCACATACACCACGGAAACATAAAGACAATTCCTCCTCCCGACTTTATTCGCAAACAGCCGAATCGCCTCTACGAACGAAAGCCCCTCATAATCCCCAATCGTCCCCCCAATCTCCACAAAATGCACGTCGCTCCCCTCGCTCGCCTTCTCAATTTTCTCTTGCACCATATCCGTAAAATGCGGCACTAGCTGCACCGTCTTTCCGTGGAACCCGCCACTCCGTTCTTTCTCAATCAACTCCTTGTAAATCGACCCCGAAAGTGTAATCGAATATTTCGAAGTCTCAAAATCCAAAAACCGCTCATAATGCCCCAAATCCAAATCCGTCTCCACCCCGTCCGCCGTCACGAAGCACTCACCGTGCTCGACCGGATTAAGTAACCCCGCGTCGACATTAAGATACGGGTCGCACTTCTGCATCGTTACTTTGTATCCCTTCGCCTTCAGAATCGCCCCCATGCTCGCCGCAGTAATCCCCTTCCCGACCCCCGACAAAACTCCCCCAGTAACGAAGATATATTTAGTTTGTTTTTCTTTTTTATTTTTTGTCATTGTGGGCACCTCCTTACTTATCCCACTCCATTTTTCTCATTATACCACGAGCACATTCATAAAATCAAGAAACATCCCACCTTTATCGACTCGCCGTTGTTTTTCGTCCCCATTTATGTTAAAATATCTTTTATCGGGGTTTGGCGCAGTTGGTAGCGCGCGCGCTTTGGGAGCGCGAGGTCAGCAGTTCGAGTCTGCTAACCCCGACCATTTTTACCTCTAGCCGCCTTAGCTCAGTGGATTAGAGCACTTGTCTTCGGAACAAGGGGTCGTGGGTTCGAATCCCTCAGGCGGTACCAAGATAAAATAGGCCCTAGGCCTAATTTTTCTGAAGCAATTCTAACGTCCCGACCGCAAACTCTCAAAGCAGCACCCCTCCGCCAAGCTCCTCTCCTAACCCCCGCCTCATCCCCTTGCAAAAACAAGCATTTTGTGCTATAATACAGCACAAATATTTATTAAGGGGGCAAATAAATGTTTTGTCACTTTATGTCGAGATGCGTAATGATTTCTTCAATCGTCATGCTTACTTACGTTGTTACAACAAAAAGCAAAGGGCGCTACATCGCATTATTCCAACTAATACATAATGTCGCGAACTTACTCCTCGGAATCGCACTTATCTTTGAACAACATAACGTAGTCATCGGCGTATTCATCGTGTTTGCATCGATTATCCTTATAGGCTTATACTTGAACCTCTTATTATCACAAAATCAAAAGAAAACGGAGCACAAGTAAAAACTTTCCGCCCTCCGGGGCGGTTTTTCAATCTTACCGTCCGCCTTGCCCATCATCTTCTCTTGCAAAATACCTATTTTATGCTATAATATACGACATAAAGCATTCGCTTTAGAAAAAATGAGAGGAGCACATTAAAATGACAACTCGTGAAATCTTGAAACTTGGTTGGCCTAGGAATCTACTAATTTATGTCTTAGGGTCAAAAGCTGAAATAAATCTTCCTCTGAGCGATGCACAGGAAGCGGAAATCAATAACGCTATCAATGAGCTGGCTCGCCCTGAGTGGCGCGAGGTGATCCCGCAGGCTTTCAAGGAGCAGATGCATCCTTCAAAAATTGGCGAAAACTATAACATGAGTACCTCGCGCGCTCAGAAGATGGTGAGCGACGCCGTTTACCACCTGAAGAATCCATTGTTTGCGCACAGAATTACGACTGGAACCCACTCCGAAAACGAACATAGCCTCGAACCACTTTGTCTTTCCAATAGAGTCTATATCCGACTTCGTCGAAACGGTATCTACTCCATCGAACAGCTCAAAGCAAAAACTGCGCTCGAGCTCCTTTCGATTTCTAAACTCGGAAAAATTGGAGTAATCGAAATTGCCGACGCCCTCCGTGAGTATGACGGATCGGAAATTCCTGATCCTGAAAATGTATTAACAAAACTCCCTAAAACAGGACATATCGCCAAAACCGAAGAACGGGACAAAGATGTAGCAGAAAAGAAAACCATCAGCAAAGCTCAATCTAAAACGACCATTATTAAGACAGAGCCCGGCGACGATGAAAATGAGCTTATTCGGACGCTCGACGCAATGAACAAAGTCATCGACGGGTTATTCGTTCTAAGTTCTTTAGATGATACTAATTCAATCGGCTATTCAGTTTACAAAGAAGTAGAAAAAGCATTTGACGATGGAAACGTTAGCACAAGCTACCTTAGAGTGCTCTATGAAGCTTTCAAAAAGATTCGTCAGGATACCTTCGCCGATAAAATCGATTACAACGCAATCTGCCAGCAGGCGAAAGCTTATCTCGCCTAGCCAAGAATTTTACGAGTTTACACTTTTCCGCCCCCCTCCGGGGCGGTTTTTCAATCTTACCGTCCGCCTCGCCCATCATCTTCCCTTGCAAAATCCTAGTTTTTGTGCCATAATAAACACAGAGCTTCTTTTGCGTATGCGAAAGTGCACATTTTCAGAAAGGGGGTATTCGAATGAATACCAATCGTTATTATGACATCATGAACGGACCCAGTCGCGACACCCTATTCGACGCTTGCAAATACGCCCATACCAAGGATGCCCGAATCCCTATCAACTTCAGTGTCGCAGCTAGCTACACCGCAACAAGGAGCTGCCACAACAGGGCTTACGTCCCTATGGAGATGTTTAGCGTCAATATCTTCGGCATCGAGCACGAAGATGGCTCGGGCGACTCATTCAACCTCCATGGGAATTGCTATGTCACCCTCGACACCCCCAAAACCTACACCCTGTGTCGATTCTATAGCTATTATAATACCAAAACTCGTAAGGGCTGCATCTGTTTCTACGACTAAAAAGTAACCCCTCCCTTCGCGCCCCCTCAGGGGCGCTTAACCTTTTCAAAGGATGGTGATAAAATGACGATCGCCGAACGCAACGAAACTTCCTACACTCCACTTTTAGAAAAGCCAGAATAACCCCCACTACCCCCATCACCGCCCTCCGGGGCGGTTTTTCATTCAAACCTACTCCCCAAACCTCTTTTTGTTAAGCTCTATGGTCCTCAACCGCCTCCGCCATCGTCTAATCCAATTAACGAAGCAAATATTAGAAAACCCGCTTTTGAGGCGGGTTGAGATATTTACTCGGTTGAAAGAATGACCAGCGATTTAGAAGCGCCTTCGCATCCACAGACTACGAAAAGGACAACGAATAGTAATTTCACACATATTCCTCCTTAAACATTGTTTGTGCTATTGAGAGACACTAAAAACGACAATAGAATTTTTGGCCAGAAGCCTATAACTTCGAAGCCTTCAAGGGCATTCAGAATACTCATTGCGATTATACCAGAAAATAGCACGATGACGATTCCGATGGCTAATAAGATTGCTCTGTTGCCGGGCGCTACAATTATCATAATGAAGACACAGAGAAGCTGAATTATTGTCGTAATTATTGTTAGAAGAAATGCGACTGTTATCAAAATTTCGATACTGTCTATTCGAACGATCTCCGGGAATAGGTCGGAGACGCATCCCAGAATTAAGCCGTTTATTACAACGTTTAGAAAAAATTTCATTCTCTAGCCCCCCTGTCTAGCCGAGATTTGAATGTGCTGACTACGGTATTAAGCCATGGCAGGTATTATTATACTATATATTTCATAAAAGTCAATCGCAGTTATTGTTGTCTGTTTGACTATTTTAGATAAAGATGTTATTATTTTTATATTCTATTTTGAGGGGAAAATCGAAACTTAAAAAGGAGTGATTCTTTTGTTGTTAGAGAAGATTAAGGCGGCGATTTTAGGATTTAGGAAACCTAAAGTTGACGGGCAGGCAACTGGAGTTTCTGACCCGAGCGCGGAAGTTGTTCTTCGGAATTTTAATATGTTAAGTTTGGAAGAACAAAATGTGGTCGTTGCGCGGGTTCGGGAACTCAAGACGGCGGAATATGAAACGGTTCTAAAATATGGTGAAGATGTCTCTTCGAAAGTGAACATGCTAATCACAGTGATGATAGATGCGTTCGCGGAAGCGGGGACATTTACTTACGGCAAGAAAAATTCGAAACAGTTTATTCGGGCCGTGGTTGACGCGAAAATTCTATTCGGAAGACTTCATGCATTCATGAGCGCGTTAATGGCAATTCGGATTGAATCGGAACTGCGGGTTTTAGCAGTAGAAAGGGTATTCGGCGATTATAAGAAGGCAAGGTATGAATTTTTAGGCGCGCTGGGGGCGTCGGGCGCACTAAAGAAATTAAGAATGAGGCGGGCGCTTGAGAATGTTTACATTGAGCTCAAGACGACTATAAGATTAATTGATGTCCAGGTGGGCGCGATCGCGAACGCGATTCGGTCGGACGAAAACTTGATTAAGTCCGCCAATCTGTCACTTCTAGTGGACACATACTCAGAAGAACATGATTGGCTGTTCAGCTATCTGCACGAAAAGGTCGAGACGGTTTCTAAAGATTATGGAATCGTTTTCGAGGAGGAAGGCTGCGAAATCGCCCTCAAAGACTCTCTGCATATGATTGCATTCGGCGGCGCCGAAGTGAGACCTTACGCGGAGAAAAAGATTATCGCACAACTCGCGACATGGCAGTATAAGCTCGATTTATATGGATATTTGCATATGAGTGATTATGTAGACTTGTTTAAGCGCATAGACGAGATGAAGAGCTTACGCTATGATTGTCGGAATATAAAACTGGAACTTGGTAGGTGGTCTTGGATTAACGGAGAACGTTTTGTCAATGGCGTTGCGCCAGAATCGATTGGGGCGATTTATCGAGAGTTGCGGCGTTTTGAGACTGGCTGTAAGCGTTATATCGACTTAGATATCAAGAGAGAGATTGAGTGCAAGAAAAAGATGCTGAACGCCATGTATTATTTGTGGACCAACAATCCTCTCGATGATTGTTACTCTCCTAGAGAATCTGCAAAGAATAGTTTTTATTGGGAAGCTCGAGATCTTTATGATATGCTTATTAAACGTATAGAAAATGAGTATGACACGGATGCTGATAGGGTGTCGGGACCAGAACCCGACCCTCATGATTCGGTTGCTACTGGCGCGGACTGCCGTCTTTCTTTGCTTTGCCTTGCTTGTGTTTGTAAGACTCCGTGTCTAGCGGATGACGATAGGCGAAAAGACTGCACGAACAGAAATGGTACCTGTGCTAAGCGTAATCTTATGATTGTTAATATTCATGAAACTATTTATGACAATCGAGCGTATCTAGGAGCTCTCGGTCGAGCGGTATTAAGTAAACTTGAGGTGGAGGTGGAAAAATAATGGCAAGATGGTCGGAAGCGACGGAAACTAAGTGGAGAAAATGGGGTTTAGACGTACGGGAAAAAGGTAAAGATTATGAAAGGAGCGAGCTTGATTGGAAAATTGATGCGGCAAGAATGAAGGAGCGAATAAAATACAAGGAAGCGCATGGGATCTACCCAGAGCCCTACCGTGATTATGAGACGTACGCTATCGAAAATGGAGAAATGGAGCCACGACATTCAAAGTTTTATGTTGGTTCTCATGAACGGCAAAATAGATAATCGCTTCTTTGGCGTCCCGGACGGGGCGCCTTTTTGTGGGCGAAAGTTAGTTTTTGGCTCTGGATTTGAGGTCTTGGAGTTCAAAGCGGTATTTTTGCTTAACGTCAGGATATTTTTGATGATCAATTTCTTCGAAAAACATTTTGTATGGGCGACACCAGAGGCGGCCGTCGCCGTAAAGGGCGCGATAAATTATCATTTTTTCTTCGGTTTCGGAGGAGTAGGCGACGTCTTCGAGTATGTAGAGATTGCCTTTGAAGTGGCGATAGACGCCGTGGAGTTTGAGGCGGGGGTTAGGGTCGTTAATCATACTAATAATTATATTACAAATGTCCAGTTCCGTACAGATGCATGCCTTCTTTTCTAAACAACAGAAAATCGCCGAGATAGACGATTCTAGCATCAAATTTCTGGCGGAAGCGAGAGGATTCGAACCTCCGGAACGGTTGCCCGCTCACACGCTTTCCAAGCGTGCTCCTTAAACCACTCGGACACACTTCCGCATCCCCTAAAGTATATCACATTCCAGAAATAAATAAAAGCCCGAATATTCCCGCTTATGTTATAATAAAGAAAATGGACAAATCCAGCAATAAATCACTCGCTTCCCTCCGCCCGGACTTCCTTTCCCAGAAAAAAATCCGAGTCAAAAGAGGCGATACCCTAGTCGAAATCATGTTCGCAGTCGGCATTTTCGGCCTCGTTGCCATTGGCGCCATCGGAATCATGAACAAAGGTATGTATGACGCTCAAAAGGCCCTCGAAATTTCCATGGCCCGAAACGAAATCGACGCCCAAGCCGAGTCCCTCCGCTTCCTCCACAGCGCCTACATCGCCGAAAAAAACTTCACAACAAAAACCTATACTTCCCTCTGGACCGCCCTCACCGACCCAAACTTCACCTACAACAGCCGCACTTCCACCTCCGCCCGCGTCCTCCCCGATGATTTCTTCTCCGCCTACACCGCCGAAAACTCTTGCGAAACAATTTATAAAAGCGGCGCCCTCCCCGACCGCTCATTTGTCCTCAACACCCGCCGCCTCGACAACTCAATCGTCAAAAAAGCCGCAACCACTACCTCCGTCTGCACCCGCGGCTCCGCCGAAAACTGCATCATCCTAAACTCCCAAAACTTCGAAACCTCCCCCGTCTATCCCCGAATTTTGTACACCGATTCCTCCTCCCAAAACTTCGAAACAACCGATTCCCTCTCCGACACCACTGTCACCAACACGAACGCTACCGCAACGACCTCCATTCGCAACAACATCTTAAACGCCCAAGGCCTCTGGGTCACCGCCGTCGCCTCCGACGCCTCCTCAAACCCCGAATACTACGATTTCTACATCCGCACCTGTTGGTACGGCCCCGGCGCGAGTACCCCGACCACGATTTCCACGACCGTCCGCCTCTTCAACCCCGACTCCGCCCCTGTTAGCCTCTTCTAAAAGCCCCTAAGCCAAATGTTACTATTTTGCCATCGGCAAAATTTCCCCCGGTAAAATTTACAACATTTTCTTAAAATTCCCCCTTTCAAATCCATACCGAACGGTCTATAATAAAAACAAATGAGCGAGGAAGCAACAAACGAAGTTATCATCAAACTCGAAGGCTTGTCAAAGCGCTTCGGCTATGGCGACGCCGCGAGCTACGCCTTAAAAAACTTCAATCTCGAAGTTAAACGCGGCGAATTTATCATGATCATGGGCCCTTCCGGTTGCGGAAAAACCACCCTACTAAACATCATTGGTCTCCTCGACACACCTACCTCCGGGAGCTACCTCCTAAACAACGAACCCGCCTCCCGAATCTCCCCGAGGCTACAAGCCCGACTCCGTGCCAAAAAAATCGGCTTCATTTTTCAAAACTTCAACCTAATCCCCAACCTCCCCATCATTGAAAACGTCGCCCTCCCCCTCGTCTATTCCGGCTACCACAAAACCCGTCGTCTCATTCGCGCCTCCGAAACCCTCGACCGCTTCAGTCTCAAAGAAAAAGAATATTATTACCCCTACCAACTCTCTGGCGGCCAACAGCAACGCGCCGCTATCGCCCGCGCTCTCGTCAACAAGCCCGAGATTATCCTCGCCGACGAGCCAACCGGCAATCTCGACTCTCGCTCCTCTTCCCTCGTCATGGAAGAACTTAAACAAATCCATAACGAAGGCAACACCATCATCATGGTAACGCACAACCCCGCCCTAACCTCCTACGCCACTCGCGTTATCAACATGCTCGACGGCGCCATCGACACCGACATCAAAACCGTCAAAGATTCCGACCTCCCCGTCCCCGTCGAAAAAAAGACCCCGAAAAAGTTTTTCAAAAAACGCAAAAACAACTCTAAAAAGAAAAAGGGTAAAAAATAATGGCACTCCTCCTTCGCACTCACTACGACCTCGCAAAATCCTCTCTCAAGAGGAATCGTTCCCGTTCTTTCCTTACCTGTCTCGGGATTTCTATCGGCGTCGCCTCAATCATTTTAATTCTCTCCCTCATCGGTAGTGTCACCAACCTAATTTCAACCCAAGTCGCCTCAATCGGCTCCGACCTTATCGTTGTCCGCCCAACTTCAACCCGCTCAACCGTCGATTCCGTCATCTCCGAACTAACCACCTCAACCCAATACCTAAAATCCAACTTAACCCTAAAAGACGTCGCCACGATTGAGAAAATCGAAGGCGTCGCGACCGCCTCTCCCCTCGCCGTCTCCGTCAACTCCCTTCACGGCGAAACCGAAACCACTGTCCCCTCTGCCACCGTCGTCGGGACTAGCTCCGCCTTCCTCAAGATTCAAAACTTAAGCCTCAAAAACGGCACTTTCCTCCGCGAAGATTCCGAAACCCCGACCGCCGTCATCGGCACCAAACTCGCCAACGCTCTCTTCGGCACTTCCGAACCCGTCGGGAAAACCCTCTCTCTCCTGGGGCAACGTTTCATCATTGTCGGCGTTCTCGCCGAAGTTGACGACCCCATCAACTTCAACAACATCGACCTCGACAATGCCGTCTTCGTCAGCGCCTCCGTCCTAAACAACATCGACAATTCACTCCAAATCCAACAAATCAACATTCGCACCGAAACGACCGACTCCGTCAAGCAAATCGCCGAAACCATCAAGGAGCGCCTCGTCGCCTCCAAATCCGGCGACACTAATTTCGCCGTCCTCTCTGGCGACGATATTACCCACCCCGCCGGCTCCCTCATGTTCATCGTCTCCGGAATCTTAACCGTCGTCGCCGGAATCTCCCTCATCGTCGGCGGTATCGGCGTCATGAACATCATGCTTGTCTCCGTCGCCGAGCGCACGCACGAAATCGGAATCCGAAAGGCCATCGGCGCCTCCTCCTCCAACATCCTCCTCCAATTTCTCATCGAAGCCCTCATCCTTTCCCTATCCGGCGGTCTTCTCGGCTTTATTCTCGGCTACGGCCTCTCCTTCCTCCTCTGTTTAATCACTCCTTTCAATCCCTTCATCTCCTGGCAAATCCTCGCTATCACCTTCGGCGTTTCTCTCGGAACCGGCCTTCTCTTCGGCCTCTATCCCGCCCTCAAGGCCGCCCGCAAAAACCCCATCTACTCCTTGAAATTTTGGGGATAGTGTGCTATAATATAAAGATATGATTATCTTGGGGATTGAATCTTCTTGTGACGAGACAGCGTGTGCTATCTTAAAAGACGGCGAACTTTTATCAAACGTCGTCGTCTCTCAAATCGACATTTTCAAATCCTACGGCGGCGTCATCCCAGAAGTCGCCGCCCGCTCCCATCTCGAGGCCATCCTCCCCGTCATCGACAAAGCAATTTCCGACGCCAAAGTAAATTGGGACATAATAGATTATATTGCAGTAACGAACACGCCAGGATTACTAGGAAGTCTGCTGATAGGAACATTAACAGCAAGAACTTTAGCCATCTTACACAACAAACCCCTCTACGCTATTCACCACCTAAAATCTCACATATACAGCAACTGGCTGAGCGCAAGCGGGGAGACAGGTCCGTCTCAAAGGCCGCAATTCCCTTTGTTGTCTCTGGTTATCTCCGGCGGCCACACCCAAATCATCAAAATGACCCACCACAACCACTTCGAAATCATCGGCACAACCCTAGACGACGCCGTCGGCGAATGTTTCGACAAAATCGCCAAAATCCTCGGTCTTCCCTACCCCGGCGGCCCCTCCATCGCCGCTGCAGCCGAAAAAGGCAACCCAAAAAAATACCATTTCCCCCACCCCAAGACCAAAAACCCCCTCGACTTCTCCTTCTCCGGCCTCAAAACCGCCGTCCTGCGCCAAGTCCAAAAAGAATGTGGCGTCGGTTTAGATTTCCCTTCTCACGAATTAAAAAACTTACTCACCCCTGAACAAATCAACGATTTCGCCGCCTCGTTCCAAAAAACCGCCATCGACATCCTCCTCGAAAAACTCCGCCTCGCAAAAAAACTCAACCCCGACACCAAGTCCATCGTCTTCGCCGGCGGCGTTTCAGCAAATCAAGAATTAAGAAAAATGGCAACCGCAAGCGAGCTACCCGTCTTTTTCCCAAATCCAAAATTCTCCGGCGACAACGCCGCCATGGTCGCCATGGCCTGTTTCTATGAAATAAAATCCGGCATAAAACCGACCGACCCCTATAAATTAACCCTTGCACCCCGAAGCGATTTGTGCTAAAATACATACAAGATTTACGAAAGGAGGAAAATCCCTAGTATCTCGTTCGTTGTACCTTTTATTTCAATTCTTTAGAGGAGGTGACCCCATTGCCTTAATCTCTCCGGCCTTGCCGGAACGAAAACCCTGCTCAATCTAACGCATCCGGTTTGACCGAAAATCACCGTTTGCCAGAAAGGGCACGTCGCAATATTACAAGGCAAAAAGCAAAAAACATCATGGTTCCCCAACCACGAATTTTACCCCAACTAAAGAAACCTATACCACCTCCACGGGCTCCGTGGAGGTTTTTCTATGTTGTGATATAATTGGTTTATGTATCGACATTTTCTCCAGTCTGAAGCGTGGGAATCCTTCGAAAAATCCCTCGGCGCCGAAACCTTCCGCGAAAAATCCGAAGATTTCGAATTTTTCGCCATAAAAAAGGCTACAAAGCTCGGCTCATACCTTTTCGTTCCCTACGGCCCCGCCCTGAAAACGTCGAAATCCGACTCCACCCTCGCCGAAAAATCGCTGGAAACTGCCCTAGAATCGCTTAAAGCATTAGCGAAACGCGAAAGATGCTTCTTTATCCGTCTCGAACCTACCGTCGCTCTAAACCCCGAATTTTTGCGTCAGAAAGGGTTTATAAAAACCCACGACCACGACCCCGCCCGCACCTGGCTCCTCGATTTAACCCCCGACAAAGAAACTTTGCTTCACAATTTCTCCCAAGGCACCCGCACGCGCCACAACCAATTCACCAAGAAACACTTGGAACTAGAGGTTTCTCATAACCCCGAAAATATAAAACACCTCGTCCGCCTCCAACGCGCCCTCGCAAAAGAAAAAGGCATCACCGCCTACGACGAGTCCTATCTAAAAGCCGAACTAGCCCAACCTTTCGCTTCCCTCTACCTCGTCCACTTCAAAGACCCCGAAACCAACAAAGACCAAATCATCGCCGCTTCCCTCTTCTTCGACGACCAAGAAAACTCAACCCGCTATTACATGCAATCCGCCGCCGCCTCCGAATACAAAAAACTCCCCGCCACCGTCGGCCTACTCACCTCTTCCCTGTTCGACGCCAAGGAAAAGGGCCTAAAATACCTCGACTTCTGGGGGATCGCCCCCGACGACGCCGAAAAAACCCACCCTTGGGCCGGCTTCACGAGGTTCAAGCAATCCTTCGGCGGCTTCGCTAAAGACTGCTCCGGAACCTGGGACTACGTTTTGAACAAACCCAAATACACTCTCTATAAAGGTTTAAGAGAAATCAACAAAAAAATCAAAAGATTATAGTGGCGAGTCTCAAAACTGGCCTAAATCAAACAAAGGCTTTTTATCTTTATCGATTATTTTTTGCGCTTTTTTCAACAGCAAATTAATTCCCTCTTCTGACTCGGCACTTCCAACATGCACAGTCTTCTTAATTTCGCCGTTATACTTATAAAGCACCTGCACCCCCGTCTTCCCTGACCCCGTCTTAAACTTTCTAATATATGCCATACTCCTATCATACCACATAAAACCTCTTCTGGAGCCGCAGGCGCGCCGAAGGCGCGCCAAGGGGTATATTCACTTTTTTCCACCTCACTTTTCTGGAGCGGACCGTCCGAGCGAAGCGAGGACGGTTGGGGTATATCCACTGTTTTGAACTTGAAAAAAATAAAAAACCACAACCTTTTTCCACCAAATCCGCTTATTTTTAATTCCCTTCCTCTCCTATTTTTAGCAAACTCTTGACTTAGCAACCCGCCCCGTCTATAATAAAACTAACCAAAAGCGCAACTGCGAAACAAAAGAGCTTTTGGGTGAGTGTAGAAAACAATTCGAAAAAGTAATTATTCATATAATGAAGCGTTAATTTTGTCAACCGAAATAACCTCAAACGGTTTTTTGTGCAAAAAACTTCTTGCAAAAATGGGAATAAATAACAGGGAATTATGACAAAAATATTTGTTGTCGTGATATAATACTTGATATGAAACTCACCTCTTCTTACGAACCCGACAAATTCGAATCCGACATCTATTCTGCCTGGGAATCCTCCGGTGCGTTCAGCCCGACGGATTCGTCCCGAACAAGGGAACGGGCGGGCGGGTTATCAAAATCGGACGAATCCGTCACGAGAGACGAATATTCCATCGTCATGCCTCCCCCTAACGCCAACGGCAACCTCCACATTGGCCACGGCCTAACAATCGCAATCGAAGATTCCTTGACGCGCTACTATCGCCTAAAAGGAAACAATACTTGGTACATCCCTGGCGCCGACCACGCCGGCTTCGAAACCTGGGTCGTCTATGAACGTGCCTTGGAAGCCGTGGGGCACACTCGCTTCGAATACTCTCGCGACGAACTCTACGCCAAGGTTTGGGACTTCGTCCAGGAACAGCGCGGAAACATGGAACTCCAAGTCCGCGCCCTCGGCGCAAGCTGTGCCTGGAATGATTTGACCTTCACGTTGGATGAAAACGTCGTTGCCCGCGTCTATAAAACCTTCGAGAAGATGTGGAACGACGGAATGATTTACCGCGGCGAAAAACTCGTCAACTACTGCCCAAAGCACCAAACCGCCTTCGCCGACATCGAAGTCGAACACCTCGACGAACCCGGCCACTTATGGGATATTAAATATGAAGTAGCCGGAGCCGAGCCGAATTGTGCTTTTCGAGACAATAAAGAGCCTCAGCCCGCAGTCGAAAATACCTTGACACCGTTTTCTGAGCACGAGCTTGCCTCCGCGCGGAAGAAACAGGCTGTTAAGGTATCTTTCGACGACGGCGATGAGGCTCCCGTCGAGAAAAGCGTAATCGGCTCGTCTCCTTCTTATATCGTCGTCTCCACCACTCGTCCCGAAACCCTCTTTGGCGACCAAGCCGTCGCAGTAAATCCTAACGATGAACGTTATAAAGACCTAATCGGCAAATTCGTCAAACTCCCCCTAACCGACCGAACAATCCCCATCATCGCCGACGAACACGCCGACCCCACCTACGGCACCGGCGCCGTAAAAATTACCCCTGCGCACGATTTCGACGATTTCGAAGTCGGAAAAAGACATAATCTGGAAAACCTCCGCGTCATCGGCGACGATGGCAAAATGCTCGAAACCGCCGGAAAAGAATATGCCGGCCTAACAACCGAAGAATGTCGCCAAAAAGTTCTCAACCGCCTCGAAGAACAAGGCCTACTCCTCGGAAGCCACGAAATCTCCCACTCCGTCGCCCACTGCTACAAATGCGGCACCGTTATCGAACCGACCCTGAAGGAACAATGGTTCATCGACGTCGAAAAACTCGCCAAAATCGCCATCGACCACCTAAAGAAAGGTGAAATCAAGTTCTACCCCGAGAACAAAAAACAAGTTCTAATCAACTACCTCAAAGGTCTCAAAGATTGGAACATCAGCCGTCAAATCCCTTGGGGAATCCCAATCCCTATGTTCAAAAAAACCGAAGCCGTCTCCGGAACCGGCAAAGAGCACTTCGACGACACCCCCGACTGGATTTTTGATACCCGCACCAACCTCGAAACTATTGAGGTTGGCGGCGTAAAATACCAACGCGATGAAGACACCTTCGACACCTGGTTCTCCTCTTCCCACTGGCCTATCGTCACTACCGATTGGACCGAACAGCACGGCTCTCCGTTTTACCCCTTAAACGTCATGGAAACCGGCGCCGACATTCTCTTTGCCTGGGTCGCAAGAATGATTATGATGGGCCTCTACGTCACCGGCGAAGTCCCGTTCAAAGAAGTCTATCTCCACGGCCTCGTCCTCGACTCTCATGGCAAAAAGATGAGCAAGAGCAAAGGCAACGTTATAAACCCCATGGATCTCGTCGCCAAATACGGCTCCGACGCCTTCCGCCTCGGGATACTCCGCGGCCGCTCCGCCGGCCTGGCTCAAGCCTTCTCCGAGGACTCCGTCGTAGCATCAAGAAACCTCTGCAACAAACTCTGGAACATCGCCCGCCTCATCGACTCTTGGGCAGATGCCGAAAGCAACGAGTCAATCTCAACCGACAACATGGGCGAAGACTGGATCTGTCGCGAGCTCGACAACCTTCGCAAGCACCTCGAAAAATACATGAAGAGCTACCGCTTCGCCGAAGCCGTCGAAGACCTTTATTCGACAATCTGGGACAAATACGCCGACTGGTTCCTCGAGAGCCAAAAGGGAATCAAAAACCTCCCGCTCCTCAAGAAAACTCTAGAAAACCTCCTCATCATGGCGCACCCGTTCATGCCTTTCGTCACTGAAACCATTTGGCAAGCCTTAAGTTGGACCGACGGCATGATAATCACCCAAAAATGGCCCGCAAGCCTCGTATATGACCCTATAAGCGCCGAAAACTTCGAAAGGCTTATGCTAACCGTCTCGGAGGCGAGAAAGGTCCTAGCGGGCCTAGGAGACACTGTAAAAGGCATTTCTGTCGGGCTGTTATATGGCGACGACGCGTTAGTCGCCGACAACTCCGAGCTCGTCCGCCAATTAACTCGCACCGACTTCGTCAAACCCACCGACGGCACTCCAAAGGGAATAAGGCTCGCCCTCCCCGGCCGCGAAGTTTACCTCGACGTTTCCGAAAAAGTCGTCAAACACTACAAAGACCAACTCACCGAGCGCATCTTAAAAGTCGGAAGAGAACTGGACGCCCTGAACGCCCGCATGCTAAACCCCAACTACGTCCAAAAAGCCCCGGCCAACCTCGTCGCCGAAACCAAAAAGGGAATCACCGAAAAAGAAGAACTAATCAAACGTCTCAAGCTCGAACTCGAAGTAATAAATTAACCACTGCAAAAAACGAACAAACAAAAAAATCCCCCGCCAACCGGCAGGGGGATTAAACTTATAGGTAGGTTTTGTTACTCGAGGCTCTGAATTACCCCGAGTATAGCCTTATGGTATTCTCGAACCCTCTCCGAAAGCTCGCGGGCCTCCTTCAAGGTCTTCGAAAGGTCCTTAAACTGAGTGCAAACACCCACACGCTGGTACTTCCGTACGGTGGACCATTCGATCCACCGCATGTCCTCATCTTCGACAATGCGTTCAAGCTCCTCAGCTAGGCTGTTCAACCGGTCAAACTTGTCGGTCTGATCGACTAACAGCCAACTCTGGAACCTCTCAAGTTCCTCGAATACGCCGTAAACGTATTCGGACTTCTTCCAAAGCTCGTCCAGCACCGTCGGATCGCCTAATCGATGAATTTCCGCTGCTTCACGCTCGGCCTCTGCGGCGTATTGCTCCGCCATCGTAAGACCTTCAATAATCCTTGTTGGAATTTCCATTATTCTCCTCCTCACTCAAAACCGTATCTCGTCAACTGCATCCTGAATCCACTCCGACCGTTTCTTCGGGGCCGGATTCTTCCGCTCTTCCTCGCGGGCTTCCGCCCACATCTCCTCCATGACAACAATCAAAATTGCTCTTTCCAAATCATCATCCAACATATTGCGCACACACATAGCCATCCCTCCTATAAAAAATAAAGGAAACAATTTCGCTCACCTCCAAAGAGGCAAACTACTCTATTCCCTAATTATAGCACAAATGCTTATTTTTGTCAATATAAAATCAAAGCAACAAAAAATAGTTACCTATAAAATAACTATTCAAACTACCCTGGCTGGACCGGCAGGATTCGAACCTGCGAATGCTGGGACCAAAACCCAGTGCCTTACCGCTTGGCGACGGTCCATCATCATAGACTCCTATATTCTACTCTTTTCCCCCCGAAAAGTCAACCAAAGAAAATCCACATAAAAGCCAAAGAAAATCCAAAAATTAACCAAAGAAAAACCGACCTATACGGCCGGCATTATTTTTGCCATGGTAAGATTAAATGCGCGTAACTTATATAACTTCCGCGGAAGAAGAAGTCATCTCTCTCTTTCTCCGATACATTTCCTCGTCTGCAACCTGAATCACGCTCTTTAGCGGCCCCTCGGAACCATCCGAAAAATCCTGCGGATAAAAGACCGCGCACCCCCACGCCACCCCGTTTTTCAGGCAATTTTTCGTTCTCTCGGTTGCGTCCGCTATCTGTTCCTGAATCACGGTATCGAGCCTCCGCGCAAACGCCCGAGCAATCTCAATATCGTCATCGCCCGGCGCCCCTTCCGCAAGTTTCTCGAATTCTCCCCGTTTCAAGAACGCAAAGAATTCGTCCCCGCCGATTCTGAAGCAATACGCTTCTTTTCCATATGCTTCTCGAATGAACCGAGCGACCTGTCTTAATACCTTATCTCCATATCTGTGTCCATAGCTGTCATTAATCTCCTTAAACTTATTCACGTCAATCATAATCACGACCGTCGCATAGTCCACCTTCCGTATCGCCGAAGCGTAAACCAACCGATTGAGGAGCTGCGTCAAGGGGTCAATCCGAAGAATTACATTTGAATAATAAACGAGCAGAAAAATCACCGACGTCGCCATACAAAGAAAATCATAGTTGCGCCTCGGAAAAAACTCCCGAAGAATCAACCCTAAAACCAATATACTCGGAAAAGCAAGCAACATCCGTTTCATTAGCCCTTGCGTCTGGTTCGAGAATATCGCAGTCTCAATCACGACTAAAACAATCGCCACAACGAGAACCGCCAGATACGCCCAAATCCACTCTCCTCGATGATAAAAGTTCCACTCATCAAGAAAAAAGATTTTTCCAGTCACCATTCCGAAAATTTGTAGCGGGACGTTAAAAATCGCAATAAGCCCCAGTCCTTTCCAAAGCCTCTCCGTGATACCATTCTCTATCTTCAGCTTTTCATTATAAAATACATCAAACACCAAAAACGCCACAATCGGGTTCATTACGAACTCCCCCGCCTTGAAGGTATAGAGAATCCATCTTGCGATCTCTTTCCCCTCAAGCAACATAAAAAGCGTATCTACCACAATTTCGGCCATGAGCACCATAATCAGTTTTTGGAATTTTACAGCCATCTCTTCTCCGAAAATGTCGTTATCTTTCAGATACATCAGACACATCAGGAGAAAAAAGACCGAAATCCCGGCCAAAACACAATATTCTATCATTCATACGCCCTCCTTACCAAAAACAAAAATTTAAAAGAGCTCCCGACTTCAAATTAAAAGCCAAGTCATACCCTTATTTTATCATATTTTTCGAATTTTGTAAATACTTATACTTTCGTAACTCTATAAAAAATGTTATAATAATCCCATGATTTTCAAATCCGAAGAAGATTTAACCTCGTTCGCCGAAAACTTCGGTCTGTCTCTAAAATCCGAGCAACTTCCCCTCTGCCTCGAACTCGTCGGCGACGTCGGCGCCGGAAAAACCACTTTTACCCGCGCCCTAGCAAGAGGCCTCGGAATTACCGAACCCGTCACCTCCCCCTCATTCACGATTTCAAAAAAATACTATTGGAGCGCGGAGCAAATCTCCGCAAGCTCCAGAGAAGCCACCTCTGTTAGCAAAAATCTCCAAAATTCACTCGTCCACTACGATTTTTACCGCCTCGACGACCCCGGCCTCATGGCCGAAGACCTCGCCGAATCCCTCGCCGACCCCCACACCCTCACCATCCTCGAATGGGCGAACACCGTCAAAAATATTTTGCCAAAAAACCACCAAACAATCACCTTCAAAGTCCTCGAAAACGGCAACAGAGAGTTAATATTCAATGACAGCACAATCTGGGGCGCTTCTTGTTCGGAAATTAGTCCGAATCCGCACGCGCCAGCAGTCAAAACTACAACGATTCACCGAACCGAGTCCGAGGTGACGTCGTCGGCGAGGTACAGGACTGAACGTTGTAGTTTTGACGACTGCGAGCGGAGGACCAGGACGAATTCCGAACTAGAAGCGCCCAACGCATCGTCAATCGCAAGCGAGCACCAAACTTTAAGCCTATATCTTGATACTTCTGACTTTACGGCCAAAATCACCCTCACCGACAAATCCGGCCGAACTTTCACATACGAAGACGACCTCGGCCGAGAAATGGCAGAAAAACTGCTCAAAACCCTAAAAACCCATCTCGAAGAACACGGAAAATCTTTTAAAGACCTCAAAAAAATCACCTTCATGTCCGGCCCCGGCTCCTTCACCGGCCTCCGTATCGGCGCGTGCATAGTCAACACCTTGAGCCACGAGCTCGACATTCCTCTCTACGACCACAAGGGAGTAAGACGCAAAATCATCCTCCCCGACTACGGCCGCCCCGCCAATATCACTCCTCCCAAAAAATAACCCCAGTTCATACCCGTGGAGCGGAAAATCCCCAAAATCCCGCTCTACGAGTATAAGATGGCTACACTATCTAGCCACACACCTAACCATGAAGCCATATGTCTCGCCGTCTCCATTTTCAGTTAACCACTCTGGCTCCACAGATAGATTAAAGCAATATCGTCCAAAATCAATATTTGTCGTGTTGAGCGACGACCAATAAGATGTATAAGAACCCGCCCCATAATAAACATTATGATAGAATCCGTCCCCCGTCATAATTACCGATATAGGCAAACTCCTAGAAAGGCTCGAGCCCTCAGGACTATCAGGTAAGCCATAAACCGAAACAAGCGTCTCGAACTCGGCCCCATTCGCGGGTAGTCTCCATCCAGCCGCACATATCGAATCCGGGGCATTCTTCAAGCTACCAAGGACGCCACTATTCGCCGTTGCCGCCAATATACTATAATGATACCCACCCTCACTCACAGTGCTTTTAAGTTGCCATGGCATCGTTCCATCAGAAAGGCTACTACTTGCCGCATCAATGTTCGCATTCACCGTCCAGGACGTTTTAGCCGTTAAGTCCGTATCTTTCGATGTTAAAGTCCCAACGCTCGCAAGGTCAAGATCCAAGTTTTGCACCATCCAACAATTCCCATCCGCCAGTCTCCGGATTTTATAAGTCTTGTTGTCGCGAACGTCAGTTAGCGTAAAGCTAGAGACACCTAACGTGTCTTCTCCCGCCGCAAGTAGTGGTGTCGTCCCACTCGGGTCAAGAATACGCGCACTATCACCAATCTGGTTGCTCCAGATATTCGTGTTCTGGCAAATACTCCCCGTCATCTCCTGCATATACTTCACCGCGTTCTCGTTTGCAAGGTCCGGGTGGGGAGTTTGGAGAGAGTTGGCGTAGATGAAGCTAGAAACGAGAGTATCGGAAGAACTGGCGCTATGTTCGTCGTTTGCATTGTACTTGCTAACGTAGTCGTAATTGTAGGTACCGATGTTTAGCCAAAAGTCAAAACCTGTTCCGTTAGTTCCGGCTGGAATTGTGCAAGAAACTTTACCGAGCCCTGCGGTTGTTCCAGTTTCGCTAATCGAGAAAGAGTTAGCTTTGATTGGACAGTTCTTTATGTTTGCAAGTTGGGCAGAGGTTAAGGCGGTCGGGTCGTAGTTTGCTGTTACCATATCGGAATGGAGGACAAGCCTAACCGTAAGTTGGTTTTCTTGGATAGCGGTTGTGACGGCTCCTGCAATCTCGAACTCCAAATCCACCGTCTCTCCGCCTTGACCGATTCTAATGTTACGGTAAAGGTTAGTAGAAACTTCATCAAGCGATGAAGAACTCGAGATTGCCGTATAGACTATTTGGTTCGTATAAGCCCCGCTCACGGTATGGTCGTTTACGACTACGGCATAGTAGATGTCGAACTTACTGTTTACCGTATCTCCGGTTGCAATGCCGTTATTCCCGGAAGAGAAGCCATAAAGATTACTGGTTCCTGCCTTCCAGATTTGTTGGGCAGAACTACCTTCTGGAACACCGGCAAAGTTGGCCGTATAGACATTACCGCCATTATTATAAATAAGTGGCGTGTCAAGAAGAGTAGGAGAAAAGACGCTACTTGCAGAGAAGTTAGGATAAGTTGGCGTAGTAGCAGCAGGGTCTATGGGGACCGGCGTTCCCGGAACGGCATAACCCCAACCGGCACCAGTAAATGGAGCCGGAGACGCCCAAGTACCGGAAGAAGCGGGAATATAGATGTTTGAGTTGCTAGTAGAATTGTAGGTAAGGTTAAGGTTGTTATTGCTAGAGCCGGAAGAAAGGTAAACCGCATAATAGTTACCGTTTGTATCTACGTTAATGGTCCTTTTCTTTACGATCATAGTGCCAATGTTGCCGGTAAGGGTATCGAGCTTGGTAGGAACAATCTCGCCAAAGTCAATATCACCATGCCCAGTATCAGAAATCGGTTCACCGGCTTCAGTTGCGGCAAAGTCTGGGTCAAGAATAAGATAGATGCTCTTTCTAGTGGCGGTGACGGAGATATCTTCGGCAGCAGAGGCCTCAGAGATTAGGGTTGGAACGAGACAGAAGGCAAGAACAAATAAACCGAGCATGGTGAGACTAGCTCGCAAGGCTTGGGTGATTAGGTTGATTTCTTTGATTGGTTGCATAGGCCTCCTTGGGGTTAT
>JAFWGN010000008.1 GCA_017515285.1 Candidatus Saccharimonadota bacterium | reverse complement strand
GAACGTCGTGAGACAGTTCGGTTTATATCCGGCATGATCGTTAGGAATCTTGAGGAGATCTGCCCCTAGTACGAGAGGACCAGGGTGGACGAATCTCTAGTGTATCGGTTGTGGCCACCTGCTGCATTGCCGAGTAGCTATGTTCGGAAGGGATAAGCGCTGAAAGCATATTAAGCGCGAAGCCCACTCCAAGATAAGGATTCCCCATGAGACCCCAGAGAGAAGATCTGGTTGATAGGTGCAAGTTGGAAGCGTGGTAACGCGTGGAGACGAAGCATACTAATCGGTCCATCGCCTTTTTATGCTTTGCTCTTAGTCTAGCAATCGGTGCTCGACACCGAACGTCAATTAAAAATCCGCATCTCTATAGATGTCAAGCTCAACGCTAAAGTCAATATATCGCGAGAAAACACGGACATGTGCCGGGTTTTCGAGCAGAACTGGCTTTTGACAGCTGGGGAACTTTTCCCTGAAAAGTGCCCCACAGCGCTAGCGCTGAGTTTGGCGTCCATACCGCCAGGGAAATACCTGTTCTCATTCCGAACACAGAAGTCAAGCCTGGTAGGGGCGATTATACTGCAATCGCGGGAAACTAGCAAGATGCCAATTTATGATTAAGCCTCCCCTCACGGGAGGCTTTTTCTTATTTTCTTGCTAAAATAATCCAAATATGCTATAATACTAAAACACCGGCGCCAAAAGCGTCGAAAATGCACCTTGAAAGGAGTACTGAAAAATGTCGTCAAATATTCTTGACCGCATCGACCGCCTGACTAATTCCGAAATCCGCGCTATTTTCAACGACCTTAACGACTGCAAGAGCTACGAGCGTGTAATGGGTGGCTTCACCATCGACCACATGACCCAAGCGGAAATCCGCACACTCTTCGCTCGCAACGAATTCCCCATCTCTAAAGGGGAAGTTTACCCCGCTTGTGTCGAAATCACCCGGCGCGCCCGCATCCTCAAAGAACACGCGACAAATTAACCCCACACTCCCTCGCCCCGCAAAGCCCAAAGCTCGCGGGGCTTTTTCTTATTCAAAGTATCTGTTATAATAAATCCATGAACGAAATCCCCGACAAATTCAGTTTATCCCGCGAAGACAACAATCCGGCAATATGTCTAACATCAAAAAGTTCATCTCCGATTTCTGCCTCACCGGCCTATAACTCAACGTTATCCAAAAACTATTGACTTTTTTAACCACTTATGCTATAATAAAAACATAACCTTATTTTGGTAGCAAGGCGAAAGCCTCGCACCTTCACATAGATTAGAAGCAAAAAAAAGATTTTATAGGGAGGGTATAAAAAATGACATTTGTAATCGGAATCCTATTGTTGATCCTAGGGATCGCGGTAACCGCGGTCGGCATGACTGCCGAGAAACGCAATCAAGCGCTCATAACATTCTCTCTGGGCATCTTACTAGTGGTAGTCGGGACGGGCTTGATCGAATCAAACCTTCGGCCCCCTCGAAACTCTCCTTCCACCATCCACCACAACATTCCAGAACCGGACTCTGCCATCGCCGACGACCCGCCATTTACAAACGATTTCGGCCGAAGCCCAATGTGAGCCGAGCAATCTAATCTACAGCCCCGCAGCCCAAAGCTCGCGGGGCTTTTTCATTTTTAGCCATTTTTTAAGCCTTCCGTGTTATACTAATCCCATGAGCATTTATGATTACGCGGTCAAGACCCGCGACGACAAGGACTTCGCGCTAAAAGACCTTCAGAGCAAAGTCCTCCTTATCGTCAACACCGCCACCGGTTGCGGCTTCACACCCCAATACGAAGGCCTCGAAGTCCTCTACGAAAAATACCACGACAAGGGCTTAGAAATCCTCGACTTCCCCTGCGACCAATTCGGCCACCAAGCCCCCGGCTCCGACGACGAAATCCACAACTTCTGTGTCCTTCGCTACGACACCAAATTCGACCAGCTCAAAAAACTCGAAGTCAACGGCGACAAGGCCGACCCTCTCTTCGTCTTTCTAAAAGAATCCATCCCCGACGACCCCAAACCAAAGGGCATTAAAAACCAACTCGCCATGAAATCCATCGCCAAGCTCACCGGCGCCGCCAAGGAAAAGGGCTTCATTAACTGGAACTTTACCAAATTCCTCGTCGATCGGAACGGTAAGGTCGTTTACCGCTTCGGCCCAACCGACAACCCCCTCGACTTCGAAGACAAAATCAAAGAACTCCTCTAGCCTCACTCGACCTAACATTTGCAAAATACCGCAAAATGTGCTATAATGACACTACTATAGCACATTTTTGGAGGTTTCTATGAGCGTAAAACTAACTGATTTTCTCGACGCGAAGACCCAAAAGAGGATTGCTTCCTACCCGGATGAACTCAAAACTATCATGTATTCTTATCTCAACACCCCTTCCGCCGACACTCTGCGTCTCGACCTAAAAACCGAAAACGACCTAGAACGCTTCGAACAAGAGCTACGCCTCTACGAACTCAATCTCCGCTTCGTCAAGAAGCAACTTGACCGCCTTCTTGACGAGGTGAATGGTCAACTCGAAGTCGTCGACCAAGCCAAAAAGGCTCTATGTCAACACAAAAAATTGGGCCGCCCATAGGACGACCCTTTTTCATAAAAGTTTTATAGAGAAATATTGAACAATCCGCGCAATTCATTGACAATCACTTCTACCGTCGCGTTGATACACGCCGCCTCATTAAGACTCGACAGCCGTTTCAACTCATCCGTCGAATTTGTCTCATAAGCAATCGTATATACCGGCACACCGAGCGCCGCTACCATTGGCGCTACCTGTTTATAGGAATAACCATGGTTCGTTTCGCCATCGGTCAACACGAATAGCATCAACTGCGCGTCGGCAACTTGCGCCTTCGCATCAAGCAGCATCTTCAGCCCCACCGCCGTCGCCGAATATGTCGCCGTCTGGCCATTCGCCTGCAACTCTTTCACTGCTCCGGAAAAATACGCTCGTTGCTGATTGTCGAACTTCCGAATCGGCAAATTGATATATACCGAATTGTCATACGACACCAACCCAACGTAATTGTCCGAATCAATATATTGAATCGTGTTGAGTAACGACTGCTGGAGCGACTGCAATCTCCGACCATTCATTGACCCCGATACATCCGCGACAAAAACCGCAACTACCGGACGTCCGCCGTTCTTGTTCTTCTTCCAAACACTCTGCGCCGACGCATAGTCTCCACCCGAAAGGTTATCATCCTGCCCGACATATTCGTCATACAGGTTAAACCCTTTCTGTGTCGCTAACGCCTGCTGCTCCGGTTCCAAACAAAAATCGACAAACATCTTCAGCGCGGCTTCCTTATCCGCATCAACGTAATCGAAGACAATTACGGGATGGTCATGGCGAAATCCAACCGGCGTATAGACATAATCTGATAACTCTTTATTCAGCACATACGCCTGCGCTTCCATCGCCATCGCATCGACAATCCCTTTCTTCGCGCTCTCGCGCATTACGGATGTCGAATACGCTGCCACCGGCGCTACCTGTTGATAGGCCACCAGCTTCCGAATCGCATTCTCCGACAAGGGATTATTAGGATCGAGCGCATAAAGCATCTGTGCGAGCATATTCAGCCCGGTCGAGCTCGTATAGGGGTTAGTTACGGCAAAGACCAGCTCGTGATTCAGTGCCGCTTCCATGACGCCTCCTACGCTCACATCGCCATGCTTCGCTACATAAGCGTCATAAACGCTTCGCTTCATCAAGATTCCTGCCGTATTTCCCACCAACCGATCGACGATATTATGACTCTTGAGCCCGCGACTATTCAGGATTTCTCCCCAAGCTGCGTGACTCGGAATATACGCGTCCGGGCGATATCCGCCGTCAAGCATATATGTCACAGTTTCGCCGCTGACGATTTTCCGAATATTGACGCCAACCGTTCTTCCATCTGGAAGAGTAAACCTCCTCCGATTAAACGCACTGGCCACTATATTCACCCAATCATCCGGCGCACGCTCATCCGACAGCTCCGTGCTTGCCGCAATTTCTACAATCACATCCGCATTCGCACGCGTCGTAATCGGAAAAGTTGCCAAATCCGCAAGCGCTACCGTCGTTGTAAAGTCAAAATCCGTATCAAGCCTTGCGCTCAAGGTCTGCGGTCTGATCGAATCGTAATACGCGCCCACCTCTTTAACCGCATCTTCATAGGAAATCTTCGTTACGCCGTTTTCCGTAGCCGGATCGTCACACGCCGCGAGTAAAAAGAGCAGGAATACGGCCATCATCGCTACCAGAATCTTCTTCATCGTGTTTTTCATTGTCATCTTCCTCCAACATTTCATTGATAGTTTCACGATAGTCCTTCATTCTTTGAACAATTGCCCGAAGGTCACCCTTGCCGTTGTTGATAAACTCAGCTAAACTAAAGAGCAACTCTTCCGCGCCAACCAACAGTTCGGCATTTTCTGCCGTTAACTTCGAAACTCGCGTCGCGCTAAACGCCGATTCTCCACCAACAATCCGGAAGTTGATTGCTTTTCTTACATTTAAGCAAATCGCGTTCTCGATCGCTTGGAGTAAATCTTGCGCTTCCTTGAGCGAAGTTTCGTGATGATTAATCGCCAAAAGTTCATCTAGCCGCGCCTGCAGGGTATTCATCTTGTCAAGCTGTTCCCGGACCTCTACCGGTCCGTGGTCCATCTGCTTAATATATTCATATACTCCTTCCGGCGTGCCAAGATCCATCTTGGCTTTTTGCGCTACCGGCGCACCTGACATAGGGACTGTTGCCATGTCGCTCTTCTCGTGTCGTTTTTTCGAATGTAACACACTAAAAGCGATGTCAATCAATCCTAGTCCGCAACATATCATTAACCCAAAGACATAAAATTTCCACCCAGAATAGTGCGCCTTCAGAATCAGCGCGCTCTTGCCGACTGTTAAACCATGCAGCAGTAGCGCACAACCGATTACCTCGAGCCCTATAAGTAACACAAGACTCAGTCTGATTTCCCCCTCCTTCTTTTTCGATTTCTTTCGTCGCATTGCGCTCCCCCCTTTCCATATTTCTCATTGTAAAAAAACTGAGCTGCTTCAAAGCACCTCTCAATCTATAATTATACCACATTTATAAGTTATATGCAAGCGGACGATCCGTCCAAAATCGCCCCTTGTAATTCCGAGAGAAGTGTAGTATAATGATACCTGTATTTCTATACCTAGACGCAAAGGTGTGTCTCATTTTAGAGAAACTGCCTAAAAGTCTAGATTTAATAATGTAAAATTTAAGGGAAAGGAAAGAATGAAAGTCATTCTCGGCACCAAAATTGGTATGACCCAAATCATCGGTGAAGATGGCGTTGTCACCCCCGTGACCATCATCGAAGCCGGCCCGGCCACAGTGACTCAGATTAAAACCGTCGAAACCGATGGTTATAACGCTGTGCAGCTTGGGTTTGGTAAGGGTAAGAATCTGAGCAAGTCGGTTTCCGGCCACGTCAAGAAGGCTGGAGAAAACATCAACCCTAAAGTTCTTAAAGAGTTCCGCGTAAGCGACGTTGCAGGCGTCAACCTTGGCGACCAAATCACCGTCGAAGCGTTCAAACTCGGCGACAAAGTTGCCGTCACCGGCATCTCGAAGGGTAAAGGCTTTGCCGGTACAGTGAAGCGTTGGAACTTCCAAGAATCCCGCAACACTCACGGCTTCAAGGGCGACATTCGTAAAGTCGGTTCTATCGGCTCGATGTATCCTCAAAAAGTCTTTAAGGGCAAACGTATGCCTGGCCGCATGGGCCACGATCAAGTGACCGTTAAAAACCTCGTCGTCGCCTACATCGACAAAGAAAATAACCTCTTGGGATTAAAGGGCGCCGTCCCTGGTCCAAAGAAGGGCAATCTCACGATTGAGGGAAAGGAATAATATGGCCGACAAAGTTACATTGAACAAAGATATTTTCAGCCTCGAGGTCGAAAACCACGAACTTCTTAAAATCGCCTACGATTCCTATCTTGCAAACTCCCGCTCTTCTCACGCGAAAACCTTGAAGCGTGGCGAAGTTTCTGGCGGTGGCAAGAAACCCTGGAAGCAAAAGGGCACCGGTCGCGCTCGCTTCGGCTCCACCCGCAACCCAATCTGGCGTCACGGCGGCGTCGCCTTCGGTCGCACCGGCGAAGAAAACTTCACTAAAAAGCTCGCGAAGGGAAGCAAGAAACTCGCCGTTCGCCAAGCCTTGAGCTTAAAGAACGCCGATAAGGCCGTCTTCGTCGCCGACTTCAAAGTCAGCGGCAAAACCAAAGATTTTGTCAAAATCTTGAGCGACCAAAAACTCGAAGATAAGACCATTCTCGCTGTTACTACCGAGAAAACCGAAGAGCTCCTTCGCTCGACCGATAACCTCGCGAATGTCAAACTCGTCCGCGCCACTTATCTCAACGTCTTCGACATTATGAACGCTGACGCTGTTCTCTTCGACCAAAAAGCGCTCGAAGCAACCGCGACTTGGCTCCTTGGAACCGAAGCCAAAGCCGAAGGGAAGGAGAAATAATCATGGCAAAAGACACGAAAACCACCGTTAAAACCACCAAGGCCAAAAAGACCGAAGGGACCGAGAAAATCGTTCTTAACCTTCTTCAGCCTCGCACTACAGAAAAAGCCTACGTCGAGCAAACAAAGCGAACTTATATGTTCTTCATCGAAGACGAAACTTCGAAACAAGCCGTCAAGGCTCGCGTCGAAAAAGATTACAACGTCAAAGTCACCGACGTTCGCATTTTAACCCGCAAGGGCCACAAATGCCGCTTCGCTCGTGGCAAGCACGCTTATCCTGGAACCGCTTTCAAACGCGACAGAAAACTCGCTTACGTCACTCTCGCCGAGGGGAACTCAATCAAGGTCTTCAACGAACCTGAAGATGATAAAAAAGCCAGCGCAAAGGCCACCAAGGCGGAAGCAAAAGCCGAAACCAAAGAGGCAAAGAAAGCAGGCAAGGAGAATAAATAATGTCAATTAAAGCCTATCGCCCGACCACTCCGGCGCAGCGCCAAAAGACGACTCAGGACTTCGACCAAATTACGACGAAGAAGCCCTTAAAGTCTCTTACGCTCGCCAAGAAGCAACAGGCCGGCAAAAACAACCAAGGCCGCATCACTGTTCGCCATCGTGGCGGCGGTGTCAAACGCCACTACCGTCTCTTGACGCACAATCTTCCCGACGGCCTCAAACTTACCGTCGAGGAAATCGAATACGATCCGAACCGCTCGGCTCGTATCGCCCGCGTTAAAGACCAAGACGGAAACTATTATTACGTCATCGCTAATACCGAAATGACCAAGGGCTCGACCTTTGAAACCGGCGAAGAAGCCGCGGTTGAAACTTCAAACCGCCTCCCGCTCGCTAAAATCCCTGTCGGTACTTTCGTTTACGGTATCGAACTCACTCCGGGCCGCGGCGCCCAAATGGTTCGTGCCGCCGGATCTTCCGCTCAACTCATGGCCCGCGAAGATGGCTACGCCACCCTTCGTATGCCTTCCGGCGAAGTCCGCAAAGTCCTTGAAACCTGCGAAGCCTCAATCGGCACCGTCGGTAACCTTCAGCATCAAAACGTTAAGAAAGGTGCTGCTGGCCGCAATCGTCGTAAGGGCATCCGCCCGACCGTTCGCGGTGTCGTCATGAACGCAACCGACCACCCTCACGGTGGTGGCGACGGCGGCCGTCACGGCTCCGGTAAAGCCCCTCGCACTCCGTGGGGTCAGCTCACCTTGGGTTACCGTACTCGTCATAATAAGAAAACTAATAAAATGATCGTGCGTAGTCGTCACGAAGGAAAGAGGAAATAATGTCCCGTAGCATGAAAAAAGGTCCTTTCGTGGACTACAAGCTAGAGAAAAAGATTAAGGCCCTCTCCCTCGAAGACCGGACCGTGATTAAGACTTGGGTTCGCCAATCGACGATTTCTCCGGAAATGGTCGGTCGTACCATCGCCGTCCACAACGGCAAGACCCATGTCCCCGTTCTCATTTCCGAGAACATGGTCGGTCATAAGCTCGGAGAGTTTGCGCCTACCCGTAAGTTTAAGCGCCATGGTGGCAAGAAGGCCGCGGAAGCCGCCGCTGCCGCCGGGAAGGAAGGAGCCTAGTTTATGGAAACTCGTTTCGCTCACGCTTACATTAAAGGTACGGATTCCATGCCGAGAAAAACCAGTGTCGTTGCGTCGCTAGTTCGCGATCGTTACGTCAGCGATGCCGTCGTTATCTTGGAGCACACTCCGCGCCGCGCCGCTCGCGCCGTTTTGAAGGCTGTCGAATCCGCCAACGCGAACCTCTTAAACAAATATCCTTCCATGGATAGCAAAACAGTTCGCATTTCCCGCATCTCCGTTACCGCCGGCACCCGCATTCGCCGCTATGTTCCGGCTTCCCGCGGTCGCGCCCTCCCGTTCGAGAAAGTTTCTTCCAACATCTTCGTCGAAGTTGCCGGAGAAGAAAAAGCAAAGAAATCAGCCGAAAAAAAGGTCGAAAAAGCTGACTCAAAAAAAGAAGCTAAGGAGAACAAGTAATGGGACAGAAAGTTAACCCAATTTCCTATCGTCTCCAAGTCAGCAAAGATTGGTCGTCAAAATGGTATCGCCGCAAGACCGACTTCAAAAACTGGCTGATTGAAGACATCAAAATCCGCGAATGTGTCGAGAACCGCTTTAAGGCTCGCCCGACCATCGCCAAAGTCAACATCGAACGCTCGAGCAATTTAACCACCATCACCATCTTAACCGCCAAAGCCGGTGCCGTTATCGGCAAGCAAGGTGCTGGTATCAACGAGATGAAAAAAGAACTCGAAAAGATTGTTAGTGGTCCAATTCGCATCAACGTCGAAGAAGTTAAAAAACCCGAATTAAACGCCAAGCTCGTCGCCGAAAACATCGGCTTCCAACTCGGAAAGCGCATGAACTTCCGCCGCGCCGTCAAGATGGCTTGCCAATCCACCATGTCCGCCGGTGCTCAAGGTGTTCGCATCGAAGTTTCCGGTCGTTTGAATGGCGCCGAAATGTCTCGCCGCGAAAAGTTTATTGAAGGCTCTGTCCCTCTCCATACTCTCCGCGCCGACATCGATTTCTACTGTCATCACGCCCAAACCATCGCCGGCATCGTTGGTGTCAAAGTTTGGATTTATAAAGGGGAGAAATAATTATGGCACTTCAACTTCCAAAGAAAACCGCACACCGCAAAGTCCGTAAGGGCAAGAACGAAGGCGTCGCCACTCGCTGCAACACTGTTGCATTCGGCGACTACGGCCTTATGTCTCTCCAAAACGAACGCGTTACTTCCCGCCAAATCGAAGCCGCGCGTCAAGCCATCACTCGCTACATCAAGCGCGGTGGCAAAATCTGGATTCGTATTTTCCCACACACCCCGGTTACCAAAAAACCGCTCGATGTGAAAATGGGTAGTGGTAAAGGCGAACCTCAATTCTTCGTTGCCAAGGTCAAAGCTGGTACCGTCATGTTTGAGATCGCCGACGTCACCGAGGAACAGGCTAAAGAAGCCCTCCGCCTCGCCGGCCACAAACTTCCGGTTCGTACAAAAATTATTAAGAAAGAGGAGTTCTAATTATGGCGAAGACTCTAATCGGGATTGTTTCCTCCGACAAGCGTGATAAGTCCATCACCGTCTCTATCGAGAATCGCGAAACGCACCCCCTCTATCGTAAGCAGTACACGAAGACTCGCAAGTACACCGCTCACGATGAGAAGAATGAGGCCAAACTCGGCGACAAGGTCGAAATCGCCCCCTGCCGCCCACTCTCGAAAACCAAGAGCTTCAAGCTCGTAAAGGTTCTCGAACGCTCCCACGGTTCTGTCGAACTCAAAGAAGAAGTCAATGACGTCCTCGGCGAGAAAGAGACTGAAGAAGGAGAGAAAGAATAATATGATTCAACAAGAAACTAGATTAAAGGTTGCCGACAACAGCGGCGCCAAGGAGCTCGGAGTCATCCGCGTTCTCGGCGGGACTCGCGCTCGCTATGCTCGCGTTGGCGACATCGTCACCTGCTCGGTCAAAGATGCTTCTCCGACCGGCGCCGTCAAGAAAAAGGCGGTCGTCCGCGCCGTTATCGTCCGCACCCGTCAACAGATTCGTCGCCCCGATGGCTCAACCATCCGCTTCGATGACAACGCCGCGGTTCTCGTCAACGACGACAAGACCCCGCGTGGTACCCGCGTCTTCGGACCGGTCCCGCGCGAACTTCGCGACCTCGGCTTTTCCAAAATTATCAGCTTAGCTCCGGAGGTACTCTAATATGGCTACCAAGAAAACTGATAAATATATCCCTCGTCTCAAAACTCTTTACAACAATGAGCTTGAGAAAAAACTCATGAAAGAGTTACAGTTAAAGAACATCAACCAAGTTCCGAAACTCGAAAAAGTCGTCATCTCCGCCGGCGTCGGCAAGAAACGTGAAGATAAGCGTTTTACCGAAACCGTCGAACTCACCCTCGAGAAAATCACCGGCCAAGCCCCGACTTCTCGTCTTGCTAAAAAGTCCATCGCGACCTTCAAGATTCGTAAAGGCATGGGCGCCCCGGTTGGCTACCTCGTTACTTTAAGAAACGACAAGATGTACGAATTCGTCGATCGCCTCATCAACGTCGCGCTCCCGCATGTCCGCGACTTCCATGGCGTCCCGACCACTTCGTTCGACAAACAAGGTAACTACTCCCTCGGCCTCCGCGAGCAGACCGTTTTCCCGGAAATCACCTTCGAAGACTCCGCTGTGCTCCACGGCCTCGAAATTACCTTTATTATCAAAAATGGCTCTAAAGAAGGAAGCAAAAAGTTGCTAGAAATGTTTGGTATGCCGTTTGAGAAAGGAGACAAGTAATGGCTAAAAAGTCCGCTGTTCTCCGTGATCAAAAACGCGCCGAAATGTACAAAAAATATAAAGCGAAACACGACGAGCTCAAAGCCGCCGGCGACCTCGAGGGTCTTCAAAAGCTCCCAAGAAACGCCAGCGTTACTCGCCTCAAAAATCGCGATATGCTCGACGGCCGTCCGCGTGGCTATATGCGCCGCTTCGGCATGAGCCGTATTACCTTCCGTGAAAAAGCCAGCAAGGGAGAAATCCCTGGCGTAACCAAGAGTAGCTGGTAGGAGAAAGGAGAAGATATGTCTATTCAATCAACCGATCAAATCGCCGACCTCTTAACGAGAATCAGAAATGCTTTGATGGTAGGGAAGAACGAAGTCTATCTCCCGACCTCGAAGCTCAAGGTCTCCGTCGTCGAAGCCTTGAAGAAAGCGGGCTATCTCGCCAACTTCGAGCTCATCGACCACGCGCCGCGAAACGTCCTTCACATCACCATTACAGAAGAAGGCAAAGTCCCTGCGATTCATGAAATCGAAAAGGTCTCAAAACCTGGTCGCCGCATCTACGTCGCTTCGAGCGAAGTTCCAAAGGTTAAATCCGGACGAGGCCTCGTCCTCATCTCGACCTCGAAGGGAATCATGACCGGCCGCGAAGCCGCAAAAAACCGCCTCGGCGGAGAACTCCTCGTCAAGGTCTGGTAATATATATTATATATGCCAAAAAATAAACCCCTCCGAGGGTTTATTTTTTATCTAACGTATAATATTATTAAGACATTGTATTCAGCTTTATCGCTGAGGAAATGTAAACCTGGCACCATGTAGGGAACAGTCTGCGTTTTGTCAGCGAAAGGCTCTAGGTCTTCAATAATCTATTGCGAAGATATAAATCTAGTTCTTTAGTCCTCTATGTTCAAAAAATAAGAAGACCTAGGGCCGAGGGAAGCAAGAAAGAAAATACCTCTAGCAATAGAGGTATTATCATGCCCCTAAACAATTCTCTCCCTAACTAGCTTCTCCGCCCCTGTCTCGCTATCTTTCACGAAATAATATAAATACCGATTATTCCCGGAAATCGCCACCGTCCTCCCGGAAAGAACTCCGGAGGGGACCAGCTCCCGCCCGTTCAGCCCGTCATAATCTCGCACCGACAGCGCCCCCGCCTCGGAAATGTTATAGCGAAGATACTCGTCAATCCACCCCTCCTCCCCCTCTCGTTTTTCGATCACGGTCTCCCCGACCGCCTCGATGTCGAACACCGACCGCATCCCGTCCGTCCCTACGCTCTCGAAAACCATCCCTTTCCCCCGCTTCTCGAGCGCCTTGCTCGCAATCGTCCGCCCGCCAAAATAAAACTCCTCCATGTCCCCGTCGGCGTTCACCCAACCGTTCTTTTTATAAATCAGAAGCGAACTACCTCGCTTACTCGCAATCGCAACATAGCTTTCCTGAAAATATCTCATCGTCGCAATCCTAAACTCCGTAATCTTATAATCCACATCGCCGTAAATCCTAGAAATTAGAAAACTATTCTCCTCCCCAACTCGATACGCTCGCGCCTCGCCAACCACCGTGTCGAGCCGAACCCCGGTGAGCGTCGCCTCCGCCCCGCTCGTTTCTCTAACCTCTTCAGAAATTTCACGAGTCAAATACGCCACCCTCTCCCCGTCATTATCAAACTTCTCCACCCCCGAAACGAGCGCCTCGCTCAACTTCTTGTCACGAACGTTAAACTCGCGAAGTTCCTTCTCCCCCGTCAGGATCAAAAGCCGGTCCCCCGCCTCACTCTCAAACTTAATGTCGCGCACCGTCGCCTTCTCCGCCTCGAGCAGCTTCGAAAGCCAAACCGTCTCCTTCGCGTTCCGCGTATTAATTATCACCCACCCCTCCTCCGTCTCGGCGAGCATTTTTTCGCTATTCCCGCTCCAAGCCACAGGAGATAATGTTGTAATTTTTACAACATTTGAGCTATCATCCAAAATCTCGAGCTTCTTCATCTCCGGCGCATTATCGTTCAGATTCACTATATATAACTGTCCGTTTAAAAGAATCGCCATCTTCTCATTGTTCGGCGAAACCGTCGCAAGCTCCACCTTGTCCGTCTCGAGAAACTCGAGCGCTGTCTCCACCTCCCGCTCTTCCTTAAACAGCCGCGGATAGTTAAGCCGATACATCATCCCTTCCGTCACGTTAATCGTCTTTTTCCACCCGTCGAACCCGCCCTTTGCGAGAGAAATCTCGTGCTCCCCCGCGAGGACGGTTCGGCTCGCATTCGTAGCAAAAAGAAGCGAGGTCTCGCCGTCAATATAAATCGTCGCCCCCGTCGGCAAACTGGAAACCTGGACCAACCCCGACCGCTCGACCACCTCACCCGACCCGCCAATCTCGCGCAAGTTGAACGTATAGCCCATCACCACCAACGTCAAAAACCCAATCAAAAACAACACTGACAGCGACATTAAAACTTCGGTTATAATCAACCGTATATGCCGCCGGCGCTCAATCCTTTCTTGTTCGTCTATAAGCACATTCATAAAATATACGACCATTATTATAACATAAAAAATTTATAAAAAATAGCTCTTGCTTTTCCATTCCGCTTAAATTATTATAGATATAAGTATTATGAAAACAAGCGAGGTATAAATTTTAACCATGGAAAACGATTCTTCCGCCGACCGAAATAGCGTCTCAAGCTCCGCGTCCCACCGTCGCGTCCAGAGGTCGACGACCCTGAATAGAAAATACGTCAAGAAACCGGCCAAGGTCGCCGCAGTTGACTCGGTCGCAAAACGTCGCGCCGAAGATTTGAAGCGCCGCCAAGCCCTCGCGGACAAGATTAACCGCGAGCGTCTCGCCGCCTTAAAAGCCGGAAAGACCCTTCGCGAAGCCTCCGTTCCTCCCGCCGCCCCGAAACCTCTCTCCGCTACCATAGAAAGAAGCCTCGTCTCCCCTGCGAAATCCGAACGCGCTACGAAAGTCAAGGACAGCGCCGTAAAATCCGCCCTCCAATCCGTCGCCAATCTCGAATCAAACTCCTCCTCGTCCATCGCCCCGAAACGCACTCTCGGCGCCAAAAAACTCCTCCTCGCCTTCGGCTGCGCCGCGCTCGCCGTCGGCGTCGTCGGTTACTTCGTTTCAATGAATACCCCGGACATCTCCGTCCGCGTCGCCGCGATGCAAACCGGAATTGACGCCGCCTACCCAACCTACGTCCCCCGCGGCTACTCCCTCTCCGACATCGTTTCCGAAGACAAAAAAATCTCCATGTCCTTCTCCGGCTCCGACAAAGATTCGTTTACCTTGAGCGAAGAAAAAACCGCCTGGGACAACGAAACCTTAGAGTCCAGCTTCGTCAAAGCCACCTGGGGCAACAACTACACCTCTGTCCGCGAACAGGGAATCACAATCTTCATCTCCGGCAGTAGCGCCACCTGGATCAACGGCAACATCCTCTACAAAATCACCGCCTCCGGCAACAATCTGACCAAGAAACAGATAAAGTCCATTGTCACAAGTCTATAATTATTATATAATTTAGACATGAAAAAAATCATCACTCGTTTTGCCCCCTCCCCCACGGGCTACATTCACATTGGCAACGTCAGAAGCGCCATCTACCCCTATCTTGCCGCGCGCCAATCCGGCGGCCGCTACATCTTACGCATCGAAGACACGGACCAAGCCCGCTTCGTCGAAGGCGCTACCGAACTCATCGAAGATACGTTAAAGTGGCTCGGCCTTGAATGGGACGAAGGTCCCGAAGTCGGTGGCAAAAACGGCCCCTACTTCCAAAGCGAGCGAAAAGCCATTTACCAAGAATGGGCTAAAAAGTTAATCGAAAAAGGCCGCGCCTACGCCGACCCGACCGATTCCGAAACCATCCAAAGATACCGCGACGAGGACAGCGCCAAGAAAATCCCTTACCTCTACCGCAACCACCGTCCAAAAGAAGCCGAAAAATCCCCCGAAGAAATCCTCAAGACCTGGCAAGAAGGCACTCCAATCCGCTTCAAAGCCGACCCAAAGCCTAGAAAATGGCACGACGAAGTTATGGGCGACCTCCATGCCGGCCCCGAAGTCCAAGACGACATTATTCTAATCAAAAAAGACGGCCTCCCTACCTACAATTTCGCTCACATCGTTGATGATTTTCTCATGAACATCAACATGGTCGCCCGCGGCGTCGAATATCTTTCAAGCACCCCGAACTATCTCGCCCTTTACGAGGCTTTCGGCATCGACCGCCCGCTTCTCGTCTCGCTTCCGCACATCCTAGCGCCTCAAGGCAACAAAAAACTCGGCAAGCGCGACGGCGCCAAATCCGCCACCGAATATAGAAAAGACGGCGTCCTTCCCGAAGCCATGTTAAACTACCTCGCCTGCCTCGGTTGGAACGACGGCACCGAGCAAGAAATCTACACTAAAGAGGAACTCATCAAACACTTTTCTCTCGACCACATTCAAAACTCCGGCGCCCGCTACGACGAAGTTAAACTCCTCTGGATGAACGGCCAATGGATTCGCCGCTTAATGGAGGAAGAGGGAGCCGACAAGTTCTATGTCCGCACCCTCGACTTCTGGCCCAAAAGCGCTGAGCCCTTCGACGACGCCTACAAAAAACAAGTTTTAAGCATCATCTACGACCGCCTAAAAACCCTTTCCGATCTCCGCGCAATGACCGGCTATTTCTTCGAAGACCCAATCTTCGACATCGAGCAAATTTTGGGCAACAAATTCATCAAAAAAACCGGCCTTTCCGAAAAGGAGCTCGCCTCACTCCTCGAAACCGTCACCGAAAAACTCGGCTCTCTCGATTCCTGGAACGAAGAAACTCTCAAAGCCACCTTGAACGAACTTCTCGAACAAACCGGAAGAAAACCCGCCGAACTCTTCTCCCTCATTCGCATCTCCGTCAGCTTCGCCCCCTTCTCCCCAGCACTCGATTTAACCTTGAATGTCCTCGGAAAAAACGTCGCGATGGCTAGATTAAACAAAGTCAAAGAGGCTTTGCTTTTGGACCAACAATAAGCTATAATAGGCTTATGGATAATCCCGAAGCACTAGCGCAAAAACTCGCCAAATCCCGAGTTGAAAAACTCGAACTCCCGAAACCTCCTGAAAAAGAAACCAAGTCCAAAAATCTTTTAATCATCATCTTCGCAAGCCTCGGCGCCGCTCTGATCGGCCTCGTCGTTGTCTTTTTCACTGTTTTTGACGGCAGCTTCAACAAACTTCTCGGAAGAACCGAAACCTCTGCTAAAGAGGAAGAAATCGCGAATCCAATCCCAACCGAAACTAAAGACCAAGAACCCGAAACCCCGAAATACTACTCCCGTCTCACCGGCGAACAAATCGCAAACGAAAACGAGAACTCAAACCCCACCTTCTGCGTCCAAATCCCTAACGGCGTCGATGGCGCCCGCCCCCAAGCCGGCCTCAACTCCGCCAAAATCGTCTTCGAGGCAATCGCCGAATCCGGTATCACCCGCTTCGCCGCCATTTTCCAAAATCCCCCCGCGGTCGTTGGTCCGATTCGCTCGCTTCGCATCTATTACCTCGAATGGGACCTCCCCTTCGACTGCACCGTTGTTCACGCCGGCGGCGCGCCCGATGCCCTAGAGGCCGTCAAGGCTCTCGGCGTCCGCGACCTCTCCGAAAACTATAATTATATGTGGCGCTCCTCGACCAACTACACCGTCCAACGCCTCTGGAACAACCTTTTCACTTCAAGCGAATATCTAAACGGTTTCAACGGCAACAACGGCTACCTCTCCTCCGACATTCGCGCCTTCCCCCGCTTCACCCCCGTAGAATCCGCACGCAACAAAATCGACGTCCAAGCCACCGAAAAACTTAAAATCGACCAACCCTCAACCGGCAACACCGACGGAACCTCCCCCCGCGTCACCAAAATCACCATGAAAATCGGCGCCATGCCTAACTTCAACCCTGTTTATACCTACGATTCCGAGAAAAACGTCTATACCCGCGCCTACGAAACCGGCGCCGCGCACACTTCCTTCGATTGTTCCGACGAGTCCGGCGAACTCACCCCCGAACTCGTCTGCGAAGAAGTCGGGCTCGCCCCCTCCGTCGTCATCGGTATCATGGTCCAAGAACGCAAAGCCGCCTACGATAATTATCACGAAGACATTTCCACCGTTGGCGCCGGCGACGCCTACATTTTCCAAAACGGCGGCGTCATTGTCGGCACTTGGGAAAAGTCCTCAAGAGAGTCCCAAATCATCTTCCGCGACAAAGAAGGGAACGAAGTTAAGCTCGCCCCCGGTCAAACCTGGATTACCGCCCTCCCCGCCTCCTACGGCGCCAGCGTCATCTACGAATAAAACGCACAAAAAACACCCTCTCGGGCAAAGGCAACTTGACTGGTGATTCCGGCGGGAGTCGAACCCGCGATTTTCTGGATGAGAACCAGACGTCCTAGACCACTAGACGACGGAACCGTGGTCGTTCGTGGTGATCTCGAGGAGAGTCGAACTCCTATTGACGGGATGAAAACCCGTTGTACTAACCGTTATACTACGAGACCAACTACTACATTATACCAAATTTTATTCAGAACTGCAAGAGAGTTCGTATTTTACCATATAATCTTTCACCCCATACGGCGCATAGGGGTAAAACTTCACGCTCGTCTTGTTCTTATCGCAAGAAAACCCGTCCTTCTCAAAATACTTTTTATAGGAAGAAAACTTCCCGTTTTGGTATAAAAGTAGTTGCCGAAGTAACACCGGTTGCAGCCCCGTCTGCGCGTAAAGTTGAAGCCTCTCCTCTTTTAGCTCCGGAGCAATCTCACTCATCAGTTTTTCGTAATAATAATCCTCATAATACGTCGTCGCAAGTTCCTCAAGTTTCCTCTGCGCGACCTTATTTGCGTCAAAATAAATCGCCACAAAAATCGCCACCGCAACCAAAATGCTCGACGCTATCACAGAAATCGCAATAAATCTTCTCGCGACGGCCGGGTCATTTCTCCGCTTAATCTTTACATTCATTTTTGTCGTAATTTCCGACGAGCGACCCCTGTTAGAGGCCTTATTGGAGCGCGTATGAAAATTGCGACGTTTTTGAGCGGTTTTCATAGTGTAATTTTAACACAAGCGCTATAAAAACACAAACTTTTATGATACACTAGAGTCATGAGCAAACTTTTCAAACGTACCAAAATCCTGGCTACTATCGGACCCGCCGTGATGTCCGAAGAAGCCGTTACCGAACTCATCATGGCCGGCGTCAACGGTTGCCGCCTCAACTTCTCCCATGGCAACTACCTCGAGCGCGACGAGCAAATCGCCTGGATTCGCAACGCCTCCGCCAAAAAGGGTCGCTCTGTCTCCATCGTCCAAGACCTCCAAGGTCCCAAAATCCGTCTCGGCGAACTGAAAAACAACCATCTCGACGTTAAATCCGGCGACGAGCTCATTCTCGACTACGCTTTGAAAGTCCACGACGGCGGCAAAACCATCCCCGTCCAATACAACCTCGCCGAAAAAGTTAACCCCGGCGAGCCCCTCTTTATCTTCGACGGCAAAATCAAAACCGAAATTACCGAAATCGTTAGCCCAACCGCAATCAAAGTCCGCGTCCTAAACGACGGCTATATCATGAGCAAAAAGGGCTTAAATCTCCCCGACACGGATTTTGGCGGCGACATCATCACCGAAAAGGACATGGCCGACATCGAATTTGGCGCCAGCCGTGATTTTGACTACGTCGCTCTCTCCTTCGTTCAAAAAGCCGAAGACATCGAAAAGCTCCGCCAGATTCTATTAAGCCACGGTTCCTCCGCCCAAATCATCGCTAAAATCGAAACCAAAAAGGCCATAGAAACCGACGAAGGTCTCGAAGCTATTGTTGAGGCCTCTGACGGCATCATGGTCGCCCGCGGCGACATGGCCGTCGAAGCCGGCGCCGAAGTCGTCCCTATCGTCCAAAGAAAGCTCATCGCCCTCTGCCGCAAACACAGCAAGCTTTGCATCGTCGCGACTCAAATGATGGGCAGCATGGTTGACAACCCCGAACCAACCCGCGCCGAAGTCTCCGACGTCGCGAACGCCGTCATCCAAGGCGCCGACGCCGTCATGCTCTCCGACGAAACCGCCAACGGAAAATACCCGCTCGAAGCCGTCAAGGCCATGAAAAAAGTCATCCTCTACACCCAAAATCACACAAAAATCGTCCCCGCCGCCGAAGAAACGCGGACCGACCTCAAGATATACGACGCCATCTCCAGCGCCGTCGCCCGCCTCGCCGAAAAAATCGAAGCCGACGTCATTATTTGCCAAACCGCGTCCGGCGCCACCGCCGAATCTCTCGCCGCTGAGCGTCCGAACGTCCCCATCGTCTCCGTGACGAGCAACTCCCGCGTCGCCTCCCAACTCGCCCTAACCTACGCCAACGCCTCCTTCGTCCGCCCCTACTCCGACGATTACGGTATTGACCTCGCCCGCGAACTCAAAAACTCCGGCTACCTCAAGCCCGAAGAGGGAAAGACCGAACTTCTCGCCGTCATTATCTCCGGCGCGCACGGCGTCAGTCATGGCACCGACACAATAAAAATCCGCTACATTTGAGCGTGCCAAACTTATCAAAATACATTTTAGAAAGGTTTAAATTCTTATGGAAAATAAATTGACCGTGGAAAATGCCAAAATCCGCGACCAAATCGTCCTCGTCCGCACCGATTATAACGTCCCCCTAAAAGACGGCGTCATCGAGTCCGACTTCCGCATCCGCGCTTCGCTCCCGACTATCAACTACCTCCGCGAACATGGCGCCAAAAAAATCATTCTCATCTCCCACCTCGGCCGCCCCGAAGGGAAAAAGGTTAAAGAACTCAGTCTAAAACCCGTCGCTGAAAGACTCGCCGAACTTCTCCCGGGCGTCCAAGTCGATTTCGTTGACGACGTCTCCGGCCCCGACGTCGAAGACGCCGTCAAACATCTCAAAAAAGGCGGCGTCCTTCTTCTCGAAAACCTCCGTTTCTACCCCGGCGAAGAAAAGAACGACGAATGTTTCATCAACGAAGTCATAGATACCACCGGTGCTAACGTCTTCGTCCAAGACGGTTTCGCCGTCATCCACCGCGCCCACGCCTCCACTTCCGCCGTTGTCAAAAACCTTCCCGTTTACGCCGGTCTTCTCCTCAAAAAAGAAATCGAAAGCCTCGAAAAAGTCCTAAAAAGCCCGAAACATCCGCTCATGCTCATGCTCGGCGGCGCCAAAGTTGACGACAAGGCTCCCTTAATCGAAGCGTTCAAGAACAAGGCCGACAAAATCTGCGTCGGTGGTAAAATTGCCGCCGACGGCGCCGTAAAACCTGCCGACAACATCTACATCGCCGAAGATTTCGACGAAGACGGAGAGGGAAATAAACTCGATTGCGGCCCGCTCTCAACCGCCAAATTTGTCGAAACCGCCAAAAACAGCAAAACCGTCATCTGGAACGGATTGCTAGGCAAGGCCGAAGACGTCGCCTTCGCGACCGCCTCAACCATCTTCCTCAAAACCCTCGGCGAAAACCCAAATATCAACTCCATCATTCTCGGCGGCGACACCACCGCCTTCGCCGAAGAGCTCATGAGAGAAGACGACGCGCTCCATTTTAGCCTCCTCTCCACCGGCGGCGGCGCCGCACTCGAATTCCTCTCTGGAAATAACCTCCCCGGCCTCGAAGCTATCGAGAACAAATAGAAAAAACTCAAACTTTAGAACCCTAGTCACCTAAAACCTTGGCAACACAATTTTCGCCCAAAAGCGCTTGCATAAGCATTCCTTTTGCGCTAAAATAATAAGTGCAATTACTAGTATAAGTGTTATTTTAATAAAACCGTTATTGTTAACACAACAATCCAGTGCGTCATCGAACATGGAATTGGCACCGTGAGGTTCCAGAAAAGCGTTCGATTGCGCAAGCGGTTGACACTTATGCTGGTAATTGCACCTCGTGGTGCCATTTTTGTATAGCGAAGAGTGGTATGGGGGCATGGGGGGCGAGCGAGGCAATAGCCCGTTTGCCGACAACACGGAGGTTACGACCGCTTCCGCCCCTTGGGACGCGGCGAGCGAAGCGACGTATTAGGGCGCGACCCCCGCGACGGCGGGCGGGCGCGACCCGTGTCGGTAAACGGGCTATTGCCTACAAGCGAGCCTACAAGCGAGCCTAAAGCCGCAAACAACATAACCCAAAGGAGGACTATGCAACCCATCAAACAAATTAACGCAATCAACCGCTGTCTCGGGATTTCTCTTACCGGACTTGCGGTTCTAGTTTTAGGGTTCATATTCGCTCCAACTTTA
Organism: Candidatus Saccharimonadota bacterium; assembly: GCA_017515285.1. Taxonomy (GTDB): domain Bacteria; phylum Patescibacteriota; class Saccharimonadia; order Saccharimonadales; family Saccharimonadaceae; genus Nanosyncoccus. The sequence goes on along the minus strand of JAFWGN010000008.1, from coordinate 110,692 downwards.
ATCTCCGAGGCCTCTGCCACTAACGCCCGCACTTCCATCAACTGGTCTCCCGTCTCCCTCACTCTCGACCCGGACTACGGCAACGGTACACCCGGAAGCGCCGGTCATGGTGACATTAACCTTAACTTCGTCGCCCCAACTTCCGTTACGGGAAACAATAAAGGTACCATGCGTGTCACTAAGAAGACTATTGCCGTTTCTACATCAGGGCAATACTACGCCGTCTATCTCCAAACTGGCTCCTCTAACAATCAACTCTCTCATTCTAGCGCTTCAACCACTCTTGCCATCAACTCCGTTAGTGGCACCTGGACAAATCCTGTCGCCTTTACGGGTAGAGGTTGGGGCTATGCCGTTCCCGGTTCTCCCATCACAAATGGCTTTACTTCTGACGGTACGACCCTTGCAACCTACACAGGTCTGCCACTCGACACGGACATGACTTACGCCTCCGATTCTCATTACAATACCGGCAAATGGGCAGCCGTCCCCACAAACACTACTGTCGCTCAACAAATCTGGAAAGCCACCACGACAAACCCTCTCGGCTTCGGCGAATACGAATCGGGCGGAGACACAATTACTGGTGATACGGCGAACAATAAATTTGACATCTACTACGCCGCCATGGCCGACAATGACCTTATTGCTGGAGAGTATAAGAATACTATCGTCTATACTGCCATCGCTTCAAGCGGAAATCTAGACAACGTTTCTAACAACATTGGCAGAAACAAGGCCTATGTTACCGGCGGCGATATAGAAACCCTTACCTTCGACCTTGCTATGAGTATTCCCAGCCTCACCGCTAGTGATGTCAAAGTTTATCTCGTTCCGCACGCCACCACTAACGCTAACGGCTATACGACCAGTGGACTCACCACGACGTATCAGTGTAGCAGCATTACCAACTTTTCTATAAGTAATGGTCAAGCTAAACTCGATTGCACTATCCCCACTAACCCAACCGGTGCTACTGAAGGTGGAGCAACAAGAGCCGGCGAATGGGACTTCTGGATTAACCTTCCAACTTATAACTACAATTACGTCAGTCGTTATGTTGACGATAATAATGTTGAAGTCGGAGCCATCACCTACGCCGGCCTCCAAACCAAGAAGCGTAATGGTACCGACCCAGTTATTACCGAGATACAGGAGATGACACCGAGTGTCTGCAAGAATACCAATAAATGGGGAACAGGTCTTGGCACTAATGCTAGGCTTTACAATTACACTGGCTCCGGTACGACCCTTTTCTCCGGTGTCCCAACCTACTCCGCAACCGTCAACCAAACCACCGGTGGTGACCTTGGTCTCGGTTCCTTCGCTCTAACCGATAACCGTGACAATAAACTCTACCTCGTCCGCCGCCTTGCCGACGGAAACTGTTGGATGGTCCAGAACCTTGACCTTAACCTTGCCGATTTCGCCGGAACAAAGAATCTCACTGTCGGGAACACCGACCTTAACTCCTCCACTGCCCTTTCCCGCGGTTACTATGACCCGCAAGAAAAGCTTCTTGCCGATTCTGGAAAAGCTACGGTCGCCGAAGCCCTCCTAGAGAAATATGGCTTTGCTCAAACCGTCCAATTCCAATCCGGCGACCAAAGAAATACTGATGTCGAGCCACAATATTCTTGGAGCTCGACCAGCAACACCGGCAGCGGAAACAGTGCCACTACTACTCTCGGCACCACCGTCTATAACTCCGCCGATGCTGCCTACGCCCGAAGCTACGATAACGTTACTTATGGCTACGTCCCAACCAACCAAACCGACGGCTCCCAAACCAATACTATCGGAAACCTGACCGCACGTTCCGATTCCGATGGTCTGAATAATTACAAAACCTCCGGTTGGGTTAGTGCCTACGCCAACCAATACGTCGGCGACTATTATAACTGGTATGCCGCCACGGCGGAATCCGGAACCTTTGCCCAATCTAGTGGCGACGCCGAAGATTCCATTTGTCCTAAAGGTTGGCAATTACCCCAAAATGACGGCGATGCTAGTGGCAGTAAGTCTTGGTACGGACTTATTGTCGGCGCCTATAAACAAAACACCAATAATGGCGACGGCTCTAGCGGTTCTGTAACTATTTCCGACTCCGAAGTTAACATCAAAAAGTTCCCCCTCTCCCTAGTTCGCTCCGGCAACTACGATTGGGCCTATGGTAACCTCAACCATAGGGGTTCGTACGGCAGCTTCTGGTCATCTACTCCGTATGCTGTCACCGCCACCCGCAGCTTGAGGTTCTGGAGTGGTACTCTTTACCCCCGGAACGGCGACAATAAGACGGGCGGGTTTACTGTTCGTTGCGTTGCCCGCGACTAGCAATTTAACAATTCGTTTCAAGAAAATCTTGAATAAGCCTTTTCGAGACAATAAGGATAATTTCGATGGCGAACTTCTGTTCTGTTTCTTGTCCAATTGCGCACAAGACCCGATAATTTTGACAACATTTTCCTCATCCGAGCAAATCGATGGCCGGTGCTACCCGAAGCGCATTTGCGAGGATTGAGCGGAATATGTGTCAAAATTATAGGGTTCGCGGAGCACCTGGACAAAAACAGAACTGAAGCTCGCCCCGCAAACAATCTGGCTTCCTTCCGCCCTAGGCCTCCATGCAAGTCCTCTATGCGAGACCTAGGGCCGAGGGAAGCCCACTTGCCAATCCCGCTCAAACCTTATATTATGTATAATATATGTTACAGCTCAAAAACATCTCTCGCGTTTACCAAACCGACGAAGTCGAAACCAAAGCCCTCGACGGAGTCTCGATAAACTTCCGAAGAAGCGAATTCGTCTCTATCCTCGGCCCCTCCGGTTCGGGAAAAACGACGCTTCTCAACATCATCGGCGGCCTCGACCACTACACCCACGGCGACATCGTCATCGACGGTATCTCAACAAAAAAATACGAAGACCGCGACTGGGACGCGTATAGAAACCACCGCATCGGCTTTGTCTTCCAAAGCTACAACCTCATCGGCCACCAAACCATTTTGAGCAACGTCGAACTGGCGCTCACTCTTTCCGGCGTCTCGGCTTCAAAGCGCAAACAGCTCGCAACTGACGCCCTTAAAAAAGTCGGCCTAGAAAAACATCTTGCTAAGCGACCTTCCCAACTCTCCGGTGGCCAAATGCAACGCGTCGCCATCGCCCGCGCCCTCGTCAACAATCCCGACATCATTCTCGCCGACGAGCCGACCGGCGCTCTCGACTCCAAAACTAGCGTCCAAATCATGGACCTCTTGAAAGAAGTCGCGAAAGACAAACTCGTCATCATGGTCACGCACAACCCCGACCTCGCCAAGGCTTACTCGACCCGCATCGTCAACGTTAAAGACGGCAAAATCGTCTCCGACACCAAACCTTTCGACGGCAAGTCCGAAAACAAGTCCGAAAACGCCCAAAAATACACTTCGCTGAGCCTCCTCACGGCCCTCAATCTCTCCAAAAACAACCTCATGACGAAGCGCGGCCGCACTTTCCTCACCGCCCTTGCCGGCTCTATCGGTATCATCGGCATCGCCCTCATTCTTGCCCTCGCAAACGGCGTCAACAATTACGCCGACAAAATGCTGTCGAGTGGCTCCACTCCTTCCGCCATCACTATCGACCGCTCCTACACCGACGATTCCGCTTCATCCTTCTCGCTCGCAACTGACGACAAAACCGAGGTTAAATCCGGCACCCTGCTCGGCACAGACGACATTTCTACAAACTTTCTCATCACTCGCCAAAAGACCATCCGCTATTACGACATGAAGCCGCTAAAAGCCTACCTCGATTCTGCCGACACTTCTAGCTACGTCGACACCATCAGCTACAAATACAACTACGTTCCCGATATATTCACAACTACAAACTCCGGCAAAAAAGTCAAAGTCCACCCGATAGAGAATGAACTCGACAGCCTCTCCGCTCTCTTCGCCTCCTCAAGTCGCACCACGACCGACGTTTCCGAATCCGACATCTTAAAGTCGAGCTTCAAAGAAATCATCAACACTCGCCCCTTCGACCTTCTCGAGGGAAAACTTCCCGAATCTTCTAGCGACCTTCTCCTTGTTCTTGACAAAGACTCAAAAATCTCACTAAGCACCCTCTATACACTCGACCTCGTAAGTCGCGACAAACTCAGCGACACCTTGAGTAAGCTCAACGCCGGCGAGTCCGTCAACTTCAAAGATGAAAAACTAAACCTTAAAGACATCATCGGCAAGTCCTACGAAGTCGACTTCCTAGACGGTACGAGCCAAAGCCTCTCCATCGTTGGCGTCGCCAAAGCCAAAGACAAAAACGACGACAGCGGATTCCTCGGCTACACTCACGCTCTCATCGAAGAGGGAATCAAAAACTCCGCTGGAAAGTATAGCCTTGACACTCCCGAGTCCATCGCCATCTACGCCAAAACCAACGCCGACAAAGAAAAGGTCACAGCCCTCCTCGACGCCTACAATAAAGAACATAACACAAGTATTAAATATACCGACTCCGCCCAGCTCAGCATCGACCTCATCAAAAACGTCATCAACATCCTAAGCTACGTCCTTATCGCCTTCGTCGCCATCTCCCTCGTCGTCTCAAGCATCATGATCGGCATCATCACCTACATCTCCGTCCTCGAGCGCACTAAAGAAATCGGCATCCTCCGCGCCATCGGCGCCAGTAAACGCGACGTTGTCCGTGTCTTCCGCGCCGAAACCATCATCGAAGGCCTCGTCGCCGGCATTCTCGGCATGCTCTTCGCCGAACTTCTCTGCCTCCTCGCAAACGCCATCATCTCCGTCTTCAAACTCGCCGACGGCCTCACCGTCCAGTTCACACCCGTCCACGCTCTCATTCTCATCGCCATCAGCGTCCTCTTGACCGTCTTCGCCGGCTCCGTCCCCGCCCGCCGCGCCAGCAAAAAAGACCCCGTCGAGGCTTTACGATCTGAATAAAAAAGACGCGAGCGGGGAGACAGGTCCGTCTCGCAGGCAACACGGAGGTTACGACCGAGTATTAGCCCCCGAGCCCCGTAACGACGGGCGCGAGGAGGGCGGCCTGCGAACGGACTGTCGACCGCAAGCGAGCCCTTTTATTACCTCTTTATTATTTTACAATTCTATGTTATTATATTCTTTGAACTTTTATTTTATTGTCTAAAAACATAACAAAGGAAATTTATGGCTGAAACAGTCAAAGACCTATCAAAATTCCGCAACATCGGTATCATCGCCCACATCGATGCCGGAAAAACCACGACCAGTGAGGCGATTCTTTACCGCACCGGCTTAAAACACAAAATCGACCTCGTTAAAGGCGACACCGGTGGCGCCACGACCGACTGGATGGAACAGGAAAAGGAACGCGGCATCACGATTACTTCCGCCGCTGTCACTGCTTACTGGAAAGGCCATAAAATCAACATCATCGACACCCCAGGCCACATCGACTTCACCGCTGAGGTCGAACGCTCCCTCCGTGTCCTCGACGGTGCCGTCGTCGTCTTCGACGGTAAAATGGGTGTCGAAGCCCAGTCCGAAACCGTCTGGCGCCAGGCTACCAAATACGGCGTCCCTCGCATCTGTTTCGTCAACAAAATCAACCAAATCGGTGGCGACTTCTACAAGTCCCTCGACTCTATCCACAAGCGCCTCTCTAAAAACGCCGTCGCGATTCATCTCCCCATCGGCTTCGAAAAAGACATCTGCGGCGTCGTCGACCTCGTCGACATGAAGGCTTACACCTACAAAGACTATGCCGACCACGAACTCACCGTTGGTGAAATCCCGGCCGACATGCTCGAAAAAGCTAAAAACGCCCGCGCCGTCCTCGTCGAGGAAGCCGTCTCTGCCGACGAAAAACTCATGGAAAAATTCTTCGAAGGCGGCGAAGAAGCTATCACGACCGACGAATTAAAGGCTGCGTTAAGAAAGCGCGTCCTCGAAGGCGATTTCTACCTTGTCACCGGTGGTGACGGCCGCGGTGTCATCGTCGAAAAAGTTCTCGACCTCGTCACCGATTATCTCCCGTCTCCGCTTGACCGCGACCAAGGCCAAACCGTCGGCCATAATCCAAAATCTGGCGACGAAGAAGTCCGTAAGGCCGACGACAAAGAGCCTCTCTGCGCTCTCGCCTTCAAAATTGCTACTGACCCCTTCGTCGGTAAGCTCATCTTCATCCGTGTCTACTCCGGTAAACTAGAAACCGGCTCCTTCATTCTTAACGCCTCGACTGGCAACAAGGAACGCGTCGGCCGTATCGTCCGTATGTTCGCCGACAAACGCGAAGAAATCACTAGCGTCGGCGCTGGCGACATCGCCGCCGTCGTCGGTCTTAAAGACTGCACAACCGGCACCACCATCTGCGATCCAGCCCACCCCATCCGCCTCGAGTCCATCGAGTTCCCAGATCCTCCTGTTTCTATCGCCGTTGAGCCAAAGACTAAAGCTGACCAGGAAAAAATGGGCATCGGTCTCTCTAAACTTGCCGAGGAAGACCCAACCTTCCGCGTCCACACCGACGAAGAAACCGGCCAAACTATCATCTCCGGCATGGGTGAGCTTCACCTCGAAATCATCATCGACCGCTTGAAACGCGAACACGGCGTCGAGGCCAACACTGGCGCTCCACAAGTCGCCTACCGCGAAACCATCCGCGGCACCGCCGAAGCCCAAGGTAAGCACATCAAACAGTCCGGTGGCCGCGGTCAATACGGTGACGTCTGGGTTAAGTTCGAACCGAACGAACCAGGCAAAGGCTTCGAGTTCATCGACCAAATCAAAGGCGGCGTCGTCCCGCAAGAATATAGAAAACCTGTCCAAAAAGGTATCGAAGACACTCTTAACGGTGGCGTCATCGCCGGCTACCCAGTCGTCGACGTCAAAGCCACTCTTTACGACGGTTCTTACCACGATGTCGACTCGTCGGAGCTCGCCTTCACCCTCGCTGGCGCCCTTGCTACCCGCGAAGGTATCAAAAAGGCTAACCCAGTTCTCCTTGAGCCAGTCATGAAAATGGAAATCACCACCCCTGAGGACTTCATGGGTGACGTCATCGGCGACATCAACTCCCGCCGTGGTCGCATCGACGAAATGGAAGATTTGCCTGGCGGCACCAAGGTCATCCGCGCCTTCTGCCCGCTCGCAAACCTCTTCGGCTACACTTCTGATTTGCGTAGCATGAGCCAAGGCCGCGCCGCTTCCACGATGGAACTCTTCGCTTACGAGGAAGTCCCACCCAACGTCGCGCAGGAAATTATAGAGAAAAGAAACTCTAAATAACGGTTAGTTGTTGACAAATTAAACCATTTATGCTATAATGTACTCAGTTATACGATTCCGGGGAGGGGAATCGGAACTGAGTACATTTCATCTTTACTTTAGGAGGGATTCATTATGGCGAAATATTACAATTCTGACCCCACCAGCGCGGCCGCCATCGGTCGTGCCACAAGAAAACCCTACAAGCGTAGGGAGAAAGCCCCGAAGGCAACATCGTCGCCCGAATGGGACAAGCGGCAACGAAGCCACTATGTGGAATTTGCACTCCGCAGCGTACTTTCGGAGCCTCTCGACCGCCAGGTCGATGCGCTGACAAAACGTCTCGGCACTTTCGCCGAATCTGGCGACGTCACGGATTCGGAAATCAAGGACTTCTGCATCCGGCTTGAAATCGAGTCTCGCGGCCGCTGGCGCCGCGGCAACGTTTACGAAGCGTATAAAAACTTCGTAAACTACCTGAAAAACGGCGGCTCCCACGGAGCCAACAACTTCATCATCCCCATCATCAAGCAGGTCTGCTAATCTCCCTCCCCCTCGCCCCGCTCTCACCCGAGAACGGGGCATTTTTTAGCACTCAACGCTTGACAGTGCTAATTAAACCCACTATAATAGATGTTACTATGAATGATGATTTTGCTGACATAATGCATAACCTCTCGGAAAACGCTCGTTTAGCCCTCCAAAAAGCCGACCTTTACTCAAAAAAGTACAATAAAGGCTACATGGGAACCGAATACCTCCTCCTCGGTATCTTGGCGCAAGACGCCAGCGAAGGCGCGCGCCTACTTTCCGGTTGGAACATAACTTTAAGCGACGTCGAAAACAGCCTCGGAAAGACCCCCATCGACATCATGGACGAGGGCCAAATGGCAATGATGTCCCTCTCCGAATCTCTAATATTAACTCTCCAAATGGCGAGCAACTTCGCTATCGACTCCGGTCTCGAGGTCATCGGTACGGAGCACCTTCTCTACGCTCTAATTCACCAAACCAACTCCAACGCCGCCGAACTCTTAAAGAGCCTCGGCGTTGACCTTAAAAACCTAGGCAGAGAAATTGAAGAACTCGCCGACAAAGAAGCCTCGAACCTAGAACTCGGCAAAGAAAAGGAAAAATACACCAAAAAATCCTCCTTAAGATGGCTCCCCCGCTTCGGAACGGATTTAACCAACCTCGCCAAAAACGGCAAACTAGACACCGTTATCGGCCGCGACCGCGAAATCGAACGGACGATAACCGTTCTTTCGCGAAGAACCAAGTCCAACCCCGTCCTCATCGGTGAAGCTGGCGTCGGCAAAACCGCCATCGTCGAAGGTTTGGCCGAACGCATCGTCAAAAACGACGTTCCGTCCCTCCTCATCGGCAAGCGCCTCTACCAAGTCGATCTCTCCTCGCTTCTCGCCGGCACTCGTTATCGTGGCGACTTCGAAGAACGCATCAAAGGCATCATCGACGAAGCCTCTTCTGATGATTCAATCATCCTCTTCATCGACGAGCTTCATCTTTTAAGTGGCGCCGGCTCCAGCGAAGGCACCATGGACGCCGCCAACATCTTAAAACCCGCCCTCGCCCGTGGCAAAATCCGCCTCATTGGCGCCACTACCCTCGACGAATATCGAAAAAGTATCGAAAAGGACAAGGCCCTATCTCGAAGATTCCAAACCGTCCTCGTCGAAGAACCGACCCCTGGCGTTACCTTGAGGATTTTGAAGGGAATTAAGTCCCACTACGAAAAACACCACCACGTCTCCATCCCGGATTCAATCCTCGAAACCGCCGTCACCATGTCCGCCCGCTACATCAACGACCGCTATATGCCCGACAAAGTTATCGACGTCATCGACGAGGCCTCGGCCATCGCCAAAGTCGAAGCCGACAAAAAAGGTGGCGGGGAATTAAAGAAACTCAAAATCGAACTCGAGACTTTCGAAAACAAGATGGAAGTCTCCGCTGATAAAGACGATTACGAGAACGCCGCCAAATACAAGACCAAAGCCGAACAGACCAAGCAAAAAATCGAAGCCCTCGAAAAAGAAGGGGTCAAGGAAGAAGAGGTTCCCGTCCTAACCGAAGATAACCTCGCCGCCGCCATTTCTCTCAAAACCGGCATCCCCGTCTCCAAGGTCCACGGCGACGAACGCGAACTCCTCGCAAACCTCGAAACCCACTTGAAAAAATCCATCATCGGCCAAGACGAAGCGATAAAATCCGTCTCTAAAGCCATCCGCCGCGGCCGCAGTGGCATCGGCAACGCCAATCGCCCCATTGGCTCCTTCCTATTCATGGGCCCGACCGGCGTCGGCAAAACCGAACTCGCCCGCGTCATCGCCCGCGAAGTCTTCGGTGGCGAAAACGCCCTCATCAAAATTGATATGTCCGAATTTGGTGAAAAGCATAACGTCTCGCGCCTCGTCGGCGCTCCCGCTGGCTACGTCGGCTATGACGACGGCGGCAAACTAACCGAATCCGTCCGTCGCCACCCTTACTCCGTCGTCCTCTTCGACGAAATCGAAAAGGCCCACCCCGACGTTTTCAATATGCTTCTCCAAATCTTAGAAGACGGCGTCCTCACCGACGGCCAGGGAACCAAGGTAAAATTCAACAACACCATCGTCATTTTAACTTCCAACCTCGGCGCCAACGAAGCCTACCGCGAAGACGCCTTCGGCTTCACCGAAAAAGGCAAGAAAAAGTCCAAAGCCGACCTCGAGCGCGAATACGAAGAGTCAAAAACCTACGCTCGCCGCGCCCTCGAAAAGTCCATGCGCCCCGAACTCATCAACCGCCTCGACTCCATTCTCGTTTTCAAGCCTCTTTCCGAAAAAGACGTCGAAAAAATCTTCGACAACTTAATCGCCGACTTGAAAAAACGCCTTGCCACTCAAAGCATCGGCCTCAAAATCGACGAAAAGGTCAAGAGCCTGCTTATCAAAAAAGGTTTCGACCCCAAAAACGGCGCGAGACCCTTGCGCAGAGCAATTGAAGACAATCTCGAATCCCTTCTTTCCGAAGCAATTATTAAAGGCGACCTCAAAAAAGGCGACGTCGCCGCCATCACGGTCGTAAAAAACGTGTTAAAATTAAAAGTAGAACATGAATAACGGCAAGCAAAAAACCTCACTCCCCCTCATTTTCGCCATCTCAGCGCTCGTTATCTTCCTTGTCTTTCTTTTAATCAACAAAACTGCCGTCGTGGACACTTTTAAGGGCTTCGGCTACAACCCGACCCCCGAAATGGCGACCGTCAAACAAAGCCTCGAGCTAACCGCGGACGGCGAACGCATTTTTAACGCCACGCGCCCGCTTCTCGCCTCGAGCGAAGATTTCAACTACTCCTGCGAGTCGCACGACGAAGAAGTTTCCGTCCTCGGTTGCTACACCGGCGACCGCATTTACGTTTATAATGTCAGCGACACCAAACTCTCCGGCATCCGCGAGTCCACTTCGGCGCACGAACTTCTCCACGCCGTCTGGAATCGTCTCCCCGGCGTCGAAAAATCCGCGCTCATCCCGCTCCTCGAATCATTCTATTCAAAAAACCCCGATTTGAAAGAAACCATCGACGCCTACGCCGAATCCGAACGCCTCGATGAACTCTACGTTCGCGTCGGAACCCAAATCGCCGATTTATCAACCGAGCTCGAATCCCACTATTCCCGTTATTTCAAGGACCAAGACAAAATCGTCTCCTTCTACACCGCCTATATCACCCCCTTCAACGAACTCAAAACTGAAATCGAATCCTTAAAATCCGAACTCGACGCCCTCGAAAAAGAAATCAACGAGAAATCCGCCGCTCTCGACGCTCGCGCCGCGGCTTTCGACGCCGCCGTTTCCGAATTTAACAACTGCGCAAACACCGCCGGCTGCTTCACCTCTAACGCCGCCTTCGCCTCCCGTCGCGCCGAACTCGTCGCTGAGCAACAAGCCATCAATAGCGACAATTCCTCCCTCAACTCTCTCATTGACGCCTACAATAAAAAGGTCGAAACCTACAATTCCTCCGTCGTCCGTTCCTCCGAACTCCAAAGTTTAATCAACTCTAATTCCACTGAATCGAAAATCGAAGAATAGAAAGGAAAAATATGCAACAACCCAAAAACTACCTCGTCCCCACCGTCGTCGAAGAAACCTCTCGCGGCGAACGCGCCTACGACATTTACTCGCGTTTGCTTAACGACCGCATCATCTTCCTCGGCGAAGACGTCAACTCACACACCGCCAACCTCGTCGTCGCCCAACTCCTCTTCCTTGCGCACGAAGACCCGAAAAAACCCATCAAACTCTACATCAACTCCCCCGGCGGCTCCGTCTATGACGGCCTCGCCATCATCGACACCATGAACTACGTCGAACCCGTCGTCGAAACCATCGGTATCGGCCTCCAAGCCTCCATGGGCGCGATGCTCTTATCGTCCGGCGCCAAGGGTCACCGCTACTGTCTCGAAAACTCCCGCATCATGATTCACCAACCTTCCTCCGGCACCGAAGGTAAAATCACCGACCAAGAAATCATGTTAAAAGAAGGCGTCTTCCTAAAGAAGCGTCTCGCCGAAATCTTCGCTAAAAACACCGGCAAAAAACTCGATCAAGTCGAAAAAGACATGGACCGCGACCACTGGATGTCTGCCGACGAAGCCCTCGCCTACGGTATCATCGACAAAATCATAAAATAATTTATAAAAAGGCTATTGTGCTTTTTACTCTCCGCAAATCTGTGTTATAATAGTCCTATGCACTCGGAGGTAAACTTAAATGGCATTTTTGTCGCGGCGCACGAACTGAAGGCTCCGCTTGCTTTAATGCGCCAACTCGCCCTCACTCTCGACCCCGCCGACCCCCTCTCCACGGCCGAAAACCGCGAAAAACTCGTCACCGTCTCCGACCGCGCCATAAGACAAGTCAGCGACCTCGCCAAAATCGCTCGTCTAGAAGACGGTCTTTTCGAGATGGAACCCGTCGCCGTCCGCGGCGTCTGCGACGAAATCGCGGGGGAACTAAAATACCTTTTCCGCTCCGAAGAAAAATCCCTCAACCTAAAATACTCCAACAACCAAAAACTCGTCATCGCCAACCGCGACCTTCTCCACTCCATCATCTACAATTTCTGCACCAACGCCATCAAATACTCCGACTCAAACTCCGCCTCAAGCCTCGCTGTCCGCGACCGCAAGGGCAAAGTCCGCGTCACCATTCGCGACTTCGGCCCCGCCCTCCCGAGCGACATCTACAAAAAACTCGCCGAGAACTCTCTCGACGCCCCCGTCAACTTCTCCTTCCGCCCCGATTCCTCCGGTCTCGGCCTCTACATCGCAACCAAATTCGCCCGCTTCATGCGCGCCGACGTCGGCGCCATCCGCCACCGCGACGGGACCACCTTTTTCATCGACCTTCCCGTCTCGAATCAAGGAGTCCTATTTTGACCGAAAAATCCTCCTCGACCCCTGTAAAATCCGCCATTAGGGCGCGTGTGAAAAATGCGACAATTCAAACAATTTTTGTCATCGACGACGACGAATTATTCGCCTCTTGTATCAAATCAGCCGTCAAAAAACATAACCAAAACCTCGTCGTAAAAACCTTCAAAAACGCCCTCGACGCCATGAATGCCCTCGAAACTCCGCTCCCGAGCCTCATTTTCCTCGACGTCCTTCTCCCCGGCGCCGACGGCTTCACTTTCCTTAACGAACTCTCCTCATATCCCGATACCGCCAAAATCCCCGTCGTCCTCGTGACGAGTCTGGAGCTCCCAGAGGCCGATTTGTCAATTTACGGAATAAAAGGTATACTAGACAAAGCAACCATGAAGCCGGAAGAAGTCATAGCCTATGCAAAACGATATACGAACTAAAGCCCTCGTCCTCCGTCGCACCAATTACGGCGAAGCCGACCGAATTTTGAACCTCCTCACCGAGCAAGGCCTAATTTCCGCCATCGCAAAGGGCGTCCGCAAAGAAAAGTCCAAACTCGCCGGCTCCGTCGAGCTCTTCACCCTCTCCGAAATCACCCTCCATAAAGGCCTAAACAACAAGCTCTGCGTTTTAACCAGCGCCAAAATGCTCGAACACTACGACAAAATTCCTTATAAACTCTCCGAACTCGAACTCGCCGGAATCGTCATGAAACAAATCGCAAGATTCGCCGAAACCTCCTCCGGCCCCGAATACTTCGACCTCTTAAAACAAGTCCTCTCCGCCTTAAACGCCGGCGTCAACCCCGAACTCGTCGAAACCTGGTTCTGGTTCAACCTCGTAAGAACTAACGGCGAGCAAGTCAACCTCCTCACCGACACCGAAGGCAAAAAACTCGACCCCTTCAAAACCTACGTCTGGGACTCCACCGAATCCGCTTTAAGAGAACAACTCGGCGGCAACGTCCGAGCGGAAGAAATCAAAATCATGCGTCTAATGTTAAGTAGTAGTCTTAAAACAACCAGTAGAATTAAAGACATCGCACCAAAACTCCCCACCATTCTCTATATTGCTAAAACCATCAATAAACAGTAAAATATATCTATGGATAATATCGTTAGTTTATGCAAACGCCGCGGATTTATTTTCCCCGGCTCCGACATCTACGGCGGCTTCGCCGGCACTTGGGACTTCGGCCCCTTGGGCGTCATGCTCAAAAAGAACCTCATGGACGCTTGGTGGTCCTACTGGGTTGACAAGCGCGACGACATTTTCGGCATCGACGCCGCCATTTTAATGAACCCGACGACCTGGGAAGCCTCGGGGCACACGGCAACCTTCGCCGACCCCCTCGTTGAGTGCAAAAACTGTCACGGTCGCTTCCGCGCCGACAAGTTAGTTGAAGGCGGAAACGAGTCGATTACGACCGAAGAATTCAAAAGCAAGAATCCCAAATGCCCCACCTGCGGCAAGTCCGACTGGTCTGACATTCGAAAGTTCAACATGATGTTCAAGACCCACGTCGGCCCCGTCGAAGACGCCAGTTCCGTCGCTTATCTTCGCCCCGAAACCGCCCAAGGGATTTTCGTAAATTATAAAAACGTTATCGACACTCTTTATCCAAGCCTCCCCTTCGGTCTCGCTCAACAGGGAAAAGCCTTCAGGAACGAAATCTCTCCGCGCGACTTCATTCTTCGCGACCGCGAATGTTCCCAAATGGAAATCGAATATTTCGTTAAACCCGAAACCTGGGAAACCGAATTTGAAAAATTGCTCAAAGAAATCAACGAATTCTTGATCAAAGTCATCGGCCTCGACCCCCAAAAACTCCGCCTCGAGGAAGTCGCCGAGAAAGACCGCGCCCACTACTCAAAACGAACAATCGACTTCATGTTCCAATACCCGAACGGCGAAGAAGAACTCATGGGCCTCGCCTACCGCACCGATTTTGACTTGAAAAACATCGAACGAGTCTCCGGCAAGTCCATGGATTACCGCGACAAAATAACCAACGAAGTTTTTACGCCCCACGTCATCGAACCGTCCATCGGGGTCGAACGTCTTTTCCTCGCCGTCCTCACCAACTTCTGGGACGAGGAAAAAGGCATCTTACATCTCCCCGAATCTCTCGCCCCCTACAAATTCTGTGTTTCTCCACTCTTAAAGAACAAGCCCGACCTTGTCGAAAAGGCCCGCGAAGTTTACAATTTATTAAAAGAAAAATACACCTTCGTCACTTGGGATGACTCCGGCAACATCGGCAAACGCTACAAGAAACAAGACGAAATCGGTACCCCAAAGTGCGTCGTCATCGATTTCGACACGTTAAAGGACGGCACCGTCACCGTCCGCAACCGCGACACTTCCGAACAAGTCCGTGTCAATATTTCCGAACTCTAAAACCTGTGATATAATAAACCCGTAAAATAAGGAGTAATACTATGGCTGATTTCAACAAAGTCTTAACCCCAGGGGATTATAAAAAAGGCGAACTCAACGTCGTCATCGAAATCCCAACCGGCAGCAATCACAAAATCGAATGGGACCGCGAACGCGCTTGCTTCATGCTCGACCGCGTCGAGCCAATCGCCTTCGCCAAGCCCTGCAACTACGGTTTCATCCCTCAAACTATCGACGAAGACGGCGACGAGCTTGACGCTCTCGTCATCACCGACCAACCTCTAACGACCGGCATCTGGCTCAAAACCCGGATTCTTGGCGTCATGAAATTTGTTGACGGTGGCGAAGTCGACGACAAAATTATCGTCGTCCCGGAAGACGACCGCAATAATGGCGACAAATACCAGACCCTCGAAGATTTACCAAAGCAACTCATCGAGCAAATCCGCTTCCACTTCAACCACTATAAAGATTTGAAGAAACCCGGAACCACCGAAGTTAAGGAATTCGCCGACGCAAAGGCTGCCAAAAAAGTTATCGAAGACTCCATTGCCCGCTACATCGATGCCCATCCCGAGCTCAAGGCTAAGGAAGAACTAAAAGACTTTGCCGAAGACGCCAAGACCGCCGCGAAAAACCTCGCCGAGTCCGCCAAAAAAGCCTGGGACAACGCCACGAAATAATAATCTATTTCCTAAAAATTACCTGGTCGGCAATTTCGTCGGGCAGGTAATTTTTGTCCAAATGAAACCCCGCTTCCCACTTTTGCCCTTCTCCATAGCCCAGCTCGCGCATGAGCTTCGTCGGCGCGTTTCGAAGCCACGTCGGCACCGGCAGCCCCATGGATTTTCTCGCTAAATCCTGCGCCGCATACCACGCATTCGCCGAATCTCGATTTTTCTTTGATAAAGACAAGGCGATGCAAGTATGGGCTAAAATTAGCCCGCTCTCCGGCATCCCGACCCGCTCCACCGCCTGGAAGCACGCCGTAGCGAGCGAAAGCGCTCCGTTCCCGGCGAGCCCAATGTCTTCCGACGCAAAAATCACCATGCGCCTCGCGATAAACTTCGGATCCTCCCCAGCCTCCACCATCCTCGCGAGATAATAAAGCGCCGCGTCAACGTCGCTCCCCCGCATCGACTTGATAAATGCGGAAATATTGTCATAGTGTGCGTCGCCTTTTTTATCATATCCCGGCACTTTTTTGCCCGCCGCCGTCTTAATCGTCTTAATATCAAGTTTCCCGTTCGAAAGCGACAATGCAAGCTCCAAATCCCCAAGCGCCGACCGTGCATCCCCGCCCGAAAGCTCCGCAAGGTAGTCCACCGCCTCATCCGTAAGCCGCTCCGAGAACCCCTCCTTCTCTCCGGCCCGCCAAATGACTTTTTTGACGGCTTCTTTCGAGAGCGGGGAAACAACAACTACCCGACTCCGCGATAAAAGCGGAGATATAACCTCAAACGACGGATTTTCCGTCGTCGCCCCGATGAGAATAATAAGCCCCGACTCGACGTGCGGCAAAAACGCGTCCTGTTGCGCCTTATTAAACCGGTGGATTTCATCCACAAACAGCACCGTCCGCGTCTTCAAGTTCCAGTTTACCTTCGCCCGCTCAACAACCTGCTCGATATCTTTCTTTCCCGATGTAACCGCAGAAATCTCCACGAAGTCCGCCTTATACTCCTTCGCCAAAATCTTCGCCATCGTCGTCTTGCCCGTCCCCGGCGGCCCCCAAAAAATCAGATTCACCGGCTCCCCCTTCTTCAGGATTTCCGTCAAAATTTTCCCCTCCCCAATAATCTCGTCTTGCCCGACGACCTCGTCTAAACTTTGCGGACGCATCCTCTCCGCGAGCGGCACTCTATTCATACTTATATTATACAACATTTTTTCTCTTTCCGCATCGCTAACTCGCCCTGTCCGCCGTGTTTTTGTCAAATCACGCCCGACAGAAGCAGTCATAGAGCTAGAACATATAAAAGCATATGCTTGCCCAGAAATCAAGTTTATGATAAAATCCAATCATTATGAGTCAAGGTGCACTGATTGCCGATGAGCAAACTGTTTTGCAAGCCACCAAACCCGCTTTGGTCGGAACACTTTCTGATGTCGATGTCAAATCAACCACCCTCAAAATGAGTCGCGACACCAAACGCACCACCACGAAACTCACTAAAATCGTTTACAGATTCACCAAACGCGCCTTCGACCTCGTCTTCGGCCTCATCGGCTCCCTCTTCATTATCCCTCTCGCCATCTTCATTAAACTCGCCTACGTCCTAACCGGCGATTTCGGCTCCATCTTCTTCTCACAAAAACGCATCGGCAAAAACGGCCGCGAATTCAACTTCTACAAATTCCGCACCATGGTTAAAGACGCCGACCAAAAACTCGTCGAACTCCTAAAACAAGAACCCTACAAATCCGAATGGCGAAAGTATCAAAAGCTAAAGAACGATCCGCGCATTTCTAAAATTGGCAAACTTCTCCGAAAAACCAGCCTCGATGAGTTTCCGCAGTTTATCAACATCCTAAAGGGCGATATGTCGCTCATCGGCCCACGCCCCCTTGTTAAAGGCGAACTAGACCTTCATGGCGGAGACCATGAACTCTACGAAGCCGTTCGTCCGGGTCTATCATCTTGGTGGGCTGCAAACGGCCGTTCCGAAACCGACTACGAAACCCGCCTCGAGCAAGAGTATTACTATGTCGAAAACCAATCGCTCCGGCTTGACCTCATCTGCATCGCCAAAACCGCTAAAAGCGTCCTCCTTCGCAAAGGAGCAAACTAAATGCTCCCCCAAAAATACGACTATCTCATTGTTGGTGCCGGCTTATTCGGCGCCACCTTTGCAAATCTCGCAAAAAATGACGGCAAAAAAGTCCTCGTCGTGGAAAAGCGCGACCATATCGCCGGCAACATCTATACAGAAAACCAAGAAGGAATTAATGTCCACAAATACGGCGCTCATATCTTCCACACCGACTATAAAGATGTCTGGGATTTTGTCAACCGCTTCGCCGATTTCAATCGCTACACCAATTCACCTATCGCTCTAAACCACGGCAAAGTTTATAATATGCCGTTCAATATGAATACTTTCGCAAAAATCTGGCCCGATGTCATCACTCCCAAAGACGCAGAAAATCACATAAATGCAGAACGCCAGGAAATCAAAGGCACTCCAAAAAACCTTGAAGAGCAAGCCATTTCTCTCGTCGGCCGCACAATTTACGAACTTCTAATCAAAGACTATACGGAAAAACAATGGCACCGCAGTTGCAAGGAGCTCCCATCCAGTATTATCACGCGCCTCCCTGTCCGCTTAACTTATGACAACAACTATTTCAACGACCGCTACCAAGGCATTCCAATCGGCGGTTACACAAAGATGGTCGAAAATATGCTGACCGGCGTCGAAGTCCGCCTTAGCACCGATTTCTTCAGCAACATCGAACATTACAAATCTCTTGCCAACAAAATCGTTTACACTGGTGCACTCGACGAATATTTTAACTATAAACTCGGCAAACTCGAGTGGCGCTCACTAAAATTTGAAGACAAAGTTTTTGAAGAAGAAAACCATCAAGGTGTCGCCGTCGTCAACTACACCTCTCACGAAGTTCCTTACACTCGTTCGATTGAACATAAACATTTTGAAGACGCCAAATCCGACAAAACCATCATCACCTATGAATATCCCGCCGACTACGAAGAAGGCATGGAAAAATACTACACAATAAACGACAAGAAGAACGAACGCCTCGCTAAAGAGTATAAGCTCCTCGCCCAAAAAGAGAAAAATGTCATCTTTGGCGGCCGCCTCGCAGAATACAAGTATTACGACATGGATGACGTAATCAAATCTGCTTTCGAAGCATACAAGAGGGAATCAAAATGACAAAAGACACCAAAATCGTCGTCGCCACTCATAAAAAATATAATATGCCGTCTAGCGACATCTATCTCCCGCTCCAAGTTGGCGCGAAGGGAAAGGACTCTCTCGGTTTCGAACGCGACGACAGCGGAAAAAATATCTCCGCAAAAAATCCGTTTTTCTGCGAACTGACCGGACTCTATTGGGCGGTCAAAAATCTCGACGCGGATTATATCGGCCTTGTCCACTACCGCCGCCATTTTTCGTTAAAAAAATCCGGCAAAACTCCCGAGGAAAAGCTAAAAAACGTCCTCTCGAAAAAAGAAGTTGAAAGGTTGTTAAAAGAAGTCAACATCATTCTCCCGAAGAAGCGCAATTATTATATTGAAAACCTCTACGATCATTATAAACACACTATGTTCGTTGAACCACTAGATATGGCTGGCGAAATCATCAAAGAAAAATATCCCGAATTTTATCCCGAGTTCGAAAAACTCCATACTAGAAAATCCGCACATATGTTCAACATGATTATCGCACGAAAAGACATTTTGAAAGATTATTGCGACTGGCTCTTCGATATTCTCTTCGAGCTCGAAAAGCATATCGGTAAGAAAAAATACGATGCGTTCCATTCTAGATTCTACGGAAGGATTTCCGAATTGATGCTAGACATATACATAAACACGAAGGGACTGAAATACGTCGAAGCCGCCGTCATCGACATCGAAGGCGTAAACTGGGCCAAAAAAGGCGCGGCGTTCCTTTTCGCAAAGTTTGTTGGGAGGAAGTATGAAAAAAGTTTCTAACGAAGACCGCGGCAACTTACGAAAGCTTCAACTAACCGAACTTGATATTTTGAAGCAAATCGTTAAAATATGCGACGAAAACAGTCTAACGTATTACATCAGTGGCGGCACATTCCTCGGCGCCGTCAGGCATAAAGGCTTCATTCCGTGGGATGATGACATCGACATTGCAATGCCAAGAACGTCCTACGAAAAATTCGCCGACCTTGCCGACGAAAAATTGCCAAAAAAATATAAATATATCAATTTCAAAAACGACAAAACAGCCAAGATATGTTTCGCAAGAGTCGAAAATTCCGAAGTAAAAGTTAAAGACACTTCAGCGCTCGAAGCCGACGTTCGTAATGCCTGGGTCGATATTTTTCCGCTCGATGGCATGCCGAAAAACAAAGTTAAGTTCACGCTCAGAAAGTACCGACTGCTCTATCTCCGCATGCTATTGCAATATTCTCAATTTTCCAAAATCGTAAATCAAAACCTACCCAACCGCCCTCTCCACGAAAAGTTTTTAATCCAAATCGGAAAAATCGTGCCGTTCGAGAAAATTCTTAATACTCGCAAAATCATGTATAAAATCGATAAAGAGCTCAAAAAGTACGATGAAAATTCGGAATATATTATGAATTTCCTAGGCATCTATAAATTCCGTAGCGTAATGAATAAGCGGGCGATTTACGGCGACGGCGCAAAGTACAAATTCGAAGATTCGGAATTCAACGCACCCGCAAATTATGATGCGTACTTAACGCAGATTTACGGCGATTACATGAAGCCGCCTAAAAAGCAGCATCAAAACAAACATCATACGGAGGTCATTTCATGATAATTGGATACACTCAAGGTACTTACGACCTTTTTCACGTCGGTCATCTTAATCTCCTCGAAAACGCAAAAAAACAATGCGACTATCTCATCGTCGGCATCAACAGTGACGACTTGGTAAAAAATTACAAAGGCAAAATCGTTAATATTCACGACGAAGACCGAGCAAGGATAGTTGGCGCCCTCAAATGCGTCGATGAGGTTCATGTCGTCGATACGCTCGACAAGCTTGAGGCTTTAAAAAAATATAATTTTGACACCATATTCATCGGTAGCGACTGGAAAGGGAACCCGCGTTGGGAACAAACAAAAAAAGACCTCGAAGCGAAAGGGAAGAAGTTGGTTTTTTTGCCACACACAGACGGAGTTTCCACTACCGACATCACCGCTCAAGTTAAGGCGAACCCAGTTTACGTCAGACCGCAGACAAGAATATTCGGAAAAATCTTCAAGAGAACACCGATATGGGGAAAAAGATAAAAGTTCTGCAAATCAATGCTAGCGAAGAATACGGCGGCGTCTCGTCAATGCTTTTTAATATTTATAAGAACATCGACCGAGATCGGTTCTCTTTTGTTTTTCTATCGCCGAACAGAACATCTTTCAAAATCAAGAAGAGCGAAATCAATCAGATGGGCGGCAAGGCACTTGGATTAGGTGTCCATACCGGTAGCAAAATTACAAAGCATATAAAACTATACCGAGCGCTAAAAGTTTTCCTGTCCAAAAACCAATTTGATATAATCCATATTAATTCGGGAAGTAAAGTTTTTAATGCACTCGTCGCATACTGTTGTCGAAATAACACAAAATCTAAAATCATAGTCCACTCGCATAACGGCAATCTTGAGAAAAAGCATTTTGATAAAATTATCAAGAACATCATCGCTCGCAATTGCGATAAAAAGTTAAGTTGTTCCAAAATAGCAACAAAAGCAATGTTCCAAGATATGGACAACGTCGAAATTATAAAAAACGGCATCGAAATCGAAAAATTCAGCTTTGACAAAAAGAGTAGGGTTGATATTAGAAAAGAATTCAGCATAGGACATGATGAGCTTGTCGTATGCAACGTAGGGCGATTAACTGAACAAAAGAACCAATTATATCTTCTTGAAATTTTCAGCGCCTTTAGAAAAAATCAAAAGTCAAAACTGATAATTGTCGGAAGCGGGGAATTGGAAGAAACAATTCTAAAAAAGGCGCAACTTTTAG
Source organism: Candidatus Saccharimonadota bacterium (assembly GCA_017515285.1). Lineage (GTDB taxonomy): Bacteria > Patescibacteriota > Saccharimonadia > Saccharimonadales > Saccharimonadaceae > Nanosyncoccus. Next base: position 88,886 of record JAFWGN010000008.1, on the reverse strand, counting down.
GGCTGAAAGAAGACTTGATAATCCTAAAAAATAGAAACGATATGCCAAAAATTTATTCCGCCACTGATATCTTCGTCCTTCCGTCATTATACGAAGGGCTACCAGTATCGGCTATCGAAGCGCAAGCTAACGGGCTACCAGTTTATCTTTCCTCCATCATTACAAAAGAATGTAATATTACGGATTTATGCAAATACATTAGCAATACTTTACCGCCCAAAAAGTGGAGCGACGCAATGAAAAAAACCAGTGCCAACAATCGCACTGGATATACAAGAATCGTTAGAGCCGCCGGATTTGATATTGTTGATACGGCAAAACGTTTAGAAAATATTTATTCGGAGCTCTTGACATGAACCGACTAGTTTCAATTATAATTCCCGTTTACAATACCGAACCCAACTTACTCAAGAAAAGCCTTGAATCTGCAATCAACCAATCTTACTCCCATATTGAGATAATCGTTATTGATGACGGGAGCAATTCACGCACCACGATTTCTCTGCTTGAAAAATACGAACGAACCAACAAAATCATTTTACTCAAACAAAAAAATAGCGGTGTTTCAGTCGCACGTAACCAAGGACTGAAACAATCAACCGGAGATTACGTTTTGTTTCTCGATTCGGACGACTACATAGATTCCAATTACACTGAAAGACTCATGGACGTCGCCAAAAAGAAAAACGCCGATATTGTTTTCTCTGGAAAAGTCAAAACAGACACCGAAGAAAATGATTCTCCATTTAAAAACAGAATCATTAATCTAAAAAGCGACTCAAATTGCATCGTGATAAAAGCGCATGCTTTTACTAGTCAAGGCGCGTTAATTAGGGGAGTCAAAGCTAGGTCGACTCGCTTCACCGCTACCACTACTACCACTGGCGAAGATACCGAATACATGGTTAAAGCAATGCACGGTTCTAAAAGCTATTTCGACGGCCGAGGAGGGTATCATTATGTATGCAATGAAAACAGCATCACGCACGAGCTGAGCGAAAAAAGTATAAAAAAATACCTAAACGAGACGACCCTCCTGTGCGAGGCTTTCAGAGAAATACTGCCAGCCGACAAAACGACTTTGGACATTTTCAAGCTGCTTAAACTATCGCGTGCTATTAGAAAAATGTCAATCCTTAAACTCGGAGTGAAGCGAGCGAATACCATTGCTAATGATTTTATGCTCAAAGCGCACATAGACGATATTCCGTCTCAGAAAATCCTCAATGAAGTTTGGTTATCAAAAAAAGAAAAGGCTAAAATTATCTTGCTAAACGACAGAAAAATATCTACTCTGTACCTCTTGCAAAAAATAAATACAGCAATAAAGGAGAGAAAATAGAAATGAGCAAAGTTTCAATTATCGTCCCAATCTACAATGTAGAGAAATACGTGGTCAAATGTTTGCGAAGTTTAACGTCGCAAACATTCCAAGACATAGAAGTCCTCGCAATCGATGACGGATCGACGGACGAGAGCGGTAAGCTCTCTGCGCGTGAGGCCGAACGTGATTCTCGCATAAAATATATCAAAAAAGAGAATGGCGGCTATGGCTCCGTCCTTGAACTCGGGATAAAAAAAGCTAAATCTGAGTATTTTTTAATATGCGACCCTGATGATTGGTTAGAAGACAACTGCATCGAAGAATTATATAAAAGAGCCTCCGAAAATGGGCTAGATATGGTTATTGGCGAAAAGTATATCTCCACTGTTGGGACTGACAAAAAATGTATAAAACAACAAAACGCTTATTTTAAAGTTCAAGACGAAAAGTGTTGCAAAGATAAACTCGGTGTCTTCTATTTTATGACGGTTTCTCCGCACTCAAAATTATACAGAACATCCCTAGTCAGAGACATTATATTTCCTAAAAAGACAAGTTTTACCGATTTACTATTATATGTTTATGCCGTTCAAAAATCGAAGTCGATAATGTACACAAAATTGCCATTATCAAATTACCTAGTAGATCGACCCGGCAACACTACCACAGACCGCAAACCGAAAACGATTGGGGATCATCTTAAGGTTTGGCATGCTATTTACGAGCAATGCAATCTGCGAGATTCCGAATTATTATTCCGCCTATTCTTCGAGCTAAAATACATTATTCGCGTTTACATAAAAAACTCCGATAATCTATTCAAAGACGACTATTATGCGGAAATCCTAAAAACCGCTAGAACACTTCGCGATCATTATTCCACACTCAAAAACGCCCAATGCGCGAGTAAGAAAGACAAAACCATCATGTATGCAACACTTAAACTCAGCATCATTGCTCCTTACATTTGGTTTGAGTCGCTAAAGGAAAAACTACATGAAAATTAAGCGCTACGATTTGATGATGGGCGTAGCCTTCACAATCTGTCTCGGCTATTTATTCAATCACTCAATCATTGATAATTTATTCCATGCTAATGCGGCCATAGTTATAAGTTTTATTTTTGCCAGCCTTCTAATGCTATTCGCAAATATAAAATACATTAAAACCTCAAAATCCCTCGGAGCGAGGCTGTTAATTCTTTTCTTATTGTCAGCTATAGTGCTATTAAGGAACAAGGACCTGTTTAACGAGCGCTTGATGCCGCCGTTCTTTTCGGTTTTTGCATTATATATGATTTTCATACTGAGTTTTACGGATAAATGGTGCGAAACAGCAAGAAAAGTTTTATTATTCTTCACGTTTGAAAATGTATTAGCAACCTTATTTTGCTTTGCGTTCAGAGATTTTTACGCCGCAAACATTATGCCTATTTTTCAAAATACGCAAATTGAACTCACGCGGCAATTTAACAAGATACAAATCGCCGGTTTTGCACAGCATTATAGCACAAACGCCCTTTATTTAGTCTCTGGGATTTTCACGCTTTTACTTTCCATTAATAAAAACAAGAACAAAAATGTTTATAAAGTTTTACTAGTCCTCAATATCATCGCTTTATTGCTTACCGGAAAACGTGCCCAAGTTGTTTTTCTTATAATTGCAACGCTCGCGATAATGATAATAAAATATCGACAAAGAATACACGAAGCTATCAAGAAAGCGATAGCTTGGACAGTCGTCGCCATCGCGACAATAGTTGTCCTTACCTCGTTTATTCCTACTATAAGCAATTCGTTCATACGGGCGTATGAATCGATTGGAAATGAAGACTCAATGTACACGAGGAATATTCTATACGACGTCGCCGAGTCTGAATTCTTTAGCCACTCGATTTTTGGAATTGGTTGGGGCGGATATAAATACACTTATTACGCCACAGTTCCATCAATCTTAAAAGAACGCGACTATATGCAGGCGCACTGCATATACTTACAACTCCTTTGCGAAACCGGTCTTGTCGGGACGATAATTATCTGCAGCGCATTCATCTATGTAATCTACTTGGCACTGAAGATATTTCTCAGAAACGAAAAATCTAAACCTCAAAAAGCCCAAAAGGCGCTAATTATATTAATGTTCACAATATACTTCTTGCTCGAAGGTGCAATTGGTAATTCTATTTACGATATGCAAATCTATATACCATTCGCACTGTTCGTCGCTATGCTATTTTCCATGAAAAATAATGACGCGTCACTTTTAGCGGAGGCTAACCGTGAGTAAAAAAAACTTAGCAAAAAATTATCTATATAATGTCGCTTACGAAATTCTGGCGATCATTATGCCTCTCATAACAACACCATACCTCTCAAGAGTTTTACAAGCAGAGAAAATTGGAGTCTATAGCTACACTTTATCAGTCGTAACATATTTTGTCTTGGTAGGGTCTCTCGGAGTGGCTTTATACGGAAAAAGAGAAATCGCCTACGTTCAGGAAGATCTTAAAAAACGAAGTCAAATATTTATCGAAATATTTTTGCTAAGACTAATCTCGACCAGTTTGTCAATGCTTGCATTCTTTTTAGCCTTCTGCCTCGAGGGCGAATACTCGCTTTATTATAAAATTTTACTAATCGAGATTTTGGGGAGCATATTCGATATCAGCTGGTTCTATCAAGGCGTGGAGAATTTTAAACGAACAGCGCTTCGAAGTTCAGTAATAAAAATATTAAGCACGATTAGCGTATTTCTTTTTGTCAAAACACCGGACGATTTATGGATTTATTTTATAATTCATGTAGCCTCGGTATTATTCGGGAACCTGTTGCTTTGGCTTAAGCTAACAAGGTATATCGACATTGGACAAATTAAAAAAATAAACATCAAGAAACACCTTAAACCTACGCTAATACTTTTCATTCCGCAAATCGCAACGCAAATTTACACAATTTTAGACAAAACAATGCTCGGAGGTATAATAATCGACAAAGCGGAAGTTGGATATTACGAACAAACGCAAAAAGTTATAAAATTACTCATGACGCTAGCGACATCAGTCGGAACAGTAATGATGCCAAGAATAGCCGCAACGTATTCGAAAGGCGAAACCGAAAAAATCAAGCAATACATTCTAAAGTCAGCCAGTTTCATCGCAATGATTGCATTCCCGATGACATTCGGCTTGATAAGCATAGCATGGCATTTTGTGCCGATCTTTTACGGCGACGGATTCGGGAAAGTGGCCCCCCTTGTTTGTATTATAAGCCCAATCATAGTGCTAATCGGGCTGAGCAATGTCATCGGGACGCAGTACCTTCTACCAACCAAGCAGCAAAAGAAATACACGCTCTCCGTCTTATGCGGTGCAGCTGTCAACTTTATCCTAAATCTGCTACTAATCCCAAATTATGCATCAATTGGGGCCTCTATAGCAACGGTCTTTGCAGAGTTAGCGGTAACGGCCACTCAGTTCTGGCTCGTCCGAAAACAAATTTCTTTCACCTTAATTATCAAAAACACTATTCACTATTTTCTCGCCGCAATCCCCATGTTTATTTTTAGCTTCACAATCAGCCTATGCATAGAAAATCACATTTTCTCGCTAGTCATACAAGGCATAACGTCGATTCTTGTTTACGCAATAACTCTATATGCCCTCCACGACCGCAGCATTCTCTTTGTTGTTGATAGAATCAAACACAAATTCGTCAAATTACATACGTGACGCATCGCCGTCCTAATCTCCGCAGGATATTATTGTGACGAGTCTATAATCCCTTACAGCCCGTGAGAACCGCTCTCCGACATCCTTCACCTCCGCTAAACACCTCTCTTCCATCACCTCGTCCTCTCCCTAAAATCGCTATTTTAAACCACTCTCACTACCACCGCATCCCTCAACCGCCCCATCCCCCGCACCCCATTCGTATCACGCTTACGCTTTTAACTCTGTAATAACGTGCTACAATTTCATCATGAAACAATGCACTATATTTTATTCTTGGCAAAGCGAGAATAAAGATTCTAGAGAATACGTGGAAAAGTCCATAAACGACGCCATCGAATACATGAATGAAAGATCGAATCAACAAATTACAGCCAGAATCGACAGAGACACCAAAGGAAAACTAGGGTCACCAAATATTCCAAAAACCATAGAAGAAAAAATCAACAAATGCGACATTTTCATAGCTGACCTATCCGTAATCCACGAAGTAAATGGCAAAAAGCAAATCAATCAAAATGTAATGTATGAAACCGGATACGCAATTGCAAAGCTAGGCGACAACTATTGCATACTTTTACACAATTCGGACAGCTGCGAACCAAAAGACTTGCCATTCGACATAGCGCAAAGAAGATTATTGATTTATTCTAAGAACTCAGCAAACCTCAAAACCAAACTACTTGAAGTATTACCAATGTATGCAGAAAACACTATCTTGCATAAGAAAATACAAGAAACTAGCGAAGAAGAGCTGAGCGCATGGGAGAAAGAAATACTACAACTATTCAAGTCTATAAAAGGCGAGAAACGTTTAATAATATCTAAAGCCGGGGCAATAGGATTCGCGGCCGGACAACGAGATAAAAATATCCAACAAAAAATATCCCGACATAACGATCCACAAGAGATTCGAGCTGCATTCACAGACTTAGTTGACAAAAAATATCTAGAATGTTATTACGCTCCAAACGGCACAGCCCCAAATTATAGTTTATTGCAAAAAGGTTACAATTATATCTACAAAAACTAACCTCTCTCTTTTTTAGCATTTTATCTAACTAACCCCAGAAAGCATACGCGCCAGATCCTCACCGGCATCGCCATCTGCTTCCTCCTCAACTTCCGCTACATCTCCTCCCTCCTCCGTCCTACCACTCAAAACTCTAAAAAGAAAATAGCCCCCATATTATATATTTCCTCAATAAACGAATCTTCTATTGGCGAGACCAGTTTTCTAAACCCAAAAATCGGATTCGAACAATCATCATAACAGTTTCCGTGCTTCTTTAACTTTCCATTCGCATACCTTGTCCAGCAATTACCGTTTTCGTCTCCGAAAGATATCGAGGCAGAAAATCTAGCACCAGCCTGACGCCCGCCAAACGGAGTTTCAATCTCAAACTTGCCAGGAGGAACAACGCTAGTATAAGCACATTTTTTAGATTCTTTTCCAACCGTTTCGTCAGATCCATATATATCTATTGATACGACTACATCTTATATAGGAACTGCGGAACTATTACATATGACGACTTTGCCTTTTTCTCTTGCTAGTGCAAGTTCAAGAACACCTATCCATGCGGAGGCCCTACTAGACGTTTCGTATTCTCTCGCTTCTCTCGTTTTCTTTCTTTCGTACCATAGCGTCAACAGCGCTACGATGGCACCAAGCGCAGCGATGCAAGAAGTAATTAGTTCTATAGCTTTTAACGGTATTCCGATAAAAACCAATAAAACTATAATTGCCAAAAAAGTGGCAATCAGCAGCTCTATCGTAACGAGCCAAACAGACGAAAAAGCATCTCTCGTTTTGCCCATACTTAAAGTATATCATATCCAAACGCTTCGCCCGCTCCATCAAATCCCTCTATTCCCTGCCGTTTAACCTCATGCCAGCCCAATTTCATGTTATCACTTTTCCGAAGCCACAAACACTTTTAACTCGTCCAGCTCTCGCAGATGCGAGAAAAGCTCACTCAACATTCGCGAATATTTTTCTTTCAAAACAACATATTTTCCATTTTCATTAGAAGAATTCGCTATAATATATGCCACTGTTCCGACCACGCAAGACGCCTGGTCTATAGCATCGCACAAGTCACCCCTATTCTCCCACGACCCATCCTTACACCGGTCATAAAGCATTTCGAGCCTACGAATTTTCGGACGAAGATACTTCTTATCTTTCTTGGATACCGTAACGTTACCTTTCATTATTCTTAGTCCGAGCATTTTCGCACCGCACGACAAGAAAAGCTTAGTCTTGGCAATATTAAAAACTAGCTTCAAAGGCTTTATCTTTTCTGAAAAAGCTCTCTCTACCGTCCTAAGCTCTTCAATGCTATCAGAAGAAAAGAAAACGTCGTCATAGTATCTACTATAAATTACATTCGTCTCAAACCCTCCTCGAAAAGGAGTTCTCTGGCCCGAGCGTCTATCTTTAAACCCACTATCTCCGAGATAACCGGCGAAGCACCCAACCCCCTTCGCAAACCCATTTCCTTATCAAAATAGAACGACTCAAAAAGTTCTAAATGCTCTTCGTCAAAAATATTAGAACTTCTCAAATACTGAATGACCAGTGCTTTATCTATATTCTCATAATACTTCTCTATATCTACATGCAAAATATACCTGTTCTTCGAATGAGGAACAAGCAGTTCTCGAATTGATTGCCCGCTGAGTATGCTTGTCTTCGGCTTCCTAGACAACAAAAGGTTTTTGATTTTTTCCTGATTGAATTTATCGAATTTCACAGCATCTGATGATCGTTCGTCAGGATTGACATAACGCCAAAACCCGCCTCTAAAACAAAGCGAACCAGTAAAACCGCTAGAAGCATCCTTAATAAAATCTTCTGAAAACAACATAACACTCCAACTTAGTGCGAGGATCGCACTAGAAAAACGCACGCATTAGCGATTCTTCTTGGACACGAGACGCAAGTCCAAATCCTCGCAACACAATTATAACTTATTTTCGCGAGATTTGTAAGTATCCTTCTCTCTGCTTCCGACAAGAACCTCGGTTCTAATAACGTCTCTCGCATATTCGACGTAAAAACGACTATCGTCGTCCGCTACTGCAGCTCCAATAACTCTCTTGTAAGTGTAGCAAATCGCATCTGGCAGTATTGATATGGAATCCGTACTTCCATCAAAAAGAATGTCGTTTTTTATAAATGATCCATAAATGCTATTCCGTTCTACCATGTAACAAACCTTTTTCCTATAGTAATCATGGATGTATCGCTCTATTACGTTTTTCATTGATTCGCGCTCGCACGCTTCGTCATCTCTTTCGACATAATAAAAACAGAAGATCTTCGCCCTTATCGACATGCGCACCATCTTCTGCAGTATTAATCCCCTAGCATTTGGTGGCAACTCAACAAAATGAAACTTTCCCGCAGAAGAAAAACTAGCTTTAAGCATATCGGTAATGCATCTTGCCTCTTTTAAATAATCCTGGTTCATCTCGATGCCAGCAATAATCACTCTCGTGCAATTTTTATCCAAATGTTCAATGCTTTCGTCTAAAACTACGGTTAATTCATCTTTCGTCATACCTTCCATAATACCATAAATCCACCCAAATAGTCTTTTTCTCTTTTTTCTTCTCCTCTGCGGCCCACCCTCATCTCACTCATACTTGCGAAGCCACAAAAATATTAAAATCATCTTGCCAATTCCCCAAACATAGTATATTATATACACAGAACCTTCAAAATCGGTCGCCTAATAAGTCCCCCTAAGCGGCTAAGGCCGACCTGTAGACCGAGAGGTCTGTTGCCGGGAGGCGATGAGCCAAAGGCAGAACGCAGAAATGCTACAGGACGAAAAGCAGACTAGCGTAACTCGTAATATTTGACGTCGAGCTTAGGAGTCTGTTATGTAAGACCCTGGCGAGAGTTATCTCTTACCCGATTAGCCTCAAGGTTCTTTTTTTATCTCCATCTTTTCTTTCTTTTTTAGATAAACCATATTATAATTACTCCAAGGAGATAAATATGCTTTTAGTCACAACAGACACAATCAACGGTAAAAAGATCGAGGAGCTTTGCGTAGTCAGTGGCGGCACGGTCCAGACCGTTAACCTCTTCCGCGACTTCGGAAGTGGTCTCAAAAACCTCGTCGGCGGAGAGCTCAAACGCTACACCGAAATGATGGACGACGCTCGCAAAATCGCCACCGATCGCATGATTAAATCCGCCGAAGACGTTGGTGCCGATGCTATCGTTGGCGTCCGCTACGCTTCCTCCTCCATCACCCAACAAGCTTCTGAAGTCATGGTCTATGGCACGGCCGTAAAATTCATCTAACCCCCCAGTTTCGTGCTATAATTTTTCCATGAACCTAATCGTCGCCCTCGGCAACCCCGGCAATCAATACAACTTCACTCGCCACAACTTCGGGTTTTTGGCGCTCGATTTTTATTTTAAGGTCAACCACCTCGAATGGGAACCGCACGAAAAATTTAACTCAATCTGGAAAAAACAAGGCGATACCATCTTCATTAAACCCCAAACTTTCTACAACGAAGTCGGCCAAGCCGCCAAAGCCTTCGCTGATTTCTACAAAATCCCCCCGGAAAACATCCTCGTCATCTGCGACGATTTCAATCTAAAATTCGGCACCATCCGCGAAAGACAAAAAGGCTCTGCCGGTGGCAACAACGGCCTCAAATCCATCATCGCAAACTTAAAAACCGAAAACTTCCCGAGAATCCGCCTCGGAACAGGGAACGACGAACTCCGCCAAAAAATCGGCGATGTCGATTTCGTCCTCTCCAAATTCACCGAAGCAGAAAGAAAAGAATTACCAGATGTTCTTCTCAAAATATCCAAAGTTATTCAAGGAAAAACCGAGTAACGGAACGAGCCGTATTATAGATACGGCGAGTGAGTAACGGAGGTTTTGACGCAGAAGAACGAAGGAGTTTTTGAGAAGAACAAAAATACCCTCAACGTAGAATAGGTAAGGGTGGGCATCACCTATTCTACATCGAGGGTACTTTATACACCCTACAACACTTCCTTTAGATACCGGGAGGACCCCGGAAGCGCGACCCACCTCACACAAAATTGGGGCCCGCCGGTTATAGGGGTTGCTATGCCTTCGAAAATCCTCTCAAAGTGGAGGTAATACTTATAAGACTTAAAACCATTGAAGAAGAAATTAAAAGTCCGAGGGGTTTCAAAAGCACGCAACTTTTGATACACTATCATTAGCGTACCAAACGTTATAGTTTTTTAGGTACAGTTTAGGGCCTATGCAACCCTAACTTGAAGCCATTATATCATTTTAATTCAAAAAAGTCAACACTTTTTTCACATTTTTTATGGAAATCAACGAAATTCGACCCCAATACAAAAATTATCTCTCTCCGTTAGAAACTATTGCGCTTACGCCTAAAATATTATATTACTACGGAAAATGGCCGCAAAGCCGCGACGACCTCAAAACCGTCGCCATCGTCGGCGCCAGAAAATGCACTCATTACGGCGAAGAAATCGCCTACAAACTCGCCAAAAACCTCGCCGAAAAAGGTGTCATTGTCATCTCCGGCCTCGCCTACGGTATCGACTCCATCGCCGCAAAAGGCGCGCTCGACGGCGGTGGCAAAACCATCGCCATCCTCGGCACCGAAATCGAAAAAATCCACCCTTCCGCTCACGTTCCCCTCGCCGAAAAAATCGTCGAACAAGGAGGAATCGTCGCCAGCGAATACAAACTTGGTGATTCTATGGATTATAGATACACTTTTCTGCACCGCAACCGCCTCATCTCCGCTCTCGCCGACGCCGTAGTCGTTGTCGAAGCAAGAGAAAAATCCGGCTCCCTCAACACCGCCTCTCACGCGCTCACGCAAGGCAAAGATGTTTTTGCCGTCCCCGGCGACATCAGCCGCCTCACGAGCCAAGGTTGTAATCGCCTCATCTCAACCGGCGCGACTCCCTATCTCAGCGTCGAAGATTTCCTAAAATACCTCTTCCCAGTCCCCCAAAAGAAAAAAGGACCAGCCTCTAGCCAGCTCTCTCTTTTCGCAAGCAACGAAGAAGAAAGAAAAATCCTAGAATTATTAGAACAAGAAATAAGAGACGGCGAAGAAATCATGGCAAAATTAAACATGGACGCCTCGGTTTTTAATCAAAGTATCACCATGCTAGAAATCAAAGGCGTCGTAAAATCCTTGGGCATGAATTGTTGGATGTTGAACTGAATTGTGTTATTATAATAAATATGTCAAAAAACTTACTCATCGTCGAGTCTCCCGCCAAAGCCAAAACCATCGAAAAGTATCTCGGCCGGGACTTTCATGTCCTCTCCTCTGTTGGGCATATTCGCAAAGACACCCAAGTTGACGTCAAAAACAACTTCGAAGTCACCTATGAAATCGACCCCGGACACGCCAAAGTCGTCAGGGAACTAAAACAAGCCGTCAAACAAGCCGACACTATCTGGCTCGCAACCGATGAAGACCGCGAAGGCGAAAGTATCTCTTGGCATCTTCTTCAAGTCCTCAAACTCCCTGACACCACCCACCGTATCACTTTCCACGAAATCACCAAACCCGCCCTAGAAGAAGCCATTAAACACCCCCGCACCGTCGATATGGCCATGGTCCAAAGCCAACAAGCCCGCCAAACCCTCGACATGCTCGTCGGTTTCGACCTCTCTGGCGTCGTTCGAAGAAAAGTCCCTGGCGCCGTCTCCGCCGGTCGAGTCCAGAGTCCGGCGCTCCGTCTCATTGTCGAAAAAGAGCGCGAAATCGAACAAACCAAAGAAAAGTTCTCCTTCAAGGTTACCGGCGACTTTTTCAAAGATAATCCTAAAGAGTCTTTTCTTGGCACCCTCGAAAAACAATCTCCCGCCACCGAAGAGGACGCGAAAGCCCTTCTTAATTCCTTAACCGGCGCCGCTTTTGCAGTCGAATCCGTCGAAAAATCTGAAGGCGTAAAAGCCAACCCTGTCCCCTTCGCCACCGCCGCGCTCCAAATCGAGGCCAACTCTCGCCTCGGTTTTTCCTCTTCAACCACCATGCGCGCCGCCCAAGGCCTCTACCAAGCCGGGCACATCACCTATCACCGCACCGATTCCCTAAACCTCTCGAAGCAGGCCCTCGCCGCCATGGCCGCTTACATCGAAAAAACTTTCGGCAAGGAATATCTCCATGTCCGTCACTTCAAAACCAAATCCGCCGGCGCCCAAGAGGCACACGAAGCCATCCGCCCCACCCATATCGAAGTCACCGATGCCGGCGCCAACGATTATGAACGAAAACTTTACCGACTCATCCGCGCGAGAACCCTAGCGACCCAAATGGCAAACGCTAAGGTCGCCAAAACCACCATTCTCTTAAAACCCGACAAAGCCCCGACCAAACTCTTCAAGGCCACCGGCGAAGTCGTCATTTTCGACGGATTCCTTAAAGTTTACGGAAAATCCAAGGACCTCGAACTTCCCGACCTCCAAAAAGGCGACCAAGTCAATGCCCAAAAAATCACCGCCCGCCAGACTTTCGCCAAACCCCCCGCTCGCTACACTGAAGGTTCTCTCGTTAAAAAACTCGAGGAACTTGGTATCGGTCGCCCTTCGACCTACGCCAGCATTATGACCGCCATCCAATCCCGCGGCTACGTCAAAAAAGGCGAATCCGAAGGCAAAAACCGCAACGTCATCGAAATCACTCTAGAAAACGGCCATGTCTCCTCGAACACCGTCCAAGAAAAAACCGGTGCCACCAAGGGCAAGTTAATCCCGACCCCCGTTGGCGAGCTCGTTTCGGATTTTCTGACCGACAATTTCGACCAAATCGTCGATTACGGCTTCACCGCCGACGTCGAAGGAAAGCTCGATTTAATCGCCGAGAAAAAACTCGAACGCGTCAAGATGCTCCGCGACTTCTACACCCCCTTCTCCGAACTCATCGACCATTCCTCCTTCCTCGACCGCTACAATTCCGCCACCGAACTAGGCCAAGACCCCAAGACCAAAAAACCCATTTTCGCCAAAATCGGTAAGAATGGCGGTTTCATTCAACTTGGCCTCAACGAAAAAGAATGTGGCGAAAAACCTCGCTTTGCCCCGCTTCCGAAGGGCAAAACCGTCAAAACCGTCACATTAGAGGACGCCCTCAAACAACTCGCCCTCCCCGTTCTTCCGCGCTCTCTCGGCAAGGCTAAAGACGGCACCGAAATCATCGCCGCTTCCGGCCCCTTCGGCCCCTACCTCAAAGCCGGAAAATACAACATCACCATAAAAGGCAAAGACCCCTATAAAATCACTTTGGAAGAAGCCCTCGTCCTCTACGACGAAAAACTAAAAAGCATCATCAAAGATTTTGAAAACGGCATCATGATTCTAAACGGCGCCTACGGCCCCTATATCAAGGGTTGCGGCCGCCGCAACAACCTCAAGGTCCCGAAAGACATGGACGCCAAAAAAATCACCAAAAAACAAGCCGAAGAGATGCTCCTTAAAAAGTTTGGTACCAAGGCCCTTCCCGGCGCCACCGCCCTCAAAAAAGCCACCAAAAAATCAGCCAAGAAAACCACTAAAAGCACAAGCAAAAAGCCATAATAAGCATAAAAAGTAAACTTTTCTACAATTTTCTTGCACATTTTGTAAAATTTGTGCTACAATAATTTGAAGAGTAAACGTACCTTAAATAAGCCAGCATAAAATACCCAAAAAATTTGACATTATTTATATTTTATGCTATACTATAATTTAAGTATCAATATTATTAACAGGGGTGGAAATAAGGAAAAAATTGATGGAACAGAACGCCGGCCTAATCGCGCGAGCGATTGAGGACAGTCTTAGCATTATCGACCAAGACCGCGAGCGAAAAATCGTTGAAAAACGTTTCGGGCTAGACGGTCAAAAAGAGACTCTCGAGCAAATCGGAGAGGCTTTGTCTGTCACTCGGGAGCGTGTCCGTCAACTCGAAAAAGTCATCCTTGTCCGCCTTCGCATCTCCGCCAAAAACGGCGAAATCGCGGGCCTTCCCGCCGCCGAAAAAATCATCATTAGAAACCTCGCCGAACTTGGCCGCGCCGCCCGCGTGACGACTCTCGCCGAGAAGATTTTTGGCGAAAAAGCCACCAATTCTAACCGCGCCGCGATCACCCTTCTTGCTGAAATCTCCGACGCCCTCACCGTCGTCACCGAAAACGACCGTTACCATAACGCCATCACCATCGGAGACAACGGCAACGAAAAGATAATCCGAAAAAAGATCGACGACATCGTTAAACTCATCAAAGACAACAAAACCCCGATGACCCTCGACGAGCTCGACGCAAAACTAAACTACGAACACCCGTCCCAAATCGCCGCCATCGCCTCTCTTTCAAAACAACTTGCAACCCTAAACGGTCTCTGGGGCCTCATCAAATGGCCTTCCGTCAATCCGAAAAACATCCGCGACAAAATTTACGTCATTCTTGACGCCAAAAAGGAACCGATGCACTTCAACGACATCGCTGTCGCCATCGCCGAGTCAAACTTCAAGCGCAAAAACGTCACCACCCAAGCCATTCATAACGAGCTAATCAAAGACCCTCGCTTCGTCCTTATCGGTCGCGGAATTTACGCCCTCAACACTTGGGGCTACAAAAAGGGAACTGTCTCCGAAATCATCACTGCCGTCTTAAAAGAAGCCGGAAAACCCCTTTCTCGCGAAGAAATCGTCGCCGAAGTCATGAAAACCCGCAAGGTCAAGGAAACGACGATTCTCTTAAACCTCCAAAATCGCCAACTTTTCGAAAAAGTCGATAAAAACGCCTTCACCCTAGCCTAAACTTTTCTAAAGTTTTGTGGTAAAATATAATAAATGTCAATTATAAGCATTATTCTTTCGCCTTTTGTCTGGATTCCGCTAGTTGGGTTGTTCTCTTTTTTAACTTACCGCAATCTTAAAAAAGCCAACGAACTCCAAATCTTAAACGTCGATTCAGTTCTTTTAATGCTCGAAATCCCGCGCACCAACGACAAAAAGGAGCTCGCCGCGGAGCAACTTTTCGCAAGCCTGCACGGTATTCTGCGCGACAAAAACGACCTAAAAATCTCCGGCGGTGTCCAGGAACACTTGAGCTTCGAAATCGTCTCGACTAAGGGCCAAATCCGCTTCTACGTCTGGCTCCCCAAAAACCTCCAATCTTTCGTCGAGGGCCAAATTTACTCCCAATACCCCACCGTCCAAATCCACAAAATCGACGAAGACTACGTCGACAATCGCCATAAATACCCGATAGTCTACTCCAGCGAACTCACCCTTTCCGAAAACTCCGCCCTCCCGATTAAAACCTTCGACTCGTTCGAAGTCGACCCGCTCGCTGGCATCACCGGAACCTTGGCCAAACTCGACACCGATTCAAACGAAGAACTCTGGATCCAAATCCTCGCCCGCCCCATCGCCGACGACTGGCATAAGGACACGACCGACAAATGGGTCTCAAACATCAAAAACGGCGGCAAAACCTCGCTCTTTAGCGGCTTCGATTCAAAATACCTCGCCCAACTTTTCTCCGCCCTCTGGAAACCGCCCGAAGGCGGCGACACGACAAAAACCGTCGAAATCTCCGAGCGCGACAAGACGCGCATCTCCAAGGCAGAAGAAAAGGCCACCAAACTTGGCTACGAAGTCAAAATCCGCCTCGCCTACCTCGGTAGCGACGAAATCAACGCCAAATTAAACATGCAGGCCCTCGTCGGTACCTTCAAGCAATTCAACTCGACCAACCTCAACGGTTTCAAGGTCGAGGGCGCCACCTTCGAACCGGAAGCTCTCGACGCCTACAAACTCCGCCAATTCACCGACCATGGCTTTATTTTGAACATCAGCGAACTCGCCTCCGTCTATCACCTCCCCCACACTTCCGTCGAAACCCCTAACATCGTCTGGGCTTCATCAAAAACCGCCGAACCCCCCGCCAAGCTCCCGGTCCTAACCGGCAACCCCGCCGAAGACGAGCAAATCTCCGCCTTCGGCCTCACTAACTTCCGCGGCATCAACCACCAATTCGGCCTCCTGCGCCGCGACCGCTCCCGCCACGTTTACATTATCGGCCAAACCGGCGCCGGCAAATCCGGTCTCCTTGAACTTTTTGCCCTCTCCGACGTTTACTACAACCAAGGCTACTGCATCATCGACCCTCACGGCGACTTCGCCATCAACAACTTGCGCTTCGTCCCCGAGTCTCGCATTAAAGACGTCGTCTATTTCAACCCCGCCGACGTCGAACACCCCGTCGCCTTCAATCCGCTTGAACTTTCCGACCCGGCCAGAAAACCCAACGTCTCCTCCGAAGTCATCGGCGTCCTTAAACGTATGTTTGGCGACTCCTGGGGGCCCCGCCTCGAGCATATTTTACGCTACACTCTCCTCGCCCTCCTCGACCGTCCAGAAACGACCCTACTCGATATCTCGAGAATGCTAACCGACAAAGAGTTCCGCAAAGAAACCCTCGACTATTGTAAAGACGTTACCGTCCTCCAATTCTGGAAGCAAGAATTCGGCACTTGGGGCGACAAACAGGTCACGGAAAGCATCGCTCCGGTCCTAAACAAGGTCGGCGCTTTCACCGCTAACCCCATCATTAGAAACATCATCGGCCAGCCAAAGTCTAGCTTTGACGTCCGGAAAATCATGGACGAAGGCAAAATCCTCGTCGTCAACCTCTCAAAGGGTCTAATTGGCGAAGACAACGCCGGTATTCTCGGCGCCTTCCTCGTTACCAAGGTCCAACTCGCCGCCATGTCCCGCTCCGATATTCCTGACGTCAAGGACCGTCGCCCGTTCTACCTCTACGTTGACGAGTTCCAAAACTTCGCAACCGACTCCTTCGCCGTCATTCTTTCCGAGGCGAGAAAATACGGTTTGAATCTCACCGTCGCCAACCAATACACCGCCCAAATGACCGATTCCGTCCGCGACGCCGTCTTCGGCAACGTCGGAACGACCATCAGCTTCCGCGTCTCCGCCGACGACGCGCCTGTCCTCGTCAAGCAATTCGAGCCGACTTTCGACGCTAGTGACCTAATCCAAATGAGCAACCGCCACTTCATTATCAGCATGATCATCAACGGTGAAAAGGTCCCCGCCTTCTCCGCAACCACCCTCTCAATCCCAACCTCCCCAAACGACAACTTCGACGCCATTGTCGAGTCCTCTAGAAAACAATACTCCCGCCCGCGCCAAGTCGTCGAAGACGAAATCCGCGAAACTATCGAACAGGCCGAAAAATATAAGAAAGAACTTTCCGACTCCGGTCGTGCCGCTGGCGAACAGGGATTAAAAGACGATTATTCCGGCGCCCGTTTCATGTTCCAAAGCTCCAAAATTACCGAATCAAAATCCTTTAACCCCGCCGCTGCCGCCGAAAAGTCCGCTCAAACCGTCCACAAAACCAGTTACGAAAACAACCGCGCCCGCAACAAGAAGAAAAAACCGCGCGGTAAGTCCCCCAAAACCCCCGAACAAGCCTTCCGCGACATGAAGCTCTCCCCCAACGCCGCCGAAGAAAAAAGCCGCCCCGGTCTAAAAGATTTAGGTAAACTGCTCGAAGAAAAGAAGAAGGAGGAGGAATAGTGAAATATCTAGCCGTTTTAGGCCGTCTTGAAAAACTCTCCATAGCCGAGCTTGAAAGCCAATTTACAGAGGTCGAACCGTTATTAGAGCGCGGAGCGAAATTGCGACAATCTTCCCCCAAACTCGCGACTTTTCACTCCAATTTTAGACCCGACATTAACCGTTTCGGCGGCGTCTTGAAGTTCGCCGAAGAACTCCCCGAAGGCTCCAACTGCCTCATCGACTCCCTCGCAAACCTCCCGGAAGGGAAGATTACCCTCGGCGTCTCCGACTTTCGCCATAATGCCACCGCCAGAACAGCCCAGTCCGAAGCCCTAAAACTCAAAAAAATCCTCGCCCGCCGCGGCCGCTCCATTCGCGTCCTTGAGAATAAAACCGCCGTCCTCTCCACCGCCACTTCCCACCACAACCAACTCAGCGAAAAAAAGAATCACCTCGAAATCCTCCTAACCGACTTCGGCACTTTTAACCTCATCGGCGTCCAAAACATCACCGCCTACAAAAACCGCGACCAAGCCCGCCCGGCCAGGGACGCCAAGGTCGGGATGCTCCCCCCGAAACTCGCCCAAATCCTCATCAACCTCTGTGGCTACCTTCCGGAAGGTTCGCGTTTGCTCGACCCGTTTTGCGGTACCGGTGTCGTCCTTCAAGAAGCCGCGCTACTCGGCTACATCCCCTTCGGCTCCGACCTTAACTCCCGCATGGTCGAATACACCGAGAAAAATCTCGACTGGCTCGCCCACAACACTCATCACAAAGACGAATTCGAAGCCGACTATTTCCTCGACCGCGTTAGGAGCGGAGAAATCTACGAAGGCGACGCCACGACCTTCAACTGGCTCCAACGTTTCGCCATTGACGCCGTCGCCTCCGAAGTCTTCCTCGGCCAACCCATGTCCCAGCCCCCCGCCGACATCAAGCTAAAACAAGAAAAACTCCGCTGTAAAGAAATTATCCTTGGTTTCCTCAAAAATCTCGCCCCCCAAATCGGCCGCGAAGGCCTCGGGATGCCCGAACCGTCGCCAGAACTCGAAGCCGAAGGCCGCGGATGGGAAGGCACGCCCGTCGTCCTCGCCGTCCCTGCTTGGCTCCGCCCGAACGGCACCTATTCCAGATTAAATATCCTTGACGAAGTCGAGAAACTGGGGTATAATGTTAAAAAGTTTATTAACGTGGGTCCCGAAGACCTCTTGTATTACCGAGAAGGCCAAATCGTCGCCCGCGACATAATCGTATTAAGGAAGAAATAATATGTCACACGTCAAAGCGGGCGGAACCGCAAAAAACGTCCACAACAATGCCGGCCAACGCCTTGGTGTCAAGCGCTTTGGCGGACAAAAAGTTAAAGCCGGCGAAGTCCTCGTTCGCCAAACCGGCTCCACTAAACTCTCTGGCGAAGGAACCTATATGTCCCGCAATTTCACGATTCACGCGAAAAAAGACGGCATCGTCACCTTCGTCAAGACGAAGAAGTCCCACTTCTCCGGCAAGTCCGTTCCAAGAGTTCGCGTCGAAGTAAGATAGTTTAATCGCCCGCAAGGGCGATTTTTTTGTTATAATATTCTTATGGAAACTCCCCACTTCACCGTCTCCGAATTTATCGACGTTTTCAACGAAACCGTTTCCTACGCTTTCCCAACCGTCGAAATTGAAGGCGAAGTCTCCGGTTTTAAGATAAGCAAGGACAGATGGGTCTTCTTCGACTTGAAAGACGAAACCGGAACGGTGAGTTGTTTCATGACCATCTATAATCTCCGCACCCCAATCGAAGACGGCATGAAACTCGTCATTCTCGGTACTCCAAAACTCACCAACTTCGGTCGCTTCTCCGTCACGGTCCGAAGATACCAACCCAAGGGCGAGGGAAGCCTTAAAAAAGCGTTCGACCTTCTCAAAGCCAAACTCGAAAAAGAAGGCCTCTTCGACCCGTTTAGAAAGCGCCCCCTCCCCGAAGACCCCAAAGTCATCGGCGTCATTTCTTCCGTCACCGCCGCCGGCTACATAGATTTCTGCAAAATCCTGAGCGCCCGTTGGGGCGGACTCACCCTAAAGGTCGCAAACTGCGGCGTCCAAGGTTTAAGCGCAAGCGACGAAATCTGTCGCGCCCTCGACTACCTCAATGAAACCGTCTCCCCCGACGTCATCGCCATCCTCCGCGGTGGCGGTTCAAAAGACGACCTCGCCGTTTTCAACGACGAACTTCTCGTCCGCAAAATCGCCGGAAGCAAAGCCCCCGTCATCACCGGCATCGGCCACGAAGTCGATTTAAGCCTTGCCGACCTCGCCGCCGACGTCCGCGCGAGCACCCCTTCAAACGCCGCCGAGCTCTTAACCCGCGACCGCAACGCCGAACTTGCCCGCCTAAAAGACGGCCAAAACTCCCTCGCCCGCTATCTCTTCCACTATCTCGAAACCTACGAAGAAACCACTAAATCGAGCGTCCTCTCCGCCCGCCAAATTATCCTCGAAAAACTCGATTTTGTTTCAAGAAGTTTTGGCGACCTGACCCCTGTTAAACGCCTCATTGAAGCGCGTATCGAAAATGCGACTTTGGGCGTCAAAAATCAACTCAAAATCCTCGAATCCCTCAACCCCGACCGCGTCTTAAAACAAGGTTATAGTATCCTCACCGGAAAGATTTCCCCCGGAAATGTTGTAAAAATTACAACTTACGATAAACTAATAGAAGCAAAGGTAGAAAATGTCCATAACAGAAAAAATCTCTAATCTCGACGAAAAAATCCAATGGTTTTACTCCGACGATTTCTCGCTCGACGAAGCCGAAAAAAGATACAAAGAAGCCTCCACCCTCGCAAAAGACATCGAAAAAGATTTGAAAGAGCTAAAAAACAAAATCGAAGTCATCAGCAAGGATTTTACAAAATAATCAGCTTATGCTAAAATAGCCTTATGTTTAATCAACCTCCCGCGATGCCTCCAATCTCCCCCGCCCCGACAATTGCCCCTTCTGGCGCCTCGAAACTCGAGCCTAAAGCCCCCGGCAACTCCGGCCTCCTCAAAACCGTTATAATAATCTTCCTCGTCCTCTTTCTTATCGGAGCCCTTTTCCTCGCTTACTATTTTTACAACGAATATAAACTCGCCTCGTCTGACGTCGATGGCCAAGTCGCCGCCGCCGTCCTCGACCGCGAAAAGGAAATCACCGACAAGCTCGAAGCCGAATTCGCTGCTCGCGAGAAAACCCCTTATAAAACCCTCACCGGCCCCTCGGACTACGGTTCCGTCTCCTTCAAATTCCCGAAAACTTGGTCCGTCTATGTTGCGCGCGACGCCTCAAACGGTGGCAACTATGAAGCCTATCTCCACCCTTCCGAAGTCCCCGAAGTCGCAACCGGAACCATCTTCGCCCTCCGCCTGACCATCACCTCCGACACGTTCGAATCCGTCAACTCCCGCTACGCTTACGAAGTCGGAAAAACCGTCTCCTCCTCCGCCATCACCGTCGGCTCCGTCAACGCCACCCGCTACGACGGCAAGCTCCCGAACTCTGCCCAAGGTTCCGCCGTCCTCTTCAAAGTCCGCGACAAAACCATCGTCCTCCAAACCGACGCCGAAATCTACCGCGATGATTTCAATCAAATTCTAGAAACCGTAACCTATAATCTATAAAAAGGAGAAATAAACACATGGCACATATCAACCGTAAATACATCGACTCGCACTGGCTCATCTTCGTCGTCAAGGGCCTTATCGCCGTCTTAATCGGCGGCTTCGCCCTCTTCGATATGCGTCGCTCTTTCGACTCAATGCTTACCACCGTCGGTATCTTCCTCCTCTCCTTCTCTATCATCGAATTCATCAACGCCCTCTTCCGTGCGCACGAAAAGTCCGGTTGGGCCGTCTCCGTCGCCCTCGCCGTCGTTGACGCTGTCATCGCCCTCGCTCTCCTCTTCACCTTGGGCCAAGACACCGCTTGGCACCTCTACATTATCGCCATCTACACCTTCCTCCGCGGTTTCTTCGAAATCGTCTCTGGCTTCCGCGCCACCGTCGATCCAACCGACCGCTTTACCTGGGTCTTTAGCGGAATCTTCGGCGCCGTCATGGGCATCGTCATCTTCAACTCCGGCGAATTCTTCGTCCGCTTCTTCGGTGTCTATCTCTTAATTCTCGGCACTTGCAGCCTCTTCTACGGCGTCCATAACCGCGCCCAAAAGCTCGAAGACCGCGTCGCAAGGAAAGAAGCCGCCACTCTCGCCGCCAAGACTCGCAAGAAGTCAGGCAAAAAACTTGCCAAACGCGCAAAATAATGATATACTTGGGGTTCAGGAGTTATCAATGAATTACAAAAGACCCACCAAGGCTATCATTACCGATGCCGGTTTCGCTAGCCGCTTTCTACCTATAACTAAAACTGTCCCCAAGGGAATGCTTCCAATCGGCAACCGTCCCGTCATTCAACTTGTCATCGAAGAATGTCTCGAGGCGGGAATCCAAGAGCTCATCCTCGTTGTCACCCCGGAAGGGAAAGACATCTACGAAGACTATTTCTTCAACCCTATCCATAAAGTCGAATCCCAACTCGCCGCCCAAGGCAAGTCCGACCGCTTCGAACCCGTCAAAAAGGTCCTGAACTTCCCCAAAATCACCATCATCACCCAAGACCCGTCCCTCCCCTACGGCAACGGCTCCCCCATCGCCAGCGCTAAAAAGTTCATCGAAAACGACGAAGCCTTCGTCGCCATCTATTCCGACGATGTCGTTTACGGTAAATCCGCCGTCAAAGACCTCATCGACGCCTTCGACGAACACCCCGACGCCCGTGCCATCATCGGTTGCCAACTCGTCCCGCACGACGAGATTCAAAAATACGCCGCCGTTGACTACGACCCCTCGACCGAAGTCCTAGCCGGCCTCGTCGAAAAGCCCAAGCCCGAAGAAGCCGTCTCCGACCTCGCCTCTTACGGCCGCTACCTCTTAACCCCGGAAATCTTCGAGTTCCTCACCCCTTCGCACACCGGCAAGGACGCCGAGCTCTGGACCGCCGACGCCATCGCCAAACTCATCCCGACCGGCAAAGTCTATGCCAAGCAAACCGGCGGCCTCTGGATGACTACCGGCGACCCAAAAAACTACTCCCTCGCTCTCGTCAAATACATCATTGATAACGAAGATTACGCCGGCGAACTCCGCGCGCTAATCAAATAAACCAAACCAAAAAGGAGGTAAATATGGACACAGCTGAATGGATTATCGTCGCAATCCTTTCTCTAACACTTTTTGTGTTCCTAATTTTGGGGATTTTATTATTAACCAAACTGCTCGACCTTTCCCGCGACGCGAAACATCTCATAAAACAGCTTAATCGTATCGCGAAAAAAGGCGATTCAATCGCCTCGAACGCGAAAGAGACCGTCGAAAGCGTCAAATCCGCCGCCACCTCCACTGGTAAGGCCGTCAAAAAAGACGTCACCGCCACCACCGGCGCTATCAAGGAAGCCATCGTCTCCACCGTCGAGAACAGGTTTAAGGACAGCAAATAGCCACCCACACTTGACAAATTATCGAGCTTGTGCTATAATTAAAACATAATTTTTGCACCTTACCAATCTGTAACTAACGTAAGCGTGCATATTTTTCGGGAGGGAAAAAATATGAAGAACACCGAACGTCCCTATCGCTACACGAAGGCGGGTTACATCCCGTCGGAAGCCATCAACCCCTACAAAGAGTCCAAATCGGATCGCCTTGTGGTCAAAGGCGCAAGAGCCAAAAATCTCTTGCATGCCATCGAGATTTCTATCTTGTTGATCCTAGTGATCTTCATGGTCGCCCTCGGCTTTTCCGCGAAAGCGGAAACAACCGACGCCTGGCTTGATGAAGGCTACCAGACCTGGAGTCCTGAACTAGTCAAGCGAATCCAGACCGCCCTGAACAACTACTTGTCCAAAACGGTCGGAGGCTACCAACCCATCAAGGTTGACGGCATCTTCGGTGCCGACACCGGCACCTACGTCATGATGTTTCAGGCTAAAAAAGGTCTGGAGGTAGACGGTATCTGCGGAAAAAACACTCTCAGCGCCATGGGAATCATGGACACGGGAGAACATCCCCGCTACATCGCCGACCGCCGGAAAGTTTTTTCTCGAAGCAGCAACGGCCACGCCGTCTATATCCCCCTCTTAAAGGGGAGCGACTACGAGGCATATTACTACGAACGGACAACTGACGGATGGAAGCTGGTCAAAACCTTAAAGATTGCTGTTGGCGATTTCGAAGATGGAACCCCAACTCCGTTTGCCGCAGGCGTTCTAACTGGCGAAGGTAATCACGGGTACATTCACGACTCGAAAGATACCTGGCGCGGTTATAACGCTACCTACTTTAAGCATGTCCCCGGACGTGGAAAGTTTTTCTTCCACTCCATCCTCAAACTCAACAAGGGCGGGGAATGGAGATGGCAAGGAGACAGCGTCCTCGGAACCGCTTGTTCCCACGGCTGTATTCGTCTCGGAGTAGATGATTCAGAGTGGCACAAGAATTTTGCAACCGCGGGCACGGTAGTTGTTATCGACGCCCGCAAGAACTGATTTTAGGGAGGGAAGATTATGTATCTGAAAAATGACAATTCTTGGGTTGCCTTTTGTGTGCTCATGACAGCGATTCTGCTTCTGCTCTGCATTGTAGCAGGAAACGACGCTAGCGCCGACGACTATCCGACTTACTGGCTCCATGACGAGCATCTCGTCAATCGGGTTCAGGAACGCCTCAACTTCTACGGCTATGACGTCGAAGTTGACGGACGCTTTGGTCCAGAGACCGCCGCCGCAGTCAAAAAACTGCAACTGGGACGCGGAATGCGCCCAACTGGTGTTGTCGATGACGCCTGGGCCTGGACGTTCCAGGTCGAAAACTGGCCATACAACCAGGGTTACACCCTGTTATACATGGCCGACCTAAACCGGGCGAGCAGTCGAAGCCAGACCGGCTACCTCATTTGGATAGCCCTTGGTGGCGACGGTTACGACCCCGCTCGTCCTTACGAGACAGGCTCATACCTATCGGTGTTCCGAAACGGACATTTTCTCTTCGGAACTCCGGCGATTACCGGAAGCGACACCGAAGCGAGGTATTTTACCCCTGTCGGCGCCGGACGCCGAATCAAAAACCGGTCATATGAGGGCCGCGGAAGTAAGTCCAAGTGGCGCTGGATTTCTGAAATTGGCAACAATCTCGGAATCCACGGTCTCTTGGAATACTACGACTCGCGAGAGGATAATCAAATCCTCGGCGCCCATGTCTCCGACGGTTCAATCCGCGTCCCGAGTTACGTCGCGAATTGGATTTTCGACAAAATTCCGGACGGAACTTCCGTCGTCATCGACGACCGGAATTTCCACCCGATTTACAGCGAGGAAAACCTCGCCGCCTTCATGCGCGCCGAAGGCTACCTCCGTTAGTTCACAGATACCCTTCACCCCGGCCTCCGGGGTGATTTTATTTGACTTTGAGGCACTCCTCCCCCACCACCTTCTGCATATCGGTCATAAACTCCTCGCACGGCTCCACCCTAAACGGCATCTTGAGGGCTTTTTTTGTCTCTTTCTCTTGCAAAACCAAAATCACGTCATTAAACCCCGGATTGCGGTCGCAAACCCGCTTGATAGAAGAGAGCAATCTAACATTCTCCGGCTCTTTAACGAGAATATAAACCCGGTCATGTCGCGTATCTTTCGGCGGATTAACAACTCGAACCGTCTCAAACGCCGCTGAACCCCCCGAGGAAGCCCCAGAAGCCCCGGACCCCCCAAAACTTGCCCCTCCGGCCCTATAACCGCCACGCGCCGAGGAAACGCCCTCCCCGGCCCCCCTTGAACGCCTAAAACCGCGCTGAATCTCCTTCGGTGGTTCAAGATGCGTCCCCGTCTCGTGATAATTCTTGAGCATATCGTCAGAAATCACCTCACAAGAGTCCATCAACACCTTAACCTCGGAAGTGGCGTTCCCGTTTTTATCTCTCGCATTCACCCTCCCAACCGCCTTAATCACGTTATCTTGCACCAACTTCCCCCCATATTCCTCAAAAACTGAAGGGAAGACCACGAGTTCCTGCTCCGAGGTCTTATTTTCAATTTTTACGAACGCCATCTTCGTATTATTTTTCGTCAAAATCGTCCGAACACCCGTGATAATCCCCCCGACGACCACCGTTTTCCCGTCATTTTCGAGCGAAACCGCCGCAAACGGATGCGTCTGCTCCTCAAAGAACTTGTCGTATTTATCCAGCGGATGCGCGGAAATATAAAGCCCCATAAGGTCCCGCTCCCATAAAAGCTGTTCTTTCTCGGAAAATTGCGTCGGCGCCGGCTTAATCTCCACCTCTGGAATCGCCGCCGCCTCCCCAAGCATCCCAAAGAGGTCGGTCTGTCCACTCGCCTTATCCTTCTGCATTTTCGCCCCATACGCTTGAACCGCCTCTAGATTATAGAGAATATCGCTCCGCGTTCCAAACCTATCAAACGCCCCGGTTTTAATCGAAGATTCCCAAGCCTTCTTGTTGAACTTCGTCGAATCCACCCGCTTCGCAAAGTCACACACGCTTTTGAACGGTCCGTTCGCCTTCCGCTCCGGAATCACCTTTTCCTCGACCAGCGCCTTCCCGACCCCCTTAATACCCGAAAGCCCAAACCGAATCGTCTTCTCCCCCTTAACGATACCAAAATCCCCGAACGACTCGTTAATATCGGGACCGAGAACTTTCAGCCCCATTCTTTTACACTCCGCAATCTCAATCGCAAGCCTGTCGGTCCATCTCATATCCGCAGTCATCAGCGCTGCCATGTACGCGTCCGGGTAGTGCGCCTTAAGGTATGCCGTCCAATAAGAAACCAGCCCATAACACGCCGCGTGCGACTTGTTAAAGCAATAGTTCGCAAAGTCAAGCAGCTGCGACCAAAATGTCTCCGCAATCTCCTCCGTTGCCCCACCGATCTTGACCGCCCCCTCAATAAACTGCGGCTTCACTTTCTTCATGAGGTCAATTTTCTTCTTCCCAACCGCCTTGCGGAGCGTATCCGCCTGCCCGCCGGTAAACCCGCACCATTCCCGAGAAATCTGCATGAACTGCTCCTGGTAAATCATAATTCCGTAAGTGCTTTTAAGCGAGTTCTCAAGCCCCGGATGAAGATAGGTAATCGGCTCCTCGCCATGTTTTCGCTTAATAAACGAATCGATAAACTGCATCGGTCCCGGGCGATAAAGCGCGACCATAGCGATAATGTCTTCGAAATGGTCGGCTTTCAGGTCTTTCAGGTACCGTTTCATTCCCGCCGACTCCAACTGGAACACTCCCGTCGTCTCCGCATTTTGAAGCAACTTATACGTCAGCGGGTCATCTAGTGGCACCGAATACATATCAATATCTTCACCATACACTTTCCGCACCATCCTAAGCGCATTGTTAATCACGGAAAGGTTAGAAAGCCCGAGAAAGTCCATTTTAAGAAGCCCAAGCTCCTCAATCGTTCCCATCGGAAACTGTGCCGCAATCGGTCCCTTAGCCGACACTTCGAGCGGAACAAATTTAACCAAGTCGTCCGGCGCAATTACCACGCCACAAGCGTGCACCCCGTGCCCCCGAATTGTCCCCTCGAGTTTCGACGCAAAATCCAACACTTCCTTCGAAGTTGGATTAGTTTCGTATTCATTCTTGAGGTCTGGAACGTTTTGAATCGCGTCCGGAAGATGGACATGGTGCCCCATCACCGGATCCGGCACCATCTTCGCCAACCTGTCTGCCTCCGAGTAGGGAACTTCAAGCACGCGCGCAACGTCCCGAACGGCGTTTTTTGCCATCATCTTACCAAACGTCGCGATGTTCGACACTCTCCCCTTACCGTATTTCTCGGTACAATACTCAATTACCTCATCCCGCCGCGTGTCTTGGATGTCGGTATCAATATCCGGCATCGAGATACGATCCGGGTTCAAGAACCGCTCAAACAGCAGGTCATATTTCATCGGGTCAAGCTCGGTAATCCTCATCGCATATGCAAGTAGCGCTCCTGCCGCCGACCCACGCCCCGGCCCATAAATAATCCCTTTTCGCTTCCCCCAGTTAATGAAGTCCCAAACGATCAGGAAGTAGCCGTTATACCCCATTTTATCTACCACCGAAAGCTCATAGTCAATCCTCGGTAGCAATTTATGTAGCTCGTCTCTCTCCTTATCAACCTCCGCCAAAATCTCCCGACACTGCTCAACGGAAAGCTCTGCCGCCTCCGCCTCGGTTTTCCCGCCATATCTAAACACTAGCCCCCTAAACACTAATTTATCAAGATATGTTTTATCAGTCTCGCCCTCCGGCACCGGGAACTTCGGAATCAAAATCCGCCCCAGCTGAAGTTCAACGTTACATCTCTCGGCAATCCGTTTCGTGTTCAGCACCGCCTCGGGGCAAGTCTTCTGCCACCTCGCAATAATTTCTTCCGGCGGAATCACATGAAGCTGAAACTCCTTGAGACTCATCCTGTTCGTGTCTGACAAATTCGACCCCGTCCCGACGCAAAGCAACACCTCGTGTGTGTCTTGGTCTTCGTGCTTCAAGTAGTGCGCGTCGCACGTTACAACGAGCGGCACGCCGAGTTCTTTCGCATGCGTCATGTGCCACTCGTTAATTTTCCTCTGTTCGTCCCAATGCGTCGGCGAGTCGGGATGTCCGTGGTCTTGCATCTCGAGATAGAACCGGTCGCCATACACTTTTTTATACCATCCAATCAGCTCCAGCGCTCTCTTGTCGTCTCCCGCCCGAATCGCTTCGCTAATCTCCGAACCCGCACACCCCGACAGACAAATAATCCCCTCGCTGTACTTTTCCATGTCCTTATGGTCGGTTCGCGGTTTGTAATATTTACCGTTAATCTCGGCATTGCTCATCAACCGACAAAGGTTTTCAAACCCCTTGTCGTTCATCGCAAGAAGCGTGATATGGAACCTCTGTTTATCGTGCGCCGGGTCGCGGTCTTCCAAATTCCGCGCCGCTACATACGCCTCAAGCCCCAAAATCGGCTTAATTCCTTCGTCTTTACACGTTTTATAAAGCTCAACGAGCCCCGACATCGTCCCGTGGTCCGTCACGGCGACCGCTTCCATGCCTTTTTCCTTCACGAACTGCACAAGCTCCGGGATTTTCGTTAGCCCATCAAGTAGCGAATAGTGCGTATGATTATGAAGATGAACAAAATCACTCGGTTTTAGAACAATATTTTTCTCTTCCTCCACATTTTCCATAAAAACATTATACCACTTCTAAACCTTTTATGTTAAAATTAAAGTAACCATGGAAGAAAAATTGCGCAATTTATCTAAAAATCTCGAAATAAACACTAATAACAATCCCCCGGTGGACGAACCGGAATCGAACGTCCCGGAACCGGAAGTCAAAGAAAGCTCCGAAGTCTCATTCAATGAATCTCCGACCCGTGCTAAAAAGTATTCTCCCGAAGTCGAAGCGGCTTTAAGCCGTCTAAACTCGGAGGACATCAACGTCGACTCTAACGCCGAACCTCTCTCAACCGAGCCGAAAAAGACCTCCCACGCCGGTCGTGTCGTCCTCATCGTCCTTTTCGCCCTCGCTCTTGCCGCCGTCGTCCTCTGCGTCCTCGTCGAACGGGGGATTATCGAAAACCCTTTGAACCTCTTCGCTAAAAAGTCCGCCTCGTCCGCCATCGTCCTCCCGTCTTACGAAGAAACTCCCCTCACCGACGAAGAACTAATCGCCGAAATCGACAAACTTTTCACCACCGTCTATGACGGCGAAGAAGGGAACTACTACATCTTCAGCCGCACCCACAAAAAGACTGACGACCACGAGTTTATTCAATACAGCGTCGCCGTCCCTTCCGCGCCAATCGTCCTAAACGGCGCCCTCGACTCTTCAGCGCAATCTTCCGTAACCACTGCCCAAACAGTCACCGCCGAAAACTTCGAAGATTTCCCCCACTTCCTCTACGTTTTTGAGAAAACCGAAGCCGGTTACTACGAATTTCTTGAAAAGACCCCAATCGACGACGCCGAAGTCAAAGAAAAGCGTCTCAATAACCTCGAAAAATAACCCCCGTTTTCATTTTCGCAAGAAAACGTGATACAATAGTCATGAATTATGATTCAAACCGCCCCAGAACACGTTTCTGAAATTATGAAAGCCATCACCAGCGGCCAAGTTGTCGCGCTCCCGACCGAAACAGTTTTTGGCCTCGCGATTTCCTTGAACTCCGCCAAAGCGCTCGAGAAACTGATTTTTCTAAAACGTCGCGATTTGAAATCCGGAAAAGTCTTCACCCTCGTCCCCGAATCCCGCGCCGACATCGAAAAATACGCCATTTTGAGCAAAACCGCGCGCGAATACATCTCAAAATACATCCCTGGCGAAATTACCCTCATATTGAACAAAAACCCCGATTTTTCGCACCCTTATTTCAACCACTTTACAACCGTCGGAATCCGCATCCCCGCCTCCCCGCTTTTTGAAACGCTATTAAAAGACACCGGCCCTCTCCTCTTGACTAGCGCCAACCCCCGTGGCGACCAACCCGCAATCTCTTCCGACGAAGTCAGAAGAACCCTCCCCAAAGTCGATTTAATCGTCGAGGGAAGGACCGTGGAGGGAAAACTCCCCTCGACCGTCGTCGACTTAACCGGAAGAACCCCGAAAATAATTCGCCAAGGCGACCTAAAAGTGTTATAATAAGCAAATGAACCGTTATAATCCCCTTGCAATCGAAAGTAAATGGCAAAAAATCTGGGAAGATTCCGACGCTTTTAAGGCCGACGACACTTCTAAAAAGCCTAAAAAGTTCCTCGCCGAAATGTTCCCCTATCCTTCCGGCGCCGGCCTCCACGTCGGGCACGTTAGAAACTTCACCATCGTTGACGTTCTTGCGCGATACTACTCACAAAAGGGTTATAACGTCCTCCGTCCTTTCGGCTACGACACCTTTGGCCTCCCCGCCGAAAACTACGCCATCAAAACCGGCGTCTCCCCCAAGGTCGCGACTGACACTAACGTTAAAAACTTCAGAAACCAACTCAAAAAACTCGGCTACGCAATCGATTGGAGCAGGGAAATAAACACCTCCTCCCCCGAATACTACAAATGGACCCAATGGTGCTTCCTGGAGCTTTACAAAAAGGGCCTGGCCTACCAAAAAGAATCCTACCAATGGTGGTGCCCCGTTGACCAAACCGTCCTCGCGAACGAACAGGTCGAAAACGGCCACTGTTGGCGTTGTGGTAGCGAGGTCGAAAAGAAAAAAATGAAGCAATGGTTCTTCAAAATCACCGCCTACGCCGACGAGCTTTTGAGTGACGTCGATGCCCTCGATTGGCCCGACAAAATCAAGACCATGCAGAAAAACTGGATCGGAAAAAGCGTCGGCGCTGAAATCAATTTCGACAACATTACCGTATTTACCACTCGCCCAGACACGATTTACGGCGCCACCTTCCTTGTTTTAGCTCCTGAGCATCCTTTGATTAAGGACCTCGTTACCGACAAAACCAGAAAAGAAGTTGAAGAATACTGCAAAAACGCAATCAAGAAGAGCGAAATCGAACGCCAAGAAAACAAGGAAAAGACCGGTGTCTTCACCGGCTCTTACGCAACAAATCCGGCGACAAAGGAGAAGATTCCCATCTGGGTCGCCGACTACGTTTTGATGGGCTATGGCACTGGCGCGATTATGGCAGTCCCGGCCGGCGACGAGAGAGACCGCGAATTTGCCGAAAAGTTCAATTTGCCCATCGTAGAGATTACCAAAGTCCCCGAAACGCCTTTCGGTACCCCAAAAACAACCTATCGCATGCGCGACTGGCTCATCTCTCGCCAACGCTACTGGGGCTGCCCCATCCCCATCGCCTACGATAGCGACGGCAACCCTCACCCTATTCCCGAAGACCAACTCCCCGTCATGATTCCCGAAGTGGAAGATTTCAAACCCGACAATTCCGGCCGCTCCGCCCTCGCCAAGGCTACCGACTGGCTAAAAGTAACAATCGACGGGGAAGAAATGACCCGCGAAACCGACACATTAGATGGCTACGCCTGCTCGAGTTGGTATCTCTGGCGCTACGCCTCGCCCCACTGCGCGACTGCCGCTTGGGACGAAAAGGCTATCAACTATTGGGAACCGCTCGACATCTACTGTGGCGGCGACCACGCCGTAGCGCACTTATTATATGTCCGCTTCTGGTGTAAATTCTTCGCCGACGAAGGGAAGCTCCCCTTCCGCGAACCTATCATGAAGCTGCTTTATAATGGCTACATCAACGCGCCCGACGGTAAAAAAATGTCAAAGAGCAAAGGCAACGTCATCGACCCACTCGACGTCATCAACGACGGCTACGGCGCCGACACCCTCCGTACTTACGAAATGTTCATCGGCCCCTATGACCAAGACGCCGCCTGGAACCCCCGCTCCGTCGGCGGAGTCTATAGATTCCTAAATCGGTGCTGGACGCTCGTCTTTGGCGATGGCGCCGGAGCGAACGGTTCGCTTGCGGCGCAACACGGAGGCTACGGCCGAGTATTAGGTGCCGAGCCCCGTAACGACGGGCGCGAGGACACCGGCGACGTAAGTGAACCTTCGCGCAAGGCGCTGCTAAACAAAACCGTTAAAAAAGTCACCGACGACATCGAGCGCGCCGCCTTCAACACGGCTATTTCGAGCCTGATGGAATACGTCAACGAACTCTATAAAGTCGGAGCCTCCGAGGAAGATTTAATCACGCTCGGAAAACTCCTCAAGCCTTTCGCCCCTCACCTCGCCTCCGAAATGCTCGAACAGCTAAACGCCGACGACACCTGGCCGGAATATGACGAAAAATACCTTGTCGCCGACACCGTCGAAATTATCGTCCAAGTCAACGGCAAACTCCGCGCAAAGCTAAATGTCCCCGCCGACGACTTAAAAAACCAAGCCAAAATCGAAGAACTTGCTCTTTCCGACCCGAACGTCCAAAAGTTCGTTCCCGGAAAGCCCAAGAAAATCATCTACGTCGAACGCGCTAAACTCTTAAATCTTGTTGCGTAAATAGAGAAAACGTGATATTATAAATAAAAGTATACTATTATTAAAGGAGCTATATGCCTGAACCTAAAAAACAGAGCAGCCCGAGAAAAACGGGTCTCCGCCGGAGCCACATCCGTCTTGACCTCGCTCGTGCCGTGAACAAACTTTCCCCCGTTAAAGCCTTCGAAACCAAGAAGCAAACCCCGCGCTTAAAGGTCAAAACCGCAAAGCCGGCGGCCGAAACTTCCGTTAAGAACCGCAAAAAAGCCCTAACGAAAGCTAAACTCGCTAAAAAATCTAAAAACAAGAAGGACTAACGTGGCTTCAAATCGGCATTTAGGTAGAATCATATCGCTACAGAGCTTATACGAATACGAGTTTCGTAGCAAGGCGGGCGACCAAACAGCCGACATTGACCATATCGTCGCTAAAAACATCGTCCCTTACGAAAAAGCCCTCGGCGACACCGAGTTTGTCTATACACTCTCTCGTGGCGTCGTCGAGAAAACGGACGATCTTGACCGCGAGCTGGCGCCGCTTGCGCCGGAATGGCCAATTTCTTCAATTGCCGCGATTGACCGCAACGTCCTCCGCATCGGACTCTACGAATTAAAATACTCTAACGAATCCGTCCCCCCGAAAGTCGCCATCAACGAATCCGTCGAGCTTGCCAAAGCCTTCGGCTCCGAGAACTCTTCAAAGTTCATCAACGGCGTCCTTGGGACCGCTTTTCGAAACCTCGGTTTAGAGAGCGACGACGATAACAACCACCATGAACCAAAACCAACCGAAGAATCACGCGAACCGAACGACGAACCGACGACCGCGAGCAATCCGGAAGGGAAGTAACCTTAAAGTTCCGGAAGCTCTTCCGAAGCAATACAAGCCCTCCCCAATCGACAAATTTCGCGAAACCGTCTTCCGCAAGAAGCCGGTAATTCAAGAAATAGTTCGCGAGCCAACCGCCGGCGGTATCGTTTTTCGCCTCTCGAAGGACAAAAGGGACATCGAGATCCTCTTAATCCAAGATTCAAAAAACCGTTGGACAATCCCAAAGGGGCATATCGAACCCGGCGAAACCGCAAAGCAAACCGCGATTCGCGAAATCGGTGAAGAAGCGGGTCTTTTCCATATCAACACCTTGTGTTGGCTTGGAAAAATCCACTTTAAGTACCGCCGCCTCGACAAACTCGTCTTAATGACCACCCAAATCTACCTCGTCCATTCTCTCGACCCCCGCGAAACCCCGACCAAGGAAAAATGGATGAACGGAATTAAGTGGTTCCGGTTTGCCGACGCGCTCGATGCCATCGAATACGAAGACATCGAAAAACTCATGTTAATAGCAAAGAAAAAAATACGTTCAGGAGATTACTAAATTGGACCCAAAACCTTATCAAGAATTTGCCGAAGCAAAACTCGGCTTCAAATTTGACGACCCTAGCCTCATCGTGACCGCCCTAACTCACCGCAGCTACGTCAACGAACACAAAACCGCCCACCAAAACCACAACGAACGCCTCGAATTCCTCGGCGACGCCGTCCTAGAACTCGTAACCTCGGATTTCCTCTTCAAAAACTTCGATAAACCGGAAGGAATCATGACCGCTTGGCGCTCCGCCCTCGTCCGCACGGAATCAATCAGCTCCGCCGGCTACGAACTCGGTTACGAACCCCTCATCCGCCTCTCTCACGGCGAGCGCAATGGCACCGACCGCGCTCACGCCGTCATCATCGCCGACTGTTTCGAAGCCCTAACTGGCGCCATTTACCTCGATAAGGGCTATGATGAGGCCAAAAAGTTCATCGAAAAGCACATTCTCGTCAAAATCGACGAAATCCTCGAGGAAGGCTCTTGGCGCGACCCGAAGTCCTATTTCCAAGAACTCGCCCAACGCGCCGAAAACGAAACCCCAGTCTATCATACCATCAAGGAAGAAGGCCCGGATCACGACAAAACCTTCACCGTCGCCGTTTACACCGGCAAAACCGCCTATGGCGTCGGTGTCGGCCATTCCAAACAAATCGCCCAAACCGAAGCCGCTCGCCAGGGAATCGAGAAAATCAAAGCCGCCTACCCCCACCTCTTCAGTCGCAAAAAGTTCCAAAAACCCGCCCAAAAACCTTGACAAACTCCACCAAATCGCTTATACTAATAACAAGTTTGCTTTGAACTAAAGCTAACTGCGAGTCAATTACACACATTAAAGTTGAGAGCTTATATGTTCAAAAATCCACGCGTCGGCTAACGGGTGGTTTTTTGGATTGACATTTTGTTTGCGCGTATTCGATTTTTATGTTATAATATTATTCATGACATTGCAAGATTACTACCGTCGCAACCCAAAACTCCACGCGCGCGAGGCTTATCTCGAACGGATGTTTTTAGAAAATGTATTTTACCCGTCTTACGGCGACGAAGGACTCGAACATCTCACGTATCAAGAGAGAATATATGATAGTGTTAAACACCGCTGCTACTTTATAGATTTTGTCATCAGGGAAGGGAACAAAAAATATGCAATCGAACTCGACGGCTACAATTATCACGGAAGGCTATCCGCCGCCGAATTCGACCGCCAAGAGGAACGCACGAACGAAATAATCCGCCAAGGCTACGAGCTGATTCGTTTCTCCTATAATAAAGTCAAAAATCACCCAGTCAGCGTGAGATGTGAACTTTCGAGAAGAATAAACTTTCCTATTTCTAAAACCGCATTAAACACCCCAATAGAATGGGATGATTCCGCCTCAAAGAAATTTCTACATCAAGCCAAACTTCGTAAAAAGGTGCTCGAAGTCATTTTATCGTGTGTAAGCCCGATACTACTTTTTCTTGTGTTGAATCTCGGTTTCAAAATCCTTTCGTCCTCACGGCCGATTGTCAATACAGCAAGCCATTCAACTCAAAACGAATATATTAATACCCAAAAAACATATATTGATGGTATTGTTGACAACTACAATCAAGTAGCTTCCAATCCAATAACCTCCTTAACAGAAACCAACATTTTCGATTCATCAAGCCCCGATTATAGAAAAACTAACACCTACGCCGGCCAATCAGCCATAGCTAAACATGGCAATCTCGCTAATGGTGAAATCTGGATTATCAGTTGCAACGGTACAGACGGTAATTCTCACCGCATCTACGCCGAGTCCTCATCCTACGACGAACTACGTACATTGGCTCAAGAAATGACTCCGACCCTTAATCCAGGCGCTTCCGAAAGCCACGTTTACTCACTCTCAAATTTTAACAAAACGACCGCAACCTCGGGAACGTCTTTTAACTACCCTGTTTATTCGACTTGGGTTATGCTTTATTCGAAAAATGATGGCGGCTATAAACTAAACCTCAATACGAACTGCATGAACATTTATTTCTAAAATCGCCCATGCTTTACCTCTGTTGCACCCCTGTTGTATAATAGTAAAAAATCAAGGAGGAAAATGCCTTTAACCTATGTACCCGCCGGAAGCCCCGGCACCCGCCTCGGCGAACTTAAACTCGCCCGCGAAACCCTAGAAAAAATCAACCTAAACCTGGAGAAACAAACCGAACTCCTCGAAAGAATCGAAAAGCAACTCCAAAAATCCAAAAAGTAGCCACCCACCATCATCCATCAACGTCCAATTTTAACCACATGTGGAATGTCGCACAATAACTCTTTTAAGACATTCCACTTATGCTTATAAGACGATAGAATAATCATCCAGTATCTAACGCGGATACACGCAATTGGTCTAAATAGGTTCTTTTTGAGACATTAAAGAGCCACGCCCAGCAGTCGAAAATACCTTGATACGGATTCGAGACTCGAAGGTCCGATGTCGAGAATCCGACTATTAAGGTATTTTTGACGACTGCGGCGAAGTCGCGCTAGCGACGGTGGCGACCCCGTCGAGAAAAGAACCTATTTAGACCATTCGGAGCTTCTTCCTAGCCTTTTCCCGAACTCCTCCCGAACATCCGCCCCAAATCCCCAAATTTCACCATTTTTTTCGCCAAAATCCATAAAATCCGCCAAATTTCGCTTTTCCCCGTTTCCCTGCCATTTTTTGCGCAAACTCGCGGCCAAACTCAAAAACTAAAAACCGCTCCTTCTCTACATTTCATTTCACGCTAGAACAAAAACCGAACAAAATAGGGAAATATACCAGAAACGTGCTATAATATATACTATATATGTCCCGCAACCACCTCCTCTCCCAACACTTCCTCAAAAGCCCCCGCCTTGCCCTATTTTTAATCGGCCACTCCAACATCAAAAAGCGCGACCAAGTCCTCGAGATTGGCGCCGGCTCCGGCGTCATTACGAGCGCCCTTTCCCGTCGTTGTCGCGAAGTCGTCGCCCTCGAACCCGACGCAAAAACCGCGGAAAAACTCCGCGAAAACCTCAAGAAAAGAAACATCAAAAACGTCCGCGTCGAAGAAACCGACTTCGAATCTTTCAACCTCGAAACTCTCGAAGCGGGCTACAAAATCTTCTCGAACCCACCTTTTTCCCTCTCCTCAAAAATCCTGCACGCTCTTTTAGCCTCGAAAAACCCTCCTAGATCCATCTACCTCATCCTTCAAAAACAATTCGCCCTCAAACTCATCCCCACCGACCGCCATTACACCTCCAAGCTCGGCTACGCACTCCAAGAAAAATACGACATCAAAATCAAATACCCCCTAAAACCCACCGATTTCACTCCTCCTCCCGCCGTCCCCACCGTATTGCTAGAGTGTAAAGCTCGTATTTTGGATGAGGTTCGAGGAAAGGTTGAGTAGCGGAGCGAACCGTACTTTAAGTACGGAGAGCGAGCAACGCAGACCTTGACGAAGAAGCTCGCCAAAATACGGGCTTTACCGCCAATAACCTTTTCTTGCTACCCTAACATCAATGTATTGATACTCCGTAATTCCCTGCCCCTGGAGATACCGAATCATCCTCGCCCCGTCCTCCGCACTTACCGCCGCCCCTCGGTCGATCGTCGTTTTTATCACCCCCGGAACATCCTGGATTTCAAGGTCCACTTCCCTCGTCTTGTCCGCCGGCATCCTCGCCAGCACCACTTTATACCCCTGTATCGAAAACTCCTCCTCAAGTTCCGCAATAAACTCCTTCATTCTCGAACTCAATTTCCGCGAACTCTGCGTCGCCGAATCGGAGAAAGTCTGTCCCGTCACCTCGTCAATCACCTTCACGCTCGGCTCTTTCGCAAACACGATTACCTGCTCCTTCGTCTCCGTCCATTTCAACCACTCTTGCACCGCTCTCGCCCCAAGATAAACCAGCGCTAAAAAGAATAACATCGCCGAAAAAAACCCAACGAGTCTCCGCTTCCGATAAACCCGCCTGACCCGTTCCCTCTCCGAATCAGTAACCATTTTTTCCCGTCTCACCCCAATCGTCTTCCCTACTTGCATCACTTCCCTTCCCTATTTTGTCGCATTTTCCACACGCGCTCTAATACTTGACAATTAAGCCTTTTCATGTTCTACCACCTCTAATATAATCTCTGCAAGCTGCTTCGCCGAGTCCAATTTCGCCTCCTCGTGCAACTTCTCCGCGAGCCGTTCTCTCGCCTTCGCATCCCCCGCCAAATCCCGAATTTCATTTAAGAGTCGCGTCGGTTTAGCCACCATCTCCGCGTCGTCAATGCACCTCGCCGCCCCAATCCCCTCAAGCCTCTCCGCATTCTTCGTCTGGTGCCCGCCCGCAAGCTCCCCAAACGGAATAAGAATCACCGGCTTCGCAAGCGACGCCAGTTCCGCAATCGTCGTCGCCCCCGCCCTCGAAACAACCACGTCCGCCGCCCCAAAAAGCTCGCTCATATTCGAATTAAACTCCCACATCCTAAACCCACTTTTAAGCTCTGCGTCCTCCCAAACCTCGTATTTTTTCAGCTCCGTCATCTCAAGATAATGTTTTCTCCCCGCCACTAACCCCACCTGCGCAAACTCCAAAAGTTTCGGCAAAATCTCCGCGACCGCCTTATTTATATGCACCGCCCCTTGACTCCCGCCCGTAACCACGACCAACGGTTTTTTAGAAGTAAACCCAAACACCTTTTTAAGACTCTCCCTCCTCGCGTCCGACACTTTCCTAAACTCATAAGAAATCGGCGTCCCCGTAAAAACCCACTTTTCCCTCCCCAAAATCTCCTCCACTCGCGTCTGCTCCGTCCCGTCCTCGTTCAAAATCGGCTTCCCACTCTTCGAAA
Source organism: Candidatus Saccharimonadota bacterium (assembly GCA_017515285.1). Classification (GTDB taxonomy): domain Bacteria; phylum Patescibacteriota; class Saccharimonadia; order Saccharimonadales; family Saccharimonadaceae; genus Nanosyncoccus. The sequence goes on along the minus strand of JAFWGN010000008.1, from coordinate 49,990 downwards.
GCACCGGCACCACCCGTGTAGTTTCAAATTTCATCCCCATCGCCACCTTCGTCGCCCCTTTCATGAGTATTCGATTCGCAAGCCCCGGCGTTGCGTCGCTCTCATGAATCACATACGGAATCGCGAGCCACTTCGCAACAATCCCCACCGGAAGCCCGACAAACCCGCCTTTAAGAAAAATCACGTCCGGCCGCTCTTTAGAAAACGCAAGCCTAAAAAACGACTGCACGATTCCGGCAATAAACCCAAAAAACCCTAAAATGTTCTTGAGTATAAGGTCCAAAAGCGTTACTCTCCACGCAACAAAATAGTCGCGCAGTTTCCACCCCGCATACCGCCTGAACTTCCCCGACCACACCTTTCGAACTTTCATATTCACATCCCCCTTACCAAGTGTTGTAATTTTTACAACATTCCCATAATACTTCCGGTCGGTCCAAAATTCCACTCTCGCTCGCGGTTTGATGGCAAGAATTTCCCGAACCACCGCAATCGCCGGCGTAATATGTCCCCCGCTTCCACCCCCAACCACTAGTATTTTCACGACAAAGCCTCCTTTTTGAGCCCTCGCCCACCCTTAAAATTCCGCCTCGCCGCTCCCTCCTTGAGCCGACCCCGTTTCAAATGACTATTTGAAAACTTTATGTTGGAAATCTCTTTTTCCCTCCGTGTAAAGCAAGAAAGTTGGAACGTGAGCCCAAGCGCAATCGCAATAAACATCATACTCGTCCCGCCATACGAAAGTAGCGGCAACGTAATCCCCGTCAAGGGAATCAACCCCGTCATCGCCATCACATTCACCGCCATCTGCACCGCAATCCACGCAAACACCCCCGTCGCAACCAGTTGTTGCTCCGTATCTCTGGCCAGCCCCGCCACCCTCAAAATCCGCATGAGTAAAACCACAAAAATCATCACCACCGCCGCAAGCCCAACAAATCCAAACGTCTCCCCCATCACCGCAAACACCGAATCGTTAATCGACTCCGGCAAATACCCCGTCGCCTGCACTGAATTTCCGACCCCAACCCCAAACATCCCCCCGGTCCCAATCGCAATCATCGCATTTTCAATATGATACGAATCTGCCTCCTCGCCATTGAGAAACGTCTCAACCCGCTTCAACCTGTGCGGCGCGACGACAATCGCCCCAACCCCCGCGACCAAAATCGCGGCAACAACCAAGATAAATTGTTTCAACGGCACTCCGCTCGCCAATATCGTTGAAAGTATAATCGCAATCAACACCACCCCCGTCCCCATGTCCTGTTGCACGACGACGACGAGCGCCAATGAAATCACCGACGCTACTCCCGCCGGAAGCCAAAAATCCGACTTCGAAAGTTTTCCCTCCGCCTTCCTCGAAGCCGCGAGTTGTGAAAGATATAATAAAAGCCCGAGTTTAAGAAACTCCGCCGGTTGCAAACTCCCGAAACTCCCAAGGTTAATCCACCGACACGCCCCAAGTTCACATTTCGCAATCGACGACCCCGCTTTCGCCAAAATCCACAGCCCCGCCGAAAGCACAATCCCGAGTAATAAAATCCACTTCGAAAATTTCCTCATCTTCTCATACGGAAACTTAAACGCGGCCACAAATGCCCCGATAGAAATAATCACGTTAACCAGTTGTCGCACAAAAAAATGATTTTCCGAAATCGTATCCTGGTCATACGCCGCATTCAAAAAGTTCGCACGCATCGGCCCAATCGCATAAATAATAATCAGCCCCGCGATAAGCAAAACCATCATCATCCCCACGATAATTCTATCTCCACGGTGTTTACGCATAAGTTTATTATACCACAAGGAGTCTTTAATTCTAAAAGAAAATGTTGTAAAATAGATACATATGTGGAAGACTGAACTTAACAACGAAATGTTCTTCGGACTTATTCTAACCCTCGGCGCTTTCCTTCTCGCAATGTTTTTGACCCCTGTTTACACCTATTTCGCCTACAAATACAAATTCTGGAAAAAGCAAAAAAAGACGACCGCCGACGGAAGCGCCCTCCCGATAATGACCAAGCTCCACGCGCACAAATTCAAGCGCCACTTCCCGACCATGGCCGGAATTATCGGCGTCGTTGTCGTCGCCGTCGTAACCCTAATCTGCAACCTCGACCGCGGGCAAACTTGGCTCCCGCTCGCCGGTTTTCTCGGTGGTGCCGCCGTCGGTTTCATCGACGATTTAATCAACATCTTCGGCTCTGGCGAAGGCGCCGCCGGTCTCCGCGCCCCCATGAAAATGCTCCTCATCACCATCGTCGGCGCCGTCCTCGGTTGGTTCTTCACCGTCAAACTCGGTTGGACCGAAGTCGCCATTCCTTTCGTCGGCCAATTCGACCTCGGAATTATCGGAATGATTTTGTTGTTCACCTTCGCCGTCGTCGCCACTGGCAACGCCGTCAACATCTCCGACGGTCTCGACGGTCTCGCCGGCGGCCTCGCAATGATCGCTTACGGCGCCTACGGCATCATCGCCCTATTCCAAGGCCAATGGATGCTCTTCGGTTTCTGCCTCACCGTCGTCGGTTGGCTCCTCTCCTACGTCTGGTTTAACGTTCCCCCTGCCCGCTTCATGATGGGCGACACCGGCTCCTTCGCCCTCGGCGCCGGCCTCGGCGTCGTCGCGATGATGACCAACTCTTTCCTCCTCCTCCCCGTAATCGGTGTCATGCTCGTCATCGAAGCCGGCTCTTCCCTCCTCCAAATGACCTCCAAAAAGTTCTTCCATAGAAAAATCTTCATCTCCGCCCCCATTCACCACCATTACGAAGCCAAAGGTTGGGGCGAAGCCAAAATCGTCATGCGCTTCTGGGTCATCGCCGGCATCGCCGCCGTCCTCGGCCTCTTCATCGCCTCCGCCTCCGGGATCGCCTAGGCGCCGGGCTTAATCTTAAGGTAGTCTATCAAGAAATTCGAAATCTCATTAAACACCGGCTGCGCATATTGCTCCGCGCCCGTCGTCTCCCCATCCTTCCAAATCCTAACCATAACAAGATACTCCGGCATCTGCCCTTCCGCCCCCCCGAACCCGATATACGTCGCCACCCACTCATCCATCGAATACGCCCCGTTCCGAATCACCTGCGCCGTCCCCGTCTTCCCCCCAATATAATACCCCACCGGGTCAACTCCGCTCGTCCGCATCAAACTCCTCGTCCCCCAAAGCATCTCGCGCATAGTCGCGCTCGTATTCTCACTCACCGCCCGCCAAGCCGCCCCCTCGTGCTCAACCGGAACCAACTTCCCATTCTCCATATACCCCTTAACAATATACGGCCGGTAATACTCTCCCCCATTTATCATCGCCGAATACCCGCTCGCCACTTGAATCATCGTCACGAGCAAGTTCTGCCCAAACGTCATGTTCGCGTATAAAGAATCTCGCCCGTCTCCCTCGACCGGGTCGTTAATCAGCCCCTTACTCTCAAATAGTTCAATCCCCGTAAGTTTCCCAAGCCCAAAATGATTAACATAATAATCATACAGTATTTTCCGCCCTTTCTCATTTATCGCCGTTTCATCTCCACCAAGTTTCCTTAACGCAAACATACTCCCCGTGTTAAGGCTCCAATTAAACGCATTTTGAATCGACGTCGGCCCGAGCAAATCCGCCCGGTCCCAAGTCGAGTTTTTTATCGTCCACCCGTCCACGATTTCGTAACCCTTGTTATAAAAAACCGTCTCCGGCGTAATCGCCCCAAGTTCAATCGCCGTCGCAAAAGTAAACCCCTTACACACGCTCGCCGGCTCATACGGGTCGCTCGTTACTCGATTAACATACACCTCCGCCCCCTCGACATTCCCATAATCCGCCGGGTCATAACTCGGCAAATTCGCCATCGCAAGCACTTCCCCGTTCCGCGGGTCCATGACGAGCGCCGAAGCCTGGTCCTTCCCAAACTCCGCCATTTTCTGCGCGAGGATTTTCTCGACCCCCGCCTGAATATTCCGATCAACCGTGAGAACAACGTCCTTCCCGTCCTCCGCCGCAATCTTCACGTTCGCATTCCCAATCGAAAGCGCGACATGATTAATGTCCGCAACGGTTTTAAGAAGCCCGTCCTTACCTTTAAGCTCTTCATCCATCGCCGCCTCAACCCCGTATTGCCCCTCCCCGTCCACGTTAACAAACCCAAGCAGCCTCGCCGCCATCGTTCCCTCGGGGTAAACCCGCTTGGTTGTCTCCTGAAGATAAACCCCCTTCGGCTCGACCTCTTGAATTTTCTTCGCGAGTTCCCTCGGAACATTTTTCGCCGCAACAAAATACCTTCTCGTCCGGTCCGAAAACACGTCCTCAATCTCAAATGTTGTAAATTTTACAACATTATCATTATACAGCACTTCCCGGATTTCTTCCTCCTCCGCCGTCATCGGGTCCACAATCACGGTATAAACCTTCTCGTTCATCACCACCGCCACCGGCTCTTCCCCGTCCATCATAAAAATCTCCCCCCGCTTCGCCTTTATCGTATTCTCAAGCGTATGTTGCGCCTCCGCCTTCGCCACCCACGTCTCTTTTTGCAAAATCTGAATCTGAAACAACCTCGCCAAAATCACCGCCACGACAGCGTAAAGCGCATACTTAAAAAACTTCAATCTCGGATTCGATTCCATTTATGCTATTATATCATAAAAGCATAAGGTCGACGAGGCGAAAGGTATTTTGCTGGACAACACGGAGGTTATGAAATTAACTTCAAAAAATCATTTTGATTTAAAATTTTTATATTTAATTTATTAGCTTTTTCTAACTTGCTTTTTCCCGGCTTCTCCCCAACGATTAGCGCCGTCGTATTTTTCGTCACCGAACTCGTCACCGTCGCCCCGAGTTGCCGCAACTTTTCCTCCGCCTCTTCTCGCGAAAACCCTTCAATCGTCCCGGAAATAATATAACTTTGCCCATTGAGCTTCGCTTTCGACAAATCGGCGTACGTCGGCGCCACTCCAAGCTCCCGAAGCTCCCTAAGCATCGACAAATTATCCTCATCCGCAAAAAACGCCAAAATCGACTCCGCAACCACTTCCCCAACGTCCGGAATTGCAATAAGATCGTCCTTCTCCGCCACCGCAAGCCTCTCAATCGACTTGAATTTGTCCGCAAGTAACCTCGCCGTCTGTGTTCCAACGTGCCGAATCCCGAGCGCCGTGATAAACTTTGAAAGCTCCGCCGTCTTCGAAGCGTTAATGTTCTCGACTAACTTCCTCGCCGACACCTCCCCAAACCCCTCAAGCTCCAAAAGTTTCTTAACCGAAAGCCGATAAAGGTCCGGAATTGATTTGGCAAGTCCCGTATCAACCAAAAATTCGACATTTTTCTCCCCAAGTCCCTCAATATTGAGCGCCGGCTTCGACGCGTAATATTGAAGCGCTCGTTTAAGAATAAAATCCGACGTCTCCCCCTTGACTCGATAAACCACTTCGCCCTCCGGCCGCTCAAACTCAAGCTCCGGATATTGCTCTTTAAGTGCTTTTTCAAAGTCGAACGCCTGGCTCTCCTCCGGTCGAAGCTCAAGAATAACTTTTTTAATCTGCGGAATAATATCTCCCGCCTTATAAACAATCACCGTGTCCCCAATCCGCAAATCAAGCCGCCCAATCTCATCCACATTATGCACGCTCGCGTGTCGCACCACCGTCCCCGCGACCTCAACCGGATCCAAAATCGCCACCGGCGTCGCCGCCCCCGTCCGTCCAAGCGTAATAACAATGTCCCGCACTTTCGTCGTTGACTCCTCCGCCGGAAACTTAAACGCCACCGCCGCCCTCGGCGTCTTCCCGACAATCCCGAGCCGGTCGTAAATCTCGCGGTCATTTATTTTAATCACCATCCCGTCCGTGTTAAACGGCAACCCCTTTCGATACTCGTCAAGTGCCTCAATATACCGGAACATTTCCGAAATCTCGTCCCGTGAAAAAACCTTATCTTCCCCGCTCGTCCGAAACCCCATCTCTCGAAGTTTTTGATAAGCCAGCGAATGTTTCTCGAGGTTCGGCTTCACTAGGTCATACGCCATAAACTTCAAATTCCGACTTGCCGCCACTTTCGGGTCGAGCTGACGAATCGTCCCCGCCGCCAAATTCCTCGGGTTCGCAAACTCCTTCTCCCCCATCTTTCTCTGCCTCTCCTGAATTTCCTCAAAATCCTTCTTAAAAAGTATGATTTCTCCGCGCACTTCCACTTCCCCCGGCTCGGAAATTTTCAAAGGAATGTTCTGGATCGTCCGGACGTTCATCGTTACGTCCTCCCCAACCATCCCGTCCCCCCTCGTTACGGCCTGATAAAACAACCCGTCGCGATATTTAAGCGCCGAGGCGAGCCCATCCATTTTGATGTCCGTGAAAAATTCCTTAATCTCCCCTCCCGGAATCAACTTCTCGTTTCGAGAAATCCAATCCCGAATTTCCTCTTTCGAAAACACGTCGGCGAGACTAATCATTCGCCTTTCGTGCCGGACTTTCTCAAACTTATCAAGCGGCTTCCCCGCCACCCTCTGCGTCGGCGAATCTGGTGTAATAAGCTCCGGGAACATCTCCTCGAGTTGCGAAAGCTCATGTTTCAAAGAATCCGCCGCCGCCTCACTCATCGTCGATTCGTCAAGCACATGGTAATGATAGCGATAATCGTCAATTACCTCGCGAAGTTTCGCAATTCGCTTCTCGGCTTCTTCTCTACTCACTTTTTTCATTATCTAACATCCTCCGATAAAATAAGTATAAATACGCGGTCGCATAAATGCAAGAAAAACTCGTCATAATCTGAAGCAAAATCGAAACAAACGGAAATCCCGCGAGCCAATCAAACGTGGCTTTAAGCCAAAGGTCAAGCGTCATCAAAGGCAGCATGACGACGACCCATAAAACCGCAAGAACGAGAATTAAAAACAATAGCCGGACGACAAATCTCATCCTTCTCTCCGCAATAAGTTCGCTCGCCGTCCTCATCGCCGTCATCGGGTAAAGCCCCGGCGCCGAAACCGCCACCAGCGCAATCGAAGTCGAAGCGAGCAAATACCCCGAAAGAAGAAGCATGGACGCCGCAAAGATAAAATAAACTAGCGCATAAAACGGCGTCGAAAGAAAATCCGTCTGAACCGCCGCCGAATAAGTAAAGACGACGACAAAAATCGGAATCGACTGCAAAATCGCAATAATAAAAACCACGAACGTCGAAATAAGCGGCGTTAACGCGTTATAAAGCCCGTCCCGAAGTTTAACTTTCTTCCCCGCCATTCGGTGTCGAAGCAAATAAATCGTCACGAGCCAAATCAAAAGAAAACTAATCACCGCAAACACCGTCTGTGCCTCGCCGAGTCCCCCCGAAAGTCCGCCCGTTGTCACCGTCGAAACTAAAAGAAGCCCCGACTTCGCAAAGTTTCCAATTTCCCCTCCCGCAATTTCCGCGTTCGTCGCGTCGAGCGTTTTCTGGAACTGAACATAAGTCTCCTCGCTCATAATCCCAACAAAAATCACGTTAAAAAGAACAATAAAAATCACGAGCGGCAAAAACAATTTCCAGTTCTTAAAAATAATCGAAAACGTGTCCGCCGCGTGGTGCAAAAGCCCCGGAACGGAAAGTTCCCGAACGTAATCCTCTCGGTAAGCCCTTCTAAAACTTGAACTTCGCATTCTCAAGCCTTTCAATTCTCTTCTCAATCGGCGGGTGCGTCGAAAACAGCCCATTCACCCCCTTCTTTGAAAGCGGGTTTGCAATAAACATCGCCTCCGTCGCCGGATTTTGTTGCGCCATCGGTCGCGTGTGCGTCTCGAGTTTTTTAAGCGCACTAATCATCCCTTCCGGATACCGCGTAATCATCACCGCACTCGAATCCGCAAGATACTCGCGCTGTCTCGAAACCGCCATCTGCGCAATCGCCGCCGCAATCGGCGCCACAATCATCGTGATAAGTAAAATAATCATCCCCACGGGGCTGTTTTCCTCCCGGTCCCGTCTCGAACTTCTCCAAGCAATTCTCCACCCAACGTCCGCGATAAACCCAATCATAGAAACAAGCCCAAACACAATCGTCGAAACCCGAATATCGTAATTTTTGACGTGCGAAATCTCGTGTGCCATCACCGCCGTCAGCTCCTTGTCGTTCATAATATCGAGCAGTCCCGTCGTCGCGCAAACGAGCGCGTGCTCCGGGTCCCTCCCCGCCGCAAATGCGTTTGGCGCCGCATCCTCAATAATATACACTTCCGGCATGGGAAGCCCCGCCGTCAGCGTAAGATTCTCGACGGTATTATAAAGTCTTCGGTTGTCCTTTTTCTCAATTTTTCTCGCCCCCGTCATGGCGACCGCAATTCTCGACGCCAAAAAATACTGAAAAATCGCATAGACCGCCGCCACCCCCATCGCCCACGCCGCAATCCACGCGTCTTGATATACATAAGCAATCGCTAGCGCAATCGCGGCGATAACCAGAACAAACCCGATCATGATAAATACGGTATTCCGCTTATTCGCCGCGATATTCTTATACATTTTTAGAAACTAACTTTAGGTGCTTCGGCAATCTTCGCGCGCTCAGTTTCCGCCACCTCGAAATAATCTCGCGTCTTAAAATGGCCGATAATCTTGTTGATAATGTTGGTCGGGAAAGTCTTAACTTTCGTGTTAAGTTCTTTCGCCCCCGCGTTATAGAACCGGCGCGACGCTTGGATTTTGTCCTCGACGTCTTGGAGTTGCTCTTGGAGTTTAACGAAATTCGAGTCCGCCTTGAGTTGCGGGTACGCTTCCGCAATCGCAAACACTCTCGACAGCGCCTGTGTCATGTCCGCCTCGGCTTGCGCCGCCGACTTTACGCTCTTCGCCCCCATCACTGCGCTCCGCGCTTGCGTAACGCCTTCGAAGACTTCCTTTTCGTGCTTCGCGTAGCCCTTGACCGTCTCGACGACATTCGGAATCAAATCCGCGCGATATTTAAGTTGAACGGTAATGTCCGACCACGCCTCGTTGACTCGCTCGTCGAGCTTAACTAGCCCGTTATACGTCGTCCAAAACGCCGCAATAATAACCAAGGCAATTAATAATATGATGATAAGAACAATTGTTCCAGTATTCATTTTATCTCCTTTATGTATATGATTATATATACACTTGCAAAAATTGTAAAGATTTGATACACTATTTTTATCTAAACGTGCGAATGTAGCTCAGTTGTTTAGAGCGCTTCCTTGCCAAGGAAGAGGTCGAGAGTTAGAGTCTCTTCATTCGCACCATTTTTTATACCCCGCCCACCTTCGCCATCCCCATCCCGCTTAACTTTTACATTTCCCCTTCCGCGTGCTAAAATGACTACATAGAGAGTTCGAGGATGAAGAACTTCGGCTTGAGGTTACTGTTCAACCGGCCTCAAGTCTCCTTTCAATTTTTCTTCATCCAAAGGCTCTCTTGTTTTGTCCCGCACCGCCCTCACAATCCGCAATCCACATTCCATAGCCCCCGCAATCCGTATTCTCTCACGCTCCGCACCCCTTGCATTTTCCATTTCGCTTGTGTATAATAATATATAGAGGCTAAGCCGGAGGTCGAGGATGACCCCCTTGAAATTCCCTTTTCTTTCGGTTCCTCAACGGGGAATACAGAAGCGCCCTTGCCGAATTCGTGCGACCCGAGGAATCAACCCCAAAGTTCAGCATAAACTAGGCGAGGTCATAATATCGACCGAGAGCGACAGCTCACGGTCGCCCGAAAGACGCTTCTCTTGGCTGCACCGAGCTCCTTTGCTCTCTATTCCGTTCGCCGGGAACTATGAATGGACTAACGGCGCACTTAACAATAGGGGCAACAACGGGAACTATTGGTCCTCTACACCGTATTCTGCTGAAGGAGCGCACAACCTGAACATGAATTATGGCGGCAACTTGAATGCGCAGAACGGCAACAATAAGGTGAACGGCTTAACTATCCGTTGCGTCGCCGAGTAGGTGTTCCGCCCCGCGTACTCCCCCGCGAGATAAAAACCTCAAAACCCAACAACCAACAAAAAAACCGGGCTCTCATCGAACCCGGTTTTTATATGGACATAAGCACTATATATTATACTCCCACCCAACCTTTTTGAAAATACCTTTTTGCGTTTTTCTAGCATTTAAGTGCTTAAAAAGCCCCATATAAGATACGAGCGAGTCAATCCCCCTAATCCCACTCTCAACTTCAATCGCCGCCTTCATGTAATTTTTCGTCACCCTCGGCCCCGGGACCGTCCTCCCCGGATAAACCACGCTCCCAAGAAACGCCATCCCCCGGTGAATTTCCTGCACCTTCGTTTTCTTCGGGTGCATCCGAAGCTCCAACGTCGTCAGAAACATCGCAATCCTCTCAATATCCCGTTTCGCCCGCGTGAGCTCCTCCTCCGTCACCATAACATAAAAATCGTCCACATACCTCCCGTAGTGTTTATACCCGAGGTCATATTTAACAAACCGGTCGAGCTGGTCGAGATAAATGTTCGACAAAAGTTGTGACGAAAGATTCCCAATCACGATTCCTTTCCCCGGCGGTTGCGCGAATAAACTTTTCGTCTTCGGTAAAATGTCCCACTCTTTAAGGTTGCCCCGCCTCTCCACTCCCCTCGTCGGGTCGTCGAAAATCACTTGTTTCCAAAGAAACTTGATAATCTGATATTTCGGCCCGCCGTATGGAAATTGTCGTTTAAGCCCCCAGCATACTCTCTCATAAAGTTTCTTCCTCGGAAGGCTCATAAAATACCCTTGAACATCCATTTTAATCACATACGTCTTCTTCTGAAAGTTCTTCGACGCGCTCTTCATGTGATGGGAAAATCGTTTAATCCCAAACAGCGTTCCTTTCCCGACTCGACATGAATAACAATCGTGTATCAGTCTCCGATCCCACCACTCCGCCACTTGATTATAAAGGAAATGATGAATCACTCTGTCCCGAAACGGCGCCGCGAAAATCTCGCGCATCACCGGGTCGTGAATAATGAACGCAATTCCACATTTCGGTTTATAGCTCCGATCCAAAATCTCTTCCCGAAGGAGCAAGAGGTTCGCGTCCAACCTATTTTCGAACCTCTGCTCGTCGTTTGTTCCTCGTTTCGCTTTCCGCGCATTATAAAACGCTTTATAAAGTTCTGCGAGGAGCCAACTTTCAATATTTTCCTTCGGGCCAACTAAATTTTTCCACTCTTCGGAATAGGTGAATTCTAATCGGTGATTACACTTTATCTTCTTATTCATCACTAGAATCCTCCGCTCTTTTATTCATATCTTCAATCGCTTGTTTTTCTTCTCGTTCAAGCGACGTTCTTGTCTCAATAATCCCCGTAGCAATCGCGGCCGCATCCTCCACGTTCCAAATCCCGAGTTCCATCATTTGCATCACTCCGGCTTGTGCGTGTGAAAGATACGTTTTAATTTTCTGCAATCCAAAGGCGAAAGGCAAATCCTCAAGACACGTCATAAGGAGCACCTTTTGCGCCGAGCGAAGCTCATTCATCACTTTACTCCCAAATATTTCCTTCGCATCTTTATTGGTATATTTAGAATATATTTTAAGCGCTGCTCGGACCACTTCCGTAATGTTCGCGTGCGTCTTCGGCATTGGTACACTCTTTAAAACCTCTTCCTCAAGTTGTTTCTTCTTGAGCTCTTTCGCCTGCGCAAGCACTTCAAACTCCGTCGGAGAAATCGGTTTGACGAGCTGAAGCTCATAAATATCGCTAGTTCCCCGTTTCTCCGTCACAAGTCCCGATTCCAAAAGTTTTTTCTTGTAGAACTCAAGGTTCCTGATCGAAATCTTCCCCTCCTTGGACTTAAAGTCATAGTCCGAGTCGTTCCTGAGCGGAACGCGCATCTTGAGGTCCTTTCCGATTTTGTTCGCGAGAATCACCGCGGAGTGTCCAATCACGACCCAAAATCCTCCCGTTCCCCTAATGAAGATAATTCGGTCGAAGTTCCCCTTCTCCTGTTCCTGGACTTTCTCCTTCCTTTCGAAGTATTCTTTGCGTTCTTTACGTTTGTTGTAATTACTGAGGCTTGGTTGTTCAGCCATCTTTCGCTCTCCTTTCATCATTTTGAGCTTATTTGTTAATTTTTCTTGCGACCTCCCCGCCTATTGCCCCATTTCCGGGGAATACGCGGGGCGGAACACCTACTCGGCGACGCAACGGATAGTAAAGCCGCCCACCTTATCGTTGCCGAGCTGCGCAGACAAGTAGCCGCCATAATTCATGCCCAGGGCGTGCGCTCCTCCAGCAGAATACGGTGTAGAGGACCAATAGACCCCGTTGCTGCCCCTATTGTTAAGTGCGCCGTTAGCCCACTCATAGTTCCCGGCGAACGGAATAGAGAGCGGAAGCTGCATGATTTTGTTAAGAGCTTTGCGGTTATTGGCCGTGTATCCGTAGCTTGTTGTTAATTGGTAGGTAGTCTTAATGAGGTCGTCCCAAGAACCTTCGCCGGAGTTGGTAGGTAATCGCCAACCTTTGGGGCAGATGTCGTCTTGGATGTTGCCGGAAGTGGTGGTGTAACTTCCGGTCTCCGCGGTAGCGGCATACCAGTTGTAATAATCACCGAGATAATTCGAACCGCGCATAGTGAAGGTAGTGGCAGTGTCGCTAGTGATACTACTTGGTTGCCAGGTGGTGTCCTGCGTGGTGCCGTCGCTTGAAGTGGCGGAAGTAAGGGAACCGCCAGCGTTTCCGATTTGGCCGTTCTGTTGGCAGTAACCGCTCCAGACCGCCTCATTATTCGTGATTTTGGCACATTCCGCGACGTTCTTAACGTTTTGCGTGCCGGTAAGGTAGGCGTAATCGTTATTATAGGAACGAGCGAAGTTAGAGTTGGCGTTGTTTGCGATGACGAGACCGTTATTATTAGCGGTGCCGGTGTTGTCGGTGGTAGTATTTGCTTGATACCTACTTCCCCAGTAAAGGTTCGGGCCGAAGCTATTGCGGGATTGGAATTGGTAAGTGGAGACGGAGAGACCCGAGAGACCGCCGGAAGGACCAGGTTCAAGCGTAGTCTTTGCCGCCGTCATTTTTGCGTCAGGAATCCAAATGTCCTTGGTGTTAAGATTGGTGTTCTCGGAGGTGAGGCGCTTACTCTTCCCGCTCGTAAAGTCCGCGAGGTTAAGGTCGAGGTTCTGAACCATCCAACAGTGCCCGTCTGCGAGTCTCCGAACAAGGTAAGTTTTATAGTTTGTCCCGCTCTGTCCACCGGAAGTCACCGTCTCGCGATTGTCACCGAGGAGGAAGGTACCAACACCAATCGCGGCGGAAGCGTTTGCTGTCGAAGCGAGAGGAGTGCCAGAACCAGTATAGTCATAGACGCGGGCGTCGTTGCCATTAGCCGCTAGAGTTGTAGAATCATAGGTTAATACACCGGTACCCCACATGTTGGTGTTTTTGCAAACACTCGTAGTCATTTCCTGCATAGTAGAAACGTAGTAGCCACCACCATTCGTCGAAGTTCTCTTTGATTGCAACCCGATATACGTCGCCGCCGGCGCATTCACCGAATTGAGTTTGTATTGGGAGATATAATCAAGCGTCTGGTCCATAGTGGAAACCCTGACCCAAAAGTCATATTCCCCCTTCACGTTCGCATTATCCGCAGCAAGGCTACTGTTATCTCCCGCCACCGCAATCGTGTCGCCAGTCGCAGTCGCTCCGATGTTCGGCATCGTACAGGTAATCGTCGCCGCCCCCGTCCCCGTCGTCACCGCGGTAACCGCGCATTGGTTATAATCCGTTGTCGAAAGGCTGTTTACCGTGTAACCGTTCGACCCGGCAAAAACCTTGTGTGGAACGAGATAGACTTTAACGTCGTTCGAAGCCAAGGTTTCGGTCGTCGTAAAGTCGATTTTAATCGTCTCGACCGTCCCCGAAGTAACGATTTCCTCGCTCCTCGAAAGGTTCGTCGAAACCGTATCAAGGTCGGAAGAAGACGCCATCGCCGTATAGACAATCGTGTTTTCATAGACCCCGGACATGACACTCGCGTCCGCCATCAAGGAATAATAGACGTCAAACGTCGAGCCGGAAGAGAATCCGGACGCGTTACTCGCCTTCCAGATTTGTTGCGCATTCCCGAACGTCGGCACCGCCGCCCAAGTCCCCGTGTTATAAAATCCCGACCCTGTCCCGGTCTTGGTCAAGTTGTCGCTACTCGACCCCGCGAGATTGTCGTCATACGCATTATAGGTCGCAAGTGTCGCGAAACCCGCTCCCGTAACGGTCGAACCCGGCACCGCGTATCCCCACCCGCTCTGGCTAAACGCCGCCGGCGTGCTCCAAGTTCCGAGTGTCGCCGGAATCGTCTGGTCCGAATCGTTCGCCTCAATCTTGAGCGAGTTTGACTCATCGTCGCCCATCGAAAGGAAAACGTTATAATATTTTCCGTTCGTAACGACCCGAATCGTCTTTTTCGCGACCTTTTGCGTCCCGTAAGCGCCGGTAGTCGTGTCGCGACTCGTCGGCGTAACCTCACCGAACGCGACGTCCCCGTGCGTCAACGCTGTCGGCGATTCCCCACCTTGCGTCGCCGCATAATCTGGGTCGAGCTCTAGCGAAATCCCCGCCCACGTTACGTCCGTTGACGCCGTCGTCGCCGAAACTTCTGTTAATATATATGGCACAATTAAGAAACCGAGCGCAAAAACAAGCGACGCTGCGATCGTTCCGCGCAAAAGCCGCCCAAAAATCTCGGTTTCATTAATTTTGCCTAAATTATGGTTGTGGCTCATTTGTCCTCCTATGTTCATAAGCACTATTATAATCCTTACGTTTCCCGCCGTCAACCCACTTTTAATTTGCTTTGCTTTTGGTTATAATTTGCTTTTGCGCCCTTCAAGAACTCGACGGAGATTGGAGCTTAAAGATAGTAGGGTTTTAGGGCTTCCGGAGTCGAGCCAACAGCCTAAAAAATTATCACCATTTTCGAGCACGAGCTTGCCTCCGCGCGGAGAAAATAGGCTGATGATTTTTTAGGCTGATGACGCGAGACTCATAGCCCTAAAACTCTATTATCTTTAGGCAGACGGATCAGCGAGACGCTGTGTCCGAGAAAGGCATAAAAGCAAATTATCAGATTTTTTAGGTTGGTTGTGCAAGATTAGAGGCTTAAAGATAATAAGTTTTACGACTTTTGGAGTCGAACCAAAAGCATAAAAAATCATCACCATTTTCGAGCACGAGCTTGTCTCCGCGCGGAGAAAATAGGCTGATGATTTTTTATGCTGCTTGCGTGAGACTCTTAGTCGTAAAAATTATTATCTTTAAGCTAGTAAATCTATCAAAATGTCTTAATCGAATAATTCCCGGAGGCCACTTCATCTGGACCGATGACGATGGCAGAAGCAGCGATTTTAGAAGCATATTTTAATTTATCGCCCAGCTTCTTATCGGCCAGAACGAGGTCAACGTTTTTTCCCTCTTCCCGCAACTCCTCCGAAAGTCCGAAGCAATAATCAACTTCACTAGCAGAAACCGGAATAATCGCGAGGTCAACCGGTTTTTTGACTTCGCTTTCCGGTAAGATTCCGCTGTCGTCTAGCACGGAGAAGAGACGCGTAAGCCCAATCGACCCCCCGGCGCCGGGGAATTTCTGCTCTGAATAGAGTTCGGCAAGGTTTTCATAGCGCCCGCCGGAGCAAACCGAGCCGAGCTTCGGAAAGTCGGGAAGGATCGTTTCGAACACGGTACCGGTATAATAATCAAGCCCGCGGATAATTTTCATGTCGAGAATAATCGATTTTTCAAGCCCCTGCGACTCAAGGAGTGAGAACACTCGGTCGAGTTCCTCGAGTCCTTCCTTAAACGTCTCGTTCTCAAATCCAAAGCCCCGCAGAGCGGCGAGGACTGCTTCCCTTTTTCCGGAAAGATTGATGAAAGCGAGAACCTGCGCGACGCGCTCTTCGCCGATATTAAGCGACTCAAGGTTCTCGCGGGTTTTTTCCGGCAAGACCTTTTCGGCGTGGTCGATAATAGAAAAGATTTCGTCCTTAACTTCCTGCAAGTTTAGCTCTTCCAAAAACCCGGAAAGGATTTTGCGGTTCGAAATGCGGACGAGCTTCCGCTTCCTAGGCAAGATTTTCTCGAGCGCCTCAAAAAGCGTCAAAATAACGTCAACGTCATATTCAATCGGCAAAGAGTTCCTAGAAACGACGTCAATGTCGCATTGGTAAAATTCGCGAAAACGCCCCTTTTGCGCGCGTTCGCCGCGGAAGTTACGACCGATTTGAGAAACGCGGAACGGAAAGGCAAGGTCAGTCTCGTGTTCGGTGACGTAGCGAGCGAGCGGAACCGTGTGGTCGAAACGCAACGCTTCGCGCGATTCCTCCGCGCTCTCACCGGTTTTATAGACTCGATAAATCTGCTTTTCGGTTTCTCCACCCGCCTTCGCGAACAGGATTTCCGTTCGGTCAATCATGGGCGTTTCGATGTTCAAAAATCCGTGGAGCCGATATACTTCCTCAATTTGGCGTTTCATTTGGTTAAAAATGGCCTGCTTTTCGGGCAAAAGTTCTTGCATGCCGGAGATTGGGGAAGTATTTAGCTTTTTCATGCTTTTATTTTAGCACACTTTGTGATAAAATAAAGAAGGTTGGCTCTGTAGCTCAGCTGGTAGAGCAGAGGCCTGAAGAGCCTTGTGTCGTTGGTTCAAGTCCGACCGGAGCCACCAGTTGTTGAAACAACTAACACGAAGTGATAGTAATCTCGCCCCTATAAAGATAGCGGGCGAGATTTCTTTTGTCAAAACCCGCGGCCTTAAAGCCCGCTATCAAACATACTTCGAACCACGCTCCACCCCCAACTCGGGTCAAATCCCCCCGTCTGCATTTTCCCAAACACAAAATACGGCAATCCTTGCGCAACCGTCGCCGCCTTCCTAGTCTTTTCTTGAACCTCCGCCACCGTTTCCTCGTTCTCAAGGCACGTCTTAAACTCCGCGCTAACCCCCACCTCCTCAGCAATCTCCTCAAAATACGCGTTCTCAATGTCTTTTATCGGCGCCGCCGTTTTCGAATTACCAATTCCCTTCTCATAGTAATCCTCAAAAATCGCGACCAAAAACCCGTGATAGAATTCAAAGAACTTCCCCTCTCGTCCGGCGCAATACGCCGCCTCCGCCGCCGGCCTCGAAAGCTCCACCCCCGACGACTCATAAAGCATATCCGTCACCCGAACCTCATACGCAATTTTATTTCTCGAAAGATAATCCCTAAACTCGGAATCATTATCCATAATCACTTTCGCATAGTAATTACAATACGGACACATCAAATCCGTATAAACCACATAATGCCTCACCGCCGTCTCCGGGTCCCCGACCACCATACTCTCCGTCCAAACTTTCCCCGCCACTTCCGCCGGTTTCACGCTACTAAAAACAATCGCAAAAAACACCGCCCCAAACACCAACACCAACGCGACAATCCTACCTGCTCTTTTCATTCTTCTCCACTTCTCCTTTTTTTCTAAATTTTTCACTCACTATTATAGCATAGACTTCCGTCCCCAGTTTCCGAAACACCAAAATCGCAACCACAATCGCGAGTATATTCAACACCATCGACACCGTCCCTGCCGCACCAACCGCCCCCGTCGCCCCCGAAAAAATCGTCGCAACAACCGGTGTAAGAAGCGTCGTTCCGCACGTCGGACACCCCGACCCGAGCACCATCAACCCCGCCGCAATCCCTGCACCCGCCGAAACTCCTTCTCGATTATGTTTATATACGATAACAACCAAGCCCACCAACACCGCCTGAAACACCGTCAAAATAAAATTAACCATAAAATCAAGCGCTTCCTTCCCAACCCCAAAGTTCGCAACCACCGCCTTTCCAAGTATCTCGAAGTTCCCGTGAAGTAACAACATGAACCCCGTCGTCCCGTTAGAAAGAAGATTAAGTAGTGTTCCGAAGATAAAAAACGTCGCAAGAAACGCAGTCCAAAAATCCTTCCTCCTCGTCGCAAGCAACACTCCCCTCCCTGCAATCGCAAAATCGTCGAAAAATTTCGCCAAATTCATCTTTCCATTATACTACATTTTGCGTTATAATATGTTTATGTTTTTGAAGGAGCCAATTTTTTGCCGCAAGCCCGTCTATACCCTCGAGCTTGACCATCTCGCCGACCCCCTCACCATCGCCCTCACCGGCGACTGGCACGTCAGCGACATCGTCACCGAAAAGCAACTGTCTTTCCTAAAATCCCGCCTCACCGCCATCTCCCCCGACCTCATCATTCTCCAAGGCGACCTCTTCGACACCCCAATTTCTTTGAATAGCTCCCGGCTTTGCCTCAAACTCAAGCAATCTCTAACCGCCTGCGCCAAAATCGCCCCAACCGTCATGGTCCTCGGGAACCACGATCAAGTCGAACCCGTCCACTCCGCCCCCTCCTCCCTCGCGGACTATAATTCCCGTATTAAAAAAGACGCCCTAACAAATTGGCGCCGTCTCTGCCGCGAATCCGGCGTCAAACTCCTCTTGAATAGTTGGTTTGAAATTGGCAGCCTCCGAATTTTCGGCTTTCTCCAAGGTCCCGAAGCCTACTACCAACGTCCCGGCAAAAAGGGCGAAAATTTCTCCGCCATGAAAAGAAGTTTGCGCGAACTCGACCAAGCGGGCATCCTCACAAAAAAGCCGGGCTACGTCCACTGGTTCGCCGCGCACGCTCCGATAAACAACCTCTACTCCCTCCCCGCCCTAAAGTCCTTCGACGTCTTCTCTTTCGGCCACACCCACGGTGGCGCTCTCCCCCTCGGCCTCGACCTCCTTGCCGACGCCGTTCATTTTCACGGCGGCATCATCGCCCCCTTCGGCCGTTGGTTCCCCTCTCGCGAAATGCGCGGAAAAGAAACCCTAAAAACCGGCGCCTCGCTCATCGTCAATACCGGCATGGTCTTGGCCCAGGCCTCCGCCCCCGCCTACCTCCAAAACCTCAACTTCCTCAAAGCCGCCGAGGTGACCGAGATACGTCTTACTCCGCGTATCCGCTGACAACGCCATTCGCCATCTTCGCCGCTACTTCGTTATTCTCTAGCGCCGCGATGCTTGTCAATCGAGCTCGCTCCACGGCAAGGTCTTCTTTTCTTGCCTCAAGCTCCGCAATCTCTTCCTCAACTTTCGACAACTCATAATCATAGCTCGTCGCCCTCGTCCCTTGAGTTACATAAATCAACCCAATCACCAAAACCAAAATCCCGAGAATCACGCTTTGCGATACACTCCCCAACGTCTTCGGGGTATGCCTAACAATGTTCCGATTTCGGACCCAAGTCGAACTAGATTCTCGCATTTTTTATTTTTCCTTTTTGGTTTTCCTTTTTTAGATATTAAAAATTAGTTTCATATTGGGCTAATTTATAAAACTCAAGGCCGAGACGGGTAGCCTAGACAGAGCTATAAGTAATCTAGGCTCCGTCTCGGGAAGGTCATAAATTTAACACACTCTCATAAGACTCCGCAACCATTCTAGTTGTGGCAGCCCTTTTCGGGCCATGTAGTCTCTATTTTTTTAGCGGCTAAATTCTAGTAAAATTTAACTTTGACCTTTTGTGCACGGCTTTTGTTGGAAACCACGATTTGCTTTGGCATAGTAATAACTCCTTTTTGTTTTTATTTTTTATTATTTTGTTTTTATTTTATCAATTCCGTTGCGCCGCTCTGAGTTTCGCAGAACGAGACCGCGGATTCGATAACAACTCCATTTCGCCCGCAACTATTGGCTTCTCCGTCAAAATCGAAAGTTCCGACTCTTCTCCGAAGCTACTTGCGCTTCTGAAAAACTGTTTGACGAGCCTATCTTCCAAGCTATGAAACGTGATAATCGCGACTCTCCCTCCAGGATTCAGCACTTTCGGGATTAACGGTAACGTCTTTTCGATAATCGAAAGTTCGTCATTAACCTCAATGCGTATCGCCTGAAAAATCTTCGTCGCCGGATGCGTCTTCGAATACCGCGAGTGTCGCCGGATAAACTCCGAAAGCTCCATCGTCGTCTCGAACGGACGATTATGGACGATTTCTCGCGCCAATCTCTTCGCATTCCCAGGTCTCTCTTCTCCATATCTCTCGAAAATCTCCGCGAGCTTGCCCTCCGGATACCGGTTGACAACTCGGGAAGCTGTAAGCTCTTGTGTCCTGTCCATTCTCATATCTAACCGTCCATCTCGAAGAAAAGAAAACCCTCTTTCTGCTTGGTCTAATTGCGGGGAAGAAACTCCAAAATCCGCAAGTATCATATCGAATTTTTTACCACAATCTACAAACTCTAACATAGCACTATAAAAATCCTTGTTGACGAAACCCAAAGGTTCACTTTCGTACTTCCCTTTAAGGTACTCCATCGCCACCTGGTCCCGGTCGACTAAAACCGAGTCTTTATAGTTCTGTGTTAAATCCAAAACTTCGCTCGCATGCCCTCCAAATCCCGCCGTCAAATCTAAATACGATTCACCCGGTCGCGGTTTAAGAACCTCGAGCACTTCCGATAATAATACAGGTTTATGAAGTTCTTCCATATGATATATATTATATCATATGCTTCTTCTAATGTTTGAGAACGCTTAACAAGAAATTTCAGCGTTTTTGTGTTTGTTCGATTTTTGTTTGTTCAATTACACTAGATCTACCACGATCTCCTGGGATAGTCCCAAGTCATATCGCGGCCGTTGAGAGATTATTGTGTAAATGGTTGCAGATTTCTTTTTTTGTAGAAATCTCCAGAGTTTTAATTGGGAGGTGTTAGTTTTAGAAAGAACCGACGATTTTGGTGACGCGTATCGCTAAATTTAACCGCGCGCCAAAACTCCCTGTTAATCGTTCTCAAACGCTATTAATGTGCTTTTCGTAGATAGTTTTTTGTTTTTCGTTTTTATTTATGACTTCTACTTGCTATTAGTATAACCACTTTCGCGATAAAATGCAAGACCTTTTTTAAACATTTTTTTCGCCCTCCTAAAACTTTTCCACAACCCTGTGGAAAAGTTTTACTTCCACAGTCCTGCGGAAGTAAAACTTCTTATTGTATGATATAATGTAAGAAACTTAAGTGAGGTAACTATGGAAAATAACACTTTCGACGTCTTCCAGTGGGCGAACGAAATCGACGAAGTAAAAAACAACGTTTCGGTTGAGCTGTTTTTATTCAATAAAAACTACACCCCCTTCAAAGTCCGCTACTCCGACAAGCTGACAAGCTCGGTCAAGGCGATGTTTATGCAAGAGGCGATTTCTTACATTATCAAAGAGGCTGACAAGGGTCTCGAGTGTCGCGAATACGAAAAGAGCGACGGCGAGGACAAGGTAATCTACCGAACGAAGCTCGAAAACGTCGGTCGTGCCGAAACCCTAATCCACCTCATCGAAAACGAATACAAAGACATCGATTTCTTCAGCGACAACGAATACGAATTTAAGAAAGTCAAGGGTATCATCGCCAAGTTTAGTTACCCCGGTGGCGACGACGGAACCAAGACTTTCTATATCGCCAAAGGTCTTTCCGCTTCGAGCGCTCTCAAAGGCGCAACCAGTTGGGAACTGAACGGCGAGAGTTTTGAACCGTTCTCTGCCGAGGTCGCCATCAAGATGCCGGAAGACAACCAAGTCGCCATCATCGACGGCAACATCATCGTCTTCAACCAAACCAAGTTCGAAGCCCTCTTCCAATACGATTACAAGTCCCAAGTCCTCGCCGACGCCAAGGCCAAAGAACTCCAAGAAAAATACAAATTAAGTTTTGCCGAAGGCTTGACTCTAAACGCCCTTCTCCAAGACAGAAAACCTCTCCTTAAAAAAATCCAAAACCTCGACATAAACGAAGCCATGACCCAGGAACAAATGCTCGACTATTCCGACGAGATGCAACTCGACCTCATGACCGACGACGACAAGTCCATTATCATCATGGACGACAAAGATTTAACCACTTTCGTCAACCTCCTGAACGAAGACTACTACGTCTCCCCCGTCACCGGTCTCCGCTACGAAATCAAGTCCAAAAAACTCATGGGCGAACCCGACGGCGGCGAACCCCCAAGAGGCTAGTCTAACCGTCGCCGGAGCGAATCCTATGTCCACACTGGCAGATCATCATCCGGAAACGGATTAAAGCTGTTCGAATCCGAAAACTCATCAAAATCATTCCCCGCATACGGATCAAACCCAAGCTCGAGCAAAAATCTCGACGGCATCGAAAAATTCCTTCCCCCAAACGTAAACCTACTCTGCGCCCAGGTAAGAAACAAATCTTCCATCGCCCTCGTCATCCCAACATACGCCAGCCGCCGCTCTTCCTCGAGCGTCGCTTCTTCGTCCGCTCGCGAACTCGGAAACAACCCTTCCTCAAGCCCAACCACGAAGACCACCGGAAACTCAAGCCCCTTCGCCGCGTGCAACGTCATCAGCGTCACCGAATCTTTCCCCGCCGTCTCGTCCGCCGACGACATCAGCGCCGTCTCAGCGAGAAACTCCTCTAGCGTTTCGGACTTCGACGCGTTATCGGCGAGTACCGCCAAGTTCCGGATTCTCTCCTTCCCTGTCGGCGTTCCGTCGTCAAGCAACGTCGCAAAATCAAAATAATTCACCGTCCGCTCGACAATCTCTTGCGGCGTGAGGCTACTTTCTTCGTCCCCTCCTCCCGCGTGTTGAATTTCCGCAAGAAAGTTCGCGAGCCTCGCGACCGCATTCCGCGCTCTCGTCGTAAGTTCCGCCCCAACCTCCGCGTCGCCGATTCTCCCGCCAGCGTCAAGATACGCAAAAATCTTCGAAAGCGTCTTCTCCCCAATCCCCGAAAGCACATTCTTCGCCACCCTCTCAAAACTAATCCTATCTTTCGGATTAAGGACCAATCGCAAAATCGCAAGAACGTCCTTAACTTCCCTCCGGTCATAAAACCGCACCCCGCCAACGATTTTATACGGTATTCTCGCGTTAATAAACGCCTTCTCAAACGCATAACTCTGCGCATTCGTTCGATAAAGCACCGCAAAATCGGAAAATCCTCGCTTCTCACTCATCCGCATAATCTGCCTCGCGACATAGTTCGCTTCGTCCGACTCGTCCCTGGTCGTCTTAATCGTCACCGGGTCGCCCTCCCCTGCTTTCGTGTAAAGCACTTTGTCGGACCTCTGTTTATTCTGCGTGATGATTTTTTGCGACGCGTCCAAAATGTTGCCCGTCGAGCGATAATTTTGCTCAAGTTTAATCACCTTCGCCTCGGGAAAATCCCGCGTAAAGTTCAAAATGTTCGTAAAATCCGCCCCTCGCCAAGAATAAATCGACTGCCAATCGTCCCCGACCACGCAAATATTATGTTTATCATTAACGAGCAACCGCACGAGCTGGTATTGCACCCGGTTCGTGTCCTGATACTCGTCGATAAGAATATAATGGAATCTCTCCCGCCATTTTTCCCTTACGCTTGCATTTTCCCGAAAAAGTTTCAAGGCTCTAAGCAAAAGGTCGTCAAAGTCAAGCGCAGCCGCCGCCTCTTTCTCTTTTTCATATCTCTCAAAGATTTTCGCAACATTTTTCTGCATCGGATAATACGCCTCGTGCGCATATTCCTCCGGACTCCGCCCTTCGTTCTTCGCTTTAGAAATCATCGAAAGCACCGTTCGCGGCTTAAGGCTCTTATCCTCGATTTTAAGCTCTCGTATAATTCTTTTAACTAGACTTCCTTGGTCTTCCGTATCATAAATCACGAAGTTTCTATCAAGCCCCGCCGCTTCGTATTCAAGGTGTAAAATTCTTACACAAATCCCGTGGAACGTCCCCATATACGGCATAAAACTCCGCGGCGGTTCGCCAACAGGATTCAGAATTTTCCAAAGTCTCTCGCGCATCTCGTTCGCCGCCTTGTTCGTAAATGTTACGGCGAGAATGTTCGACTCTAAAACCCCGTGCTTCAAAAGATTTGCCACGCGACAAGTCAGCGTCTTCGTCTTTCCCGACCCCGCCCCCGCAAGAATAAGTAGCGGTCCTTCGAGCGTCTTAACCGCCTCAAGTTGTTGTTCGTTTAATCCGTCCATTAAAGCGCCTCAATTTCCGCGCCGAGTGTCTTCAACCTTTCGGAAAAATCCTGATACCCACGCTTAATCATATAAACATTTCTCAAAATCGACGTCCCCGGGGCCGCCAACATCGCGAGCAAAATCACCACCGCCGGCCTAAGCGCCGGTGGCGCCATCATCTCCGCCGGCCTAAAGTTCGTCTCCCCCTCGACATAAACTCGGTGCGCATCAAGAAGCTCAACTTTAACGTTAAGGTTGGAAAGTTCGGTGATATAAATCGCCCGGTTCTCAAACACCCAATCGTGAATCAGCGTCCTCCCCTTCGCCGTCGCCGCAATCACAGAAAAGAACGGCAAGTTGTCGATGTTGAGCCCCGGGAATGGCATCGGATGGATTTTGTCCGCCGGCGCTTTGAGCCTCGCCTTCTTGAGCCGAAGGTCAACCAACCTGGTTTTCCCGTTTCGCGACTTATATTCTTCGCTCCGGGAAATCTGAGCCCCCATATTTTTCAACACTTCAAGTTCAACTTCAAGAAACTCAATCGGCGCCCGTCGGATTTCAATCTCCGACTTCGTAACAATCCCCGCCGCAATTAAACTCATCGCCTCAATCGGATCTTCCGCCGGAAAATACTCGACATCTTTCTCAATTTTCGGAACTCCCGTAACCACGAGATTCGTCGTTCCAATCCCCTCAATTTTCACGCCGAGCTTTTGCAAGAAAAAGCAAAGGTCTTGGACCATATAATTCGGACTCGCCCCAACAATCCGCGTCTTCCCCGGGAACTTCGCCGCCGCCATCAACGCGTTTTCCGTCACCGTGTCTCCCCTCTCGACGAGCACGATTTTCTTCTCCCCACTATTCGCGCGGAGCGCCTCCTCATTAACGGAGATTTTATAAAACCCACTCTTCCCCCTCGCGTCAACCGTCATCCCGAATTGCGAAAGCGCTTTGAGGTGCGGCTCAATCGTCCTCGTCCCGAGCGAACACCCCCCCGCGTAAGGAAGTTCAAACTCAGAAAATTCGTGTAAAAGTGGCCCCATAAACATCAAAATCGACCGCGTCCTTCTCGCCGCCTCGACGTTAATTTTATCAAGCCCAAGCTCACTCGGCGGGACGATTTCGAGGTCTTTCCCGTCATTCACCCAGTTTATCCCCACTCCAATCGACTCCAAAACCTCAATAATCCGATAAACTTCCTCAATCTTCGCAATCCGCCGAAGCGTCGTCGTCCCCTCGTTTAAAAGCGACGCACAAAGCAGCCCCACCGCCGCATTTTTGCTCGTATTAACGTCAATCGAACCTTTAAGTTCTTTCCCGCCGTTAATAACATACGACTGCGAAGCGTCGTCCGCCACCGCAAGAATTTGTCTCCCGAACACGTCGGAAAGTCGTTTAATCATGTCGAGCGAGACGTTCTGTTCGCCCTTTTCGATACGGTGAATTGCCGACTGGCTCGTCCCCACCTTTTCGGCAAGCTCCGCCTGCGTCCAGCCTTTCTCGAGCCGCGCTTTCTCTACTGCGCGCCCAATCCGCTGCTTATAAGTATTATGCCTCTCACTCTTTCGTTTCATCTCCCAATTATATCACCCTAAATCACCCCGTGCAATATTTCAGCGTAAGTCTCCGGCACTTCGTTTTTCTGCTCAAGGCTCTCAAACGTTTTCAAGATTTCGTTTCTCTGCGCACTCGCCGAATCCTTTTCGGAAATCTCCGCCTCAATCTTCGCAAAGTACCCATTCGTCCCCTCAATTTTATCAAGATACATCACCGTCCCCTCGCCCATTCTTATCTCTTGCCGCCTCCGAGAAATTTCCGCAATCTGCTTGAATCCAAGTTGTAAAACGATATTCGCCGCCTCGGTATAATCTTTTACCACGGTCTCGTCAACAATCTCAATGTTCGAATCCTCAATGTGCCGCTTTAAAATCAGGCTATATTTCGGCGGTCGGTCCACCGCTTTCATCTCCGTCCGCATAATCATCCGCGGAAATCCCGCCCCTCGTCGATAATTCCTCGGGACATAAACCCGGTCATGTTGCCAAAAAATCGGCGAAAAATCCATTCCGAGCGACGTGAGCGTATTCTCAAACTCCTCTCGACTCTTCAGTTTCATCTTAACAATTACTTTTTTCATCTTTCTCTCCTTTTATTGTCTCCCCCTCCCTCGCCCGGTTCGCCCAAATGTCCGCCAGTTCGTTCAGCTCCGTCCCCATGTGCCCGCGCACGAAACACAATTTGACCGGATATTTATTATATAGTCGCCACGCCTCCCGGACCATCTGGAGATTTTTAATCTTTCCGTTCCTCTTCGTCCAACATCTCTGCTCCCAACCCTGCGCCCACTGCGTCAAGATATTCACCCAAAGTTGCGAATCCGTATGTATTTCGCACCCCTCCTCCCCCGCATATTTCATCGCCTCGATAATCGCCGTCCCCTCCATTCTTACATTGGTCGTCTCGTCCGCCCGCCCGAGCCTAACCGGGTTTCCGTTTTGGTCAAGCACCGCGTAACCGCCTGGCCCCGGGTTCGGGTCCGCGCTTCCGTCTGTCCACAAAATTTTCATCATATGTTATTATAATAACATAATGTCCAAGAATAAAAAACCGAAAGAAGAAAGAACCGAGGACTCGCCCCGAATCTTAAAAGCCGTCGAAATCGCCACCAAGGCGCACGAAGGCCAACTCCGAAAAACCGGCGAACCCTACATTAACCACCCTCTCGCCGTGAAAAAAATCCTCGAAGATTGGCAAATGGACGAAGATACTATTATCGCCGGCATTCTCCACGATACCGTCGAAGACACCGACATTACCCTCGAACAAATCAAAAACGAATTTGGCGAATCCGTCGCCTTCCTCGTTGACGGCGTTACCAAACTCGGCAAAATCCGCAAGAACATGGGCGGCCTCGACACTTACCTCCCCGAAACCAAGGACAATTTTCTCCGCTTAATGATTGCCACCGGCAACGACATCCGCGTTTTAATCATCAAACTCGCCGACCGCCTTCATAACGCCCGCACTCTCTCCGCTCTCCCGCCCGACAAGCAACGAAAAATCGCCCTCGAAACCCTAGAAATCTTCGCTCCTCTCGCCGACCGCTTGAATATGGGTCGCCTCCGCGTCGAACTCGCCGATATCGCCTTCTCCTACGTCAACCCAAAGCGTTTCGAATACTTAAAAAACCTCATCGAAGAAAACAACAAACAAGCCGCCAAGGCCCTCAAACAAATCGAAGACGAAGTCTCCGATTTACTAAAGAAAGAAAAACTCGACTTCAAAATCTCCGGCCGCATCAAATCCGTTTATTCCCTTCACAAAAAGCTCGCGAAACACAACCAAAACATGGGCGAGATTTACGATTTAACCGCCCTCCGCATCATCGTCCCCGACATCACGAGTTGCTACCTCACTCTCGGACTTCTCCACTCCCTTTATACCCCCATGAACGGCCGTATCAAAGACTATATCGCCAAACCCAAGCAAAACGGCTACCAATCCCTCCACACCACCGTCATCACTCCGAACAAGAAAATCGTCGAGTTCCAAATCCGCACCGACAAGATGCACGAATACGCCGAACGTGGGTTAGCCGCCAGCTTTTATTACAACGAGCAAAAACTCACCGAAAACTACAAACAAGGCAAAATCGAACACCTCCCCACCAACCTCCTCTGGATTACCGAACTCCAAGACGCCGCCGCGAAACTGAAAGAAGGCAAAAAGGTCGATTTGAAAAAACTCCGCCTCAACCTCTTCGCCGACAAGATTTTTGTTTACACCCCCAAGGGCGACATCATCGACCTCCCGAACGGTTCCTTACCCTTAGACTTCGCCTTCCGCCTTCACTCCGAAATCGGCGGTCACGTCTCCGGCGTCAAAATCAACGGCAAGATGAGCAACCTAAACCGCAAGCTCGAGCAAGGCGACGTCGTCGAAATTTTGACTTCAAAAAACCAAGTCCCCCGCGAATCCTGGCTCGACAAAATCTTCACCTCCCACGCCCGCCAAAAGTTAAAACAATTATTGTCTAGAGGCTCTTGAATAGGTCTTACTTAATAGGCTGATGATTTTTTACGCTGCTTGCGTGAGACTCTTAGTCCCAAAACTTAATAATTTTAATGAATTTATCCAATAATGTGTTATAATAACGTATATGGCTATCGTGATTTGTGTTACGAATCAAAAGGGAGGTGTCGGGAAAACAACGACGTCGGTCAATCTTGGCTATTATCTCGCAAAAGACAAATACCGAACTTTAATCGTCGATTTCGACCCGCAAGGCAACGCAACTTCCGGCCTCGGCGTCGAAAAATCCGACCTTGAGGCCACCATGGTTGACGTCCTGTCCGGCCGCGTCGCCCTCGAAGGCGCCATCATTCCGACCAAATACAAAAACCTCGACCTTGCCCCAACAACCCCCGACCTCGCCAACGCCGAAGTCGAACTCGTAAACCTCAAGGGAAAGTTCTCAATCCTAAAATCCGCTCTCTCCCGCGTCGCCAGCGACTACGATTACATCATCATCGACTCCCCTCCTTCCCTTTCGCTCTTAACCGTCAACGGAATGATTGCTTCAAATTACCTTCTTCTCCCCGTCCAAACCGAGTTCTACGCCCTCGAAGGCGTCGCCCAACTCTTAACCAGCATGAAACTCGTCAAAAAAGCGATGAACCCCGGGCTCCAACTCCTCGGCGTCCTCGCCACCATGTACGACAAACGCACTTCCCTCTCCGCACAGGTCCTCGCCGAAATTAAAAAATATTTTAAGGACAAGACTTTCGAGACGACAATCCCCCGCAACGTCCGCATCGCCGAAGCCCCGAGCCACGGCGCCCCCGTCGGCGACTACGACAAATTCAGCAAAGGCGCCCGCGCGTACAAGGAACTCGCCCGCGAAGTCGAATTAAGAACAAGAGGAGAAAAATAATTCCATGAAAGGTTTAGGTAAAGGTTTTGAAAGTCTAATCCCGACCGATTTAATCGACGCCGAGTTCGACCCAACCGCAATCGAAGACAAAAAACTCTCAAGCCTGGAAGAACTTCCGCTCGAAAAAATCGTCCCCGACCCCGACCAACCCCGAAAGAGCTTCGACGAAGAATCCTTAAACGCCCTCGCCGACTCAATCCGCGCAAACGGCGTTCTCCAACCCATCGTCGTCGTCCGAACCGGGAAAAACTACCAAATCGTCGCCGGCGAACGTCGCTTCCGCGCCGCCACCCTCGCCGGACTAGAAAAAATCCCCGCCATCGTCCGAACGTTGGACGCCCAAAATCGCCTCGAACTCTCCATCATCGAAAACGCCCAGCGTGAAGATTTGAACGCCCTCGAGCTCGCAACTGCCTACGCAAAGTTGCAAAGCGAATTTAATTTGAACTCCAAAGAAATCGGCGAGCGAATCGGAAAGTCCGAGTCCAGCGTCGAAAACACCCTTCGCCTCCTCAACCTCCCCGACTTCGCCAAGAAGGCCATGGTCGAGAACAATTTAAGCGAAGCCGTCATGCGCCCACTCATCCCCCTCCCCGAGGAAAAAGTCGCCGAGGTCCTCAAAAAAATCCTCGCCGAATCCTGGACCGCCCGCGAAGTTGAAGCCTACTTAAAGGCCAAGAAGCCCAAGTCCTCCGCCGCCGCCGTCAAAGCTAGCTTAAACTACGACCGCGAACAATCCTTCGCCAAAAAGTGGTCCGCCAAAAAGGTCAAAATCACCAGCAAATCCATCACCATCACCTTCAAAAACAACAAGGAGCTTGAAGGCCTACTAAAAAAGCTCTAGGTTTTCCTAGAGCTTTCGTTTTACTTAATGCTTTCGATTTTGATTTCGGAGTAGCGTTGGCGGTGTCCGTTTTCCTTATGGACGCGTTTCTTGGAGTGGTAGCGAATGACGCGGACCTTATCTCCCTTAACCTCCGGCTCGCTCACCTTCGCTTTCACCTTGACGCCCTTCACGGTCGGCGTCCCGACGGTCGTTTTTTCGCCGTCAATGAGAAGCAAAGCGTCAATCTCGAGCTCTTTCGTTCCTTCCGGGAGGAGGTCCACCCGTAGGGTCTCACCTTCAGTAGCAACGTATTGCTTGCCACCTACTAAAATGACTGCTTGTTTCATGATTTCCTTTATTTATTAAATCCCACCAATTATACCACACTCCAGCGAAAGGCGCAAGAGCCTACTAGGGCTCGTTACCCTTCGTCTGTTCCTGTAGTCTTTTTAGCGTTCTCTTACTACTAATATAATATATGATTCCCATAACAAGCCCCGTCCCCATCACCCCGGCCAAAATCCACTCCGCCGGCCCGGTGTTCGGCAAAATCGTCGGAATCACTCCCCCTCCGCAACCGTTCCCCGTATTATCAACTTCGATTCGGACTTTATCGTGTAGTGTCGCTACCCCCGTATTCGCTCCAACGCCCTCCCCCGTCGCCTTCGCGCTCACCCCTGCAAGGTTATAAAGCACAGTTTTTGCACAACTCGTAAAACTCTCTGCCGACTTAATCTTGACCTTATAATAGATTTCCGCCGTCTCTCCCGGCTTAATCTCACCAACCTCGACGCCACCGTTAAATAATTTTCCGCCGTTCTCGTCTCGAACAATCATCTCCGTTCCGTTCGCAACAATCCTCGTACTTCCCGCAACATATTCCATCCCCACGCCATTTTCCAACGTATCAAACGCCGTAACGGCCTGCAACAAAGTCCCCGTATTCTTATAGGTAATTCTAAACTCCGCTTCCGTCTCGGGCTTGAGCGCCGTATCGTCATTCCAATTCGCCCCTCCGTCCGTCGAAACTTTTTTATCAATCTCAAACGTCGAGCTCGGTTCAACCACCGTCGTCGCGCGAATCGTATAAACCACTTGCCCCGCATATTCGTCGCACCCATAAACAATCCCGTTCAGCGTATTATACCCAATCAACGTCCCCGCCTCCGTAAAGAGGTCTGTCGAAAGCACAGTCCCGTTCGCCGCCCCCTGGTTCAAGATTTTCGCACTCCCCGCAACGTAAGCAAGATTAACGTTCTCCGCCGCGGTGATATACGCCTCGTCCCAAACCTTATCCACTAGCGTCCGGTTCGAAGTAATATAAGCGTCAACTTGCCCCTTCTCCCCCGCCTTCAGGCTGCTCGGAAACGCCGCGGACACCCTCACGTTTCTCGCCACCCCAGCATAATTCTGTTCCACCGTATTATAGGTCGAACTCGCGTTATTATGGAAATAAATCCAAACGTCATAGTCATACCCCCCTCGAATCGTTACGTCGTTCGAATAAACATTCTTCGTTCCGTCCTTGCTAATCTCGACAATCCGAACAAAGTCGCGCTCGTCCCCCACCCCCGCATTGTCCGTAATCGAGTTAAAGACCGCTTGCGACGCCGGACTGGCGTTCGTATAAGTTTGCCTCTCCGGCCCCCACGCACTAACTGTTGTAAATTTTACAACATTCACTAGTGCTCCCCCAAGTATCGCCAACGCAACCGCGCTAACGAAAATCCTTTTTTTGTTCTTTTTATTCTTATTGTCCTTCATTTATATCTCCTTTTAGAATCCATCCGCTCGCATTTGAGCAAGCTCCTCGGCTGTAAATTCATTCCCCGCCGTTGTACTCTCGTTAAGTTGTTCTGCCGCCGCATCCGCTGCATATTGTGTAGCCACCTCTTCCGAAGTTCCGGTCATATTCAATATCCCTTCGCCTTGCTGATTTACTGCACTCGTAGCGTTTTCTCCTCCACTACCGGTATTATCAACCACCACGTTTACCTCCGAAGGCCTCTTATTAAGACTTTCTTCCGTTGTCGGACCACCTTGTTCGGCCTCAACGCTAGCCGTCGCCTCAATTACCGTATTGTCTCTTCCGGTATTGACCCCCCGCACTTCATTCTCTGGATTCTTCGTCGCCACCGGAATCGGCGTCGACTCCGGTATATTCGTCGCTACAGGCGTTATATTGGGCGTTGGAGTTGGAGTTACTTCCGGCGTTGCGGTTGGAGTTGGGACCACCGTTGCTTCTGGCGTTGCGGACGGTGTCGGAGTTACTTCCGGCGTTGCGGTTGGAGTTGGGACCACCGTTGCTTCTGGCGTTGCGGACGGTGTCGGAGTTACTTCCGGCGTCGGAGCAACTGTCGGGGTTGCGGTAGCTTCTGGCGTCGGAGCTTCCGTCGCTCCTGGTGTTGGCGCACTCGTCGGAGCCGGAGTCACCTCTGGCGTCGGTGTCGGAGCAACTGTCGGAGCCACGGTCGGAGCTTCTGTCGTTACAGGCGTCGGATTAGCCGTCATCTTAGGCGTATTGGCTTTTTTATCACCGAGCTTATACTCCCAGTTCCCCCGCTCTATATTAAGCCAAGCCACCTTACTAAACTTTCCCTTTGCCAAATTTTCGTTTCTCGCCGACTCGACCACGTTTTTATACGCCTGGTCGTTCTTCGTCATATACCCCGTCGTTCCGTCATTTAGTTTTCCGACAAACGTCACCTGTTTTTGTCCGTCGTTACCGCGATAAAGGCCAAATAGCCTAATCTCATCTTGCGCTCCCCCTGTCGGCGACTCAGTATCATCGTGCATATCAAGCGCAAGTCCACATTCGTTATTGAACTTCGCTTCCTTCACTCTCGAATACCATGTCGAAAGCCCCTTGTTAATTATCGTATCGTATTCGTCCGCCGGCATCCCCGCTATTTCGTTAGCCCAAGCCTCAGCTTCTTCCATAGACATAAATTCGTCAATTCCAAGCACCGACTCGTAATCATGCTCCATAATAAACGCCGCAAACGCTTTCGGTGACCTCGCTAACTTCTTCGTCCAATCCTCAATCTTTCGTGCATACAAATCTCCCTCAAGCGGAGTCGAGTAAGCCGTCGGTGATTTTTTCTTTTCGGACTCCTCGTAATACGTCTCATCCTCCGGAATATACCCACCGTGGTATTCAAACATCGTCACTTCGCCCTTGAGGTTACCTATCTTCATCTTTCCAAGTTCCACAAATTCTCCGTGTCGTTCTTCTACATTCTCCATCGTTTCTCCGTATTGCAATCCCGCGCCCTCCTCCTCTGCCCCCTCTGCCTTTCCATTCATAGCATCATTCAAAACTTCCTCTGGCACTTTCCAACCCCTAAGCATTGCCGATTGTTCAAGCAGCTCTTGATTTTGCTCGGTTGTCTCCCCCACCGTCGGCAAAGCCGCCGGTGTAGTAGCCTCCGCATTGGCGGCGCCAGTATAAGTATTCGCACCATTATAGAACGCCGCCGCACTAGCCCCAGCATTGACATTGTGGTTATAAAACGGCGCTGCAGTAGCCGTTGGCATAGACGTAGGCGTTGGCGTCGGCGTCGGAGCAACCGTCGGTGTCGCAGTCGGAGCATCCGGCGTCGGCGTTGGTGTAGGCGTTGGCGTCGGCTCGACAAACGAATCTGCCCCATTCTCACCATACAGAATTGTCTCGTCCTCAACCGCAATATTATTTTCCAAGCTCGGCGCAAGGCCCTGTTCCTCAATCTTCGTCTCCGGCCCTTCCGGCTCCTTATTCTCTTTCCGAGCATTAATCTGGTCGCTAATATAAAGCGTCCCCCCAACTGCAAGACCGGCCGAAAGCGCAATCGTAAGCAACGTCTTTCCAATCCCCCTCTTTCGTGACTTCGCCTTCGGGCTTCGTTCCGCCGCCTCGCTAACACTCCTCGGCGTGCTCTTCACTTCCGGAACGCTATCGTGGACTCGCTCGCGGGCTCTTCCCTCGTTATTCTCCACCGTATCATAAACCCGGTTCCTCCTCCGCGCGTGTTCTATTACCCTCTCGCCAGATTTCCTCGCCCCCGACGGAGTATAAGTCTCAAACTCCGGCTCATCGTTCTCATACTTGAGAAAATCCGCAACATCCGCTCCCCCGTCAGTTCTCCTACCGAGCATCTTTTTCCTCCTCTGCCTCGATTAAAGTTTCTTCCGACTCGACGTTTTCCGCGCCAAGATATTCTCGCTCAATTTCACGCAAAACCTTCGAAACAATACTCTCCGGCTTCACCCCCATTTTAAACATCGCCGCGTAAATCTTATCTTCCGAAAAATCCCCCGTCTCGTCGAGTGATTTTTGCATCTCGTCAAGTTCCTCTTGCGGAAGCGTCGCGAGCGCCTCCTCAAAAATCCGGTCAAGAATCATTTTTTCGAGCCTCTCCTCTTCTGCCGCTCTTTCCCCTTCCGGCACCTTCGCGCGGACGACCAACGAAGCGATAAACTCGCGGGTTTTTTCTTCTCCCCCTTCAGAATTGTTTATTTTCATCGTATTATCTCCCTATTTTATCTAATCTTACCATAACTGTAATATTTTTTCAACAAAAAAGAGCCGGGTTTTTTCACCCGACTCTCATCATCTTATAATCTACCTCACTTTCCTAGTCTATTGCATTTGAAGATACTTTTTGTTTTTTACATTGGATTAAGCTACCTTTCTATAAACATTTAAGGTCTTTCCGCCGATTCCCGCCATCCTCAACCGAAATAATCTAATTTTATCCATTGTCGCTGGATCAGCTTCTTCGTTTATAGGCTTTGGCTCAAAATCTTCGAATTCGACCTTGACACTATCAAGAGCGGAATTATTTTTTTGGTTGGGGATAATAAATTCCTCTTCCCCGCCTCCTTCCGTTAATTTTTGTGTTTGCTCGCTCATTGATTTGCCTTTTTGTTTATTATATTTTTTATTTTTGTTTGCTAGGTTTTTTATTTTGTTTCCTAACTTATTTTCATTCTAGCATACTTTTTCATTTTTGTCAATAATGTTTATGCTTTATTTTCAAAAAATGTCAAATATTTACTTTTTATTACCTTAATGCTAATATAAACCTATGGATGAAACTGTTAGATACGCCGTAGGGCTCGATGTAGGAACAGAAAACGTAAGGGCTGTCGTCGCAAGTCTCGGTAAAGACGGAAAAATCTCCGTCGTGGGCTATAACGAATCGCGCAGCCTCGGGATGAGAAAGGGGATTCCCGCCAATCTCGCCGGCCCCGCCGACGCCGTCGATCGCTTACTCGGCGAAGTCGAGCGAATGTCCGGCTTCGAAATCCGCTCCGCCTTCGTCAGTGTCAACGGTTCCGGCCTCTTAACCACCAAAACCGAAGGAATGATCGCTGTCGGCACCGTCGAACACGAAATCAACGAAGAAGATTTAATGCGCGTCGAGGACGTCGCCGTTACCGGTCGTGTCCCCGCCAATCGCGAAATTCTCGACGTAATTCCCTTCGGCTACTCTATTGACGGTGGCGAAGCCGTCCGCGACCCCGTCGGAATGACCGGCGCTCGTCTTGAAATGCGCGCCAACGTCGTCTCCGCCCTCCAACCTAACTGTGACAACTTGAGAAAATCTTTAGAAGGTGCCAAGGTCGGCGTCGAACGCTTCGTTCCGTCCGTCGTCGCCGCTGCCAGAGCCGTCCTGGACGATCGCCAACGCGAAAACGGTGTCGCCGTAATCGACTTCGGCGCCGCCACGACCAGCGTCGCCATCTTCGAGGAAGGCGACCTTCAATACGTCGGCGTCATTCCCGCCGGCTCGAACAACGTAACCAACGACCTCGCCATCTGCCTCGAAATCAACACCGAAATCGCCGAAGAAATCAAAAAACGCTACGTTACTGGTTCCTTCTCGTCCGACAAAGCAATTACCTTAAAGGTTAACCGCGAAGAGCTAACCTTCGAACGCGACCGCGTCAACGAGGTCGTCAAAGCCCGCCTCGAAGAGATTTTTGGACACGTTAAAAAAGAACTCAAAAAAGCCGGCTACGAAAAGCGTCTCCCCGAAGGCGCCGTCCTCGTTGGCGGTGGCGCCAAGATGCGCGACCTCGAAGTCTTCGCAAAGGAAGTCCTCGAAATGAGCGTCAAAATCGGCGTCCCGAAATCCCTCGGCGGTGTCAGCTCCTCCGTCGAAAAAACCGAATACTCCGCCGCCGTCGGCCTCATGCTCCTCGCCTCCGAATCTGACTCTCGCCCGGCCCAAAAGTCCAAAAAAGAAAAGAAGAGCTTTTTCGGCTCTCTTCTCAAGAAATTCAAGTTCTAATCCCCTACTCTGGAAGCGTCAAAACCTCATATCCGGTCTCCGTAACTAGGATACTATGTTCAAAGTGGCACCCAATTGACCCGTCTTTGAGCCGCACGGTCCAATCGTCCGACTCATCAACATAATTCTTCGGCTTCCCGAGGCAACTCATCGGCTCAATACAGATAACGTCCCCCACTTTAAGTTTATACCCGTGCCCCTTTTTTCCATAATTTGGTACCTCCGGGTCTTCGTGCATCGACTTACCGATTCCGTGCCCAACATAATTCTCGATAACCCCGAGTTTACCCTTGCGAAGCACTTTCTCAACCGCCGCCGAAATGTCGCCAATCCTTGCCCCGGGCTTGACTTGTTCAATCCCCTCCCACATTGCCGCCTCTGTCACGGAAAGCATCTTCCGAACCGCCGGTGCCCCCTTTTCCTTTCCCCCGACAATCATCGTTACCGCCGAATCCGTAAAATACCCCTTATAATAAACATCAAGATCAAACGAAACCTTATCCCCCTCCGAAAGTTCCTCATCATTCGGCGTCCCATGAATCACAGCGTCGTTCACCGAGATACAAATCGCTCCCGGAAAACTCTCATTTTTAGGTAGCATATCATAAGCCACCCCCGCCCCTCTCCGGACGATTTCCGCCCTCACCCAAGCGTCAATCTCTTTCCCCGTCATTCCCGGTTTGACATATTCTTGCACATCCCGAAGAACACCCCCAAGAATCTTTCCCCCCTCTCTCATCGCACTATTTTTTTGTTCATTCATATAAACATATATTATATACTCTTCCACTATTTTATTCAACCAAAACCATTTATTTATACATTTTTCGTGTTATAATAGCTGCATTATGATTATGCTTTTTGGACTCGCCGGTAGCGGAAAATCAACTCAAGGCCAAATCCTCGCCCAAAAACACGGCTTCGCTTGGCTTTCCGTCGGACAAGTCCTCCGCGACACCGGAAAATTCAACAAAACCCTCGAAAAAGGCGAACTCGTCAATGACAACGAGGTTATAAAAATCATGTCCGAAAAAATCTCCGCCGTTAAAAACTCCGGCAAAGACATCATTTTAGACGGCTTTCCCCGCGACGCCTACCAAGCTAAGTGGGCCGCAAAACACCTCGCTGCGGACGTCTCTAGCGCCGTCATCCTCGAAGTCCCGAAGGACGAACTCCTCGTCCGCATCATATCCCGCGGCCGCGAAGATGACACTCGTGAAGCCGTCGAAAAACGCTTCGAAATCGTCGAAACAAACCTCAAAAAAATCGTCCGCGAACTCGAGAAAAAAGGCGTCAACGTCATCCACGTCTCCGGCCTCGGCCCCGTCGAAACCGTCACAAAAAGATTAGAGCGAAGCCTATTCAAAAAGAATCGCCAAAAAATCCGGAGACCTTCTGCCGGTACAAATTTCAGATTTAGATGAAGTTCAAGGAAGCAGGAGTAACGGAATGAGCCGTACTAACAGTACGGCGAATGAGTAACGCACCTGCTGACGCAGAAATTCGCTAAATCTGGAATTTCCTATTCTAGAGCAGCAACTCAAGATAATAAAATAGAGCCATAGGCTCTATTTTATTATCTTAAACCTAATTTAATCTTTTCGGTCTTTTCTGCCTTGCGCTGTTCGCGGAGAATCGCCTTCACTCTACGCTCTCGCTTCGAAATCGGTTTAGTAAAGCGAAGTTGCGACTTCGCAAGCGGCATCACCCCGCTCTGAAGAACCTTGCGGTTAAAACGGCGGATAATGTTCTCATTCGCCTCGGACTGATCTTTTCTAGTAACTTTAATTGCCATATTACTCATTATTATACCAAATTTCCCCGACTTTAACAACCCCTTAAATCAAGAATCCTCCCCTCTATATTTTTGAACCCATCCCACTCATTTTCCTCAATATTAACAAGAATATCTACTTTTTCCCCGCTCCTAAACTCGAGCCATTCTTTCGGCACGTTAAACGCAATCAGTTTAAGGATTTTCCCGTCTTCCCCCCGAATCATCAACTTCAAATGTTTCCCTTCCGGCCCCATCGTAAGCGTATCGACAATCAACGCATCCGGAATCTCAAAAATCGGCACTTCATTCCCCACCCCAAACGGCTCGAGCATTTTAAGTTCCTCAAGAAACTCAAACGTAAACTCCCCCACGTCCCGCACCTCAAGGTCCGGCCTCTTCTCAAGAAATCTCTCCTGGTTGGAAAGCCCAAGCGACCGATAATAATCATTAATTTGCGCTTTGAACGTCTCTAAGGCCTCTCTCTTGAGTTTTACCCCCGCCGCGCCGGCGTGTCCACCTCCGCCAATAATCGTCGAAGAGACGGCTTTCAGCGCCTCCGCAAGGTTAAAATCTCCAAAACTCCTCCCGGACCCCTTCAAAATTCCCTTTTCGACTTCGGAAAGCACGAACGTCGGCCGAAAATACTCCTCAACCAATCTCCCCGCAATAATCCCAAGCACCCCCTCGTGCCATTCCCCCGTCGTGACCAGCACCGGCTCTTCCGACACCCCTCTCTCATGCACCTCATCAACCGCAAGTGCTTGCTGTCGTTTCCTCTCCGCATTAAGCCTCTCAATTTCCTCCGCCAGTTTCGCCGCCTCAACTTTCGACTTTTCCTGGAGTAGCCTGAGCGCCACCTCTGCATTCGTCATCCTCCCCGCCGCATTAAGCCTCGGCCCAATCTGAAATCCAATCGCGTCGGCCGTAATCTCCTTCACTCCCGCCGTCCGCATCAACTCCAAAAGTCCCACTCTCCGCGTCTTTTTCAACACTTTTACTCCGTAAAAACATAAGATTCGATTTATCTCGCTCATCTTCATCGAGTCGCAAATCGTCCCAATTAATACCAAATCAAGCATCCACTTCTCTTGTCCCTCCGGAATCATCCCCTCCTCCATCATTCCTCTTGCCACCATAAACGCCACCCCAACCCCCGCGAGCTCTCGAAGTCCCATCAGTTCCTCAATATGACTCTCGAATTCCGGGACCACCTTCGCAACGTCCTTCCGCTTCGGATTTACAATCGCAACCGCTTCCGGCATTATCTCTGGACACTCATGGTGGTCCGTTACAATCGTCTCCACCCCCGCCTCTTTGAGTTCTTTGATAATTTCCCCGTTCGCACTCCCGCAATCAACCGTAATCACGAGCGTCGCCCCAGTCTTTTTAGCGGATTCAACCACTCTCCGGCTCATCCCATACCCGTCCAAAAATCGGTCCGGAAGCATCGTCTGGACTTCCGTCGCCCCCGCGAGTTTAAGCGCATCGAGCATCACCGTACTCGCCGTCACTCCATCCGCATCATAATCCCCATAAATAATCACCTTTTCCTTACTCGAAACCGCCTTTTTAATCCTCGAGACCGCTTTCTCCATGTCCGGGAGCAACTTCGGACTCGGCAAATCCTCGTATTTCGGGTTCAAAAAACTTGGCGAAAATCCCCGTTTCAAAACGAGCTCCTCAAATAATCTGCTCATCAACCAATAGTTTTATTAGGTTTATTATTAGCAGAAAGTTGTTGGCTCTTAATCACCATACTCTGAAGCTCTTTGAGAATCGGAAACTGTTTATTCGTCTGATAGATTTTCGTGTTCCCCTTTTTCGTCATTATCAAAAACTTCCCCTTCTCTAGCCGGTTCAATTCCCGCTGAATATTCCCCGGGTCTTCCTTAATCAGTTTCGAAAGCCCCCTCACGTGCGTCTTAAAATCCGGATACTTCGCGAACACAACCAAGATTTTTCGCCGCACTCTCGATGTGATGAAAACGTCTAGCATCTATTTTTTTACCTCTCTTTACTTCTACAAGAGATTATATATCAAAAATGTATTTTTAACAACAGACTTTTTGGTTTTTTATTGCTATACTTATACTATGTTTTACGAGGTAATCCCAACCAAAATCTTCCGCTCCGGCGCCACGACCCTAACCTACACCTCCGACCTCTCCCTCACCCCTGGCAATATCGTCAAAATCCCCCTCGGCCACTCCTTTAGCAACGGAATTGTCCTAAAAAAAGTCAAACAACCCCCGTTCAAATGCAAAAACATCGAAAAACTCCTCTATAAAACCCCTCTCCCCAACCACCTCTTAAAAGCCGCCCTCTGGCTCTCCGCCTACTACCTCTCCCCCCTCCCCTCCACCGCCTCCCTCCTCCTCCCTGTCGGAGTTGAGAAGCATCGTCGATTTGCGAGCGGGGAGACAGTCTCGTCTCGCCGGCAACGAGGAGGCTACGGCCGAGCATTAGCCGCCGAGCCCCGTAACGACGGGAGCGAGGACGGCGGCCGGCGAACGAGCTGTCGACCGCAAGCGAGCACCATTCAACTAAACTCTTACCAATACCAAGCCTTAAAAGACCTAAAATCCATCAAAAGCTCGACCCGCCTTCTCTTCGGCGTCACCGGCTCCGGCAAAACAAACATCTACCTAAAGCTCGCCTCCGAAGCCCTCGAAAACGACCAGTCCGTAATCCTCCTCGTCCCCGAAATCGCCCTCACCTCCCAACTCGTCCAAATCTTCGAATCAACCTTCTCTCGCCAAGTCACCTTAATCCACTCAAAACAAACCGAATCCGAACGCCACTTAATCTGGGAGGACCTTCTCCTCTCAAAAACCCCTCAAATCGTCATCGGCCCCCGCTCGGCCCTCTTTGCTCCCCTAAAAAACCTCGGCCTCATTCTAATCGACGAGGCGCACGAATCAACCTATTACCAAGAAAACACTCCAAAATACTCCGCCCTTCGCCTCGCTTCCTTCCTCGCAACAACCCTAAAAATCCCTTGTATTCTCGGCTCGGCGACCCCTCTCGTCTCGGATTTTTACCTCGCAAAATCCAAAAACGCCGTCGTCTCCCTAACCGAAAAAGCCAAAGAAACCGCCATCAAACCCGAAATCAAGGTCATTGACTCCACCTCTCGCGACTCTTTCTCTAAAAACCGCTATTTCTCCGACGCACTCCTCGAAACCATCAAAGCCAACCTCAAAAACGGCCACCAAACCCTAATTTACCACAACCGTCGTGGCTCCGCCCCTGTCACCCTCTGCGAAAACTGTGGCTGGCAAGCCCTCTGTCCGAATTGCCTTCTCCCCCTAACCCTCCACTCTGACTCTTTCTCTCTCCTCTGTCACACTTGCGGACACGAAGAGAAAATCCCCCCCTCCTGCCCAGATTGCCATCACCCCTCAATCCTTCATAAAGGCTTCGGTACCAAACTCCTCGAATCCGAACTAAAAAAACTCTTCCCCGAAGTCCGAATCGCTCGTTTCGACGCCGACAACAAGAAAGGCGAATCTCTCGACGCACTCTACGACGAAGTTAAATCCGGCGAAATCAAAATCATCATCGGTACCCAAACCGTCTCTCGCGGTCTCGATCTCCCCCACCTCGCCTCTATCGGCATCGTCCAAGCCGACTCTGGTCTTTCTCTCCCCGATTTTTCCTCCGAAGAAAAGACTTTCGAACTCCTGACCCAAGTCATCGGCCGCGTTGGTCGCGGCCACCTCAATACCGCCTCCGTTATCATCCAAACCTACAAACCCTCTTCCCCCGTCATCAACTTCGCGAAAAACGCCGACTATCTCGGGTTCTACAACTTCGAGGTCAAGGAGCGCAAGAAAACCGCTTTCCCTCCCTTCTCCTACCTTGCCAAACTCACCGTCACCTACAAAACTGAACAAACAACATTAAAAAAGGTTCGCACCCTTTCAAAAAACCTGAACAAAAAACTTGTTCAACTTGGTTTCACCTCTATTAAAATCTCCTCTCCCACCCCCTGCTTCCACGAACGCACCTCCTCCGGCTACTCCTGGCAACTCATCCTAAAAAGCAAAAACCGCAAAGACCTCACCACCCTCCTCAAAAACTTCCAAGACGATTGCAAAATCTCCTTAGACCCTTTAAGCCTACTCTAGTACGGAGCGAGCGGGGAGATAGCCTCGTCTCGCCGACAACACGGAGGCTACGGCCGAGTATTAGGGCGCGACCCCCGCAACGGCGGGCGGGCGCGACCCGTGTCGGCGAACGAGCTATCGACCGCAAGCGAGCAATAATATGGTATAATTGATATTATGAACATCGTCACAACTCCCGATCCACGTCTCCGCCAAAAATGCCGGAAAGTCAACAAAATCACACCGGAAATAACCGACATGATTGCAAAAATGCGCGAAGCCTCCCTCAAATGGGAAAAAGACCACCCTTTCGAGCTCTCCGCCGCCATGGCCGCCCCTCAACTCGGCTTCGATCGCCGAATCATTATCGTTCGCGACGATTTAGATGACAAGAAAAACGCGAGTTTCACCGCATTCATCGACCCCGAAGTAATAAAAACCGATGGCGAACTCGAAGAAGACTTCGAGGGCTGCCTTTCCGTCCCCTCAATCTACGGCAAAGTCCCCCGCCCGAAAAAGGTTAAAATAAAGGCCCTTTTAGAAGACGGGACTCCAGTCCGCGTTAAAGCCGAAGGTTCCCTCGCCCGCACCATTCTTCACGAAATCGACCACCTAAACGGGATTCTCTTCATTGACCACATCAAGGACCAAAAAGACGCCTTCTTCCGTATGAACGAAAAAGGCGACCTCGACCCGGTCGATTACGAAAAAGAAATCAAAAACAACCAATCCCTCTGGGGTGATGAAGATGCCTAAAATAATCTTCTTCGGAAATGGCCCTCTCGCCGACACAACCCTAAAAGTCCTCGAGCAAAGCACCGAACTCCTTTTTCATGCTCGCACCAAAGAGGACCTAGAAACCGTCAAATCCCTAAAACGCGAACATCCCGACGCCCTCGGCATCCTCGCCTCGTTCGGCGTCCTAATTAAAGAAGACGTTTTAAGCCTCTTTGAACCCGAAGGGATTTTGAATCTCCACCCTTCCCTACTACCCAAATACCGTGGCGCTTCCCCAATCGAGTCCGCAATTCTCGCCGGCGATTCCGATTTCTCTGTCTCTATAATGAAACTTGTCAAAAAAATGGATGCTGGCCCAATTTACCACCAAGAAACTTGTGAAAGCCTCCCGCTCGACAAGTCCGCAATCTACGAAGCTCTCGCCACCGCCGGCGCTTCTTGGCTGGTTAAAAATCTTCCAACCTTCGAGTCATTTCATACCTCCCCCGATCAAAATCTTTTTCCAGAATACCGCGAACAGGTTGACGATGCCGCAACTTTCACTCAAAAACTAGACAAATCAATGTCCTTCCTTTCTCCCGAAACCGATTCCGCCGAAAAAACTTTAAGAAAAATCGTCGCCTTCCAAGGTTTCCCAAAGCCAAAGTATAATTTTTTTGCTCAAGACGTAATAATTCTCTCCGCCCATATTGAAAACTCTTGTCCGGACGCAAAAAAATCTTTATTCATCAAATGTGCCGACAATAATTTCGTCGTCATCGACAAGTTGCAGCCACTCTCCAGAAAGCCCATGGACGCGAGGAGCTTTCTAAACGGCCTCAAAGGCTAATCAAGAATCCTTTCTCGATTTCTCGAAATCTCGTCTTTAAGCTGACGAATTTGTTGTTCAATAATCTCGCGATAGTTTGGCTTATTCTCATTAAGCCATTTCTCCGTCTCTTCGTCCGTCTTTGCCGCCTCAAATTCGCGCATCTTCTCTTCCGTCAACCCTGCCGCAATCTCTTCCCCCACTCTCACCTCCAGTTCTTCCTGAACATAGTCAAGAAACGCTTTTCTCTGCGTTTCCGGCATCACCGCAAGCCCCACTTCTTTAAGAAAAGCCTCGTCAAATTCCATTTTTTACCTCCTACTGTTTTATTTTACAATTTCCGCTTTTTCAATTCTCTTGTAAAGAATTTCAATCGGTCATTTATTTCGACAACCAGTCGCTTCTCGAGTTTAAGCGCAATTCCCCCCGTCTCTCCCGCCGCTAACGAGTCAACCGCCATGCGCTCCTTTTGGACGCTCTCAACTTCAACTTCCCCAACAAGTTCTTTCCCCCGCATCACTCTTGCAAGCATCTTCGGCTTCACTTCTCCGCGAAGCACTTCGCCCCCCGCAATAATCGCCGTTCGCTCGGTCCTAAAGACCCCAAGCACTTTCATCTCCCCCTTCTCTTCCTCGACGACTTCCGCCGGCAACAATTCTTCCATTTCCGACTTTGCATCGTCAAG
Organism: Candidatus Saccharimonadota bacterium; assembly: GCA_017515285.1. Classification (GTDB taxonomy): domain Bacteria; phylum Patescibacteriota; class Saccharimonadia; order Saccharimonadales; family Saccharimonadaceae; genus Nanosyncoccus. The sequence goes on along the minus strand of JAFWGN010000008.1, from coordinate 5,836 downwards.
CAGCTCATAAATCACACGATAATTCTTAATTTTAACCTTATCTCTCGCCGCCATCTTTGCAATATTCGTCGGCACATTAACGTTAAATCCATAAATCACCGTCTCTCCCCCCTCGGCCATATAAACATCATTCTCCGTCACGTCCCCCACTCCCGCCGCGACAATATTCAGCGTAATCTCCCCGTTCGTATCAATCATCTTCAACGAATCCACCACCGAAGTCACGGACCCGAGTACGTCGCCCTTAATGATGACGTTAAAGACTTTTGAATTATCCGCCACGTTCATCATTCGTAGCAAATCCGTCGAAGTAACGTTCGCACTTGCATTGGCATTCTGCGCCGCTTGCGCGTTAAGTAGCGCCATCTTCCTTGCCGTCTTCTCATCTTTAACCTCAACGAACGAATCGCCAAAGTTCGGAAGCTCCTTAAATCCGGTTACCGTAACCGGTGTCGAAGGCGTCGCCTTTCCCTTGGGCTTGCCCCTAAAGTCGAGCATCGTCCGAATTTTCGCATACGTCGTCCCCGCAACGATAAATTCTCCAGTCTTAAGTTCCCCTCCCGTAACGAGAAGATTAACCACGCTCCCCTTTCCCATCTCCATATGGCTTTCAATCACGAGCCCCTCGCTCGGAATTTCCACGTCCGCTTTAAGTTCCTCAATGTCCGAAGTTAAAAGAATCATATCGAGCAACTTCTCAAGGTTATCTCCCCTTTTCGCAGAAATCGGAACCATAGTAATGTCTCCGCCCCACTCTTCCGGTTGTAGTCCGTGTTGCGAAAGATCCGCCATCGTCCGCGGAATATCCGCCCCCTCCCGATCAATTTTATTGATCGCCACGATAATTTTTGCATTCGCCCCCTGCGCAAATTTAATCGCCTCGACTGTCTGCGGTTTCACCCCATCATCCGCCGCAACGACAATAACGACAATATCCGTAAGCATTGCCCCGTGCTGTCGAATCGCCGCAAAAGCCTCGTGTCCCGGCGTATCGAGAAAAGTAATCTTCCGGTCCTGATATTCAAGCTGATAAGCGGAAATATGCTGCGTAATACCCCCGGCCTCCCCCTCAACCGTTTTCTTATGAAACAGTGTGTCGAGCAACGTCGTCTTTCCGTGATCGACGTGCCCCATAACCGCCACCACCGGCGGTCTCGTCACCGCTTTATCGGAAAGCTCCCGCTTATGTTCAGAAATCTGCGTCGTTGTATTCTTTTTCTCGAGTTTCACCCCCTTAATCTCAAGTTCATCCAAAATCAACGCCGCCGTATCAAAATCGAGTCGCTGGTTTATCGTCGCCACAATCCCCTCCTTAAAGAGTTCCCCAATCAGCGACGTTACCGAAAGTCCGAGCGCCTTTGCGAGCTCATCCACCGTAATCGAACCGGCAATCTGAATCACTTTTGTTTCTGCCCCTGCCATCAAAAACGCTCCTTTCTTTTACTTATCTTTCCATTTTACCACAAACCTTAATTTCTGCCAAGATTCCCCTTGAATATAATCTTCTTTTGAGATATAATAGCAATGTTCCTTGATAATCCCGGGTAGCTCAATGGTGGAGCAAGAAGCTGTTAACTTCGAGGTTGCTGGTTCGAGCCCAGTCCCGGGAGCCACAAGAATCGACCCTTTAGGGTCTTTTTCTATTATCAAAAAAACATCAAAAAGCCCCTATCTATAAGGTAGGGGCTTTCAAGACTATCTCGCAATCGAAAGAGAGATTTTTCGACCTTCCTTATCAATATCGAGGACCTTAAAGCTCTTGCGCTCGTTAAGCGTAAAGACCTTCTCTGGGTCAACGTCGCTTCCCTCACCGAGTTCCGAAACGTGAACCAAGGCCTCAACTGCCGGAGAAATCTGAACGAACGCTCCGAACGGAGTAATTCTCGTTACAGTTCCCTCAACCTTCGACCCTTTCTTGAGTCCTTCGACCTCGTTAAGCCACGGGTCTTCCACTAGTTGTTTCATCGAAAGCGACAAGCGCTCTTTGTCAATCGCAATAATCTTCGCGTCAACCGTATCGCCAACCTTGACGTAATCCGACGGACTGTTCACTCTTTCCCAAGAAATCTCGGAAATGTGAATAAGTCCTTCGATTCCGTCCACATTAACGAACACGCCAAAATCAACAACTCCCGTAACGACACCCTTAACGACGTCGCCAACTTTAAGTTCGGCAAATCTCGCCGCGAGGCCGTCTTTAATCGCTTCCTTCTCGGAGAAAATAAGTTTATTTTCTCTCTTATTCGCGTCAAGAATTCGGACCCTAATCGGTTGCCCAACGAGCGAGTTCAAACGTTGCAAGATTTCATCCTTGTCCGCCGAACCAACTCTCGGATAGTGTTCCGCCGAAAGTTGCGACACCGGCAAGAATCCGCGGATTCCTTCGTATTCAACGAGAAGTCCGCCGCGGTTCGCGTCAAACGGAACCACCTCAACGATTTCCGCATTATCAAACTTGGCTTGAAGTTCGTCCCAACCCTTATCTTTCACGGCCTTACGGAGCGAAAGAAGCACGGTTCCATCCGGCATTTCCGCGTCGATAACCGAAGCCGTAACTTCGTCCCCGACGTTAAGATTGCGCGCAAACGACGCCTCTTTCCTCGACACGAGCCCAGTTCCCTGAACCCCGAGGTCGATTAAAATTTCGTGTTTTTTAACCGAAGTCACGATACCTTTAAGCGTATCTCCAACCACGGTTTTCTTGGCGAGACCCTCATTTTTCTCAAGGAGCTCGTCAAAGCTGATTTTTTTGGCATTAGCCATTATAGTTATTATTCCTTCCTTCGGACTTACTCAACAAAAGTCTCTCTAAAAACTCCTCTTGAGCAAGCCCGAATATTCCTAAATTATATCAAATCTGACACTAGTTGTAAATGTCTGGTATAATAATACCAATATGCCAGCTTCCGTTTTCTCCGACAATGTCCGCAACCAAAAAACTCCCCCCGCCCCCCAGCCGGAAGCCTCCCTTCTCTCGGAAAAAAATCTCGCCTTCCTCGAAACCCTCAAATCCGACCATCCCGACCTCTCCTTTAAACCCGGCCGCAAATTCCTCTTCCGTCCCAAGCGCTCAATCACCTACCTCGAAGCGAACGAGAACTTCCGGCTCCTCCTTCTTCACGAACTCGCTCACGCGCTTCTCGGCCATTTTACCTTCAACCGCTCTCTCGAACGCCTCCAAATCGAACGCGACGCCTGGGAAAAAACTCGCGAACTCTGCGAACTCTATAACGTCCCCTTCGATGAAGAGCTCGCCGAAGCGGAGCTAAACACTTACCGCGACTGGGTCCACCAAAAAACCCTCTGTAAGACTTGCGGACTTTCCTGCCTCGAAGTCTCGAAAGAGAGTCTTTTTTGCCCCTTTTGCCAAAAGTTCTATAAAAAGTAGCTAGGCCCAATAAACCCGTTGCTGCTTCTGAAACGGATTCCAAATCATCCTGACGGTCCAAAGTGGGAACTTAAAAATCATTATCTATTATCTCCTTCTCCATGGATAAGGTTACGTTGGTATCTGTCCTCTAACTTCTCAAGATTGAGTCTGGCGACTTTCTCAAGCGGCGTATCGAGGTATCTCGCCACGTTCGCCACATACCAAAGCACGTCCCCCAATTCTTTCACAATCTCAAGTTTATCTTCCTCCGAAATCCTCCCCTCCTTATCTCGGAGTATTTTCTTGACCTTATCGGCCGTCTCTCCGGCCTCCCCAACGAGCCCCAAGACTTTCTCGACAAAAGCTACGGTATCATAATTCCCCGTCGCCCTAAAAAGGTCGAATTTGGCTGCTTGGTCCTGATACTCGTTCATTGTTATTTTTACCTCCTTTCGTTAGTAATTATCTCTAGTATATAGATAAAATCCATTATTGCAAACATAAGTTTTTCTCTCTTCCCGCCCGGTAACCATCAAAAAAAGTCACGTTCCCGTGACTTTTTTTGATTTGAATTCTTCCTAATGCTTTTTCGCAGGACCACGGCGCGAAATGCGTCCGCCCTTAGCGCCAGCAATTTTAGCTAACGCCGGGTTTGCGGCAAATCCGCCCGTATGCCCGTTTTGACCGCCCTTGCGGCCAATATTAGCATAGAAAGCCTTACCGTATTTGGCTTTATTAGTTGCGGCAGCTTTGAGACCACCAGCTTTAGTTCCAGCCATTTTAGTATTCTCCTTCTGCCCACCATTATTATCTTAAACTAACCCACCCTATTTTGGATGATTATGCTTATTTTACCATAACGCTTCCGTTTTGTCAAGTATTAATTTTTACGCTTTATGTTATAATATATGTGGATTATTCCCCTTCCCTGTGGAAATCTTTCCGATTAGGGTTCTTTACAATATTCGCTTTATGATATATAATAGACGTAATTTGAACAAACCGAAAACTGCGAGGTTGTTCAAATATTGACCTTTGAAACCGCCATAGTCCTCGGCGGTTTCATCTTATCTTGGTCTTGCAATTTTCAACCAAATAGAGTAAAATATAAACCACTGGGGTAATAGCTCAGTTGTTTAGAGCGCCGCCTTTGCAAGGCGGAGGTCCAGGGTTAGAGTCCCTGTTACTCCACCATCAACAGTTCGGGGTTATAGCTCAGCTGGTTAGAGCGCGTCACTGATAATGACGAGGTCTGTGGTTCAAGTCCACATAACCCCACCAACTTCAGCCTTTAAATCCCTGTTTTAATCCAGGTGATTTTTTGTTATAATATCTTTATGAATTTCGATTTCGGCGCTTTTTTCATTGGACTCCTAATCCTCGCCGGCGGTGGCGCCTGCGTTGTTTTTTACCGTCCAATCGCCGAGAACCTAGCCCATGGCGTTCATTCTTATGACAAGGTAAAGCTCGCCGGCATTATCGCTATTGCCCTCGGTTTTCTCATCATGACCAACCTCCACACGGCAATTCTAACCGCCTTCGTGAAACTAATTTTTCCTCGCTAATCTTCAAGGACGCACTGTCTCGCCCACTCATACATCGCAATCCCCGCCGCCACACCCACGTTGACGCTCCTTGTTGAACCAAAACTCTCGATAAACCTAACATCACCCGCCTCCTCTAACAGCTCCGCCGTAATTCCATTCCCCTCACTCCCAAACACAAGCGTCGTTTTCTGAACAAATTTTTTACTCACAAGCCCCGTCGCCCTGGGCGTATTGTTCTCAATAGCGACCACTTCCCGTCCTCGTTCTTTCTGGTCCTGAATAAAATCCTTAAAATCCGTCCAATACTTTATCTCGAGATATTTATCCGTACACATCGCGCCTCTTCGATTATACTTTCTTCTCCCTATTATATGCACTTTCCGCACATTAAAACTATTCGCACTCCGAACGATCGTCCCCACATTAAAATCGTGTTCAACATTCTCGATCGCAACCTCAAGCTCATTTCTTTTCATACTCAGTGCCTCAAAAACTTGTTCATTCGTTAAACCTTTGTATTCATCCACCAAATTTCTCGTATCTTCCATAAAAACATTATAACAAGAATTTAAGATTTTAGATGAAATAAAATCTACAAAATAATGCCCCTAAGGGCATTATTTTATTAACAATTTAATTGTGCAATTAATATCTCATCTCAAGTTCGTCGTTTAAGCTTCCTGTCGCACCCTTTCGGGTAAAATTGTGTATTAAGCTTATACTACACAATCACGACCGACCTGACTACACGCGAGCTTACGCTTTCGTGCGTCTATGTTCCTTCTCAAGAAAGGAGGTAATCCATCGACACGTTCTCGTACCGATGCCTTGTTACGACTTAACCCCAATCATCTCCCCCACCTTAGGCCGCCTAGACGGACTTCGGGTGTTGGTGACTCTCATGGTTTGACGGGCGGTG
>JAFWGN010000020.1 GCA_017515285.1 Candidatus Saccharimonadota bacterium | reverse complement strand
GAAGCGCCCGAACCCCCTTCGGCGCTACTTCTGCATCTTCAGCAAATCCCTCAATATCAGGAACGGCGCGGCGAGCACGTGCAGCACCGTCGCCCCGACGAGCACGCCGCGCACCTTGCGCTCGGGGTCTGGCGACCCGCCCACGCGCTCCTCGACCGCTTCCTCCAAGCCGCGCTCGACGGCCTGCCCTGGAAGCTCTCCGCGCTCGTAGCGCCGCATCCATTCGTCGTCCCTAGCAGTCCTGCGGAACAGCAGGATCGCCAGGACGGCGCATACCGCGAGCAGCGCCGCCTTCGTCCCCGTCTCGCCCTCGCCGCCGAGCGACGCTATCCCGAACAGGAGCAGCGCCACCGCGACGAACCTCTTCGCGAACACCCTGCCGTTCACGCGGCACCTCCCGCTACACGCACTTGTACTCGGCCTTCTTGTAGATGGCAGGCTTTTCCCCGTCCATCTTCACAAGCTCCACCGTATGCACGCCCTCGTGAAGCTGTTCCGCGACTACCGTAAACGTAACCGTAGAGCGCTCTCCGAAATTAAACTTGTCGTTGGAAACGCCATCGACGTACAACGTGCACACCGATCCGTCACCGCCTTCGAGGTCTAATCCGAGCTGTGAACCTCCATTAGCAACCGCTGGTATTTCTGGCACGTTGCCGTTCTCGGAAGTTCCCCCAGCAGTCCTGAGCACCACAGTGCCCTGACCTGCATCGGAGAAAGCCGAACCGTCAAACTCCTTTTCGCCGATGGTCATGTTCGAGGTGTAACTCTTCTCCTCGCCCGCCCGTGGAGTCTGATCCTTCTGGGGCGAAGAACCGCATCCAACAAGCGCGAAGAGCGTCACTACCACTAACGCAACTACGATGTTCCTCATTTCCGCACATCCTTTCCAAAATCCAACTCAATTATACGCGCATGCGGTTTTACAGGCGCATATCCCTCTTCAACCCTGTCCCAGTTCTCTTTGAACCACGAGTTCAGCTCTGGTTCAGGGTCTGGCTCCCAATCAACCTGAGCTGCTTTCGGTGCCGTCATCGAGCGGATATAGCCGCACTTCGGACATTTCTCGTACGCCCCGTTCGGATCGAGGGAAGGCTCTATGACCAAACATCCCTTCAAACAATCGGGGCAAACCCGCTTCCGCTTCGCGAGCGATTTGAAATACGGGCTAAGCTGCGGCATCGGCGCACCTCCTTCGCCAGGTGCTCTCCGAGACCCCGAGCGCCGACGCGGCTTCCTTAACGGTCAACTCCTTTGATTCAACTTTCTCGCGCAAGCTCGCGAACAGCTCCTCGTCGATCTCGGCACGCGGCCTTCCCTCGCGGTAGCCGTCACGCTGGCGGGCAACCTCCTTGCCCTCGGCCATACGCTCGACGATCATGTTCCTCTCGAATTCAGCGAAAGCGAACATTATGTTGAGGATCAGCTTTCCAGTCGGAGTGTCATCGACGAGGCCCATGTTCAGGATGCGAACGGAAACGCCCCTCGACAGCAGCCCCTTCACGGCTTCGAAACCGCCTGACGACGTTCTCGCTATTCGGTCGAGCTTCGCCACCACGAGCGTATCGCCGCAGGCTAGATGCGCGTTCAGATCGTCCCAGGCGGGGCGATCCATCGTGGTGCCCGTGAACACGTCCTCGAAGACGCGCTCCGCGCCCGCTTCGACGAGCTTGCGACGCTGCACTTCGAGACCGTTGCCGTCTTCCTGGGAACGTGATGAGATTCTGGCGTAACCATAAATCATGACTACACCACCTCCGTCCAACCGCACTGGAACTCGACCCCATCTGACTCCTTATACCAAATCCTCCCATAAGCGTACGGTATTTCCTTCCTGAAAACACCCTTCCCCAAGTTTCGAAACCCTGCTAGTCTTGCCGCGCTAATGCTCGGAAACTTGACTTCGGAGCCGTCTTTCAACGACACGCCGACGATAGGCTCGGATACTGTAATCTTTCTTCGACCGTTCATGAACCTTCTACGACGAACCTCGTTCATCTGCTCGAACCAAACGCCTATGCAACCATCGAACTCGTCTTCGTAAGCCGCCGTATAGCCGCGAATCGTATAAGCTTGGTGATTCAATATGTCGTCAACGGGCCACCCAGCTTTTCGAGCAGCTGCTTTTGACGGGAACAGCATCACATCACCATCTTCGTTGAACACCACAACCGCTCGCTGGGGTTTAATGTTTCCCATCTCAGCAGAGTGAGCGTTATTTTGCTCTACCGTAACCCACCTTAAATTCTCGACGCGATTATCGTCGCGAATGGCATTGATGTGATCGACAACCATCCCTTCCTCGGGCATCAAACCGTGAAACGCTTCACAAACCAACCTGTGTACGAACTTGCCTTTTACCTTCTCTTTGTCCCAGAGATTCGCTCTCAGATAACCTTTCTTCGTCTTGTACAACCTAATATACTTACCATGACGTTTCGACCACACGCGGCCATCGTCAGTTACTGCGTAATAATCCTCGTATCCAACAACGTCTCTCGTTTCCATGCTATAATCTCCTCGCATTCTGATTCTCGATCGGGATGTTTCGAATGACCCGTTAGCGTGCCAGCGCTGCGGGTCAAAATATTTTTCAGAATTTTTTATTTTTGAAAAATTATTCCCTCAACCCTCTCTGTCTCGGCGGGGCCGTTCTCTCATCGACGACAAAAGCTGAAGCTGGGACTTTATCGGTGGGGACGAAGGCAACGCGATAACCCAGGGCGGCTGCTATCTCGACAGCGGTATCCATCGTAATGCTCACGGGCTTGTAAACACCTTTCACCTGTTGCCCATTGATGTACCCGTTCACAGCAGAAGCTGTAACCCCCATATCATGAGCGAGCTTTGCCTGCGAGGTGTTCCTCTTCGCAAGCATGGCTTTAATGGCATCACTTGATTTCACGACTACTCCTTTCGACGTGAACAAGTTACTGTATAACTAATTACTTGTCAAGTAGTAATTCGCTTTTTCTGTGGGGCGGCTGGAAACGCGACTTACCTGACCTTCTGTCAATTCTGCTATATCTGGGCTGGGGGCGGTCTCGTGCTGATCCTTCGGGGCATTGATCGAGCACCCCGCCGATCTCCTCACCTATTCAATCACTAAATAACGCGCCCCACCAAACGCGCCCCGATCGTTTCAACGCGTCAAAACTTTGGAGTATTGACCCTTAAATAGTATCAAGTAATTACTTATGTAGTAATTGTGAAACTGTCGCAATCTGGCACACATCATCAAGTAATTACCGTATAGTGCAATCATCGCAAGTAATTACCTAACAGAAAGGACACATCATGAAATTTGATCTGACTCTCTACATCGGGCACAACGTGGACGGCAAGCCGCGCCACACCACGCAGGCCATTACTAACGCAGTGGTGAAACAACTTGGTGTAGAAGGCTACACGGCTTATGACGCGTGGGGTGAATGGCGCGGCGAGAAGGAAACCAGCACGATCATCAAGATTTGCGGCCTTGACGCTAACGAGCTTGAAGAAATGCAAGAAAAGCGCATTCCTGCTCTTTGCTACTTCCTAGAGCAAGAGTGCATCTTAACTGAAGCGGTAGCCAGTAACGCAACGATGATCTGGCCTTGCAGCGCTGAAGAATTCGCAAACGCGAATTGCGCCTAACCAAAGTAAAGCGCCCCGCGATCGACGCAACCGACGCGGGGCCGATGGAAAACCCACCGCAAGAAAGGATACCCCAAAATGATGACTTGGAACGACTACATGGAGCAGGTAAAAGCCGACGCCCTCGAAGCGATCGAAGAAAACGCCCAGTATTACGAGGACTGGGACGAGATGAACGACGCCCTTTGGATCGACGATAGCGTAACGGGCAACGGTAGCGGCTCCTACACCTTCAACACCGCCGAAGCCGCCGAGAACGTCGCGGGGATCATCTTCGACGAAGAAGCCCTCGAAGCCTTCAGCGAATACGGCTATGAAGGCATTCCCACCAAGGAAGGCGCGGAAGCGTGCGACGTGATCGCCCGTTGCATTGCCCTCGGTCACGTCGGGTGGGAACTTGAGGAAGCCTTCAACGAAGCCCGCGAAAACGTCGCATAACATCAAACCCGATCGAGAAAGGATCAAAAATGCTGTTTCTGAATTTCCTCATCTGCACGCTGATCACTCCCATTGTGATTCTTGTTAAACTGTTGGACATGCAAT
>JAFWGN010000019.1 GCA_017515285.1 Candidatus Saccharimonadota bacterium | reverse complement strand
TATATAATATATAATATATGTCGAAAATCCCCCTACGACCCGGGGGATTTTTGTGTTATACTTATAATAACCATAAACAGGATTTTTCATGGAAGAAGAAAACAAGATTAAAGTCCAAGACAACACCCAACCCGAGCCGGAAACCCCCTCCGAACCTACTCCCGAACCCTCAACTCCAGAATCCGCCCCTGCGGAACCCTCACTTTCCACGGAACCCCCTCTCGCCGCAGAATCCGCCCCAACCTCAGACGAAATCATCAAAGCCTTCGAACAACCCGGAACAACTGAGGCCAAGCCCACCGAGCAACCCAATAATTTCAAAAAACAGGTAGTTCTCGCGGTTATACTCGGTCTTTTACTTATTGGCAACATCGTAGCTTATTTCTTGACTTCTAACCGGTCAAAGTGCGACACCTCTTCCCGTCAACAAAACAGCGAGCAATCCGCCATCCCTATCGAACAGACGTCTTATAATCCGCTCGCTCTAAAGGGTAATGACCTTTCCGACTTCGACCTCGCCTTCCTTCGCCTTGAAAATAAACAAGAAAACATCATTTATAGTCCTCTCTCCATGAAATACGCCCTCGCGATGCTTGCCGACGCCTCCGCCGGAAACACCAAGAGCCAAATTACCGCGCTAATCGGCGACTACACCCCGAAAGCCTACCTTAATAGCGCCAATCGTTCTCTTGCCAATGCCATGTTCATTCGGAACGATTTTGCCCCGCAAGTCAAGTCAACCTACACCGACACTCTCGCTTCGAAATATAACGCCTCTGTCATCCTCGACCCCTTCACTTCTCCCGACAACGCCAACAAATGGGTCGAAGACAAAACCCTCGGCATCATCAAAAATACCTTCAACGAAAACACCGTTAACCCTAATCTCGACTATATGCTCGTCAACGCTCTCGCCATCGATATGCAATGGAATAACCGCATCCAGTGCGCGGAGTCTGAAACATGGCAAACCGACAACATCAAAAATATCTATTACAGTGTCCGTTACGCTCACGAAAACTACAACGACAGTGTTTCTTGTCGCCGAGACAGTTTCGAGACTGCCAACTTTAATGGCAAAGAAGACGCTGAAGTTGCAAAAATCGGCGGCAGCGCTAACCGCTACGACATTATCAGCGAGCTCGGCGAGACACACATTCGCGAAACCGTCCAGGCCGAATATGACAAATGGCTAGCCGAAATCCAGGCTGACACCGAGCGCGCCAAATACGCCAACACCGACTTTAATCTTGACGATTACATCTCCGAGCTTGCCTCTAATTACGGGCGCAATAACGTCTCCACTGACTTTTACTTCCTTGACGGCGAGGCCGAAAAAATCTTTGCTAAAGACCTCCAAGAATACGACGGCTCTACTCTCCAATACGTCGGTATCATGCCAAAATCCGATAGCTTAAATGCTTACATCAACAGTCTCACTGCCGAAAAAGCCACCTCACTCATCGCTAACCTCAAAGACCCCTCAAACATCGAAAGCTTCAAGGAAGGTGTCGTCACCAAACTCAGCGGCTACGTCCCCTTCTTCAAGTTCGACTTCACCATGGATGACTTCCTACCGCACCTCCAAGAACTTGGCATCACTGACGTCTTCTCAAGCGAAGATGCCGACCTATCCAACATGATCGATTTTGACACTAGCCTCGCCAACAAACCATACATTAGTACCGCCATACACAAAGCCGACATCGACTTTAGCAATGACGGCATCAAGGCCGCCGCTGTTACCGCTTTCGGCGGTATGGGTGCCGCCTCTGATGCTTTTGAATACAAATGGGACGTCCCCGTCGAAGAAATCGATCTTACCTTCGACAAGCCTTTCCTCTTCCTGATCCGCGATAAGACCACCGGAGAAATCTGGTTCACTGGCACCGTTTACAAGGGGAACATCAAAGAATAATTCAAAAATCCAAAAAACAGATAATTATCATGTTGAGCATGCCGAAATCCCCCTACGACCCGGGGGATTTTTGTGTTATACTTATAATAACCATAAACAGGATTTTTCATGGAAGAAGAAAACAAGATTAAAGTCCAAGACAACACCCAACCCGAGCCGGAGACGCCCGACGCTAAATCCGTCGAGCCGAACGTCGCGGAAGTCGTCGCTGACGTTCCTGTCGAAAAGCCCAAAAAGTCCAGGGCTCCGGTCATCCTCACGATCATCCTCGCTCTTCTTCTCATCGGTTCCGTCGTTGCCTACTTCTTGATTTTCAACCAACCAAAGAACGACGGAGCCTCGATTAAACCTTCTTCCGATTCTTCTCAATCTAAAGAAGAGACCGAAGATGAGACGGAAACTCTTCCAGAATCAGAAATTTCCGATTCTCGGCTTACTCAAAATCTCTTTGATAAAGTCCTTATTCTTCATAGCGTCAACGGTAGCCTCCTTGAAAACAAAACCGAACTCTCCGCCAATCTTTTCTTCGAATTTGCTGGCTCAATCTACGGAATTAGTGACAACCTTTATGTTGGCGGTCTTTCCGAAAGCGACAAATTTTTCATCGCGACCAACTATATGCGAAGTCAAGGTTTGTTTAAGTCACTCTCAAATTATGATCTTCCCGCCGATTTTATCTCTTCTCGGCCGATGTGGACCGAATATTGCAGCAAAAACGCCGGAGACAAATTCTGTACCAATGAACAGAACACTGGCGCTTCCGAATCTGAAGTCGCAAGCGTCTATCGCGAACTTTTTGGCTCTGAACCCGAATCTTTTGTCTCGCCGACCAGTCGTTGCGGTGCCGCTTCCTATAATTCTGAATACCGCATTTATTATAACAACATTGCTGGTTGCGGCGGCAACTCTGGCCCCACTCGCCAAGCCTATGTAGAAAAATTTACCGGGACCGAAAATGAAGCCTTTGTCTATCTCCGCCTCGCCACTATCGATACTGGCAATAGCGATAATGTCCCCGTCTATAAAACTTTCTTCAGCCTCAACGAACTCCGCGACGCAGACTCCGGAGAAGTAATCATTCCTGACGAGTCTCTTATTTATACTCGCCTTGGCTCTGGCGGTTTCGGAATGATAATTCCGACTATTATCACTTCCGAAAACTACACCGAATTCGAACAATTCCGCTTCGTTTTCGAAAAATCCGGCGAAAAATATTACTTCAAAACTGTCGAAAAACTCTAACGACCCCTATAAAATTTCAAATTAGCACTCTTGACAAACGAGTGCTAATTTACTACAATAGACACAGAAATTAGCACTACATATTAAAGACTGCTAGAAAGGAACAATTATGTCAAAAATCATTGGTATCGACCTCGGAACGACGAACTCTGCGTTTGCCTACATGGTCGCCGGGAAACCGGAAGTCATCACTAACGCCGAAGGCGACCGAACGACCCCGTCCGTCGTTGCCGTCACCAAAAAAGGTGAGCGCCTCGTCGGCAAAGTCGCCCAACGCCAACGCGTAACGAACCCCAAAAACACGATTTACGGCATTAAACGCCTAATTGGTAGAAAATACTCCGACAAGGAAGTCCAAAAAGATTTGGACATCATGCCTTATAAGATTGTCGAAAAGGGTCATGGCGTTGCCGTCGAAATGGACGAAAAAGCCTACACCCCGGAACAAATTTCCGCGATGGTTCTCTCAAAGATTAAGGCCGACGCCGAAGCCTTCCTTGGCGAAAAAGTCACCGAGGCCATCATCACCGTCCCGGCTTACTTCGACGACTCCCAGCGCCAAGCCACCAAAGACGCCGGTAAAATCGCCGGCCTCGAGGTTAAGCGTATCATTCCGGAACCGACTGCCGCAGCTCTCGCTTACGGCTTGAACAAGAACGAGAACGAAAAAATCGCCGTCTTCGACCTCGGTGGTGGTACTTTCGACGTTTCGATTCTTGAACTCGGCGACGGCGTCTTCGAGGTGAAAGCCACGAACGGCGACACTCACCTCGGCGGGGAAGATTTCGATAACGTCATCGTGAACTACCTCTGCGACGAATTTAAGAAAGAATCCGGCATCGACATCAAGAAAGAACCCGCTGCGATGCAACGTATCAAGGACGAGGCCGAAAAGGCGAAGAAGGAACTTTCCTCTGCCACCTCGACCGACATTAACCTTCCGTTCCTCACCGCTGACGCCGATGGCCCGAAGCATTTCGAACACACCCTGACTCGCGCCAAGCTCGAGGAACTCGTCTCTGACCTTCTCGACCGTCTCGAAGAACCGGTTAAAAATGCCTTGAAAGACGCAAAACTCAAAACTTCCGACATCGACGAAATCGTCATGGTTGGCGGCATGACTCGTATGCCCGCCGTCGTCGAAAAGGTTAAGAAAATCTTCGGCAAAGACCCGATGCAAGGCGTGAACCCCGATGAGGTCGTCGCCGTCGGCGCGGCCATCGAAGGCGGCGTCCTCCAAGGCGACGTCAAGGACGTTCTCCTTCTCGACGTTACTCCGCTTTCTCTCGGTATCGAAACCATGGGCGGCGTCTGCACCAAACTCATCGACAGAAACACGACCATCCCGACCAGCAAGTCTCAAGTCTTCTCGACCGCATCCGACAACCAACCCCAAGTAGAAATCCACGTCCTCCAAGGCGAACGCGAATTTGCTCAAGATAACAAATCCCTCGGCCGCTTCATCTTGGATGGTATCGCCCCGGCCCCCCGCGGCATCCCGCAAATCGAAGTTACCTTCAATCTCGACGCCAACGGCATCTTGAACGTTACCGCAAAAGACAAAGGCACCGGCAAGGAACAATCCATTACAATCCAAAACTCCGGCAACATGAGCAAAGAAGACATCGAAAAAGCCCAAAAAGAAGCCGAGCTCCACGCCGACGAAGACAAGAAACGTCGCGAAACGACCGACGCCCGCAACATTCTTGAGAACAAAGTCTATCAGTTCGAAAAAATGCCCGAGGAATACAAGGACAAAATCTCCGACGAAGATAAGGACACAATCAAGAAAGCCTGCGACGCCGCAAAAGAAGTCTTGAAAGACGAAACCGCCGACAAAGACAAGCTCGAACAGGCAACCAAGGACCTCGACTCCCGCATCATGCCCATCGGCGCCAAACTCTACCAGAACAATAGTAATAGTGAAGGTAATAATGGCGGTAATGATTCGGATGAAGCTGTTGAAGGTGAAGTAGTCGATAAATAAAAATAGCCCCTACGGGGGCTATTTTTTAATAATCGTTTTTATTCTATCAAGCAAAATCGCCGTTTCGTTCGCCTCCTCTAGCTTCGAGACGGCGAACGTCTTTTTCCCGGCGTCTTTCAGCGACGCGCCGATATGATAGAGTTTCTTCTCGTCAAAAATCAAAAACCGGTCGTGGAACGCCGTTGTTTTATAGACTTGGAGGCCGGGGTATTCTTGGTTGAACTTTTTAATCTCGTTTAGGGACAATTTCGAGGAAGGGTATGTGAGTAAATTGATTTTGACGCCGGGCCTTTTGTTTTTCAAGATGTCAAGCGTGTTTATATTGGCATAACCGTCAACAAGGATAATCTCTCGTTTCGCCGTCTGAATCATCTCGACAAGAAAACTGTAAGCGTCGTAAATCTGCCCCTCGAAAAATATCTTCTGTGTCGGGCCTTCGCAATCTCGTTCATCAATCGTTTCAAACAGTTTTTCGAGTTTCTCGTCCGTCTCTTTTTGGTATTTGAGTTGTTTTAGCTCCATCTCGCTAATTCGCTCGAACATCGCCGCATTTGAAGCAACGAATCTTCGCATCTCAACAAAAGACCGCATGATTTGAATTGACGTTTTTATTGCGATGTCGCTATGAATAACCCCCGAAAGCATAGAAATCCCCGACTCCGTATAAACAAACGGCAACGCCCGCTTCTTCGGGAAGGCCTTTGCCTCGCCGATCTGGCGTTTTATATCCTCATATTCATCCTTCGTAAGTTGGAACCGAAAATCTTCCGGAAATCGCGCCAGATTTCTTGCCGCCGCCCGGTTTACGTCCGACACGCGCATCTTATAAAGATTCGCAATGTCGCAATCAAGCACGACTTGCCTTCCTCGAATCGGGTGAATCAAGCCTGTAATATCAATTTTTTCATCCATATTTATATAATTATAACATAATCATAATAAAAAATCAATATTGAGTCCTCGCGGTTTGCCGGGGGACGATTCTGGACGCTTACATCCCAATAGGGTATAATGTAGCCATGAAAGAAGCGATTTCTAAAACAGATTCAAGCCTGACTATTGACTATCTTACCAAGGAGCCGGAGAACCTATATCTTGAGAGAAAAGATTTAAGAAAGAAATCCGGAGAAATCGCGAACGAACTTATCGGAATGTTGAACAGCGACGGCGGAATACTGGCCTATGGTATATCCGACGACGGCGAGATACAAGACGTTGACTCTTTGAGTGATAGCGAACGAGACAAATATCGAACACTCCATCAAAGATTAATAAGACCGGCCCCGCCAATAAAACTGGAAGAAATCATCATCGACGGCAAACGAATTTTTATCTTCCACGTTCGCGAAGATAACGAGTATATTTACTCGCGAGCCGACTCTAACCAAGTTTATCGAAGGGCTGGAAGCTCGAATTACGGACCGTTAACCATAGAAGAAATAGATAATTTAAGATACGATAAAAACTTGAGGCATTACGAAGATCAGACTTGCGAAGGTTTTAACCCGGATGATTTCGATCGGGTTCTTTTGCAAGAATACAAAAACAATATTTCATTTGATGGCACCGATGATGAAGTTCTCCTCTACAGAAATCTGGCCAAAAGAGATAAGAACGGAGTCATAAGATACTGCAACTCGGCCGTTCTGCTCTTTTCTCAAGATCCCGACAAGTATATTCCATCCGCCTACGTTCGCTACACCCGCTATGTTGGTGACAAACTTGAGACCGGGACCAAATTCAACATTACGAAAGATGAAGCGATAAGAGGCAATATCCCGACCGTGATTTTACGAACGAGAGAGTATCTGAGAGCTTCGTTTAAGGACTACTATTCCTTTAATGTCAATGAAGCGGTTTTTGTTCGCACGAAGGAATACCCAGAAGAGGCATGGCTCGAAGGTGTCGTCAATGCCGTTTTCCATCGGTCATATAATTTGCAAGGCAATTGCACGATGATTAGGCATTTTGACGATCATATAGAAATCAGTAACAGCGGCCCTCTCCCTGCGCAAGTTAATGTTAATAATATCAAAGAGCAAAGATTTTCTCGCAACCCACGAATCGGAAGGGTTCTCTACGAGATGGGGTATGTTCGCGAGCTTAACGAAGGCGTCAAGCGCATTTTCGAATCCATGAGCGAGCATAACTTGTCTGAACCAATCTATTCCGACCAAGACTCAATTGTCACGCTAAGACTCGACAATCCTATCTATCTAAATGAGAAAAAACTATCGGCGGACCTACTCGAAGAAATTTCGAGGAAAATGGCATCGTACAATCCAACCAAAAAAGAGATAATCGACTTTTTGTTAAGAAAAGGCCATGGCACCATCCTGGAAATCTCTAATTCCATTAACATGGGAGAACGCGCAGTGAGGAATAATCTAGAAGCTATGATGTGCGATGGGATTATAGTCAGAAAAAGTAAAAAACAACGCGACAAAAATGCAATTTATGTCTTTAAGACGGAAGATAAGTGAACGCAAGCAGGATTTAATTGAATGCCGCTAACAGGGGTGAAGTCACAGATAAGTGAATATCGGCCGGAATAATGGAACATAAGCAGATTATAATAACACAATATTTCTTCGAAAAATCAATATTGAACTCCGCGTCATGCTTGTGATAAAATGATATTGCAACAACCAATTAAATCGCATTTTCTGGAATAAAAAAGCCAGAAACGTGTCCGTGGCGTCAAAGTCCACGTCTAACAACCAAGACGAAGAAGCGGGAACATCTTGATTTTATGCTTGTTTCACGAGCTTATTATAGGCACCGTGTAGGGTACCACTAGAGTTCGTGATCGGCATAAGCCTGATTGAATGCTCCCGCCTTGGAAGCGCGATTCTATTGGTTGTTGCACCTCGCGGTGCCTGTTTTGTTATCTGGGACTCCGAGGAAAAGATTAACCGAGGAGGACTATGCAACCCAACCAACAACTAGGAAAACTTAAAGAAACGATTTTTATCGGCCGACTGCTCAAGGGTTCGATTGTAGCAATGGCCGTTTTTGCTTTTGGTTTTATGATTATTCCGGCCCTAATCGCCGAGGCGAGTGCCGCTTCCGACATCTCTGCAGGCGTCCGCTGGGGTTCCGTCTTCTTGACTCTCGACCCCGACAAGGCCGCAACCGATGCTGGCACCTCTGCCATCGGCGACGCGGGTCACGGCGACATCGATTTCGACGAGCTTATTCCTAGCCAAAACTCTGGCGATAATTATGGCACTCTCAAGGTCGCCAAGAAGACCATCAGCGTTACTTCCTCCGGTCAATACTACTCGGTTTATCTCTCCACAAACTCGGACAACAATAACCTAAACCTCAATATCGGCGAAAGCGCCACCGATACTTCGGTTCGAATCCCCGCCCTTGCTTCGACTTTCGCCTCTCCAGTTGCCTTTTCTGGCTCCGGTTGGGGCTTCGCTGTCCCCTGCGACACGACCGCTCAAGCCGGCGCGACCTGCATGAGCGATGCTAACTGGGTTACTCCGACCCTCCTCGATACACAAATGACTTCAACGACCTCACTCGACGGCGCCTCTTCGACATATAACAACACCATCTGGGCGGGCGTCCCCAATAACACCAACGCCGTCCAAATCTGGAAAGCCCAGGCTCAAGGCTCCGCCGGAGTCAATTATGGCTTCGGTAGCTACGAAAGAGATGGCTCGACCGTTACGGGCGATACGACCAACGACCACTTTGACATTTATTACGCCGTTGCCGTCGATACCAACACCCTCGCCGGTACTTATTCCAACGAAATTGTTTACACCGCCATCGCTTCCGCTTCTTCTCTGGATGCCGTTAGTACCAATATGCAATCCGACAAAAATTTCGGCGCCGCCAAGGACGTTATGACCCTCAAGTTCGACCTCAATGAATCCACCGTCTCGATTGACGAGTCCGATATTCTTATCAAAATCGTCCCCCACCAGACTATGATTTCCGAGGAATACGAAATCGCCAACCTCACCGCTTCGGATTATCAGACTTGCCCCGTCGTTCAAGACTCCCTCGACTTTAGCACCAATGCTTACGCCGAGATTAAGTGTAAACTCCCGAAAGGTCTAAACGTCGAGGACGGTTCCGGTAATGGTGGCTACGATTTTTGGATGTATGTTGACGGCTATGGCTATAACTATATCTCGCGCGACGTCTTCGAAGGCACTCAAGTCGCCACCTTTTACAGCGTTGGCCTTCAATCAAAATACCCAACTGGCGAAGGAACTTACGCTAACGGCGACACTCTCAATCCGGGCGCCACTACCGCAACTTCTCGCGCTGGCAACTTAATCGTTACGAAAATGCAAGAAATGAGCAACGGCATTTGCAACAACACCAACGCTTGGGCAAGCACGACCTTCGTAAACGGCAACGAAGTTTCCGCTCTCGGCTCTTCCGCCATTCTCTACGATTACACCGGCACCGGCAAGGCTCTTTTCTCCGGTGTCCCAACCTACTCCTCAACCGTCAACCAAACCACCGGTGGTGACCTCGGTCTCGGTTCCTTCGCCCTAACCGATAACCGTGATAATAAACTCTACCTCGTCCGTCGTCTCGCCGACGGTAACTGTTGGATGGTTCAGAACCTCGACCTTAACCTCGCGAGTTTTGCTGGAACACAGAAGCTTACTTCAGAAAACACCGACCTAAACTCCAAATCTTACTGGGATCCGCAAGCCAAGCTCCTTAAAGATGCTAACACTACCGGCCTCAGCACTGCCCTAAGCACCAAGTTCGGCTTCGCCCAAACTGCTCAATTCCAATCCGGCGACCAAAGAAATACTGATGTCGAGCCACAATATTCTTGGGGCTCGACCAGTAACACAGGTAGCGGAAACAGTGCCACTACTTATCTCAGCACCACCGTCTATAACTCCGCCGACGCCGCTTACGCTAGAAGTTATGACAACGTAACCTACGGCTACGTCCCCACTAACCAAACTGACGGCTCCCAAACCAATACTATCGGAAACCTGACCGAACGCTCCGCTACCGATGGTCTTAATAGCTACAAAACCTCCGGTTGGTCCAGTCTCTATGCTAACCAATACGTCGGCGACTACTATAACTGGTATGCCACCACGGCGGAATCCGGAACCTTTACTCAATCTAGCGGCAACGCCGAAGATTCCATTTGTCCCAAAGGTTGGCAGTTACCAGAAAACGGTGGCGACACGAGTGGCAGTAAGTCTTGGTATGGTTTAATCGTTGGCGCCTACGGACAAGTCACTAATGATAATGGCGGAACCAGCGGAAGCACTGAAGTTACCGCAAGCGAAGTCAATATCAAGAAATTCCCTATTTCCTTAGTTCGCTCCGGCCGCTACTATTGGGCCGATAGTAACCTCGACAATCGAGGCTCGTACGGCTACTTCTGGTCATCTACTGCCGCTGCTACCGCCTACTCCCGCGACCTGGAATTCTGGGGTGGCACTCTTTACCCCCAGAGCGGCAGCGGTAAGGCGAGCGGGTCAACCGTTCGTTGCCTAGCCCATGGCGACGAGCTTACCAACTCCGCCCAAGTTATCGCCTCTCAAGATAACGACACTGTCTCCACTTGTGGCGCTGGCAAAATCTGCTACGACAAGAATGGCGGCACCGGCACGATGACCGACCAATCCGCTTCTGCCTCCTCCTCTATCACCCTCACCGCCCCTTCCTTCACCCGCCTCGGCTACGCCTTCGCCGGCTGGTCCACTACGGAAAATGGACTCGGGGGAGAGCTTTATGGTCCGAATGAGACTATAACTACTCCTTCCACTCTAGGCTCTACTGGACTTCAGCTTTATGCTAAATGGTTACCTGCTTCTACGCAATATACCATGCAGACATTCAATACTGCTGCTTGTTCTAATTTAGGTATGCATCAAACAATAGCCTTGCGGGATGAACGTGATAATAACGTCTATACGGTTGCGAAGCTTAAGGATGATAACTGTTGGATGACGAGCAACTTGGCACTCAACCTTGCTGATTTTGCTGGACATACTACGTCCGATTCCGAATATGCTACGAACCCAAATTGGGCCCTCACTCCAGCCAACACCGACCTTAACTCTACTACTGCTGTCTCTCGTGGATACTGGGATCCGAGTGAAAGCATGAGGACTTTAGCGGAAGAGATTGTAGCT
>JAFWGN010000007.1 GCA_017515285.1 Candidatus Saccharimonadota bacterium | reverse complement strand
TGAATAAGCCTTTTCGAGACAATAAGGAGCCACGCCCAGCAGTCAAAATAACCTTGACACTGTTTCGAGCACGAGCTTGTCTCCGCGCGGAGAAACAGCCTGTTAAGGTTATTTTGACGACTGCGGCGATGTCGCGCTAGCAACGGTGGCGACCCCGTCGAGAAAAGGCTTATCAAGATTTTTTTTCGCACGCTTCCTTCCGCCCTAGGTCTCCATGCAAGTCCTCTATGCGAGACCTAGGGCCGAGGGAAGTTTTTACCTCCATAACCGTAAAAACTCCGCACAAAACCTAACTTTTTACGTTATAAAAGTAAAAACTTAAACAAGTAGCCCATAGCGTCATTACCTTCAACCCGCCTCCGCTTTCTTTTCCCGCGAAATGTGCTATACTAAAGACATGAAAATCGGAGTCCTCGGCGCTGGGTCGTTCGGCGCCGCTATCGCTGGTGTTCTTCGCGACAACGGCCATACCGTCAAATTTTTTGACCCCTATAAATACCCCGCAATCAGCCTCGAAGAAACTTCTCGCTGGGCCAAAATCCTCGTCCTCGCCGTCCCCTCGACCTCCGTCCCCGCTCTGATAAAACTCATGCCGAAATCCGCGTTCCAAAAACCCTTGCTCATCGCGACAAAAGGCATCATGACCCTAAAATACTGGGAAAAGTTCGACTATTTCGAGCTCATCTCCGGCCCCGGCTTCGCCGACGACATTAGAAAACGCAAGCGCACGCGCCTCACCGTCGCCGCCAGGGGCGCCGAAAAAGGAACCACCCTCTCCGAAGATTTATTAGAGACAAGTTACCTAAAGTTCGACAAAACCGAAGATTTGCTCGGCGTCGCCCTCCTTTCCGGCCTTAAAAACATCTACGCCATCGAATCCGGCCGCCAAAACCTCGCCTTCGGGTCGCGCGATTTTAAGGATTTCGTCGCCCGCGCCGCCAAGGAATCGGAAAGGTTTTTACTCTTAAACGGCGGCTTTGTCGAAACCGTCCGTAAAAACGCCGGTCTTGGCGACCTTGTCTTGACCTGCGGTGGCGAAAAATCCCGCAACTTCTGCTTCGGCACTCTTCTCGGCGGTCGCCGCGGCAACCTCGAAAGAAAACGCCTCGTCAAAAACTTCCTCAAAGAAACCACCGTCGAAGGTGTCGCCGCCGTTAAAGAACTCGAGCGCCGCGACCTTTTCATTCCCCGCGAGAACGAAATCCTAAAAGACGCCATCAAACGTATCAAATCCGTCACTAAACACTAACTAAAAGAGGAGGTAATCTATGCCACTAAACCAGCGCCAACAAGAAGCCGTAGAAACTATCGAGGGTCCGCTCCTCGTTCTTGCCGGCCCCGGAACCGGAAAAACCCACCTTTTGTCTTCTCGCGTCGAATACATCTTAAAAAACACCGACACAAATCCGGAAAACATCCTCTGTCTCACTTTCACCGAAAACGGCGCCTCAAATATGCGTGAAAGATTGCTCTCGACCGTCGGCAAAGCTGCCCGAAAGCTCGAAATCCACACTTACCATTCCTTCGGCTCCGACCTCTTAAACGCCTATAAAAACTACGCAACGACCTTCGACCGCAACCTCGACTCCCCCATCGACGGCGTAACTCAATTCAAAATCATCAAAGAAATTCAAGAATCGCTCCCCGCCCTCGATATTCTCCGCTCCGCCGCCACCAAAGACATCGTCAGCACAATCGGAAGCGCGAAATCCGCCCGCCTCACGAGCGCCGACCTTAAAAAAATCGCCGAAAGAAACATCCGCGACGCCGAAGAGTTGCGCCGCGAACTCTCCCCAATTCTCGAAGCCCTAGTCCCCCGCATGAAATTCGAGCTCGCCGTAGCCGGAGTTTACCGCCCCCTTCTCGAAACACTTATTAGTCACACCTCCGACACCCCTATCGTCGGCGACATCGAGCCCCTCGCGAACTCCCTCGCCCGCGACTTAAACCGCCTCCTCGAAATCGAATTAGCGAAAGAAAAACCGAGCATCCGCCCGCTCACCTCTTGGAAAGACGCCACTTTCGAGCTAGACGACGAGAACCACTACCGCCTCAAAACCCGCATCCAAAACTTAAAACTAAAATCCCTCGCCAGTATTTTAGCCGAATACGACACCCGCTTAAAAAAGGACGGTCTTTTCGACTTCTCCGACATGATTGAAGAAGCCATCAAAACCCTCAAAACCGACAAGGGCTTCCGCCTCACTCTCACCGAAAAATACCAATACATCCTCCTCGACGAATTTCAAGACACCAACCCCTCCCAATTCGAACTCGTCAAACTCCTCACGGATTACGAATCGCCAAACGTCATGGCCGTGGGCGACGACGACCAAGCCATTTTCGAGTTCCAAGGCGCCGACGCCTCAAACCTCCTCACTTTCAAGAACTACTACAATGCCAAGGTCATCAACCTCGAAGAAAACTACCGCTCAAACCAAGAAATCCTTGACCTCTCCCGCAAAATCGCCGACCAAATCGAAGACAGTTTCGCCAAAAAACAATCCGTAAAAAAGAATCTCAAGGCCCATAAAGGCCCCGGCGGCACAATTGAGCGTCACGAATTTCTTACTTCCGACTCCGAATACGAATTTGTCGCCGCCGAAATCAAACACCTCCTCGAAAAAGGCATCCCGGCGCACAAAATCGCCATCATCGCCCCGAAACACAAATACATCGCCCCAATTCTCCCGTTTTTGAAGGAACAAAAAATCGACATCGCCTACGAAAAAAAGGACAATCTCTTGAGTGACCCGCGCCTGTCCCAACTTCTCACTCTTGCCCGCTTCGTTGATGGCTTGTCACGCGGCCGCAACGTCTCGAACCGCCTCCTCGAAATCCTCTCCTTCCCGTTCTGGAAACTCGACCCCTCGACCGCCATCTCTTGCGTCTATTCCGCCAAGCGCGAAAAAAAGGCCCCAATCGATTTTCTGGTAAAGTCCGACTCCCGCGAACTTCGCGAAATCGGTCGCTTCTTGGCCCAACTCGCCGTCTTGAGTTTCGACACTCCGCTCGAGTTAATGCTCGACTACCTCGTCGGCACCGCCCCCGTCGAAATCCCCGCCGACCTCAAAACCCCCGAAACGACCTCCAAGGAAGGCGCTCTCCTCCGTAGCAGCCAAGATTTCCGCTCCCCCTATATCAGTTACTACGACGCCGAACTCGGCGAATACGAAACCTTCGAACTCTACGAAAACCTCTCCGTCTTAAAATCCGCCATCACCCGCCACACCAAAGAAGAAAACCCGCGCCTGAAAGATTTAATCACTCTCCTCGACGACTACGAAGCCGCCAAAGCAGAGCTAACCAACACCTCCCCCTACCGCGACTCCGACGATGCCGTCCAAATCGTCACCGCACACAAAAGCAAAGGCCTCGAATACAGTTACGTCTTCCTCGTCGCGACCGACAATTTAAGTTGGGGTCGCGCCAAGGGCAACAATAATATGCTCGTTCTCCCGAAAAACCTCCTCCAAATCCGCCACACCGGCGCCACCGACGACGAGCGCCTCCGCCTCTTCTTCGTCGCCTTAACCCGCGCCGAAACCCATCTAACTCTCACCAACTCCATCAAGGATTTCTCCGGCAAAACCCCCGCTCGCCTCGACTACCTCGAGGAACGCGAAGAAAACGGCACCATCCTCTCCCCCTTCATCGGCACCGTAAAGACCCACTACGAAGATTTAGAACAACTAAAAGAAACCACCGACCTCCGCAAATCCTGGCGCTCTGCCTACACGAAACTAACGCCGACCTTGAAGCCGCTTCTCCTTGAGCGCATGAAAGACTACCGTCTGACCGCCTCCGACTTGACCACCTTTATCGACCTCTCCTACGGCGGTCCGCTCGCGTTCTACCACGATAAGGTTCTCCGCGCCCCCAGGGAACCCGAAACCGAAAACATGGTCTTCGGAACTCTAATTCACTCCGTCTTCGAAAAAATCACCAACGCCACTATCTCCGACACCCCCCTCTCCGATGAAGATGCGATAAAGTTTTACCGCGAAGAAGCGGAAAAAGCCAACCTCGAGCCGAAAGCAATCAAATATCTTCTCGAAAAAGGCGAAGCCTCCCTCAAGATTTCGCTAGGCACGTTTAAGGACATTCTCCGTGATAAATCCGCCCGCGCCGAAGTCTCTCTCCGCCCGGAAAATCCGGAAATCGCCGGCGTCCCCGTTACGGGCGTCCTCGACCATATCGCGATTGACGAAGAGAAAAAGGAAATCGAGATTTATGATTTCAAAACCGGCAAATATCAAACCAAAAAGTGGGGCGCCGTCTCCTCTCTCTATAAATACTCCCTCCAGCTCGGCTTTTATAAGTTAATGCTCGAATCCTGCCCAAGTTTCAAGAAATACAAGGTAACAAAGGGTCACATCCTCTTCGTCACCCCCGACGAAGACGGCAAAGTTTACGACAAAGTTTTCGACTACGAAAAAGACTTCGACGAAGCGGAACTAAAAGCCCTCGCCCGCGCCGTTTACTTCGAGGCTACCACCCTCGCCTTCCTCGAAGACGACGAACTCAAACTCGAACCAAACAAAGACGCCACTCTCAAACAAATCCGCGCCTTCATCGAGCTTTTGCTTGCAAAAACTGCAGAAAAGCGCTAAAATAGCGTTGTTCTTCAGGTTTAAGGGGAAAACCTAGAGACAAACGCACATTCAATTTTGGTTAGAAAGGTGATGAGATGATTGTTTATCGACGCGATTGAACGTATTTGCGGTGTAAACACTCCAAGCGATGGTTTTACCATCAAAGACAACCGCACCGGCGAAGAAAAATATGTAAGCAGTAGCTCCGACCTCTTCGATTTTGCAAAAAACAAAATCGAAAACGAGCCCAAAAAAGGCGTCTTCGAATCCCTCCTTGGTTGTTTTCTTCCCGGCTAACCCCCCACTGACCTCCACTAACCTCCACCCCGCCCTCCAGCGGGGTTTTTACTGCTCTGGCTTATTCTGGGCTCGATTTGTTTCCACAGCTTCAGAGGACTCGACGGAAGTTGCGAGCGGTTCGATAGTCTCGTCTTATCGAGGGTCTGGTTTGATTTGTTTTCACGGCTTCAGAGGACTCGACGGAAGTTGCGAGCGGTTCGATAGTCTCGTCTCGCCGACAACACGGAGGCTACGGCCGAGTATTAGGGCGCGACCCCCGCGACGGCGGGCGGGCGCGACCCGTGTCGGCGAACGAGCTATCGACCGCAAGCGAGTATTATGTTATAATATCAAAAATGATTTGGACCGAGTTAAAAAAGCCGATTTCTGTTCTAGCACCAATGGAAGGCGTGACGGACGTTGTTTTTCGCCAAGTCATCGCGACCGCCGGCCGCCCCGACCTCTTCTTTACCGAGTTCACCAACGTCTCAAGCTACGCCAGCGAAAAGGGAAGAGCGAACGCTTTGGAGCGCCTAAAAATCGCCCCCACCGACTCCCCCATCATCGCCCAAATCTGGGGCAAAAACCCGGACCATTTCGGAAAAACCGTCGCGGCCTTAAAAGACCTCGGTTTTTCCGGCGTCGATTTGAACTTCGGTTGTCCCGACAAACACGTCAACAAGGCCGGCGGCGGCGCTCAAATGATTCGCACCCCCGACCTCGCCGTCGAGTGTTTTAGAAACGCCGTCAGAAACTCAAACGGTCTTCCGGTTTCAATTAAAACCCGTCTCGGTTTTTCTTTCGTCGAAGAATACAAAACCTGGCTCCCGACTCTCTTGAGTGAACACCCCGCCGCCCTCACCGTCCATTTGCGAACTCGAAAAGAAATGTCCAAAGTCCCCGCCCACTTCGAACTCATCCCCGAAATCGTCGCGTTAAGAGACCTATACTCCCCCGAAACCAAACTCCTAGTAAACGGCGACATCAAAACCGCAGCGGAAGGCACCGAACTCTGTCGCACCTACGGTGTCAATGGCTTCATGATCGGCCGCGGCGTCTTCGAAAACCCCTATTGCTTCACTAACCACGAACCAACTCACGAAGAACTCCTTAACCTCTTGAAACTCCACCTTGACTTATTCGATAAAAAGAACCAACATAAATCATTCGAACCGCTAAAACACTACTTCAAAATTTACGTTAAAGGCTACGACGGCGCCTCCGACCTCCGCGCGAAACTGATGGACTGTCATTCCACCTCCGAAGCCCGCCAAGTCCTCCAATCCATTAAAACCCAATAACAATATATTGACAAAAGCACTTTAGTTGCTATGGGTAAAAATAGAAAATGCCCCCTCCGAAGAGGGGGCGGTGTGAGTTTTAAGGGGCTTCGTATTATTCCTTCGGAGCTTCAGCTTCAGGAGTCGAACCCTGCCCCTTAATCGGGTCTGCGACGGCGGCAACCAGTTTCTTGACAGTCTCAGTGACTTCTTCGCCGTTGAGCGCCTGATTTTGGAGATCCGCCTGGGCAAAAATCTGAGGAATGCGTCCGAGGATGCTGGTCAGCAAATCGCCGCCACCTTCCTGCTTGGCGCCACCGCCGAAATCGTAGAACCTGGCGTTCTTACCAACTTCAGCCATGACGGTTGCGATGTTCGTCGCAACCTGGACGCGGGTATTCTGCTCAATCTCGATCTTCTTCAGCTCGAAGTTGACCTTATCGTTGGCTGCCTGAGCGTCAGAGAGCGCACGCGCCGCTTCGGCTTCCGCCTTACCTTTGGCCTCGATAGCCTCAGCTTCGGCCTTACCCTTTGCAGCGATGGCCGCGGCTTCTGCTTCACCTTTCGCCTTAACGGCGGTGGCTTCGGCTTCGGCCTGAACCTTTACAGCCTCAGCTTCAGCGGCGGCTTCCGTCTTACGAGCGGTAGCAGTACCTTCAGCTTCGGTCTTGCGGGCTTCGGCGGATGCCGTAGCCTCGCGGGTCTTCTTGACGGCGGCCGCCTCGGCTTCGCCGGCAGCGGTCAGCTTTTTGGCTTCCGCCTGACCAGCGGCGCTGACTTTCTGCGCCTCAGCGTCACCTGCGGCTTCCGCCTTCTTGCGTTCGGCCTCAGCCTGCGCAGAGATAATCGTCGTGCGCTTGGCGGTCTCCGCCTTCGTCACTTCGACTTCCTGCTGCTTCTGAGCGGCGAGATTTGCCTGTTCAGCCTGCATTACGGCGACAGCACCCTTCTTCTCCTCGAGCTGCTGGTTAATCGCCTGCTTCTCAAGTTCGCCAGCCATCTGAGACTTGGCCTGTTCACGAGCAGTTTCTGCCTGGAACTGAGCCTTGCGAACGTCGGTATCGCGCTGCTTTTCAGCAACAATAACCTGCGCCGCCAGCTCCTTTTCCTGAGCAATACGGTCGGTTTCCGCGCGGGTTTCGCGAATCTGCTGGTCGTTCTCGGCCGTAATATTCGCAGCTTCGCGACGCTTGGTTTCGCGATCCTTGGCGGCGAGATCCCGATAATATGTACTGCCGTCAGCATCTTCGACTTCATGGATAGAAAGGATTGTATTGAAACCGAGATCCTTCATCTGAGCCGCGATAGACTCTTTGACCTGATCGTCGAGCTTATCCTTTCCATTCATAACTTCCTCGGGAGTCATTTTCGCAATAACGGCACGCACGCCGCCGGAAACGACATCGAGGATAACGCGCTTCAATTCTTCATCGTTCTTGTCAAGGAAATTACAGACTGCACGTTGGAGACTTTCGTTCGACGTAGTATCAGGGCTGTAGGCCACCGCCCAGTCGATCTGAATCGGTACACCAGTTTGGGTCTTCGTGACGTCACCCTCAACCTTTGCAGTTCTGACGCAGAGATCGAAATACTTCGCTTTCTGGATGAAAGGAACCACGACTCGCCCGCCAGCACGCTTGATTGTGGGATTGCCATCCTTGTCGGTAGCGCCAACACCGGAAACGACCAGTGCTTCGTTACCGTTGGCGGTCTTGATCATCGCAAAGAGAGCGATAATGACGGCCGCGATGATTACTACACCAATAATGATAGGGAGAAGAGGGAGAAAAGTTGCCATTGTCATAGTTTCGTACCTCCTAATTCTAGACAGTAAATGGTTTCGGGGAAACAAGAAAAGGTGGTATCTATGCATTAAAACTCACAAAAATGCTAAAGAACGCCACCCAACTAAATTATTTTGCCATAACTTTACTAAAAAGTCAATACTATAAAACGCCCCAGTCTCCAAGGAAACTGGGGTTTAGGATTACCTACGAATAACAGATCCGCCGGCGTCAACAGAGCCGGAGACATTTCCGCAGGTTACACTTCCGCCCGCATCAACGTCGCCTCCGACGTCTCCGCAGAGGATATTGCCACCGGCATCTACCTTATTATGGGCGTTGCCGTGGACAATAACGTTGCCGCCAGCTTTCAGAACACCGCGGACATCGCCTTTGACTTCAACCTGATCACAGGAATCTACCTGGAGCGAATCGCAACTGCCTTCGATGACGATATTGACCTGCTTGAGACTTTCGTTTCGGTCGGTATAGCGCCGACCATCGACGAACACGTCGCCGTTGATAATACTCACGGAATGACCATTTGGGATGTTGATACGCTTACCGTTGACTCTGACAATATTCATGATATCTACCTCCTTCAGAACAAAACGATCCGCTTACTCGAAGGTACAATTTGTTGTGCTTACAGAATGCCATTTCTCACTAGGTCTATGTACATATGAAAGACGTAGTATACTCCTATCCGTAGGATTGAGTTAGCGATAAGATGTTTTGACTTGAACTCTTCCTCGTTTACTTTTCCATACGATAGGAACAGTATCACTGGAACGATAACCTGAATAACCCATTGCCACCATGTCTTCTCCACCATAGAATATCGCCTCTTTTCATGCAAAGTTATAAGCGACAAGATGATCACGGTCCACTGAGGTCACGCTCAATTTTCTACTACAAACATAGATACCCCTCCTTTTCTAAGCACATTTTAAGCAATCTATTTGACTAGTCGCCAAATCCATATAATTATAACATACTCCCACCAGATGTCGAGGGATGTTTTTGGGTTTCGCTCCATGAGGCGGTCATCGTAAATAATTTCAGATCTGCCGCTCACGACGATTCCTGTCGTCTGCCTAGCTCTGCTTTCTTCGCCCATTTCGGCGGATTCATTTCAAAGTCGACCCGAGGGGTTTCATTATTAAAAACTGACTCGTCAATTCCGTAATAATGACGATAGGTTGAATCAACTGAGCCAAACTTAGCCTTAGACTTATCTAGCCCTAGTTTCTTCGCAACTTCCCAGACTTCCTCTTCGCTTGGTCCCTCAATTTCTAAAAAGGTCGGAATCCAAGGCCAAGTGTCGATGCAAAGTTCAACACTACCGAGCATCCATTTTTCACGATAAGATTCTTCACGAGATTTTGGCTTTAAGCCACAACTCTTGAGAAGCAAAATTGCGTTATCATAGTCGTCGACGACGACGTTCACTTCTTTGGTGCCGAGAATGGAATTTCCGTCGAGAACGTTTTTATAGGTCATGACGATTTTGTCGCCCTCGTCACGGACGCGAGCATAACGATGGTCGTCAAGAGAAAAAACAACACGCTTCATTAGAACTTCCGGCTTTACTAGTTTTGCGCCGAACTTCTTTAATTTTGCCCGAATATCCTCTTTATCAATATCTAAAAACTGTGCCTCAATTTCGTTCTTCATACCATACATTATACCATGAAAAAGGACGCTCCGAAGAGCGCCCTTGAAGTAATTAATAAATCTTGTCCTTATACTCGTCAGAATACTTCGTAACGGCTTCAGCTACGTCAATAACGAAAATCTGATTCATTGTGTTATGACAATTCCTCCTTGAGTCAAGAATCGAAGACTACTTAGTCACTTAAGACGCGACTACCCATCAGTTATAACATAAAATTAAGAAAAGAAAAGCCCGACCGGAGTCGAGCTTTTTGAGTTTTCGGAAAGGTAGTTGTCTATGTCTGGCCGTAATTCCGCCAATCGCCTTCGGGCAAGTATTCCGAAATATCAGCGCCGTCCTTGCGTTTCTGTTCAAAATCGTGCCACACTTCATCGGATATCTTATGCATGAAGTAGTCATCATAAAAGCCATACCACCTCATAAATACCTCGCGATTGGGAGAAATATGCTTACCGGCAGTCGGCTCGTTCACCTCGATATCATTGCGCTTTGAAATGGTATAGAGCAGGTACTCAATGGGGTATTGCAACCTCTCAAGTTCTTTTGCTACCGATTTATACTCGTCTTCTGAAACATAACCCCTGGAATAGTCCCTGACAGTATCGTGGTTCATACGCCATGCGACGAGCGTAATAGAATAATACTCTAAAAACAGCTCCCAGTCGGCCATTGCGGCGACTTTCTGAGGATCGTACCCTCCGGTATCCAGTCCGTAAATACGTTCTTCCATATTATTTACACCTCCGAGTTTTCTAAGTACAAATTGACGAGCTTGTCGATATGCGCTTTGGTCGAGTCAATAAGCGAAATATCCACGTCGCCTGGTTCTAAAATCATGTTCAGCTCGGTGCAACCGAGAACGATTGCGTCGGGCTTGAATTCGGAATCCGACAGGAATTGGCGCACGAAATTCATCATAAACTTCTTTGACTTGGGAGTTACAATGCCGTGACACAGCTCCTCGAAGATGATGCGATCAATCTTATAAATTTCTTTGGGGTAGCTGCTCGTGTCCATAGCCTCAATTTCATGAGTTTTCAAACGGGCCTTCATGAAATCTTCGGTCATCGTGAATTCAGTGCCGAGAAGCAGAACTTTTTTCGCATTAATTTCGTTGCACTTTTCAGCAATACAATCGCCGATGTGGACGAGTTCAGGATAAAACCCGTCAAAGCGACGAAAAGGAAAATCTGGTGTTCCTTCGACCGTCCGCACAATATCTCCTGCAACCTTATGCATGGTATTTGTTGCTATCGCAATATAGTCGCAATAAAAACCATACGCAAGTTCCCAGGCTTCGCCACCTAATAACTCGCCAATGCGTTTCCAGTCTCCCTTCCTCATCAGCTTGCGATATTCCTGAAAGTTTACGCTTCGAATCGCCAAATCAGGAAAAGCAAGCCCATGAGTTCGCTTGTAAACCTCTTGGTTAATTTGCTTGTAGTAGTGGAGGGTCGATTCATAGCTCATCCCCCCAATGATGCCAATACGTATCATACGTTTCATACGTTTACTCCTCCTTATTTACCAAAATCTTAGCCATGTAACGAGTAGCGGGAATAGCGTGACCGCTAAGGCCGGAAAATTCATAATTTTCATGCTGGATACGAACATCCTCGCAGTGGACACCGTATTCCTTGGCGAGGACTTTTTTAATATCCTCCTCGTATAGCGTGATGATTTTGCGCTTCTTCTCCATGAGAATCACTCTCCTTTCCAAAAATGTGAATGTCCTATTCTTGATCGATGACTCATAAATAAATTCCCAAGAATACTTTTTAATTATACCATAAAACAGAGAAAAAGAAGAGCCCCTTACACTCCCCGGGATGGACTATTTTGGGTATATAGTATATATTATATACTATATACATATATACTTACGGAAATACGGATAGTTTTTCTAGCTCCGGGTTTCAAATAAGTCCTCTAGCTGAAACCCGGAGTCAGGAAGGCTATCAAAAATCCCCTCAAGCGAGCGCCCGAGAGGATTTTTCGTAACAATCCGTGAATTTTTAATAGCGATTTGACTAAGCAAGCTCGACGGTCGCGCCAGCTTCCTCAAGAGATTTCTTGAGGGCTTCAGCTTCGTCTTTCTTGACTTTCTCTTTGACGGTAGCAGGAGCACCATCAACGATTGCCTTGGCTTCGCCAAGACCGAGGCCAGTCGCCTCTTTGACGGCCTTGATGACAGCAATCTTCTGAGCGCCGGCGTCTTTAAGGACGACGTCGAATTCAGATTTTTCTTCAGCCGCAGCACCGCCTTCGGCAGGAGCAGCAGCAACAGCAACGGCGGCCGCGGCCGGCTCGATGCCATATTCATCTTTAAGGGTGTTTTTGAGTTCGTTGACTTCAAGAACGGTCAAATTGACGAGTTCTTCAGCCAATTTTTTAATATCAGCAGCCATTTAATGACTCCTTTCAATAATTAATAGTTTATAACAGTCGTGGTTTGACTATTTCGCGTGGTTTTCAAGACCGGAAATAATACCAGAAAGTCCACCAGCGGTGGCGGAAATGGTATCGCCCATCGGCGAAAGAAGCGTAGCGACCACTTGCGCGATCATCTCGTTCTTCGTCGGCATCTGGGCCAAGGTCTTCACTTCGTCGGCAGAAAGCGCCGCGCCAAGATCAGAGAATCCGCCTTGGAGTTCAAGCGCCTCGTGGGTCTTCGCAAAATTCGCGAGGACTTTCGCCGGCATGATTTCGTCAGAATCGGAAATCGCATAAAGGAGCTGTCCGGTAAGCCCGGTCGTATCAGTATCCTTATAAACCGCGATTTCGTTCATCGCCACTCTCACTAAGCGGTTTTTAACGACCTTAATCTTAACGCCGTTCTCGCGGGCCTGCGCACGTAGCTCTTGGAGCTCCGCCACGGTAAGGCCTTGATAACGCGCAAAGACGGTCGCCTTCGCATCCGAAAGTAGATTAGTCAAATCAGCAACTAAAGTGGATTTTTTATCTTTAGAGATAGCCATTTAGTTTTCCTTGTTTAAGTTCACGGATTGTTAAATTCCGTTACCAACTTTATGAAGAATAGCCTCGGCGACATTATTAAGGATTTCTCCCGTCGCTGTCTTTGGTAACTTGTCATATTATACCAAAAAGTGTTAAAATTGTAAATATATGGTTCATATTATAGCAGGTGGCAAGAAACACAAAGGAGAATATTTCTGGCTTATCGACGACTACATGAAAAAGGTCCGAAAGCCCTTCGACTTCGACTTTACTTTTTACGAGGCGGAAGAGCTCGACGTTCTTCTCTCAAAATGGAAGTTCCCGGAGGATGCGTTCGTTATTATTGCCGACGAGCGCGGCAAAGAAATCACTTCCCCCGAACTCTCCCAACTTCTCCAAGAAGAGTTTACTTACTCTCGCGAAGTCTATATCGTCATCGGCGGCCCTTTCGGCGTCACCGAAGAAGCCAGAGAACGCGCCCATTTTGTCTGGAGCTTCGGCAAACTCGTCTTCCCACATATGCTCGCCCGCCTCATCGTCTCCGAGCAACTCTACCGTGCCTACGAAATCTCTCGCGGCTCTCATTACCACCACGAATAGCCAACTTATTTTTTACAACATTTTGACGACTTTATCTTAAAATTTAGTGGAAAACTTCCGTCTTGACATCGCCCCCAAAGTCATATAATATAATAATAGTACTATATCAAAATAGACAGGACGCGAGGTGATGTCTGAACTACCAGAAAAACAAATAAAACGATTGCGCAGCCTCTTGCAGGATGCCGAAACTAATCTAGCCGCCGCTAAGGAGCTTCTGAACTCCGTTTTAGGCGATGGCGATATAATTACCGCCCCTCGCGAGACCGTAGTCTCCGACCCGGACGGCAAGGTTATCGAAGGCGTCTTCGACGGCCAAATCATGATCGGTCCCGACGGAAAGAACTACCCTGTCCCCGCTAACTACGCTTCAAAGTCCAAGCTCGTCGAGGGCGACCTCATGAAACTCACTATCACTCCCGACGGCCGTTTCCTCTACAAGCAAATTGGCCCCGTCGAAAGAAAGAGCGTCATCGGAACGCTCACGCACCACGACGACAAATACTACGTCGAAGTCGCCGGCCGCGAATACGAAATCCTCTACGCTTCCGTCACCTACTTCCATCTCCGCGAAGGTTCCCAAGTCTCCGTCGTCATCCCGGCAAACAACGAAGACGCCGCCTGGGCCGCCGTCGAAGCCGCGCTATAATGCTTGCTCTCTATCGCAAATACCGCCCGAAAACCCTCGCCGAAGTCGTCGGGCAAGACCAAGTAACAAGGCCCCTAGACGGCGCCTTAAAATCCGGCAAAGTCTCCCATAGTTATCTTTTTACCGGCCCTCGCGGTTGCGGGAAAACTTCCGTCGCCCGCATCTTAGCGCACGAAATCAACGGCTTCAAATATGAACTTGAAGACAGTTATCTCGACATCATCGAAATCGACGCCGCCTCGAACACCGGCGTCGATAACATCCGCGACCTCCGCGAAAAAGCCATGGTTGCGCCCTCGGAGGGGAGGTTTAAGGTCTATATCATCGACGAAGTGCATATGCTTTCGAAATCCGCCTTTAATGCGCTCTTAAAAACCCTCGAAGAACCACCGGCGCACGTTGTTTTCATTCTCGCGACCACCGACCTCGAAAAAGTCCCGATAACCATAACGTCCCGAAGCCAGGTTTTTACTTTTCGCCTCGCCCCGCCCGACGTCATGCTCCCTCACTTAAAGCAAATCTGCGAAAAAGAACACATCAAAATCGAAGATTCTGCGCTTAATCTAATTATCGAAAAAGGCGGCGGTTCTTTCCGCGACTCCCTCTCTCTCCTCGACCAGATCTCAACGCTCGACAACGACAAAGCCCAAATCTCCGAGCAAGACGTCGCAAACTGCCTCGGCCTCCCGCTCGACTCCGCCATCTCTAGCCTCCTCTCCGCCTACACTTCCGCCAACTCCCCCGAAATCACAAAAATCCTAAAAGACCTCTTAAACTCCGGCCTCAAACCTGAGTCCATCGCCTCCTCCGCCCTCTCCCGCATCGTCTCCTCCCCCACTCCGGAACTTCTCCCCCTCCTCGCCTCCCTCCCCACCGTCTCCGCCCCCTACCCCGAAGCAAAGTTATTGTTAGCCTTTTTGGACGGATTAAAAACGAGCGGGACGAATGTTGAAAGTGAATCGAAAACTCCTTTTTCTCACATTAAAGAAAATCCACAAGTCTTCCGAGACGACCTAAAAGGCGACGAAGCCGCCGGAGCAAATCCTTCGATTGCGGCGCAACACGGAGGTCACGACCGAGTATTAGGCGCCGAGCCCCGTAACGACGGGCGCGAGGACGCCGGCGACGCAAGCGAAGGTTTGCGCAAGGCGGCAGAAACTCTCACCCCGGCTTTGAAGCAACAGCTCTCAAAATGCAAAATCATCGAATCAGATACCCAAATTGATATTTACCCTCCAAAGAAAATAACAAAAGCAATCCTCGAACGCCCCAGCAACAGCGAGATATTAAAAAGTAATTTTAACAAGGATTTCGTGATTCACAACCCCGACGAGCTCGAAAAATCTCCCGAACTTCGACAAATTTCTGATATAATGGGAGGAGCACAGGAGGTAAATAACGACAATGGAGGAATCCCTTTCTAATTCCGACTTCAACCCAACCGAAAAAAGCGGCGGCCGCATCCCCCCGCAAGATTTGAACGCCGAAAAATCCCTAATCGGCGCCATTCTTTTGTCCGACACTAATTTCCCCGATTTACTCGAAGTCGTAAAATTCAAAGATTTCTACGACCAACGCCACGCGAAAATTTTTCACGCGATGACAACCCTTTACCAACACCACTCCCCGATTGACCTCTTAACCTTAACCGCCGAGCTTCGCAAGAACAAGGACCTAAAAGCCGTCGGTGGCGCCGCCTATCTGACCGAACTCACCAACTTCGTCCCGACCGCCACCCACTCCGAAGCCTACGCCAATCTCGTTTCCCAAACCGCCATTCGCCGCCGCCTTATCGCCGCCGGCACCGCCATCTCCGAATCAGGTTACGACGAGTCGCGGGATACAACCGAACTTTTAGGCAGCGCCGAGAAAGAACTCTACACCGTCACCGACCAAGTTACCAAAACCGACTACGTCGCCCTCGATAGCCTCCTCGCCGACGCGTTCGACCGCATGGAAGAACTCCATAAAAACAAGGGCGCTCTGCGTGGGCTCAAAACCGGCTTCCGCGACCTCGACAAAAAAACCGCCGGCTTCCAAAAAGGCGATTTAATCATCATCGGCGCCCGCCCGGCGATGGGTAAAACCACCTTCGCGGAAAACCTCGCCTACAATGCCGCGACCATCAACAATCGCGGTGTCCTCTTCTTCTCTATGGAAATGGCAAACAACGAAATCGTGGATCGTATGATTTCCGACGTCTCCGGCGTCGATAACTGGAAAATCCGCACCGGCAACGTTACCGACGAAGATTATGGTAAAATCGGCGATGCTTTGGAAGAAATGGACAACGTCCCACTCTATCTCGACGATTCGAGTTCGATGACTATTTTGGAGCTTCGAAATAAGGCTCGTCGCGCCGCCCATGAACACGATCTCGGTATGATTATCGTCGATTACCTCCAGCTTCTCCAAGGTACCGACCGCTACGCTGGCAACCGTGTCCAAGAAGTCACGGAAATCTCCCGCGGTCTTAAACAACTCGCCCGCGAACTCGAAATCCCCGTCATCGCCCTCGCCCAGCTCTCCCGTTCCGTCACCGGTCGCGACGACCCGCGCCCCGTTCTCTCCGACCTTCGCGAGTCCGGCTCCATCGAGCAAGACGCCGACCTCGTCATGTTCCTTCACCGCCCCGACTACTACAAACAAAACAACGACGATTTCGTCCCAACTAACATCACCGAACTCATCATCGCCAAACACCGCCACGGCGCCGTCGGAAAAATCGAACTCTACTTCCACCCCGAACTCCTCCGCTTCATGTCCCTCGACAAAGAACGCACGGAAGAATAAAATGCTGCGAATTTTGTGGTATAATGCTTATAATGAGTAGAATTGTTATATCAAAACTTTTTCTCTACCGCTACCGCTTCATTATCGGCTATATCACCCTCGGCCTCGCTTTCGTCTCGCTAATTTTCCTTTTACCTTTAATCAGCCCTGCCGGCCTTTCCGAACTCGAGCGTGAATCGGTCGTCACGAGCTACAATCTCCATTTCTCAAGCATCACTTCCGGCGACCTCGTCGACTTACCTTACCATATCCTCCAAAAAATAAGCATCCTTATCTTCGGGCTAACCCCCTACGCCATTAAACTCCCCTCCATCCTCGTCGGTCTCGCTCTCGGCCTCCTTTTAATTCTACTTTTGAACCGCTGGTTTAAGAGCAACGTCGCTCTTCTTGCCTCAATTATCACCGTTTTAAGCACCCCCTTCCTCTACCTCACCGGCTCCGGCACTCCTCTAATCATGCTCGTTTTCTGGCCAACCCTTCTCCTTTGGCTCGGAAGCAAGATTCAAGGTGAAAAAGCCCCCAAGCCTCTCTGGTGCTTCGCTTTTGCTATTGCACTTCTCCTCGCCATTTACACCCCGCACCTAATCTACCTCGTCGCTTTTATTATCTTCTTCGCGCTTCTGAACCCTCATCTTCGCTTCACGATAAAGTCCCTCCCGAAACTCCCCCTTATCTGTGTCGGCGTTATTATCCTCGGCGGACTCGTCATGTGGTTCACTAACATCTTCTCAAACCCCGCCGTCGCCTCCGCAATCTTCTTCGGCGACAATTTATCCGTTTCCAAATTCTTCGAGAACATCAAAACCGGCTTCGCTCCCTTCTTCTCTTGGAACCATCCTTTAGAAGGCGTCCACCTCTCTCCTCTAATCGGCCTCGCGCACCTCGCCCTCGCTCTCGTCGGCCTCATTAGCACCCGCCGCGGCTTCTTCGCCTCCCGAAACGCCATCGCGAGCTGCTTTATCGTCTTCTCCCTCGTCCTTTCCGGTCTTGTCCCTGACTCCGCACTTCTTCTCATTCTCCCGTTCTCGATCCTAACCGCGCACGGCCTCCGCTACGTTTTGGAAAAATGGTACGGCCTTTTCCCCGCGAACCCTTACGCTCGCATTTTCGCCATTTTCCCACTTTCGATTCTTCTCGCCCTCATGATAGTCCCGAGCCTCACTCATTACATTTACGGCTACAAATACACCCCCGCCGTCGCCAACAATTTCAACTCCGACCTCTCTCTCGTTAAATCAGAACTCAAAGAAAACTCCATTCTCGTTCTTCCGGAAGACTCCCTCGACATGAAGTTCTACAAAGTCTTTGAAGACCGCCACCACGCCGTCCAAATCTACTCTCCAAAAGACGAACTCTTCGCCTCCGCCAACCTCCGCGAAGACATCGCCACCCTCGGGAAGCTAGACGAGTTCGTTCTCCCAAAAAACTACGCCCTTTCCCGCATCGTAACCTCGCCAAATCGCGACAATTCTGATAGAATATACATATACAGCTATAAATAGTTTTGAAAAAGGAGTTTTATATGGGTCAAGCATTAGACCAAATGAAGATGATTAACCAACTCAGAAAAGCGCAGAAAGACTTAAAGAACGAGCTCGTCGAAGTCGAAGCCGGCGATGGGGCCGTTGTCGTCCAAATCAACGGGGAACTAAAGATTAAAAAAATCACCATCGACCCCGAGCGCGTCGATCTCGACAATATTCACGAACTCGAGCGATGGCTCGAAAACTGCCTCCGCGACGGTTACGCCAAAGCGCAAGAAATCGCTTCCGAAAAAATGAAGCCCCTCATGGGACACTTGGGTAGCCTCGGTCTCTAATGCTCCCCAAAGCTCTCGAGGATGTAATTGAGGCGCTAGGACACCTCCCTGGCGTCGGCCCGCGCACGGCGGAACGTTATGCTTACTTTTTGTTTCGCTCAAACCCCCAAATCTCCGACTCCATCGCCGGAACTTTAAGCCACCTTCACTCTGGCGTCAAGTCCTGCCCCAAGACCTTCGCCCTCATCGACAGCACCGAATCTGTCTCTCCGTTCTACGCCGACCCCTCCCGCGACAAGTCCAGCATCCTCGTCGTTGAAGAACCTCTCGACATTTTTCCCATCGAATCCACAAAGCAATACCGTGGCACATACCACGTCCTCGGCGGCCGGCTCTCCCCAATCGACGGAATAACCGCCGATAAACTTCACATCAAAGAACTCCTCGCCCGCGTCGAGGAAGACGCCGTCAAGGAAGTCATCATCGCAACCAACCCCTCCGTCGAAGGTGAGTCCACCGCCCTCCTCCTCCAAAAACTCCTTCAAGAGCAATTCAAAGACCTAAAAATCACTCGCCTCGCCCGCGGCCTTCCCCTCGGCGTGGACCTCGCCTACGCCGACCAAATCACCCTCTCCGCCGCCCTGAACAACAGGACGAAATTATAGAAATTATAAAAGTCTTTTTTTCGACATTAAAGAGCCACGCCCAGCAGTCAAAAATACCTTGATACGGATTCGAGACTCGAAAGTCCGATGTCGAGAATCCGACTATTAAGGTATTTTTTGACGACTGCGGCGAAGTCGCGCTAGCGACGGTGGCGACCCCGTCGAGAAAATGGACTTTTATAATTTCTAACTGAGCAATTCTGTCTTATCATCCGGCAACGATTCGACATCATTCATCGTCTTCTCGATTCTTCGGCTCTGCTTTCTGGCGTCTTCAATCTTCTTCGCACTCTCCGAAAGTTTCTTCTCAACCCCTTCGAGAAGGTCGCCAAACTTCCCAAACTGCGCCTTAACTCCCCCGAGAATCTTCCAAACTTCTGCGCTTCGTTTCTCAATCGCGACACTCCGATACCCCATAAGAAGCCCATTAAGCATCACGGGCAGCGTCGCCGGGCTTGACAGGGAAATACTATACTTCTGCCGAATCTCCTCGTCCACCCCCGGAATCCGTAAAATCTCAGCATAAAGCGATTCCGTCGGCACAAACATCATCGCGAACTCCGTCGTCTTTGGCACTTCGATATATTTATCATGAATCTTCTTCGCCTGCTCTACAACATCTTTGCGTAAAGCTTTCCGGTACGTCTCAATCTCCGCCTTCGACCCCTCATCATACGCTTTTAGAAGCCGCTGATAATTCTCGACCGGGAACTTCGAGTCAATCGGAAGCAACACTTCCGCCTCTTTCCCCGGCATCCGCACCGCAAACTCCACGCGGTCAGAACTGCCTTTTTTAATTAAAGTATTCGTAAGATACTGCGCCGGCGTCAAAATATCTTCAATAATCGCTCCCAATTGTACCTCGCCATAAATCCCTCGCGTCTTCACTCCCTCCATCACCTTTTTCAAATCACCCACTCCCGTCGCAAGATTTTTCATCTCCCCAAGCCCTTGATAAACCTGACTGAGCTGCCCCGAAATCTGCTTAAAGCTCTCATTAAATCGCTTCTCGACGCTCGCCTGCAACTTCTCATCCACCGTCTCTCTCATCTGCTCCAACTTCTTCTCATTCGACGCCTGAAGCTCCTTCACCCGTGTATCAACCGCCTTGGAAATCCCACTCAAATTCTCCGAAATCTCCTTCCGGTTTTCTCTAAACTCGCTCGAAATCTTCGGCGTCAGCTCATCCACCTTCTTACTCAAAACCTCAATCTTCGTGTCTGCCTTTACCAACTTTTCTGCAAGTTTCACATTCTCCTCAACCAATTTTTCAACGTTTTTCGCGGTCTCATCATCATTTTTTGTCGCATTTTTACTCCGCGCTCCAATCAACAGCACCACCCCTGTTAAAATCACATTTATCACTATAAGTATTACCAACAATATTTCCATATCTCCCATTATATCATACCTCATGTTATAATATATTATATGTACAAATCTTTCATCGACTTCCTCTCTGACAAATCCAAACTTTGCATTATCCAAGCCGAAAATCCCGATGGCGACTCTTTAGGCTCTAGCATTGCTCTCGACTACCTCATTTCCGAAAACTTCGAAGGAAAAGACGTCTCTCTTTACTGCCCCATTGACATCCCGAAATACCTCCGCTACTTTCCCGACTGGTCTCGAGTTACGGACGAATTTGACTGGCGCGCTGACGGCTACATTATCGTCGACACCGCCTCCACCGTCCTCCTTTCCAAACTCCTCGACGACCCCGCCATCAAAAACAAACTCTTCGAAAAACCCGTCCTTGTCCTCGACCACCACGAAACCGAAGACGACCTCGTCTTCCCGCACAAGTCAATTATCGAACCTCTCCCGGCTTGCTGCGATTTAATCTACAAAATCATAGAAGACCAAAACCTAAAAATCACAAAAGACATCGCCAAAAATCTCATCTACGGTATTCTTTCTGACACTCTCGGCCTCACCTCCACCTCCACCTCCCCCGACACTTTCCGCCACATCGCTACCCTTCTCGAAGCCGGAAGCCTCAACATCGCCGACCTCGAAGAAGCTCGCCGCGAGTTTATGAAAAAATCCCCCCGCATCCTCGACTACAAGGCCGACCTCATCAAACGCGTCGATTATTCTTTGGACGGCACACTCGCCACTGTCCACATCCCCTGGGAAGACATCGAAGCATACTCCGACGAATACAACCCCAACGTCCTCATTCTCGAAGAACTTCGCCTCGTTGAGGGCGTCAAGGTCGCCGTCGCCGTAAAAACCTATCCAGACGGTAAAATAACCGGCAAAATCCGCACCAGCGTCCCCGTCGCCGAACAAATCGCCGGCTACTACGGTGGCGGTGGTCACCCTTACGCCGCCGGCTTCCGCACCTACGACCTCTCTTACGAAGACTGTTTGAAAGACCTCGTCTCCATCGTCCCGGGTTTATTAAAGGAGGCCGAAAATGAAACTTTTTAACACCGCCACCAAAAAACTTGAAACCTTCAAACCCCAGAACCCGAACAAGGTCACCTTCTATTCCTGCGGCCCAACCGTCTATTCCACGCCCCATATCGGCAACTATGCCGCCTACGTCTATTGGGACCTCCTCGAGCGCACCATGATGGCAAACGGCCTAAAGCCCTACCGC
Source organism: Candidatus Saccharimonadota bacterium (assembly GCA_017515285.1). GTDB lineage: Bacteria > Patescibacteriota > Saccharimonadia > Saccharimonadales > Saccharimonadaceae > Nanosyncoccus. The sequence continues at coordinate 91,272 of JAFWGN010000007.1, read as the reverse complement.
ATCATTAACCTCACCGACGTCGGTCACCTCACCAGTGACGGCGACGACGGCGAAGATAAGCTCGAAAAAGGCGCGAAAAGGGAAGGCAAAACCGTCTGGGAAATCGCGGACCACTACATCGACGTCTTCAAAACCGGCTTCGAAAAATTAAACCTCCTAGAACCCGTCAAATGGGCGCGCGCGACCGACTATATTAAAGAATCCGAAGCTCTCGTCGAAAAGCTCATCAAAAACGACTTCACATATGAAACTTCTGACGGCGTCTACTTCGACACTTCTAAATTCCCCGAATACAAAGATTTTGCCCGCCTCGACCTCGACCATCAAAAAGCCGGCGCCCGCGTCGCTTTTAGCAGCGAAAAGCGAAACGCCTCCGACTTCGCCGTCTGGAAGTTCATCAAACCCGGCGAGCTCCACGCCATGCGTTGGGATTTCCTCGGACGCCCCGGCTACCCTGGTTGGCACCTCGAATGTTCCACCATCATCCATGAAGAGCTCGGTGAGCCTATCGACCTTCACGCCGGCGGCATCGACCACATCCCCGTCCACCACACCAACGAAATCGCTCAATCGTTCGGCGCCTTCCACGAAAAACTCGCGAACTTCTGGCTTCACTGTAATTTTCTAACCATAAACGGCGAAAAAATCAGCAAATCCCTCGGTAACATCGTCACACTTGAAGATTTAGAACAAAAAGGCTTCTCCGCCTCCGACTTTAAGCTCTGGCTCTACCAGGGCCACTACCGCAGCGAGCGCAACTTCACTTGGGAAGATTTAGCCGCCGCCAAAAATAGAAGACTCAAATGGCAAAACGCCTATGTCGCCCGTTTCCAACAAACGAGTAAAGAAAATCGCTCTTTACGGGGCCAAATGCTTTCCAGCGACGGTGAAAAGTTTGCCACTTTCAAACAACAAATCATAAGCGCCGTAAACGACGATTTAAACTCCGCCGCCGCCTTCGCCCTCATCGACGAAAACTTGAACAACCTACAGCTTCTCGACTGGAGCGTTGTTGAAGCCCTCTTCGCTCTCAACATCTCGAACATCGATAAGGACGCCGAATACGAAAAGCTCGACAACCGGCTCCAACCGCTCATTAAGAAGCGAAACGAAGCCCGCGAAAATAAGGACTACGAGACCGCCGATAAAATCCGCGACGAACTAAAAGCGCAAAATCTCACCCTTCTCGACACCGAAGAAGGTACGCTTTGGCAATTTACCGACTAGAATAATACCGCCGAAGAAACGTGTTTTTGTAATCCGTAAAACCCCCAGAAAGCAGGGAATTGCGAATTTTGTCCACCACCGAGACGACGAAGTGTTCATTATGAATCGACGCTAGTACTTTCGCTGTAATCTCGTCCACCTTAAACAGATGGTGCAAATACGCCTTGTTGTAATTTTTGCAACATTCGCAATCGCACCCTTCCATCACGGGCGAAAAATCATGTTTAAACCGAGCATTTTTGATATTCATGCGCCCATCAAGCGTATAAAGCGACCCGTTCCTCGCCATCCGCGTCGGACCAACGCAATCGAACGTATCCACCCCAAACTCCGCCCCGATAAATAAATCCCTCGGCTCCTGCCCCATCCCGAGCAAGTGTCGCGGTTTCTCTTCCGGCAAAATTGAACAAACCGTGGAGAGCATCTTGTCCATTCCTTCCGCCGTAAACACCCCGCCAATCCCGAATCCGTCAACCTCCTGCCCAGCGACAAACTCCGCCGACTCTTTCCGAAGGTCCAAAAAATCACCGCCCTGCACCACCGCGTAAAGGTATTGCTCCGGGAGACCTTTTGCCAAATGCTCTTCGCGTAACTTCGAGTTTTCAGCCACGCACCGCTCAAGCCACCGGTGCGTCCGCTCCATCGCCCGTTTCATGTCGGAAAAAGACTCCGACTTCGCGAGCTGGTCGAACGCCATGTGAATGTCCGCCCCAATTTCCCATTGCGTCTGCATCGAAAGTTCCGGCGTCATCAAAAACTTCGACCCGTCAATATGGCTCCGAAAAGTCGCCCCCTCCTCGGAAAGTTTAACCTCGGGCAACGAAAAAATCTGGAATCCACCCGAATCCGTAAACGTCGGACCGTTCCAACTCATAAACTCCGCAAGCCCTCCCCCTTCCCGAATTAAAGCCGCCCCCGGTCTCAAAAATAAGTGATATGTATTCGCGAGCACCGCTTGGCTTCCGAGTTCCCTCATCTGCGAAAACGTCAGTGCCTTCACTGTCGCCCGCGTCGCCGCCCCGACGAATGCCGGCGTTTTAATCTCGCCGTGCGGAGTATGAATCACCCCAACTCGCGCCAGCCCTTCGCGTTTTGTTATGTCGAATTTCAACATATCAACATCGAATCCCCGTAACTCAAGAAATTATATTTCTCTTCGATACAATGTTCATAGGCCGCCTTCAAAAACGGCCATCCCGCAAACGCCGACGCAAGCATCAAGACCGTTGACTTCGGCGCGTGGAAATTCGTCAAAAGCGCGTCAATCATCTCAAACTTAAATCCCGGATAGATAAAAATATCGTCCTCCCCCTCCGTCTCGCCGGTTTTCGCATAATACTCTAGCGTCCTCGCGACCGTCGTCCCCACCGCGACCACTCTCCGCCCGTCCCGCTTCGCAGCCAGAATCGCCTTAATAGTCTCTTCCGGAATGTCAAACCATTCCGAATGCATTTTGTGTTTTTCGACCTCATCCGTCCGAATTGGCAAGAACGTCCCGAGTCCAACGTGAAGCGTCAAATAACAAATTCTTACACCTTTAAGTTTAAGCCTCTCAATCAACTCCCCAGTCATATTTAGAGACGCCGTCGGCGCTGCCGCACTCCCCATATTCTTCGCCCAAACCGTCTGGTAGCGTTCCTTGTCCGCCTCGCTCGCGTCGCGGTGAAGGTATGGCGGCAAGGGCACCGATCCAAATTCCTCCGCAAGTTTAGTCAGTTCAACCGGCTTAAACCCGCCAAGAGAAGAAAATGCCTCCACCTCTGCAAACCCGCCATCTAAAATCTGAAGCACTCGGACATAATTTTCCGTCTTCTCGAGTTTCGAAATTTCCTCGCTTCGTTTTGCGCTCGAATTTTCCCGCCCCGAAAAATCCGCTTTAAGTACCCGAAGCACGTCCCCGTCATGCAGTTTCCCGCGGTACATGACGTGTTGCGGTTCGTTTCCGTGTTTTTCAAGCACAACGAGTTCTCTCGCTCGCCCGTCCGGAAGCTCCGTAAATAGTCGCGACCGTTGTACTTTCGTATCGTTAAGCACTAAAACATCGCCCCTCTTCAAAAACTGCGTTAGCTCCGCATAATAAGAATCGGCAATTTCCCCCGTCCGCCGATTCAAAACACAGAGCCGAGTCGTCCCGCGCCTCTCTGGCGGGAACTTCGCAATCCGCTCTTCCGGAAGTTCATAATTAAAATCCGAAACTAACATTAAAATTATTTTACCATTTTTCCCCAAAAATTGAAAACATATGCTATTATAATATATATAAATAAGGAGGTCTATGCCCAGGCAAATCGTCGAAGTAGAAACTAAAACATTCATCCGTTTTTGGCTCGTTATCCTCGGGTTCGGCCTGGTCGGCTTTTTGCTAATTAGCGCCGCCGAAGCGCTCGCTTTAATCGCCGTCGCCGCCCTTCTCGCTATCGCCATTCGCCCGCTCGCCCTTAACGTCAACAACCTCATCGGCCAAAAAACCAAAAAGAGCAACCTCGCCTCCGTCCTAGCCTACCTCATCGTTCTCCTCGCCATTGTCGCCGTTCTCGCCGTCGTCGGCCCCGTCATCATCTCCGAATTTTCCAAATTCGTCACCAACTTCCCCGCCATGGTCGAAAACGCCGACCTCTCCGGCTTAAACGGCCTCGGAAAGACCTTCGGCATCGAAAGCCTTTCTACCGAAATCGTCCGCTCAATCGAAGATCTCTCCAAAAACCTCTTAAGCTCCCTCGGCACCGGTGTCGTCTCCGGAATTTCCACCGTCAGCACCCTCCTCGGCAAGGCCGCCGTCGTCCTCATTATGACCCTCTTCTTCCTCCTCGACGGCCCCGGAATCGTCAATACCCTCTGGACCAAAATCGGCGCAAGAGAATCTCTTAAAGACGCCGAAAACGTCAAGGATCCCGAAGTCAAGGCCGTCACCGAAGGTCGCGTCATCGTAACCAAAATGTCGCACGTCGTCTCCACCTTCGTCTCCCACCAAGTCGTCATCGCCCTAGCCGACGGTTGTGCCACCGCTATCTCCGTCTTCATTATCTCCATGATTTTCGGCGTCGAAGCCCGCCTCGCCATCCCCGCCGGCCTAATCACCATGACCTTCTACCTAATCCCCATGTTCGGCCAAGTCATCGGCGCCACCCTCGTAACCCTAATCCTTCTCTTCACTAGCCCGCTCATGGCTATCACCTGGCTCGCTTTCTACATCGTTTACGGTTTCATCGAAGTCAACATTTTCGCCCCCAAAATCCAGGGCAACGCTCTCAAACTTCGCCCCATCATCATCCTTATCGCCATCACTATCGGGACTTATATGTTCGGTCTCTTCGGCGCCATCATCGCCATCCCCATCGCCGGCTGCATTAAAGTCCTCGTCGAAGAACTCCCGAACCTCCGCCGAATCCGCAGCTAGGCTTTACGAATTTTCTCAAATTTTATCGCCACCGAGTTCTCGTCCATCGGCTTTCCCATTTTGGAAAACGCCTCTCTCGTAATCTTCGCATCCGTCTCCCCATAAGCCTCCGCCGTAAACCGACACGAGCCAAATTCATTAAGCGCATAAACCTCCACTTTCGGATTTTCTACCATCTGCGCAAATACTTTCTTTATGCGGTTCGTCCCGACATAAATCTCACCGTTAATTTCCGTTGCTTTGTCAAACGGTCGCACGTGCGGCTGGTCGTCTTCGACCGTCGCCAGATACCAAACCCCCGACAACGCATCGACAATTTCCGAATTTTCCATTTTTTCTCCATTCTTCCAAACCTTAAAATCTACGCGAAATTTTAAGGTTCATTTTAAGGTTTCTATATATAATATATATTATAAACAAGGAAATAAAATATGAGAATACTTTATGTAGAAGATGAAAAATTACTAGCCGACGCCGTAACGCACCTTTTGGAAAAATCCGGCATCAACGTCGATTGGGCCGACAACGGCGAGGACGGTTTACGACTCGCGAAAAAGCCGGTCTATGATTGCATCGTCCTCGACATCATGCTCCCCAAAATGTCCGGCCTCGAAATCCTTGAGATTATCCGCAAGCAGGGAATTAAAACTCCCGTCATTATGCTCTCCGCCCTCTCCGAAGTCGAAGACAAGGTTAAGGGTCTTGAAATCGGCGCCGACGACTATCTCGCCAAGCCTTTCAAAACCAAGGAACTCATCGCCCGCTTGAACGCCCTCACTCGTCGCCCCGCTCTCCGCGAAACCAAAACCCTCAAATTCGAAGATTTAGTCCTCGACCTTAACAATCGGACGATTAACGGCGTCGCCCTCACCGAAAAAGAAGCCGAAATTCTCGAAATGCTCATCAAATCCGGCGACAAAACCGTCCAAAAAGACTACATTTTAGCGCACGTCTGGGGCGCCGACATGATGGCGGAGGACAATTACGTCGAAGTCTATATGTCCTACCTCCGCAAAAAACTCAAATCTCTCAAATCCAAAGTCGAAATCAAAACCGTTCGCGGACTTGGTTACAAACTTATGGTAAAATAAATTTATGTTCAAGAAACTGCGCAACCATTTCATTTTAATCAATCTTCTCACGACGAGCTTCATCCTCGTCTCCGCCTTCACGAGCATTTATATCGTCGCCAAGAACTCCAGCGAATCGCGTCGCCCCGTCCCAACTGAATTTAATATCTCCTTTTCCGAAAACGAAACCGGCTTCCGCCAAGTCCTCGAGGAACGGATTTTTGCCGACCGCGAAGCGGCTTTGAACTCGCTCCTCATCACCCTCGTCATCACCGGCGTTGCCGTCGAAATCGTCGTCGCAGTTTTTTCCTATTATTTCGCGAGCGAAGCCATCAAACCCGTCAAGGACGCCTACGAAACCCAAAAAATCTTCATCGCCAACGCTTCACACGAAATCAAGACCCCCGTCGCCGCCATCAAGGCCAATCTCGAAGCTGCCGATTTGAGCGAAGAAAACCATTGGATTAAAAACATCGAACTCGAAGCCGATAAAATCGAAACCCTAAACCTCGCACTCCTTCACCTCGCCAAAACCGACGCCATCAAGGAGGCCGTCACTATCGAAGATGTCGATTTGAAGCGCACCGCCGGCTCCGTCGTTAACTCCTTCTCCTCCCGCATTAAAAAGAAGGGAATTAACCTAGAAAAATCCGTCCAAGACAAAAAGGTCAAGTTAAACCGCGCCGACTTCAAAGAAATTTTCGAAATCCTCCTCGACAACGCCATCAAATATTGCGATAAAAACATCGCCATCGAACTCACCAACAAAAAATTAACCATCAAAAACGATGGCAAAACCATCCCGAAAGATAAAATCGAACACGTTTTTGACAGATTCTACCAAGTCGATAAATCAAGCACCGGCTCCGGCCTCGGTCTCGCCATCGCCAAATCCCTTGCGAGTCGCAACCATTGGGAATTAACCGCCGGCTCGACTAGCAAAGAAACTGTCTTTGAGTTAAAATATTAATATGATTAAAGTTTTCACTACCCCCACTTGTGTCTATTGCCACGCCCTAATGGACTGGCTCGACGGACAAAATATTAAATATGAAGAAATCGACGCCTCGTCAAGCGACGAGGCAATCGAGCGCGGCATCTCCGCCGTCCCCGTCACCATCATCATCGACGCCGACGGTAAAGAAGTCGCAAACATCGTCGGCTTCGACCGCCCCGCCCTGAAAAAGGCTTTGAAGAAACTTGCCGCATAATATATAATAGTATTGTCTAGCTATACCTCGGTCACTGGTTAGACAAAAACCGCAAAGCAGTGGGTTATTAAGTCATTTTGACCTGCTGCCAAGAGCCTTTTAAGTTTGGGCTCGCATAAATGACTCTTTAACTAAATTAAGGAGTTACTTATGAAAAATAATCAAACTAAATCCGAACGCGTCGAAGTCATGGCCCTTTTCGGCTATGAAATGACGCCGTGCCAACCTCTCTCCTTCAAGAGGCGTGGCGAACCCGAAGTGGAAGTGACGGAGCTTCTCCGCAGCCACATCAAGTTCGTCGGCATCACGGCTCACCACATCTTCGACATCGTCGCCGGGTCAACTCGATATATGTTGGAGTTCAACTCAACGGATCTGAGCTGGCACCTGGAGACGGTCTAGCGGGAGGAAAAATAAGCGTCTCTTTGGCGCTTATTTTAAGGAATAATATGCGAAAATCTTTCTACGCCGCCATCGACCTAAAATCCTTCTACGCCTCCGTCGAATGTGTTAACCGCGGACTCGACCCGATGACGACCAACCTCGTCGTTGCCGACCAATCCCGAACCGACGGGACAATTTGCCTCGCCGTCTCTCCGAGCCTCAAGAAACTCGGACTTTCCGGCCGTGCCAGACTTTTTCAAGTCAAAGAACGAGCAAAACTTTTCAAGGCTGAAACCGGTCGCGACCTCGAATATATCGTCGCCCCGCCCCGAATGAAAAAATATCTCGACTATTCCAATCGCCTCTATCGCGACGTCTTCTTGAACTTCGTCGCAGGAGACGATATTTTTCGCTACTCCATTGACGAAGTTTTCCTAGACATCACGAGCTACCTAAAATTCTCCAAAAAGTCTCCCGAAGATTTCACTCGCGCCATCGTTCGCAAAATTTTCGAGACAACCGGGCTGATCGCTACCGCCGGCGTCGGCACCAATCTCTACCTCGCCAAAATCGCCATGGATATCCTCGCTAAGCACGCCGAGCCCGACGCGACCGGCGCTCGGCTCGCCTCTCTCGACGAGAGGAGTTTCAAAGAAAAACTCTGGGGGCACGAACCCTTAACCGACTTTTGGAGCATCGGCCACCAAACCGCAAAGAAATTAGGACAATACAATTTAAGAACTTTCGGCGACCTCGCCCGCGTCGCCCTAAAGGACGAAGATTTCTTTTACAAATTATTTGGCATCGACGCCGAAATTTTTATCGACCATCTTTGGGGTATCGAACCCGTCACGATGCAAGACGTCAAGCGTTACAGACCCAAAGTCAATTCGCTCTCAAACGGCCAAGTCCTCGGTGCCGCCGTCAACGCCAAAACCGCGCGCCTTCTCCTCGCCGAAATGGTCGATGAACTCTCACTCGACCTCGTCCAAAAATCCCTCAAAACCAACCTTATCACTCTCGACCTTTTCTACAGCAAGGACACTTCCACCGCCCCTTCTCACGGCTCGATTCATCCCGAAGATTCCGCCGGCTCCCCCATCTACACCGCTTCGCCAAAAATTCTTCGCAAGCGCACATTAGAACTCTTTGACAAAATCATCAAGTCAGACAAGAATGTTAAGCGCCTCTACATCTCCTTCGGCAACGTCCTTTCAAAAACCGTCGCCGACTCCCGCCCTGTCCAGCTCGACTTATTCACGCCCACCGTTCCGGAGAACACCGAAGCCCGCGACGAAGATCTCTCGCACGCTATTCTTAAAATCAGAAACCGCTTTGGTAAAAATGCAATCTTAAACGCCACTAGCCTTGAAGACGGCGCCAACCTCTGCACCCGCAACCACCAAATCGGAGGCCATCATGAATAAGGATTATTCGGACATTATTAACCTCCCTCGCCCCACTTCAAAACACTCAAAAATGGATTTAATCCTTCGCGCCAAACAATTCTCCCCCTTCGCCGCCCTCGGCCACCTCGAAACTCCCGAAACCTCCTCAATGAAGAAACGACACATTCCATAAAACCAAGTTTCCCCGCAAGCCCTGGGGCAAAAAGTAAAACCCCGCCCTTGCCTAATCTCGCATTCCGTGGTAAAATAACGAAGTAATAATTTTAACGAAACACTTGGGAGAAGGTTTCCTGATTAAAATCCTCCCAAGAAAGAGAAAGGAAATCATATCATGGCAATCAATGTCGATATGCAAGCCCTTTTCGAAGCTGGCGCTCATTTTGGGCACAAGACTAGCCGCTGGCACCCGAAAATGGCCCCCTATATTCACAGCAAACGCGGTGAGTCCCATATTATCAACCTCGACAAAACTGTCGAAGGTCTCGAGAAGGCGCTCGCCTTTGCGGAAGACCTTGTAAAAAACGGGAAGAAAATCCTCTTCGTCGGCACCAAGAAACAACTCAAAGACCTCGTGAAAACTTCCGCCGAGAATGCCGAAATGCCTTACGTTACAAACCGTTGGGTCGGTGGCACATTAACCAACGTCGAAACCGTCAATAGGCAAATCCGAAAACTCAAGGATTTAGAAAAGAAGATGGCCTCCGGCGAACTCGAATCTCGCTACTCGAAACTCGAAGTTCAACGCTTCCAAGAAGAAATCGACACGTTAAACGAACGCTACGGCGGAATTAAAGAAATGACTGAACAACCCGCCGCCATCCTCGTTACCGACGCGATGGAAGACAAAAACGCCGTCAAAGAAGCGAAGGCTCTCAAAATCCCCGTCATCGCCATTTGCGACACCAACGTCGATCCGACCGGAATCAACTATGTCATTCCGATGAACGACGACGCTATCAAGGCCGAAGAGCTCGTCCTCGGTTATTTTGAGACCGCTATCAAATCCGCTAAAAAATAAGGAGAAAAAATGGCAAACATTTCCATTGAAGATATTAAAAAGCTCAAAGAACTTTCCGGTGTCGGCTTAACCGACGCGAAAAACGCCCTCGTTGAAGCGAACGGCGATTTCGACAAGGCCCTAGAAGCTATGCGCAAAAAAGGCCTCACCAAAGCCGAAAAACGTGGCGACCGCGAAACCCGCGAAGGCCTCGTCGACTCCTACGTCCACGATGGTCGCATCGCCGCCATCGTCGAAGTCAACTGTGAAACCTCTTTCGTCGCCAAGACCGACGAATTCAAGGATCTCGCCCATAAGCTCGCGATGCAAGTCGCCTCAATGAGCCCGCTCTACGTCTCCGAAGACGACATCCCCGAAGACGTCAAGGCCACGAAAATGAAAGAGCTCGAAGAAAATTTCAAAGGCCCGGAAAAGATGAAGGAGCAAATCCTCGGCGGCCAAATGAAGAAGTCCTTCGCCGACAAGGTTCTCCTCTTGCAGCCTTACATCCTCGACGATTCGAAAACCGTCGAAGCCTTCATCAAGGAGGCCATTGCCAAGACCGGCGAAAACATCACCGTCCGCCAATTCAAGCGCATCGAACTCGGCGTCACGGAACAGTATATATAATATATATTATATATACCGAAAATCCCCGTCATCTCGCGGGGATTTTTGTTTAAGAAATATTAGAACATATTACGCGCGAAAAAATAGTCTACCCATCGTTTTTTATTCGTGCTATCATAGATATGCAAAGCTCAACATTATTAAAGATTGTTTATTAAAAGTATTATTTTTACAACAACCTTATATTAATGGCGTCATGAGAACCCCATTATTGAGTTTGTTGTAAAAATACAATCAATGTGTTGGGCTTTGCAAGTCTCGTGGCGCCATTTCTGTTCCAAAGTCATGGCTCCCACAGTTAAAAAACTAAAAGGAGGACTATGCAACCCAACCAACCAAGGGAACAATCACCCGAAGAAACCCTCGGAAATATCAAATCAAGAAACTTAATCCGCCAGCTACTCGGCGCTTCCGTCGGAGCACTGGCTATTTTCATTCTCGGCTTCTGTCTAGTCCCAACTTTAATTTCCGAGGCTTCCGCCACCCAAGAAGTCTCCGCCTCGGTTACCTGGCAAGCAATCTCGCTAACTCTCGACCCTCATGGCGACATTAACTTCTATGACATCATTCCTTCTGGACGTGATACCGCTAGCGGTGCTTATGGTACTCAAAAGGTCGTTAAAAAGCAAATTGACGTTACGACCGAAGGCCAATATTATGCCGTCTATCTTTCTACGACTGATGCCGATAACTCACTCACCGTGTCCGAAGATTCCGCCCGTTCCATTCCCGCCACTTCCGACTCTATCGTCTCCGGCTTCGCTCAATCCTCTTGGGGCTATGCTGTTCCAACCACGGAGACTTCCGCTACTCTCTCGGCCTATGACTCGTTTCTTGCTAATGCTTCTGGTATCGATACTGCCGCCAATAACCTGACCAAAACCGGTACCGGCAGTCAGGTCTATAATACTGGTAAATGGTCTAGCGTTCCTAGCCTTGGTAATGCTGTCCAAATCCAAAGAAACTCCACAAACGTCGTTTCTGGATTCGATTCGGGAGATAGCTTCTATATTTATTATTCCATTATGGTCGATAATGATGTTCTTTCCGGGACTTATGAGAACCAAGTCCTCTATACTGCTATTGCTTCCACTTCTAGCCTCGATACCTTAAGTGAGAACATTATGCGCGATAAAGACACAGCGTTAAGCATGATGAACGAACTAGAAACTTTGGAGGTTGACCTTGTCGCTACAGACTCGACTCTAACGATCAGTGATATAAATATCTACCTAGTTCCGCATAGCATTATCGCGACCAATAATTATGATGTTTCTAGCCTTACCGCTACCGATTATCCCAAGTGCGCTACTAACAGTATAGACACTACCGGCGCTTCTTCAAACAGCATCAGTGCTACCATTACTTGTAAGCTCCCACCAATCGGCACTACGGGAACCACTAGTAGTTCCCATGCCATAGCCCAAGCCGGAGAATACGACTTTTGGGTTATCATTAACACTCCGAATGGACAAAGCACGATTAGCTACTTAAGCCATTGCCGCGCTACGGACGACACTACCGGCACCACTTCCGACATCGCTTCCATTACCTATTCCACCGGCATCGGCCTCCAAACCATCCATACCGCTGACGGCGACCCTGATAACGCCGAAGCATACGTCAAGACCATGCAGGAGATGACGGGGAGTATTTGCCAAAATACCACCGCCTTTGATTCGGCTAGTTCCGCCGCCACCACCTTCTCCCTCAAGGATGTTCGTGACGATATCTCCTACAGAATCAGAAAACTCGGAGACGATTGTTGGATGGTTGACAACCTTCGCTTTGTCGGCACCACTCTCGACCCCGAGACGAGCGACGTGGCGGTCGCGACGAACATCAATTACGAAGACGCTGCTGTTTCGTGGTCTTTTACGGAGGCAAAGCTACACGAAGGCCTTGACCCGAATGGCGATCCAACAGTTTGGTATAATTATGCCGTCGCAACAGCTATGACTGTAGCGGTATCAATAGATACCGCATGGACCGAGGCCGAGCATAGCCTATGTCCAGCAAACTGGAAATTGCCCTCCGCGAGCCAGGCGGAAAGTATGTATCCGTTCCAGCTAGCTTTTCTGCCAGTTGCCGGCGGTTCTTATGACCCAAGCGGTTCTACTACGAGCCTGAACGCTAAGGGAAACGCCTATTGGAAAACATCAACGCCCAATAGAAAATCCGCGTACACGCCTGGCGGTTCGGAAAACATCCAATGGGTGGGATCAGTTTTAGGCAGAGACGCCGGCTATCCGCAGCGTGCTTGTGCCCAATATGTTCGGTGCGTCGCCCGCGACTAGCATTTTAACAACTAACTGTTTGAGGCGACGACTAGTTCGGTTTTAGTCGATTGCGCACAAGACCCGATAATTTTGACGACATTTTCCTCATCCGAGCAAATCGACGGCCGGTGTTACCCGAGGCGCATTTGCGAGGATTGAGTGAAACCCCGAGGAGTTGAGAGAAAGCCAGAGCTCGCTCTGTGCTTTCCGAAACGACGAGCGGGTCGAGGTCGAAGACCGAGAACATGTGTCAAAATTATAGGGTTCGCGGAGCACCAGACGAAAACCGGACTAGGAGTCGCACGACCGCAGAGCGCTCAACCGCAAGCCCTAGAAGCCGAGCTCGGCACCTGGACAAAAACAGAACTGAAGCTCGCCCCGCATTTAAGCTTCCTTCCGCTCTAGGTCTTCAATAATCTATTGCCAAGATATAAATCTAGTTCTTTAGTTCTCTATGTTCAAAATAAGAAGACCTAGGGCCGAGGGAAGCGGAAGATAATTCTTGAAGCGGTTTCCATTTCGCCCTTGAAAAATTCCCCGTTCTGTGATAAAATACCGGGGATATTATTAAACTAAAGGAAACAAATGAGTCGTATCGGAAAACAACCCATCGTAGTTCCGGCGGGAGTGACAATCACGGTCGGCGACAAAGAAATTACTGTCGCAGGCCCTAAAGGTCAGCTCCTTGTTCCGGTTCAACAAAATACGAAAACCGCGGTTGAAGACGGCAAAATCGTCATCACGAGAAGCGATGACGAGCCCGAATCTCGTGCTTGGCACGGTCTTCAGCGCGCTCTTTTAAACAACGCCGTGATTGGCGTCACCCAAGGTTTCAAGAAAGAACTTGAAATCAACGGTGTCGGCTTCCGTCTCCAAGGCGGAGGGAAACAAATTGAGATGGCCCTCGGCTTTTCTCACCCCGTTAAATACACCGCCCCCGAAGGCGTCGAGCTCAAAGTCGATAAAATGAACATTATCGTCACCGGCATCGACAAGCAAAAGGTCGGACAGGTCGCCGCGGAAATCCGCGCACTGAAGAAACCTGAGCCTTACAAGGGCAAAGGCATTAAATATGTGGACGAAGTCATTCTCCGCAAGGCCGGAAAGGCAGGAAAGAAATAATATGAAAGCTATCTTCCGCGCAAATCGCACTCGCGCCAACCTTCACGGAACCAGTGAACGTCCGCGCCTCAGCGTTAACATTTCCAATAAACACGTTTCCGCCCAACTTATCGACGACGACAAGGGTTCGACCCTCGTTTACGCTACGACTGTTGGCTCGAAACTTAAAGGCACCAAAACCGAACTCGCCGCCAAAATCGGTGAAGACCTCGGTAAAAAGGCCAAGAAGGCCGGCATCAAGAAAGCCGTCTTCGACCGCGGTTCTAAACTTTACGCCGGTCGAATGTCTGCCCTTGCCGACGCCGCCAGAAAAGAAGGATTGGAGTTCTAATTATGCCCGAATCTAAAGACAACAAAGCCAAAGTTATCAACAAATCCGGAACCTTAAAGATGTCCGACGCCACCGCCGCGAGAAAAGAAACTCGCGACATCTCCGGCCGTCGTATGGATCGCCGTGGTCGCCGCGACCGCAACGGCCGCATTAACGACGCCCCCAAAGAGTTCGACGAAACCACGATTCAAATCGATCGCGTTTCTAGAACCGTCGCCGGTGGTCGCCGCATGCGCTTCAAAGCCCTCGTCGCCGTCGGAAACCACAAAAACAAAATTGGCGTCGCCGTCGCAAAAGGTAACGACGTTACCTCCGCCGTCCAAAAGGCCACGACCAAAGCCAAGAAAAACATGATTACCTTCCAAATGGACGGAGAAACTCTCTGCCACGAAGTCGAAACCAAGATTACCGGCGCTGACGTCCTCATGAAGCCGGCCGCCCCTGGTACCGGGATTATCGCCGGCGGTGTCGTCCGCTCGATTATCGGTCTTACCGGCGTCAAGAACTTGATTTCCAAGAGCCTCGGCTCGACAAACAAAGTCAACATCGCCTATGCCGTTCTCGAAGGTTTACGCCAACAAACTCCGCGAAAAGAATGGACCACGACCGCACTCAAAGCCTCTGAACCCAAGGCCGCCAAAGTCGAAAAGACCGAGAAAAAAGCCGAGGTTAAGAAACCTGCGACAAAAAAGGTTACCGCTAAATCCGCTCCTAAAAAGACCGCTACGAAAAAATCCGCGGCAAAGAAGGAGAAATAACCATGAAGTACAACGAACTCGAAGTTTATAAAAACACCCGTCCGATCCGCAAGGGCCGCGGCATCTCCGCCGGCCAAGGTAAAACCGCCGGCCGTGGCACCAAGGGTCAAAAAGCCCGCACCGGCCACAGAAAGATGCCAACCGGTTTCATGGGTGGCCAACGCGCCATCATGCAAGCCATCCCGAAGCTCAAAGGCTTCAAAACCTTGCACGCTAAGGCCGAAGTCGTCTATACCGACGTCTTAAACGACCTTAAAGGCAACGTCGATAACTTCCTCCTCGCCGAAAAAAGCTACATTTCTAGCCCCTTCGTCAAGGTCAAAGTTATCTCCCGCGGCGAACTAAAATCGAAAATCAATCTCGAAACCCAATTCGCCAGCAAGTCCGCTATCGAAGCCGTCAAAAAGGCCGGTGGCGACTTCAAAAAGGTTCCCGTCCCGATGAGGGCAAAGAAAGAAGAAAAGTAGTTTACTTTCTTTCGAAACAACAAAGAGCCGAAACCAACAGTAAAAATAACCTTGACACTGTTTCGAGCACGAGCTTGTCTCCGCACGGAGAAACAGCCTGTTAAGGTTATTTTTACGATTGCGATGAGGCTCACGTTGAGAAAGAAACGTAAACTACTTTTTTTATGTCTATTTTTGTGATATTATAGAGGAAGTAAATCTAGTTGAGGTTCCCATGCATTTCAAAACCATTTTCAAATCCCTAAAGAACAAAGACATGTTAAAGAAGATTTTGATTATCGTCGGTCTTTTGTTCGTTTACCGCCTCCTTGCGCACGTCCCCGTCCCCCTCGGCGACACGACCACCTTCCGCGACGCGGTTCATAGCCTAATCAACTCTTCCAACTTCGGCTCCTTCCTCAATATGATCTCCGGCGGCGGGCTAACCAACTTCTCGATTCTTCTCGTCGGCATCTCCCCTTACATTACCGCCTCTATCGTCATGCAACTCCTAACCAAGGCCGTCCCGCGCCTCGAAGAAATCTCCGAAGATGGCGAAGTCGGTCGCCGCAAAATTAGCCAGTGGACCCGTGTTCTCGCTGTCCCTCTCGCCATCGTCCAATCCATCGCCTATATTTACATGCTAAACCAAAGCGTCATCGCTTCCGCCACCGCCGTCACCCCGGAACTGACTTCAATGGAATGGACCATCGCCTTGACCGCCATGGTCGCCGGCTCCATCCTCCTCATGTGGCTCGGCGAACTCATGACCGAACAGGGAATCGGCAACGGAATGTCCTTGCTCATTTTCGCCTCAATCGTCTCCAGTTTCCCCGCTACTTTCGCGAATCTCTGGGCCAATTTAACCGACACTAGCGCCGGCACTTTAAGCCTCTTCGGTTGGCTCAACCTCCCCGTCAACCCAACCGTCTTCTGGATCGTCCTCGCCTTCGCAGCTTCCGTCATTATCGTCGTCTATTTCCTCACCAAACTCAACGAAGGCCAACGCATCCTAACCATCAACTACGCCAAGCGCGTCCATGGTAACTCCGCCTATGGCGATATCCGCTCGATTCTCCCCCTCAAGGTCATCTCCGCCGGCGTCATCCCTGTCATTTTCGCCACCGCCTTCCTGAGTATCCCGGCTCTCATCGGCCAAATCATCCTCGCGAGTAACTCCGACTCCGTCCTCGCTCAAAACCTCGTCAGCCTCTTTACCGCCCCCAACTACCAAACCTACGCAAGCCTCTACCCCCTAGGTCTCACTTGGAAATGGTTTGTTTATCCTGCTTGTCTTTTCGTCCTTATCGTCATGTTCACCTACTTCTATACCAGCATCAATTTCAACACTAAAGAAATCGCCGACAATCTCCAAAAACAAGGCGGCTTCATCGAGGGTGTTCGCCCTGGCTACAAAACCGCCGATTACCTCGAGAAAATCGTCAATCGCCTTAACCTCTTCGGCGCATTGAGCCTCGGCCTAATCGCCATGCTTCCGTTCATCACCGACTACATTTTCATCATCACGACCGGCTCCCCTCAAGGTCTCTCCCTCTCCGGCACCGGGCTTCTCCTCATCGTAACAATCTCCATCGAAAACCTCCGCGCCATCGATTCTCGCGCTCTCATGGTGACTTATGACGACTATGGAAAAGAGTCCAAACCAAAAAAGTCAAAAGCCAAAGCAACAAAATAATCTCGAAAGGGTGGCATGAAAAACGAATCTACATCAAAAACAACCAAAACCGCGGCAAAGAAATCGCCAAATAAAAAAACACTCGATCCTTTCGAGACTAAACCTAAAGACCTCAATAAAAACGCTCGTAGCATGAACCTAGACGGCTCCCGTTCACTAATCAGCAAAGTCTTCCTTGGAATCGTCCTCTTCTGTCTTACCTTCTTCTTTGCGCGCACCGCCTTCTGGGAATATAAATACTACAACGAGCAAGAAGGTCGCGCCCGCGCCACCGCCGAAACCGTCGAAGACGCCACTGCCACCGAAGTTGACGAAACCGAAGTAACTACCGAGCAGCGTCGCGAGCATAACGTCGAACCTACCGCCCCGCGTTATCTTTCCATTGAAAAACTCGGAATCATAAACGCCCGCGTCTATTCAATGGGCATCAACACCTCCGGCGAACTTGACACTCCTTATAACATCTTCGACGTCGGTTGGTATTCCCAATCGTCAAAACCCGGCTCCGGCGGCGTCCTCGTTATGGACGGACATAACGGCGGCCCGAACGTTGAAGGCGTCTTTAAGCACATCAACCAACTTTACGCCGGCGACCTCATCACCATCGAACGTGGCGACGGCGAAAAGTTCACCTACAAAGTCGTCGAAAACGTCGAAGTCCCACTTTCCGAAGCCGACGGATATATGAAAACCGCTTTCACCTCCCCAGTCCTCGGCACTGAAGCCCTAACTCTAATCTCCTGCATCGGCGAATGGTCCCAAGTCCAACAAACCTACTTAAGCCGCCAATTCGTTCGAGCAATTTTAGAAAAATAGTATTGTAAAACGAAAATATTTTTGATATAATATTTCAGTAATTTATGGCTAGTCAAAAGGAAGTGATCAAACTCACAGGCAAAGTCGTTGAGGCTCTGCCTAATGCCCAATTTCGGGTTGAACTCGAGAATGGCCATATTATCATTGCGCACATGAGCGGAAAAATGCGCAAAAACTTTATCCGTCTCGTGCCCGGTGATACGGTAGATGTTGAGTTAACCCCTTACGATCTTACAAAGGGTAGAATCAGCTTCCGCCGCTAACTTAGCTTACGAGGCTAGGAATTACATATATAAACCTTAAACAAGGAATTTTTTACACTATGAAGGTACGCGCCAGTGTTAAAAAAATCTCCCCCGATGACATCTTCGTCCGCCGAAAAGGCGTTCTCCGGGTCATCAACAAGAAAAAACCTAAAAACAAGCAAAGGCAGGGTTAAGCATGGCACGAATTGCTAGCGTCGTCATCCCTTCCGAGAAACAAGTCGAAACCGCTCTGACTTACATCTACGGAATCGGAAAAACGACCTCCAAAGCCATCCTTGCGGAGGCCAAAATTGAGCCTACCACTCGGGTGAAAGATCTCACCGAGGCTGAAGAACAAAAACTCAACGACATTATTTCCTCGAAATATTCCGTTGAAGGTGATTTGAAACGCCTCGTGACCAACAATATCAAACGTCTTAAAGACATTAACTCCTACAAAGGTTTACGCCACAAGGCCAAACTTCCGGTCAACGGCCAGCGCACCCGCACGAACGCGCGTACTCGTAAGGGTAAGGCTATTGCCGTCGGCGGCGCTCAACCTAAAGCAGCGAGTAAAACCTAGGAGTAAACTGAAATGTCTGAAGAAGTTAACCAAAATCAAGCTCCTGTGGCAGAAGCTCAAGCCACTACCAAGAAGTCCGCTAAAAAAGGTAAAAGAGTTGCTCAATCCGGACAAGTCCACATCCAAGCGACCTTCAACAATACCATTATCAGTGTCAGCGATGGCAAGGGCGAAGTCCTAACCAGTTCTTCCGCCGGCGCCAACGGCTTCCGTGGTTCTAAAAAAGGAACTGCCTACGCCGCGCAAATCGCCGCCGAAAAAGCTCTCGAAATCGCCAAGCGCGATCACGGGCTTTCCTCCGTCGACGTTTTCGTCAAGGGAATTGGCCTCGGCCGCGACAGCGCCATTCGCGCCGTCTCCTCCCTCGGCATTAAAATCAACAGCATCACTGACACAACCCCGATCGCCCACGGTGGCGTGCGGCCGAAGGGAGAAAGGAAACCGTAATGGCCCGCGATAAATCCCCTATTGTTAAACAATCTCGCCGCGAAGGTTATGCCCTCGCGCCCAAGGCCGCCAAAGTTATGGCCAAAAAGAACGGCATCCCCGGTGAACATTCCGGAATGCGTTCTCGCTCACAAAGCCTATACTTGGTCCAGCTCCGCGAGAAACAGAAGGTCCGTCGCATGTACGGTCTTCTCGAAAAACAGTTTGCCAAACTCATGAAAGAAGCGACCCGCGCCGAAGGTCTTACTGGCGAAAACTTGCTTCAATTCTTGGAGCGCCGCGCCGATAACGCCGTTTATCGCGCCGGTTTTGCGACCACTCGTCGCCAAGCTCGCCAACTCGTCTCTCACGGCCACTTCCTCTTAAATGGCAAACGAATTGACATCCCTTCGATTCGCTTGAATCCTGGCGATGTACTTGAGGTTCGCCCCAAGTCTCAAAAATCCGATTATTTCAAATCCGTCGAAGGAATGACTTCTCCGCTTTCCTGGATGAAGGCAGATTCCAAAAAGATGAAGATTGAAATCACCGGTTTACCGAAGCGCGAAGAAGCCGAGGTGGGCATTAATGAACAATTAATCGTTGAGTTCTACTCACGCTAAGGACAAGGAGAGTAAAATGATAACAAAAGCAATCAATGACGCTACACTCGCTGAGGTTCACGAACTTGGTGAAAACAGTGCCGAATTCGTCATCCGCCCGTTATACTACGGCTACGGTAACACGCTCGGCAACTCCCTTCGCCGCGTTCTCCTGTCCAGCATTAAGGGCGCTGCGATCACTTCCTTCTCCATTGAAGGCACGACGCACGAGTTTACCGCCATCGAAGGAATTCGCGAAGACGTCGTCGATATTATGCTAAACTTGAAGAACATTCGCTTCAAGAGCCACGTCGATACGCCAGTCGAAGCCACCTTGGAAATTAAAGGCAGCAAACAAACCGAAAAAGATGGCGACAAACGCGTTACCGCCGCCGACATGAAACTTCCTTCCGATGTCGAACTCGGAAACCCGAACCAAGTCATCTGCCACATTGACGACCCGAACTTCACCTTGAAGATGCGCTTCGTCATCGAATCCGGCCGCGGTTACTTGACCATTGACGAATCGACCAAAGACCGTCTCCACAGCGACATGATCGCTCTTGACGCCGTCTTTACCCCGGTTCTCCGCGTCCGTTACAAAGTCGAGAACACCCGCGTTGGTCGCGATACTAGCCTCCAACAGCTCACGCTTACTATCGACACCGACGGGACGATTACCCCGCGCGAAGCGTTCGAAGAAGCCGCTGCAATTCTCGTCAACCAATACCAAGCCCTCGCCGGTGGCACTACTGTCGAATCTGCCCCGGTTCCTGGCGTCGACGCCGAAGAAGATAATTCCGGCCTCCTCCTTCCTATCGAGGAGCTCGGTCTCTCCGCTCGCACCGCCAACGCTTTAGTCAACAACGGAATTAAAAATCTTTCCCAACTCGTCGGCCTCACCGATGCCCAGTTGAAAGACCTCAAAGGTTTCGGAACTAAAGCACTCGAGGAAGTTCAAGATAAAATTACGGAGTTTAGAAAATAATGCACCGCCACGGATACAAAGGCCGCAAGTTCGGCCGCAAGACCGATCAGGCTACCGCACTTCTTCGTGGGCTGATGTGCTCCCTGATTAAATATCAATCCATAACCACCACTCTCGCCCGCGCTAAAGAAATGCGTCGCTCGACCGAGAAGCTCATCACCCTTGCCAAAAAAGGCGACCTCGCTTCTCGTCGTCTCGTCATCGCTCGTTTAGACGACATCGAGATCGCCGACCTTCTTATCGACGTTATCGCCCCGCAAATCACTCGCAACTCCGGCTATCTCAAAATTGAGCGTGCCGGCTTCCGCAAGGGCGACCACTCGGAAATGGCCACCATCTCCTTCGTCGACGACATCGACCTAGAACTTGGCGCCAAGAAGAAAGGGGATAAGTAACCATGAAAACCTATTCTCAAAAAGCCTCGGAAATCTCCCGCGAATGGTGGCTCGTCGATGCCTCGACCATGCCCCTCGGGAAACTCGCCGTCGTAATTGCTGACAAATTAATGGGGAAGAGCAAAGTCACTTTCACCCCCCACATTGACAATGGCGATTACGTTGTCGTCATCAATTCCAAAGACCTCAAAGTCACCGGTACTAAAATGACCGACAAAAAATACTACCGCCACTCTGGCTTCCCCGGTGGTCTAACCGAACTCAAGCTCGAAGAAGTCCTCGAAAAAGACCCTTCGCTTGCGATTCGCGAAGCCGTCAAGGGAATGCTCCCGAAGAACAAATTAGCCGCCGACCGTCTCGCTCGCCTTCGCGTTTTCGAAGGCTCCGAACACGCTCATGCCGCTCAAAATCCAAAGGAGATTAAATAATGGCTGAAGAAAAATACATTTACGGCCTCGGCCGCAGAAAAGCCGCTTCCGCTCGCGCCCGCCTCTACAAAGGCAAGGGAGAAATCACGATTAACGGTAAGCCCGCTTTAGAGTACTTCTCTGGCGACAAGAGTATGCTCGCCGAAATCACCGACCCGCTCGCCCTTGCTCAAAAGCAAAAGGAATACGACATCTCGATTCGTGTTACTGGTGGTGGACTCGCCGGCCAAGTTGACGCAATCAAACTCGCAATTTCCAAGGCACTTCAAACCGAAGCCCCGGACCTTCGCCCGATTCTCAAGAAAGCCGGATTCGTCAAACGCGATCCGCGCGAGAAAGAGCGCAAGAAATACGGCCTTCGCTCCGCCCGCAAGAAAGAACAGTTCAGCAAGCGTTAGGAAGAAGAGAACAACAAAAAGAACCCCTCGAAACCTGGTTGAAAGGGGTACTTTTTATTGTCTACATATTGATTTTCTTACAGAAATTGTTATAATAGTATCATATATAACTTACTGTGGAGGCGCGATATGCCTCATTTTTTATACAAGAACCGAAAATCCTTCTCCGTAAACTTCGAAGAAATCGCAAACGAACAAGCGTCCGAACCGCCCTTTTGGGAGATTCAGCGAGGCGAAGTAGTTGATATTTTAACCACCTTTTTCACTTCTTGGCAAGCCTCCTGGCAGAGCACAGGGCGCTCTCTCGGCAATCTCAATCTAACCAGCGAAGACCTTTCTCGCCTCAATTACTACGAACACGAACAAAAATCGACCGTTCTCCACCTCCTCGCCGAGATTCTCGTCGCTTGGGAAAAGGACGATAACGAGGCTTTTTCCGAATCGGTCCTAAAACTCGCCCGCGAACTTCGCCCTTATCTTAATTATTTCGAACCGTCCGATTCCGCCGCGCTCGTCTTAACCCCGTCCCAGACCGTGATTTTGAAGAACTTTACCCGCTCCGAATCGGCCTCCCTAAAAACCACCATCGAAAGCCTCCAGCGCCTCGCCTGGCACAAGCTCGAGTTCGGCGACAAAGTCCTCACCGTCCCCGACGCCGAATCGCTCCTCGCCGGAAAACTCGGCCTATCTCACCTCGCCTTCCTCGATTTCGAGCTTGAACCCGACTCCCGCACCGACACCCCTCTCCACGCACTCCTTCAACCCTCCGCCGAGCTCGAACTATAATATAGTATCAACAAAAAACGCCACCTTGGCGCCTTTTAATTCCATCACTGGTGGGCGAAGTGGGAATCGAACCCACACTCTCTTACGAGAACTAGATTTTGAGTCTGGCGCGTCTACCAATTCCGCCATTCGCCCAACGCTTCTAGTATATCATAAAATCACAAATTTAGCCACTTTCGAATTCTGTCAAACAGCGTTTCCTCGTTCTCCGGCAACGGCGAACCTTCCTCGACTTTCTCCTCAATCTCCTCTTGCTGTTTCGCCTCATTATTAGACGGAGCAATCTGCTCGGCATAGATTAGAAGCCTCTTTTGACTCGTCCCAAGCGGCCAACAAGTCACTAACGTCATAATCGGCTTATCAGTCTCAATCACGAGTTTCGACACTTCCGTCGGAAGAATGATCTCGCTCCCCGTCATTCGATAAGTATAGCGCACAGAATTATAATGCACATAAATCAAATCGCCGGCCTCAAGCCGTTCAAGCCCGGAGAAAATAAACTTATACTGGTTCGCGGAATAAACATCCCCCGCCGAATGACCCATGACCACGAAGTTCCCCACCTCCCCCGGATATGCACTCGCACCGTTAATTCGATAGTGCGCCACCCCTCGGTTCATCGCGTCCATAACGTCGTCAATCGCCACTCCAAAGTTCAGCGGCACGTCGATATTAAGTTTCGGGATAATCAACTTCGGGTCCGCGGAGACTTTCGTTAGCGTCACCGTCGGGTCCATCGCAGAAATCTCCTCCGCCGGCGATTCACCAGGGCTTACATACGCCGCAATCGGCGCAAAAACCAACCGGTTATATTGCAAAAACAGCACTGTCAGCATGACTACCAACCCGGCCAAAATCGGCATCATTTTCCGTCGCCTCGAGGCGGTCTTTTTTCGCTCTTCCGCCCTCGCCCGAATTTTGTCCTTAAAACTCACTGACCCCTGTTTTTTGTCTGATTCGAGCGCGTGTGAAATTTGCGACTTTTTTTCGTCATTTTCGCTCAAAATCGCCGTCCGCACGGGCGAAGAAACCTGTTGTTTCGCGACGTATTCTTTCGCCGCATTCATATAATATTGACTATAATATTTCTGGTAATAATTCTGCCACGCGGTATGATATTTTTTCCAGTCCTCATTCGAAACGTTTTTCAGCACCGGCGTCGCCGAAGCCCCAAGCCCCGCCGCCTTGACGGATTGCTCTCGCCCGGAGTCGGCCGCGCCTTCCTGCTTCTTGATAAAATTCGCCGCCACGTCCACCTCTTTTCGTTCATAAGCCATCAAAACTTTCTGCCGGGCCAAATTTTCTGCCGCCAGTCGCCTTTTGTCATCAGAAGAGAGCCCACCAGTTTTAGAATCCATGACAAGATTATATCAAAAAACTCGCATTTCAGCAATAAATACGTTATAATATAATCATTAACAAGGAGTTTTTATGTTCGACACCGCAAAATACCAAAAAGAAATGTCCGCGTCCCTAGACCGTTTCAAAGACGATTTGAGAAAGGTCCGCACCGGCCGCGCCCACCCCGACATGCTCATGGGTGTCAAAGTCGAAGCCTACGGCCAATGGATGCCTCTAAACCAAGTTGCGAACGTCACCGTCTCCGGCGGAACTATGCTCCTCGTCACCCCTTACGACCCCTCGACCATCCCTGGCATCTCAAACGCCATTCGCTCCGACTCCTCCCTCGGCCTCAATCCTTCCGATGACGGCCGCGTCGTCCGCGTCCCGATTCCTCCTTTGACCGAAGAGCGAAGAAAAGAAATCGTCAAAACCGCCTCCAAATCCGTCGAGGAAGCCAAAGTCAAAATCCGAAACACTCGCGAAGACGCCAGAAAAGACCTAAAAACCCTCGAACTCCCTGAAGACGCCAAGAAACGCGCCGAGAAAGAAATCGACGATTTAACCAAAAACTTCAACGACCAAATCGACACCGTCTTCAAGGAAAAAGAAAAAGAGATTATGCAAATCTAGCCGCTTGTGCTAAAATAGAAGAATGAATATATTTTTAGGTGTTATCCTCGGGTTATTGGTTTTAACCGCTCTAATCACAGCGCACGAATTCGGCCATTTCCTCATGGCGAGAAGGTCCGGCGTCCGCGTTAAGGAATTCGGAATCGGTTTTCCACCCCGCGCTATCGCTTGGGTTAGGAGCAAGCCCGAAAAAGGGAAGAAAAAGGGAAAGTGGACCAGGATTAAACGCGAAGACTGGCAAAAGGAGCAAAACTCCCTCATCTTCAGCCTCAACTGGCTCCCCATCGGCGGCTTCTGCGCCATGGACGGCGAGTCCGACGACGAAACCCGTCCCGGCACTTTCGGCTCCGTCTCCTTCTGGAAGAAAACCAAGATCCTCTTCGGTGGCGTCGCAATGAACTGGCTCGTCGCCTTCATAATCTTGACCGTCCTTTGTTGGACTGGCCTCCCCGAAATCACCACCAACCAATTCACCGTCAAATCCGATGAGCGCATTACTGCCGACGGCTCCGTTGTCGTCGAAAAAGTCCTCGAAAATTCCCCCGCCGCCAAAGCCGGCTTCGAAGTTGGTGATAAAATCCTCGCACTAATTGATTCTTCTGGGGTCCGCACCGAAGTCAAAACCTCAAATGACGTCGTCGAGTTTAACAACAAAAACGCCGGCGAAACCGTCGAATACGCCGTCTCGCGCCAAGTAGAAGAGCAGCCCAACTGTATTAAAGCCCCCTGCGAACCAATTACTTACCACAACAAACAAACCCTCACCGTTACCCTCAACGAATCCGGCGCAGAATATCTCCTCGGCGTTACCATGTCGAGCCCCTACGCAACCTATAATTACACCTGGTCCGCTCCCCTCGTCGCCGCCGGACTTACCGTCCAACTCACCGGCGAAACTTTCGAAGGCCTCGGCAATCTCGTCGTCAACCTCGTCACCGGCACCGCCCGCCAAATCTCCTCGAGAGAATCTGTCCGCGAAGAAGGCAAAGCGCAACTCGAAAGCGCCGGCAACAGCGTCTCTGGCGTCGTCGGCATCGTCGGAAATTACTTCCCGAGTCTCCTCTCCTCCGGACCAACCTACATCTTCCTCTTCACCGCCATCATCTCCATTTCTCTCGCTTGCATGAATGTCCTCCCCATTCCCGCCCTCGACGGTGGCCGTTGGTTTATGATTTTCCTCTGCCGCCTGCGCCGCAAAAAACTTTCCCAAGAAACCGAACAACGAATCATCTCCAAAGCCTTCGTTTTCCTCATTATCCTAATGATAATCATTACCATCATGGACATCATTAAACTCTTCTAACGATGAAACACCTCAAAACAATCGCTAAGATTTTCGGACTTCTCCTCTGGACCGGTGGCGTCATGCTCTTGACCGAAATCATTCTCGCCTACCTTTTCTATTTCCTCCTCGGTCGCGAAACGCTCCAAACCCCCGTCTGGACCACTGTCGTAAACGCCTTAATCTACGCGACCGCCTTTTTCCTAACCGTTTTTCTCCCCGTCAAATTCAAAAAAATGCGCCCCCCGACCCGAAAAGACCTCGGGCTTGAAGGTCTTTTAACCTGGACCGACCTTGGACTCGTTGTCGCCGGTTTTATCGCCTACTTAATTCTCGCTATGATTCTCATGAACCTTTTTTCAAATTTCTCCTTCTTCGACGCAAGCCAAACCCAAGAACTCGGTTACAACCTCATCACCGGCTTCGACCGCCTCGTTGCTTATTTCGCCCTCTGTATCATCGCCCCCATCGCCGAAGAACTCACCTTCCGCGGTTGGCTCTACGATAAGCTCCGCAAACTCATCCCCGGCAAAAAACTCTCGATAGTTTTAAGCTCACTCCTGGTCTCGATCCTCTTTGGTTTAATGCACGGTCAATGGAATGTTGGTGTCAATGTCTTCGCGATGAGTCTCGTCCTCTGCACCCTCCGCGAAATCACCGGAACTACCTATTCCGGCATTTTGCTACACATGCTAAAAAACACCATCGCCTTCGTCCTCGTCTATCTGGTCGGTTTCATATAATTATGATATAATTATCGTAATTATGACAATAGAAGATTACAGAAACGAGCGTCTCCGCAAGCTCGAAGAAATCAAAGCGCTACATATCGACCCGTATCCGGCAAAATCCTTCCGCGACACCAAAATCGGCGAAATCCTTGGTAACTTCGACGAGAAGAACGAAAAAACCGTCACCGTCGCCGGTCGTATCACCGCTATTCGCTCTTTCGGTAAACTCGCCTTCGTTAAAATCCGCGACGATTCCGGCGAAATCCAGATTTTCATGCAGGTAAAAGACGCCGAAAAAGTCCGTACTGAAACCGTGTCCCGAAATTCTTACGAGAATTTCGAAGTGAGCGAGCCCCGTAACGACGGGCGCGAGCGAACAGGGTTGAAGGACGGGCGTTTCGGCGTTCGTTCTTTGAAGCTTCTCGACTCCGGCGACTTCGTCGAGGCGACCGGAAAAGTTGGAAAGAGCTCAACCGGCGAAATCTCCGTTTTCTCAAATGAATTACGGCTCCTCGGAAAGACCCTCCGCCCGCTCCCCGGCCGCGATGGCTTCACCAACAAGGAAGAACGCTACCGCCGCCGCTACGTTGACATGAACGTCAACCCCGAAGTTCGCGAACGCCTCATTAGAAGAAGCAAATTCTGGCAAGCCACCCGCAAATTTATGCTCGACCACGGCTTTATCGAAATCAACATCCCCGTTTTAGAACACACAACCGGCGGCGCCGACGCTACCCCTTTCACGACCCACATGGACGCCTTGGATGAAGACTTCTACCTCCGAATTTCCCACGAACTCCCCTTAAAGCGTCTCCTTGGTGGCGGCTTCGAAAAAGTCTTCGACATCGGCCCGCGCTTTAGAAACGAAGGCATCGACGACGAACACCTCCCGGAACACATCGCCTTTGAGTCGTACGCCGCTTTCGAAGATTACGAAGACGGCATGACCCTTTATGAAGAAATGATTAAATACGTCGCGAGTGAAACTTGGGGGACTTTGAAGTTCCACGTCCAAGATTTCGACATCGACCTCGAAAACGGCGGGAAACCTTGGCCTCGCGTCAAATACGCCGACCTTTTAAAACAAGAATACGGAGTCGATGTTTTTAACCCCGAAAGGGAACAACTAAAACAAATCCTCCGCGACGAATTCAAAAAATCCGAAGACAAGAACGATAGCGCCGCCAAAAAATCTCTCGAGCACACTTTAGAGACCGCGACCACCCCTCACCTCATCGACCACGTCTGGAAACTAATCAGAAAGCGCTCCGCCGGCCCGTTCTGGCTCGTCGAAGAACCACTTGAACTCTCTCCTCTCGCCAAGAAAAACCCCGAAAACCCCCGCGTCACCGAACGCTTCCACCCCGTCATCGCCGGAACCGAAATGGGGAACGGTTTTAGCGAGTTAAACGACCCACTCGACCAACTCGAACGTTTCAAGGAACAACAAGCCGCCCGCGACGCCGGCGACTCCGAAGCGCAGATGCTCGACATGGACTTCGTGGAGATGCTCGAATACGGCATGCCTCCCGCCTGCGGTTGGGGGAACAGTGAGCGAAACTTCTGGCTTCTCGAGGGTGTCTCTGGCCGCGAAGCCGTCCCTTTCCCAATCATCAAATCAAAATCCGCTTAGTCCCCCCGCCACTCTGCCCGCCCGCTTAACCAGCGGGCTTCCAAAAAAGGCTTTTCAAATCGCCAAAAATGTGTTATAATAGTTCGGTCTGTCGACTGACCTGATGGACGCACATTTATTTTTCGAGAAAGGAAGTACTACTATGGACTTCAGAACCCCTCTTAAAATTGCTGATTATCCCTACGTTCCCGACATGAAAGACCTTCTCCTGGAATACGCCGACGTGGCCTCTGTCGCCGTTAAAAGTGGCGGCTTTCACTTCACAAGAAGCGCTTTACCCGCTTCGGACTCGAAAGCCCACTCTTGCCACGGCGAAAATGCAAACTTCGTCTTCAAAACCGGCTACCAGAACGTCGATACCCCTTCACTTATCGTCGCTTTCAGAAAACCCGCTCCCTACGCCTCTATTGGCTCACACCCATTAGAAGAACGCGGATCGCTGTCTTCTGATTGCTACGATTTCGGAGGCTATCTTCTCTCGTCGCCAGCTTGGATCAGAATGATTCGCAGCTGCAACTACTATTTTGAAGAAAACTTCACCAAAGAAGCCTTTTCATATCATGACGGTTACGGGATTCGCCTCAAGGGCATCCATTTCGGCAAACACCGCGCAAAGGCATCCTACGATGCCATCGTTTTCGAAGAAACACTCCGACCGGAAGACGCCTCGGAAATCCTTGTCGAATACGATTATTGTAGCGACGGCGAGTACGGCTTCCGCAACGACGGCCTCGTCACTCTCCAGTTCAACGATTCGAATTTGATACACGGTACGGGTGCCGACTTTGCGGGACACGACGGGTTCTTCATGATTTTTCCTATCACTAGTTTACCGGTATTTGATGCCGTAAACTACACCAAGACTCGCGAATATCGCGTCTCCCTCGTCCCACAGCCCGAAACGGACCGCGGAATCTACCAGGCCATCTACGATAAGATTATCTTCTACGAGACTTATTCTTGCCTCGAGCAGAGAGGCGATGAAGAGCGCGAGAAACACGAAAAAGTCAATCTCGCAATGTCTTATGCGAAAAACCGTGAACAGTTCATTCGTCTTGTTAACGAACGTTTTCCCGACATTAAAGATTATTTCAAATTCTCCGACACGACGTTCGTTTTTCAGTATCGCGCCTATAATTACGATCTGGATTTACTTTCAGAAACCAATGCCTTCATGGAGAAAATCGAACGACTCCGCCAGGACATTGAGACTACGTCCGCTTTTAACCGCGTCGAGAGCGCCATAAAAGATTATCTCTCGTCCAACCATTACACCGACGCGCGAGAAATCCTCGTGGAACACGGTATTTATACCCAGACCCGAACCTACAGAATGTACACCGGCACCGGCAAAAATGAAATCGTCGTCGAGGTTAGCCTCAAGACCAGCAGACACTATCTCCTCCCCAGCCCGAGCATTGCCAAATGTTTCCGGGTATGTCACGGAGGCGATAGTATCATCATTCGCGGCGAAAACCATGTCGATTTCGTAGAAAACCTCAAGAAAACCATGGACTATCTTGTAAAATTCTACCTGAAATTCGACAGCGCCAAGGCGGCACTCGCCGACGAATGTTCGTCCCTAAACTAAACCCACTTCCTACGCTCAATCTCTCGCCTCGTTGCGGGAGATTTTTTTGTTTCAAAATCCCCCATTTTCATCACGCTTATGTTATAATATATATATGTCCAACAAAGTCATGATTATCGGAACCGGTAACGTCGGCGCTTCGATTGCTTACTCTTTAGTTAACCAACGCACCGCCGTCAACGAACTCGTTCTTGTCGATATTAACACCGCCGACGCCGAAGGCGAAGCCATGGATCTTCGCGACGCGCTCGCCGTTGCTCCAAGCTACCTAAAAATAAAATCCGGAACTTATAAAGACGCCAGAAGTTGCGACGTCATCATCATCACCGCCGGCGCCAACCAAAAACCCGGCGAAACCCGCCTCGACTTACTCAAGAAAAACGCCAGCATCTTCCACCCAATGGTTAAAGAAATCATGCAAAACGGCTTCCGTGGCATCTTCCTCGTCGTTACAAACCCCATGGACGTCATGACTTTTTTGACCTGGAAATATTCCGGCTTACCTTCCGACCACATTATCGGAAGTGGTACCGTCCTCGACTCCGCCCGTCTTCGCCTCCACCTTTCCGAGCGCCTAAACATCAACCCAAAATCAATCTCCGCCTACCAAGTCGGCGAACACGGCGACACCGAATTTGCCCTCTGGTCAACCGCCAACATCTCCGGCCAACCCATAGCCACCATGTTGAAAAAACCCGCCCTTGACGAGCTCGAAGACCGCGCTCGCAACGAAGCCTACGAAATCATTAATAAAAAAGGCGCCACTCACTACGGCATCGGCGTCTGCGCGACGCACATTTTAGGAAGCATCTTAAACGACGAGCGTCGCGTCCTCCCCGTCTCGAGTTTCGACGACTACCAAGGTCTCTTCATCGGCTTCCCAACCATCATTGGTCGCCGCGGCGTAATCAAACGCCTCGACGTCAAAATGTCTGAAGAAGAGGGAATTAAATACCAAAAATCCGCCAACACTCTGAAAGCCGCCATTAAAGAACTCCGAGTTCGAAGTTAAAACTCAAATAGTTTTCGAAATATTAAAGAACTATTCGAAGCCGCAAACGAGCCATCAACCACAAGCAAGTATGTGCTATAATAGTATTATGAAAAAGTTATTTTTAACCCTACTCCCAGTAATAACTTTAACACTTTTTAGTGCACCGACCGCTTTCGCCTCTGCCAACAACTTCTCTTTCAAGTCCTTCGAAGGCGACTATTATTTAAGAACCGACGAAGAAAAACACGCCAGTCTCGACATCAAAGAATCTCTCATCGCCTCTTTTACCGTTCAAAACCAGAATCACGGTATCGAACGCTGTATCCCTCACTACTACCGCACCGGTGGCGGTATTGACCTCGATTCAATCACGGTTAAGCAAAATGATTCTCCGGCAAACTTTTCAAAAATCGCAACTTCCGACGGCTTCGTCTGTCTCCGTATCGGCGACGCCAATAAATATGTCTATGGCGACGTCAAATACGACATCGCCTACACCTACACCGACGTCATTATGCAATACGCCGACGTTGATTATCAAGAACTCTACTGGGACACAAACGGAACCTCCTGGGACCAACCCTTCGGAGCCCTAACCTCCCGTCTCCATCTCCCGAACGCCGTCGCAGAAAGAATGACCACCGACCCCATCAGTTGTTACGTCGGCTCCTATGGTGAATCCGAAGATGGCCGTTGCGCAACTTCAATTGAAAAGACCTCAACTGAAACGCTTATTACTTTTCAAACCAAAAACCTCGCCCCCGGTGAAAACCTTACCATGAACGCAACTTTCGAGCACGGCACTTTTGCTGCCGCCGTCCAAAAAAAGAGTTATCTCTACATCATTATCGCCGTCGTTTTGACCGCCATCTTCGCCGTCATTATTTTCCTCCTCATGAAACGCCGCTCCAAACAAAGCGACAAGATAAAACTCGCAAAAGATAAAACCGTCCCCGTCCAATACATCCCCCTCCGCGGCTTCACCGTCGCCGAAATGGGTACGAACTACTTAAAATCCGTCCAAGGCTCGCTCAATGTCGCCTCTCTCATCGAACTCGCCACGAGCCACAAAATCGAACTCGAACGTGGCGAGAAAAAAACGTTCGGCGGTTACAAATGGAAAGTTCACGTTAAAGATTTAACCGACGTTGCCGACGAGCAAGAAATAGTCCTAAAGATTCTGAACGGCGGTTCCAGCGTCTCCGCCGGCGACGTCATCGAAGTCAAAAAACATACCGCCACCGCCACGCTCCAACTTCTCGCAAAGTCCTACACCGAAAAAATCGAGGATAGTCTCGAGAAAAAAGGTCTCCGCGAAAAATCCACAAGCAGCAAATCCTCAACCGTCGTTATCGCCATCGTCATTTTTATTCTAATCTTCGGTTTTGCTTTCCCGTCACTAATCCTCGAGTTCTTCTCAAGCAGCTTCTTTACCTCCGTTTTGAGCCACCCAAACACCCTCTATGTTGGTCAAGCCCCCGCCATCATCTATTCCGTAGTCGCCACCATTGTTTTCTTTATTAGCATCATCGCCATCGCCGCTAGCACCTATAAATACAAACAGCGCACCCTCGAGGGTATCAAGGCGAGTAAATACCTCGACGGCCTCAAGGAATATATGCAACTCGCCGAAGCCGACCGTCTAAAGTTTCTTCAATCCGTCAAAGGCGCCGACACTACCAGCAATGGTATCGTCAAGCTGTATGAACGCCTCCTCCCTTACGCCGTTCTCTTCGGCATTGAAGATTCTTGGATGAACGAACTCAACAAATACTACCAAATGGCCGACGTCTCCGACCCAACCTGGATTAACCACGGCGTCATCCTCTCATCGAGGGACTTCCGCGTCTTCAACTCCTACGTCTCCTCAACCATCTCAAGCTCGACGATGACCAGTTCTTCCGGCTCTTCCTCCGGATTCTCAGGCGGTGGTGGTGGCGGTTTCTCCGGCGGAGGCGGGGGAGGTGGCGGAGGCGGGGGGTGGTAAAAAAAGAACCCTACCGACTTTCTGCTCAATATGCTATAATCTAATCATGTTAGACATCAACTTCATCCGCAATAACCTTTCCCTCGTTGAAGAATCAGCCAAAGAAAAAGGCTACAAACTAGACTTCGACAATCTTCTCTCTCTCGACGACTCTCGTAAAGAAACCCTGAAAAAGGTCGAAGAATTAAGAAAATCCAAGAACGATAACGCCGCCAAATTGAAGGGCGTCAAGGGTAAGCCCGACCAAAGTTTAATCGACGAAGGTCGAAAAATCAAAGAAGAACTTCAAACGCTCGAAAAAGAACTCACTGAAAAAGAGTCAGAGCTAAAAACCTTCTTAAAGCGCGTCCCGAACATCATCTTTGACGACGTCCCCCTTGGCGGCGAAGAGTGTTCCGTCGAAGTTAAAAAATGGGGCGAACCTCGTAAAGGCGAAGATGCCGTCGACCACCTCGACTTCGCCATCAGCCGCGACTGGGTTGACTTCGAACGCGGCGCCAAAGTCGCCGGAGCCAAGTTCTATTACTTGAAAGATGGCCTCGCCCTTCTTGAGAACGCCCTTCTCCAATTTGGCCTGAAAAAAGTTTTAGAGCACGGCTTTACCTTCATGACCGTCCCGGACCTCGTCTCGAGCAAAGTTCTCGAAGGCTGTGGCTTTAACCCACGCACTTCCGACCAATCCGACGAATACTACATCGAAGGCGAAGACCTGGCTCTCATCGCCACCGCCGAGATGCCCCTCACCGGCTACCACATGGACGAAATCCTCGACGAAGAAAAGTTACCCCTCTTCTACGCCGGCTACTCCGCCTGCTTCCGCAAAGAAGCCGGCGCCTACGGAAAATACACCCGTGGCCTCTTCCGCGTCCACCAATTCAACAAACTCGAAATGTACGCTTTCTGTCTCTCCGAACAAAGCAAAGAAATCCATGAGAAGATTCTGAAAATCGAAGAAGACATCTGGCAATCCCTCAAAATCCCCTACCACATTATCAACATCGCCGCTGGCGATCTAGGCGCCCCCGCCGCTAAAAAATACGATTTGGAATATTGGTCCCCCGTGAATCAAAAATACCAAGAACTAACGAGCTGCTCCAACTGCACCGACTTCCAAGCTCGCGCCGTCAACTGTCGCGTCCGCAGAAAAAACGGCTCTATCGAATTTGTCCACACTTTAAACGGCACCGCCATCTCTCTCGCCCGCGCCATAGTCGCCGTTTTAGAAAACTACGCTAACAGTGACGGGACCTTAATCGTTCCGGATGTTTTGAAACCCTATCTAAACAATAAGGAGGTATTATAAATGATTAGCAAAGTCGATATTTCCGGCTCAAACTATAAAGTCGAAGATAATCTCAGAAAATACATCACTAAAAAAATCGGTAAACTCGACCGCTATCTTCCGCGCGCCAACAAAAAAGACGTCGTCGCCAAAGTTGTCATCACCGAATCGAGCCGCGACCACGGCAATAAATTCGAAATTTCTTGCGCGATGGAAATTCCTGGTGGCAAAGTCATCTCCGCAAAGGACGAATGTTCTAACCTCTACGCCGGCATCGACATCTTGGAAGCAAAACTAACCGGTCAAATCCGCCGTTTCAAACTCGAGCAAAACCCTCACTTGAAGAAAGAAAAAAGAGGGCTCCGTGGTTTGTTCAAACGTGGATAGTGTGATAAAATAATACCGATATTAATTTCCCGTGGAGTAAGTAATGACTAAAGACCAAGGGGCGGCCAAAACCGCAAAACCCGTTAAACCGAAAAAGACCAAAGAAAAGAAACCGACCGACAAGCTCGCCGACAAAACCGCGCTCGACAAATTCCTGCAAGGTATTTTTGGCGACGCTCAGAAAAAGATTTTGAAGCGCTACTACAAAAAGGCGCAAGAAATCGGTAAGCTCGAACCAAAGTTCGAGAAAATGTCCGACGACGAGCTAAAAGAAAAAGCCGCCGAATTTAGAGAAGCGTCCAAGAAGAAATCCCTAGACGATCTCCTCCCGAGTGTCTTCGCTCTCTGTCGCGAAGCAACGAAACGCATCCTTGGAATGCGCCCCTACGACGTCCAACTTATCGGCGGCATGGCGCTCCACGAAGGCAACGTCGCCGAAATGAAAACCGGCGAAGGCAAAACCCTCGTCGCCCTCCTTCCCGCCGTCTTGAACGCTCTCCCCGGAAAAGGAGTCCACGTCGTTACGGTAAACGACTACCTCGCTCAGCGCGACGCCGGTTGGAACGGTCCCGTTTATGATTTTCTCGGCCTCAAAGTCGGCGTCATTATCAACAACGCTTCCTTCGTTTACGATAAAGACTATATCAACGAGGAACACGCCGACGAGCGCTTCCGTCACTTAAAGCCCGCAACCCGTAAAGACGCCTACAACGCTGACATTACTTACGGTACCAACAACGAATTCGGCTTCGACTATCTCCGCGACAACATGACCAGCGAAGTCAAATTCCTCCGTCAACGCGAACTCAACTTCGCCATCGTCGATGAAGTTGACTCTATCTTAATCGACGAAGCCCGCACCCCGCTCATCATCTCCGCTCCCGCCGGCGACAATCCTGACGCCTACTACGCTTTCGCCCGCATTGCTGCCCAACTCAACAAAGACGACTACGTTTTGGACGAAAAGCACCGCTCCGTCACCTTGACCGATAAAGGCGTCGAAAAAGTCGAGGAACTCCTCGGTATCGACGAGCTCTATTCCACCAAACACACCAACTTCGTTTACCACATGGAGCAAGCCCTTCGTGCCGAAACTCTTTTTAAGCGCGACCGCGACTATGTCGTAACCAATTCGGGCGAAGTCATCATCGTCGATGAGCACACCGGCCGCCTCATGCAAGGCCGCCGCTACAATGAAGGCTTGCACCAGGCCATCGAAGCCAAAGAAGGCGTCGCCGTCAAGCAAGAGTCCATGACCCTCGCGACCATCTCTTTCCAAAACTTCTTCCGCCTCTACAATAAGTTATCCGGGATGACCGGAACCGCCTTCACTGAAGCCGAAGAGTTCCAACAAATCTACGCCCTAGACGTCATTCAAATCCCACCCAACAAGCCCATCATCCGCGTAGATAAAGACGACTTAATCTTCCGCACCAAGGCCGGTAAACTCCGCGCCATCGCGAACGAAATCGAAAAATACCACGCGAAGGGTCAACCCGTTCTCGTCGGCTCCGACTCTATCGCAAACAACGAAGAAATTGCCCGTTATCTTGACGAACGCGGCATTAACTACGAAATTTTGAACGCCAAGAACAACGAGCGCGAAGCCGCCATCGTCGAACGCGCCGGCGAAAAAGGCGCTATCACTCTCGCAACCAACATGGCCGGCCGCGGCACCGACATTAAACTAGGTGAAGGCGTAAAGGAACTCGGCGGCCTTGTCGTCATCGGCTCTGCTCGCCACGATTCCCGTCGCGTCGACAACCAGCTCCGTGGTCGTGGCGGTCGCCAAGGCGACCCCGGAACCACCCAATTCTTCGTCTCTTGCGAAGACGATTTGATGCGCATTTTCCAAGGCGACCGCGTCGCCCAACTGATGACCCGTTTCGGCGTCGATGAAGACACCCCAATCCAAACCAAGTCGATTTCCAAAACCCTCGAAAACGCCCAAAAGAAAATCGAAGGTTTCAACTTCGACTCGCGCAAAAACGTCGTCCAATACGACAACGTCATCAACCGCCACCGCAAAGTCGTCTATTCCATGCGCCGCCAAATCTTGGAAGGCGCCGACATTCGCCCGGAAATTATGCGCCTAGTCAAAGACGAAGCCGACTTCCTGACCCGCGACTCTTCCCGCATCAACAAAAAGTTCAACGAAGAGTTCCACGGCCTCTTCCCGATGATTGACGAAGATTTGGTGGACGAAATCGGAAAATTACGGAAAGAAAAAGACCGCGCCCACCTCGCTCGCATCGTCATCGAAGAAGCCTACGCGCTAAAAGAAGCCGAAATCGGTAGCGACGTCATGCGTAAAGTCGAGCGCGAAGTTTACCTCAAGGTGCTCGACGCACTCTGGATGCAACATCTGGAAAATATGCAACATCTCCGCGAGGGAATTCACTGGCGCTCCGTCGGCCAACGTGATCCGCTCGTCGAATACCGCTCCGAGTCCCAAAAACTCTTCGATAATCTCGAAAGAAACCTCCGCGAAGAAGTCTTAAAAATCCTTCTAACCTTGTCGCGCCAAGAAGCTAACCTTCCCGAAAACAACGACGAAGAATACGATTCTGAACTAACCAAGATGGCGGAAACCGTCACCGAAAAAGGCGTTAACGAAATCTCCAAGGGCGACAAAAACCTCGACAGCGAATTCAAAGAAGAAAATAAGAAAAAAACTGGTCCAAATACCAATTCCAACACAATTCGAAACAAAAATCGCAAAAAAAGGAAACAGCAACACAAAAATAAAAGGAAAAGATGAAAATTGATAATCCTTCGCAAAAATCAGGACATCTGCCTGTTTTTGCGAATAAACTAAGTTTCTTTCGTTGGGGCTTTCTTTGCAAAGAAAGCCCCATAGCGGAGCGTAGATGCGACATTATGTGGAGGAAGTAAAACTTAAAAACGGCGCCAAGGGGCTCTTCATTAACGTCCCTGGCGCCAGCGTGATGGCCACCCGTGTCAGTTTCCGCGGGGGCTTACGCTACTCCAAAAAGCCCGAACTCTACGAAATCGCCCATGTCGTCGAACATTTAAGTTTCGGCGCCAACAGCAAATTCAAGTCCGAAGCCGCCTACGAATCTGAATTCACCAAAAACGGCGCTTACCATAACGCCTGGACTTCCGACTTTTCAATTTGCTACGAAACCGAGTGCGCCGATTTCGAGTGGGACCGAATTCTCGACTTAAAACGCCTCGCCATCACCGAACCACGTTTCAACGAAGCGGAGCTCCAAAGTGAAAAGGGAAACGTCAAATCCGAACTCACCGGCTACATGAACGATTACAATCGCCTTCTCTGGCCCCGACTCCAACAGTCCATCGGCGAAAACGTCCAAAACCTAAAGGAGCGCGTCCGCACCCTTCCGAATATCGAGTTAAAAGACATCCGCGAACATTACCGTCGTACCCACACCGCCGAGAATATGCGCTTCGTCATCTCCGGAAGTCTCGGTTTCCGCCGTCGTCATAAACTCCTAAAACACCTTAACTCCTGGAATCTAAAACCCGGCGAGCGCCTCGACGTCCCCCTAGACGACCTTCACGGCTCCGACCCGGTCCTCATCCGCAGAAAGGACGCCTCTAACTTAACCTTCGGCTTTTCCTTTGTCACCCCGCGACGTTTTGACTCCGCCTGCACCATCGCCATGAGCTGCCTAAACCACATCTTAACCGGAACGATGTCAAGCCGAATTTTCGGCGAAGCCCGTCGCCGCGGTCTCGTTTATGGCATGGGGTCGAGCCTAAACCTCGACGAGTCAAAATCGTCCTGGGATTTCGACGGCGAAGTTGACGAAGAAAACGCAATCCCGCTTTTCGATTTAATCCGCGCCGAACTCTCTCGCGTCCTAAATGGCGAAATCGACGACAATGAACTCGAAGCCGCAAAAAGTTATTGCCTCGGCCGTTTCCAAATGGCGGCCCAAACCGTCGGCCAACTCGCCGATTTCTACGCCGAAGAATACTTCAAAGCCGACGAAATCGAAGATTACACCCTCGTTCCCGACATCGTCCGCACCGTCGATAAAACCGAAATCATCGAACTCGCCCGCGAACTCATTTCCTCCGAAATCTCCTCCCTCGTCATCGTCGGCGCCTGCGACAAATCCCTCGTCACCGCCCTCTCCTCCCGCCTCAAGCTCTAAATCAGAATCTCGGACCGTTAAACAGAGGTCGCATAACATAATTTAGTTAAAATTTCAATGTTGCAAGGCGACTTTTCTTGTGCTAAAATAAAACCATAAATGCAACCCATCCAGTACTAGTTGAATAAACTAGAACCGCACCTTTTTAAAAGACCAACAGAGAAACTGTTAGCGCCACATAAATACAAAAAATGGCACCATAAGGGACCATTCTGTATTTATTTGGCGAAAGCGGATAATTTGGATGGGTTGCACCCTCGTGGTGCCATTTTTGTATCAGCCCTCGGGGTTTAACAACCAAAAGGAGGACTATGCACCCAACCAAAACACCAACCCTAACCGACGCAGAAACGAACATAAGACTTCGCACACTCTACCGCAAATACCTTATTGGATCAACCGCGTCGTTCTTGCTTTTTCTAGTTTTCTTCGCGCTAGTTCCAACTCTAATCTCCGAGGCTTCCGCCACCACCAACCTTTCTGCTTCTGTCCTTTGGAGCGGGATTAGCCTTGAGCTTGACCCGGACTATGCGGCAACTCAAGCCGGCGGGTCAACGAGTAATGTTGGACATGGCGACATCAATTTTGGAACGATTACTCCTACTAGTAATAGCGATAGTAATAAAGGCACTATGCGGGTAGCGAAGAAGACTATCGGGATTAACACTTCCGGAAAGTACTATGCCGTCTATATCTCCATGGCAAACCCAACTTCCGGTACAGCCGTTAACGACCTTCTACTTGACGGAACCACTAACATCCCGATACCGTCCGTAGGGGACGGCTCAACTTCCGGGACCTGGACCTCGCCTTCTGTCTTCTCCGGTTCGGCTTGGGGATATGCGGTGCCGGGAAGCCCGGTAACGAATGGCTTTGACAATGCCTCTGCTTACTCTGCCTATCCGATTAGTTCCTCTTCTGGCTATATCACCTCCGACCTAACGGCTAGTAATAGTAACGTTTATAATACGACCAAATGGGCAGCTATCCCAGTAGTTAATAATACCTCTCTTTCTCAAATGATTTGGAAACAAGAAACTAATAACACTAAAGGGTTCGGCACATATACGGGCAGTAATGAAGAAACCATCACGGGAGATACAGAAAACAACCACTTCGACATCTACTTTGCCACCATGGTCGACACCGATACGATTGCCGGAGAATACTCCAACCAAATCGTCTATACGGCTCTCGCTTCCGCAAGAAGCCTTGATAGAATCTCCACTAACGTTAAGCGTGATAAATCCTTTGGTGGGGAAGGAGACACGGTTCATCTTGAGTTTGACCTCGCAACTTCCGCCAGTGACTTGTCGGCCGATAACTTAACCGTGGCCATCGTTAAGCATAGTGTGGCTAAACTCATCGATGGAGGCCTCAGTAATACTAGCCTTACGATTAGTAATAATGATTACGCTGAATGCACAAGTATTTCTAACGTAGTCTTTGGCGAGAATGGAGCTAGTCTTGACTGTGAACTACCGGAAACAATTGACGGAATACTCGGGAAAGGTGACGGCAAGGGAGAATACGACTTTTGGATTAAGGTTAACAACTATAATTATAACTACATCAGCCGCTATAAGGACGGCAGTAACAACCTGGTCGCTTCGTTTACCTACGTCGGCCTACAATCGACAACGGACACGGAAGGAGAAGACTTTGTGGTGAGGGAGATGCAGGAGATGACGGGAAGCATCTGTAAGAACACCAACACTTGGGGCAAGACTATCGGCGCCAACGCGAGAATCTACTCCCCGACCGACACTACCGGCGTTAACAACACTTCCACCGCTTCCGGCTTCGACTCCACCGCTCTCGTAAACTCTAACTCTACTCTCGAATCCGGCTATACGATAGCCTCCCAATCCGCCAAGGTCGGCACTGGCACCTTCCTCCTCGAAGACAACCGCGACCAAAAGACTTATCTCGTCCGTAGGTTGGCCGATGGTAACTGTTGGATGGTTCAGAACCTAGACCTTAACCTCGCCGACTTTGCCGGAACACATAATCTAACCTCGGAAAATACAAATATCACGAGCGATTATTGGGACCCAAGCGCCGTCATGCTAGCCAAAAACACCGTTCTAGAAACCACCGGGGCTACCGCAGGCCTTTCTGTTGTGAATTATCAATTCCAATCCGAATCCAACTTCGGCAACGATCTTAAGTGGGGTTCGGTCTGCGCAGAAGGTACTGGCCCGTTCGGAGCTAATACCGCCGTAAACGCGGGGATGTGCACGGGAGCAAACATTATATCTGTCGCTATCAATGCTAATACTTCTTACGCCCGTTCCTACAACAACGACTCTGCTACGGCTACCTCTACCGGTTCAGGCAAAGGTCCTGCCTACATGGACGGTACACAAAACCTCCTAGGTCCAGTTGCAACCTGTATATCGTATACTGCCGACGAAAGAAGCGGGCATAGCGAGTGTAGAATGAATTATAAAGGCATGGTTTCGCTTCCGGAAGGAACCTATTCTGGTTCTAATAATTTGACTCACGATAGCGCTTGGCAACCGGGGTTAATTACCGACCACGGCGGTGGCGGTGATGACGACAACGACAGCTTTACCATGCGGGGTTCGATGTACTTTGGTGATTACTATAACTGGTATGCAGCTACGGCTGGAGTTGGCCAATACAAATACGACACAGACACTACCGTATCGCAAGATATCTGTCCGAAGGGCTGGAAACTTCCAGCGGGTGATTCCGCGAGTAATGGCTCATGGCTTAAATTGTTTCGAGATGCCTATTCTTTAACTGGCAGTGGATATGGCAGTGGTGCCTCTATTACCGGAGCGATACAGCTACCGATTTCTAGCGCCATGTTTGGATACTATTATTGGAACAATGGAGCATTAATAAGTCGCGGTAATAACGGAATGTTCTGGTCTTCTACTGGGCACGACTCGTCATCGGTTCGAATTTTCGATTTTAGTTTTAGCGGTTTCTTTAGCGCGCAGGCTGGCACTGCCAAAATCAATGGTCTGCCAATCCGTTGTCTCGCCCGCGACTAGTAATTTAACAATTTGGCGTCGGTGGCGGTTTGCTGTTCTGTTTTAGTCCGAATCCGCAGGAGCCGGCGATTTTGCGCGAGGGTTTTGCAAGTTCGAGCACTATGAGGCGCGATAGCCCTGTATATGTGCGAGAACATGCCCAAAATCCGAACGCGAAATCCCGCGCGACGAGGACCAGGACGAAAATAGAACTGCGAACCGCCCCGAAAAAGCTCGACCGCAAGCCCTAGAAGCCGAGCTCGAACCTTCCTTCCGCTCTAGGTCTTCAATAATCTATTGCCAAGATATAAATCTAGTTCTTTAGTCCTCTATGTTCAAAATAAGAAGACCTAGGGCCGAGGGAAGCAATTTATGATATACTTATATTATGAACATCTTGATTTTAGGCCACGGCGTCGAGGGTAAGAGCGTCGAAAACTATTTCAAATCCGACCCTGTTCTTTTCGAACACACCTCAATCGAAGTCCTCGACAATTTCAAAAAAGAAGAACTCCTCTTCAAAGATTTTAGCAAATACGATTTAATTTTCCGCACCCCGTCCATCCCCCCTAAGTTCATCGAGGCCGACCCCAAAAAGGTCACGAGCGTCACCAAATTTTTCTTCCACCATTGCCCCTGTCCCATCATCGGCGTCACCGGAACCAAGGGTAAGGGTACGACCTGCACGATGATTCGCAATATTCTGAATAACATTTTCGCAAGCGAAAGTTCGCGCAAGGCGTTTTTGGTTGGCAACATCGGCATCCCAGCTTTAGACGAACTTCCGAATTTAACCTCTAGCGACGTCGCCGTCTATGAACTCTCTAGTTTCCAACTCTGGGACATGGACATTTCTCCGGCAGTCTCAGTAATCTTGCGTCTCGAACCCGACCACCTCGACGTTCACGAATCCTTCGCAGAGTATTTAAGCGCCAAACAAAACATCGTCAACTACCAAAAAGAAGACGATTTTTGTGTCTATTTCAAGGATAATAAAGACACGGTTTCTATGAGTCAACACTCCAAGGCTAAAAAGCTCTCCTACCCCTGTTCCGACCGTGATTCGAGCGCGGATGAAATTTCAAGGAGTTCGAACTCGGGAGAACGAAGTTATTCCGAGGGAGACGACGCAGAAATATCTCAACGAGCAAATTGCGACAATTTCGACACCAAAACCTGCGAAAAACTCAACGAAATTTTAGACGAACTCCAAGTCCCCGGCGCCCACAACCGCGAAGACGCCGAAGCTGCCCTCCTCGCCGTATTCGCATTTTTAAAACGCGAAGGTCGTGACCTCACTTTCTCGTCTTTTCTTGAAACGCACGAATCCGAACTAAGGAAAACTTTCCACGATTTCAAGGCCCTCCCCCACCATATCGAATTTGTCCGCGAATTAAACGGCGTTAAATACTTCGACGATTCCTTCTCGACCGTCTCCCCCGCCCTCCGCGCCTGCCTCTCCGCCTTCGACGGAACGCCTTTCGTCCTCATCGTCGGCGGCAAGGACAAGGGCTTCGACCTTTTCGAAGTCAAGCGTTTAATTTTCGACCGTCCCAATCTAATCAAAGCCGTCTTAATCGGCGAAACCGCCGCAAAACTAAAAGACGGCGAAGACCCGGAAAAGTTCATCGATTGTGGCACCGATTTTGAACTCGCCGTAACGACCGCCCGAAGACTCGCCGAAGAACGACTCGAACAGGAAGAAGAAAACTCCGACACCTGTCTCGTCGATAAAAAACCCGAAGTTAAAAACCCCGTCGTCGTCCTCTCACCTTGTGCCTCCTCATTCGATATGTTCAAGTCCTACAAAGATCGTGGCGACCAGTTCAAAAATCTCGTAAACGAATTATAAAACATGGAAGACATAAGAAAAGCCCTCAAATCTCTCTCCGAAAACCTCGAAGATTCCTGGACCAAACTCAGCCTCGACCAAAAACTCGCCGAGCTAAAATCTCTCGAACGCGAAATCGCCGAACCGGAACTCTGGAACGATCCCAAAAACGCCAAGGAGAAAAACGAAACCTTCGCGCACCTTTCCGCCGAAGTCGAGCCTTGGCGACTATTAAAAACTCAAATCGAAGACCTCACCGGACTAATCGAACTCGGCGGGGAAGACCTCAAAGAAGAAATCGAA
Source organism: Candidatus Saccharimonadota bacterium (assembly GCA_017515285.1). GTDB lineage: Bacteria > Patescibacteriota > Saccharimonadia > Saccharimonadales > Saccharimonadaceae > Nanosyncoccus. Next base: position 47,503 of record JAFWGN010000007.1, on the reverse strand, counting down.
GGCCAACTCTCGGCCATGCAAAAGTCTTACGATAACCTAAAGAAAACCCTCCGTTTCACCGGCGAATTCGATAGCGCAAATGCAATTTTGAGAATCACCGCCGGTGTCGGCGGCACCGAAGCGATGGATTGGGCGTCAATGCTCGAGCGTATGTATCTGCGATTTTTCGAAAAAAACAACTTCAAAGCCGCCCTCGTCGAACGCGTTACTGGCGAAGAAGCCGGAATTAAAACCGCCGTTTACGAAATCAACGGCCCGAACGCCTACGGCACGTTAAAATCCGAACATGGCGTCCACCGCCTCGTCCGCCTCTCTCCCTTCAACGCCGATAATCTGCGACAAACCTCCTTCGCCCTCGTCGAAATCCTCCCCATAATAAAATCCGACGACGAAATCAAAATCGACGAAAAAGACCTGCGCATCGACGTCTATCATTCCGGCGGCCACGGCGGCCAATCCGTCAACACTACCAACTCCGCCGTTCGTATCACTCACCTCCCAACTAACACTGTCGTTGCCATCCAAAACGAACGCTCCCAGCTCCAAAACAAGGAAAAAGCCATGGAGATTTTGCGCGGCAAACTCGCCCAAATGAAACTCGAACAACGCGCCGAAAGTATCGACAAACTTCGCGCCGGTGAATCCGCCAAATGGGGCCAACAAATCAGAAACTACGTCCTCCAACCATACAAACTAGTCAAAGACACCCGAACCAAACACGAAGAGCCGGACGCCGAAAGAGTTTTAGATGGCGACTTAATGCCATTTATCGACAGTTTTCTTGAACAATAATAGCGTTTATGCTATCATTGTATTATGATTCTGCTCGACCACGTAACGAAAATTTACCCGGGCGACAAAAAGCCGGCCCTGGACGACGTTTCTCTACATATCGAGCCAAACGAATTTGTCTTTCTCGTCGGTAAATCCGGCGCCGGAAAGTCAACTCTAATGAAAATGATAACCAAAGAGGAAAACCCCGACGCCGGAAAAATCATCATCGGCGGAATCGACCTCGACTACATCAAACGCCGACATATCCCTCACTACCGCCGTCGCCTCGGCGTCGTTTTCCAGGATTTCAAGCTCCTCCCCCGAAGAACGGTTTATGAAAACGTCGCCTTCGCCTTGGAGATCGCCGGAATGTCCACGCGCGACATTAAACACACCGTCCCGAAAGTCCTCGAACTCGTCGATCTTCTCGACCAAGCCCATAAATTCCCAAGCCAACTCTCCGGCGGTCAACAACAGCGTGTCTCAATCGCGCGTTCCGTCGCCCGCCAACCCAAAATCCTCATTGCCGACGAGCCGACCGGCAACCTCGACAAGTTAACCCGCAAAGAAATTATCACCCTCCTCCAAAAAATCAACGATTTCGGAACTACCGTCCTCGTCACGACACACGACGAAGCCATCGTCAACAACCTTGACAAGCGCGTCGTCACCTTAAAAAACGGTCGCATCGTCGCCGACCAAAAAACCCACGGAATCTACAAACTCGACGGCGACCCCGAAGATTTTAAGCCCAAACCAAAGGAGCCTCGCAATGCGCAAAAACTCCGCCACTAAAAAGATTACGAGACAAAACTTAAAAACCCTAACCAAAAACGGTCGCACCAAAAGGCTCCGCTCTACGAGGCGCGTCTTCAAATACGGCGCCGTCAACTTCGGCCGCAACATCTGGCTCTCGACCGCCGCGACCCTCGTCATGACCATCACCCTCGTTGTTCTCTCTATTACCCTCGTCGCAACCGTCGTCCTCGGCGAAACCGCAACCGCCATGCGTGACAAAATCGACATCACCCTCTTCTTCAAGCCCGGAACCGGGAAGGAAACCCTGGAAGTTTTAAGCGAAGTCATGCAAAATGACTCGAACGTCAAGTCTATCGAAACCAGAACTAGCGAAGAAGAATACGCCAACTTCCTCGAAGAGAATAAGGACAACAGCCTCCTCATCGAAACCCTCGAAGACCCGACCATGGACATGCGCGCAACCATGATTTCCACCATGCAAGCCACCATGCGCCTCAAAGTCTATGACACGGAAAATCTCGACTCCATTAAAAACATCGTCGCCTCCGACATCAACTTCGTCAAAAACCTCGACGAAACCGAAGAACCAACTTACAACGTCAACCAATCCGAAATCGCAACCATCACCCGTTGGTCCAAAATCGCCACGACCGGCGGCATCGTCCTCTCCGTCGTCTTCATCGTCATCTCCGTCCTCGTCATTTTCAACACCATTCGCATGGCGACTTTCTCCCGCCGCGAAGAAATCTACATGATGAAGCTCGTTGGTGCCGATAGCTTCTTCATTCGCGGACCCTTCATCGTCGAAGCCCAACTTTCCGGCGTCGTTTCCGGCATCTTCGCCTCAATCATCTCTTACTTCGGCTTTCGTTTTCTCGAACCGCGACTCCTTCGCTACGGGATTAACGTCTCGACCATCTCCGACATTCTCGACTCCAACAAGTTAATCCTCGTCATTCTCGCCATTATTCTCGTCGGCGTCTTAATCGGGACCATCTCCGCTCGTCTCGCCGTCCAGAAATACTTGCGTAACGCCGCAAAATAGTATAATATTATATTATGGTAATGCTAAAAAGACTCAAAATCTTTTCTGTCGCGATTCTACTTTTGCTTTCTTTAAGCCTAACCGTTTCTGTTTCAATAAATGACAATGACGCTTCCGCCGTCGATTACTGTACGAGTAGCGAATGTCAAGCCGCCGCGGCCAGAGAAGCCGAAGCTCGCGAAAAGGCGCAAGCGGCCGCCGCTACCGCCCAATCTCTCGAAGAGGCGGTTCAAGGTTTAGAGCTCGAAATCTACGCCCTCGAAGCCAAGATAAAGTCCAACGAAGCCGTCGCCGCCGACCTCGCCCTAAAAATCAAAGTCAACGAAGAAAAACTCGAAGTCCAAAAAGCCGCTCTCGCCTCTCTCCTCGTCGATAACTACTTCGAGCAAGAACCGGACACAATTCTCCTCCTCGCCGGCTCAAACACCATTTCCGACCTCGCCGAGCGTCAAACTCGCGCCGAAACCGTCAAACAACAAATAAATTTGAGCGCCAAAAACATCAAAGCCGCAAAAGAAGAACTCGAAGCCGAAAAAAGCGAAGTTGACCGTCTCGTCGTCGACCAAAACAACCAAAAAGAAGTCATCAAACAAAAGCGCGCCGAACAAAACGCCCTCATCGCCCAATACCGCGACAACGCCGAAGCCTACTCCGAAGAAGCCGAAGCCGCCCGTCAAGAAAAAGCCCGCGCCATCGCCCAAGAAATCGCGAGCCTGAACGGCTCCGGTTACGTCGGCTACGGCACCAACACTTACCCTTGGGCCTCCGAATGTCCCGCAAAAAACCTATGGTGGAGCGACCGCTGGGGCTACGTCTGTCAATGCGTCCACTACGCCGGCTATAAAGCCTACGAATTCTGGGGCGCCGACATTTCCTATTGGGGCAATGCCTATTCTTGGGACGAATCCGCCGTCGCCCGCGGCTACGTCGTCGATCGAAACCCCGCCCCCTTCACTGTCGCCGTCTCGAACTCCGGCGCCTGGGGACACGTCATGTGGGTCGAAAGCGTCAACGGCGACGGAACTATTAACCTCTCCGAATATAACAACTCCTGGTCCTCTGCCTCCGGCCAAGAAGGCGACTATGGTTTTCGCAACAACGTCCCGACCGCCGGCCTCGTTTTTATCCATTTTGACCAACGCGCCTGGTAAATGTGATAAAATATTTACATGGCAACAGTAGATTGGAAAGCAAAACAAGTTAAACTCGGGAACTCCGTCATTGGCGCAACCGTAACATTGGTTATCGGTCTTGTCCTTGGTTTAAGTTGGAGCGCCTACGCCCCCTATCTCGGCGGAAAAGTCTCCGGCGGCGCCAATATTTCCTGGAACGAACTTAACGAAGTCTATAATTCACTCGTCGCCAACTACGACGGCGACTTAGACAAATCGACCTTAATCGACGGCGCAAAGCACGGCCTCGTTGATGCCGTCGGCGACGAATACACCGAATATATGAACAAGGAAGAAACCGCCGAATTTACCAATTATCTCCACGGCGACGTCGGCTCCGGCATCGGCATCGAAATGGGCCTCCGCGACGGCTACGTCCGCGTCATCCGCACGCTCCCCGACAATCCGGCGCGCAAAGCCGGCGTCCTTTCCGGCGACATTATTTATAAAGTCGATGGCGAAGAAGTTTACACTTGGTCTTCCGAAGACATCGCGCAAAAACTCCGCGGCACTTCCGGCTCGAGCGTTAAACTCATCGTTGTTCGCAACGATGAAGAAAAATCGTTCGACCTCACTCGCGAGACCATCAACAACGTCTCCGCCTACGTCGACTACAAAAGCAACGACACCGCCGTCATTACCGTCACTCGCTTCGACACCGACACGGGTACCATAGTCCAAGGTTTTGCTAACGAGATTCTTAACAAGGGAACCAAAAAAGTCATCCTCGACCTCCGTGGTAATGGTGGCGGTTACGTCTCTGCCGCCCGTGACTTATTAAGCCTCTGGCTCGACGGCGAAAAAGTCCTCATCCAAAAGTCCAAACTCTCCAGCGTCGACGACATCACCTACTCCTTAAAGAACCGCGCCCTCTTCGCCAACCTAAAAACCATCGTCCTCGTTGACGGAAACACCGCCTCCGCCTCGGAAATCGTCGCCGGCGCGCTCAAAGATTACAAAAAAGCCACCATCGTCGGCGAAACCACCTACGGCAAAGGCGTCGTCCAAACCATGGAAAACCTCTCCTCCGGAACCACCTTAAAGGTAACCACCGCCCGTTGGTACACCCCCCTCGGCAACACCATCAACAAAACCGGCATCGAACCCGACGTCGAAGTGGGAATCACTTACGACGACATCAACCACTTCCGCGATCCCCAACTAGACAAAGCACTAGCGTTATAAACCTTCCCTAGAAACCGCGTTTATGGTATAATAATCTCATGTTGGCTAAGTCCAATAAGTTAATGTATGCTTTAGGCTGCCTTTTCGTGGTCAGCTTTTTCTTTCTCGGTATGAGTCTAGCTCCAACCACCTCTTTCGCCGAAGCCGAAGAAGGTGTCGAACTCAGCGATTCCGGACCGGAACATTTCATCACCGTCTTCGATGGCGAAACAAAGCGAACCATCAAAACCGACGCCGCGACCGTCGCCGATGTTCTCGAGCGTCTCAATATCACTTTAGACCCCACCGATTCCGTCTCCCCCTCCCTAGAAATCCCCATCGACGCCAATAACTTCTACATCAACATCTTCCGCTCCCACCCAGTTCTAGTTTACGACGGCGCTAAATCCCGCCTCGCCCAGGTTACCAGTTTCGAGCCCTTTGCCGTCGCCCGCGCCGCCGGCTTCACCGTTTACGATGACGACACCGTCGCCCTAGTTCCCGCCTCAAACTTCCTAGAAACCGGAATCTCAAGTGTTTACCGAATCTCTCGCGGTGAAGGCAACACCGTCACCATCGAGGAGGATTTAGAATTCGCAACCGAAACCGTCCGCGACTATAACATCCCTTCCGGTTCCGAAGAAGTCCGCCAACTCGGCGAACTCGGAAAAATCAAGAAAGTCTATAAAGTCAAAACCGTCGAGGGAATCGAAGTTTCCCGCGAACTCGTCGAGGAAACCGTTCTCCACGCCCCCGTGAACCGCATCGTCGCCATCGGCACTTCAATAGTAAACGCCTCGCCCCTAACTGTTTCTATGGGGCGCAACCGCTACACGGCGAAAGATTTAAGCGGAAACCTCGTCGAGCGCCAAGAAACCTACTATGATTTGAATATGTCCGGCGTTATGGGCTTCTGCGGAAAATCCGACTACACCGTCCGCGAAGACGGCGCCAAGGTTGACGACGAAGGCTACGTTATCGTCGCCGCCAACCTTTCTCGCTACCCGCGCTGCTCCGTCGTCGAAACCTCGCTAGGTCTCGGCAAAGTTTACGACACCGGCACTTTCGCAACCACTAACCCCGAACAATTTGACCTCGCAACTGACTGGACCGTTAGAAACGGAGTTTAATAATGAAGAATAAAAAATATCTAGGACAAAACTGGCTCAAAGACCGCCCCACCCTCGAGGCTATCGCCGACCTTGCCTTTGAAGACGTCAAACTCTGCCTCGAAATCGGCCCCGGACTCGGAACCTTAACTTCGAGCCTATTGCGCCGTTTCGAAAAAGTTCTCGCCGTCGAATACGACGAAACTCTCGCCAAAAACCTCCCGGGTTCTTTCCCCGGCAAAAACCTCGAAGTCGTAAACGCCGATTTTCTTCAATTCGACCTTGAAAAGATCAACCAACCCTTCGTCGTCGCCGGGAACATCCCCTACTACATCACCACCGCCATCATCGAAAAACTCCTCACCGCGAACAATAAACCCGAAAAAATCGTCCTCCTCGTCCAAAAAGAAGTCGCCGAAAAAATTTGCCCCAAGGAGTCAAAACTCGGCAATTCTTCGCTCTCTCTTTTTGTCGAAAACTTCGCTAGGGCCTCTCTCGGTCCCGTCGTCACGAAAGACTTTTTTACGCCCCCTCCCAAGGTCGACTCCAGAGTCATCGTTTTAACTCCACGCGAAGCACCCAAAGTCTCTCCAAAAACCCTCAAGTTTATTCATAGCGCCTTTGCAAACCCCCGAAAAAAGCTTTCCGCCAATCTCGCTAATTTAACACACCTCTCCAAGCCCGAACTTGAAGCGCTTTTTGAAGCTCATGACCTCCGCCCCGACGCCCGCCCCGCCAACCTCGCGCTCGAGGATTACGCTATGCTTGCGAAATTGATCAAAAAAGTGTAAACTATAATTAAGATTTTAATTAAACCTTTAATTTTTATATAGGAGAGTACTCATGAACCCCGATCCAAATAATCCAATCAACCCCGCCGCTGCCGCCGCCCCGAGCTTAACTCCGCCCGTCGCCCCCGCCATGCCCGCCGCGCCGACCTCAACTCCGCAAGTTGCCGTCCCCACTCCTGAAACTACCGTCCCTGCGCCCGAGGCCGCTCCGACCACTCCGGAAGTTCCAACCATAGACCCGTCGCTTCTCCAAGAAGCCATCGCCGATGTCCCCGAAGAGGCTACGGCGACCGCCCCGGAAGTCCCCTCCGCCGTCCCGCTAGACAACCTCACTCCGGCCGCCGAGGCCGTTCCGACTCCGGAACCCGCTCCCTTCATCGGAGCTACACCTACCGCCGATTTGACTTCCCCCGCGGCCGATTTGACCGCCGCGCCGACCCCCGAAGACGTCGACCAAAAGGCAACCCCCTCCGTCGCCTTCAATGACCCCGCCACTCAACCCGACGCCGCGCGTCATGAACTCAAAAAACCCGGCGCCATCGACCTCAAGAAAATCAACCCCGTCGTCGCCATCATCGTCGGCTCCACTCTTGTCATCATCGCCCTCGTCCTTATTATCGCTTTTGCCATCTAAGTCACTATGTCAAAAACCCCATACATCACCACCGCCATCCCCTATGTCAACGGCGCCCCCCATGTCGGGCACGCTTTAGATTATCTTTTAGCCGACGTCTATGCTCGCTATAAAAAGGAGCAGGGAATTACCGTCCGTTTCCAATCCGGAACCGACGAACACGGCAATAAAATCTGGAGCAAAGCCAAGTCTCTCGGAATCCCCGTCGAAGATTACGTTCGAGATAACGCCGAAAAGTTCCGCGAGTTCATCAAGAAACTTGGCGTTGAGCCCACCGATTTCATTCGCACCTCAAGCGAAGACCACGCTCGCCGCGTCGGAAAAATCTGGAAAAAAATCGAAAGCCATATCTACTCCGCCGAATACGAAGGTTGGTACTGCTCCGGTTGCGAAAGATTCATCACCGACAAGGAATATGAAGAAACGGGCGGCATCTGCCCCGACCACCAAGCCCCCTACGAACGTTTAAGCGAGAAAAACTACTACCTAAAAATCTCCGATTTTAAAGAACGCATCAAGACCGCCATCGAATCCGGCGAAATGACCATTCTCCCAGAATCCCGTAAGAAACAAGTTTTGAATCTCCTCGAAACTTCTCCCGACGTCTCAATTTCCCGCCCTAAGAAAAACCTCTCCTGGGGAATCCCCGTCCCCGGCGATGATTCGCAAGTCATGTACGTCTGGATTGACGCCCTTGCCAATTACCTCACCGTCCTCGGCTACCCCGAAACCGACATCTCCGACTTTTGGCCCGCCGAAGTCCAATTCGTCGGCAAGGACATTCTCCGTTTCCACGCCATCATCTGGCCTTCAATCCTCCTCGCTCTCGGCCTCCCTCTCCCAAAAGTCATTCTCTCCCACGGATTCGTCCTTGCAAACGGCCAAAAGATGAGTAAGTCCATCGGCAACGTCATCGACCCACTCGACATTCTCGAAAAATACGGCCTCGACCCCTTCCGCTACTACTTCCTCCGCCACGTTGACACCTTCGCCGACTCCGACTTCACTTGGGAGAAATTCGACGCCGCTTATGCGAACGAACTCGCAAACGACCTCGGCAACCTCGTCCAACGCCTCGCCGTCCTAGATAAAAAGAATAATGTCAGCATAAAAACAGAAGTTAGTTGCTTCACGGCTCCAAAAAACTATACCTCGCTCATGGATAACTTCAAATACTCCGCCGCATTCGACTACGTTTGGGACGAAATCCAACAACTCAATAAAGATATAAACGACCAACAGCCATGGGTCGTCGCCAAAGAAAACCCGGAAAAAGCCCAGGAAATCCTGACCGGCCTCACGATGAGGTTACTTGATTGCAGCAAATTACTCGTTCCATTCTTGCCGGACACCTGTAAAGCAATCCAAGGGGTATTCCAAGAAACCATCACCATCCCCGCCCCCCTCTTCCCGAAGAATTAGGTTTATGGCGTCCCCTCAGGTCTTCGGCAGACTCCGAAAAGAGCGCTCGACCGCAAGCCCTAAAACCTAATATCTCGCATAAAAAAAGAGCCCCTTCCGGGACTCCTTTTTATTCTACTCTTCGACAAGCGTTTCGGCCGTATCAGACAGATAAAATCCGACAATCCCGCCAACCATCGGAAAGATGACGTAAGTTAGAAGTGCAAGCCCAATTCCGGCGAGCAACTCCCCGACCCCATTCGCACTCTGCGGCAAAATTTGGTACATGAGCGCAAGTGCCGGGTTTAGCATGAACGTTCCGTCAAGCGAGAAGAAGTTCGCAGAAATGACATAAACGAGCACAAGCGCAAGCACCGTCCCGCCGGCCACCGCCGCACCGAAGGTAAACGCACTGCGTTTGAACTCTTGCGCACGGGCATAGAAGAATCCGATAACCGCCGCGCCGAAGAATTCAATCATCGTCACACCCCAGAACATTCCCTCCGGAGTCGCCGTCATGCTCGGAAGCACATTCTCCGAACCGCTGGCACTAAGGAAAAGATTAACAATCACAGTTCCGAGCCACGCCCCGACGACCTGCGCGAGGAGATAGAGGACTCCACGGATGGCCGACATTCTTCTCGTCGCCATCATCCCAACCGTTACAATCGGATTGAGTTGCGCACCCGAGAGTTTATGAATTACGACGTAGATTACGGTAAGGATTAAGAAGAGATAGAGCAATTGGTAAAGCCCTAGCGTCAAAATCACCGCCATGATAAACATCGTCCCGAAAATCTCCCCAAGGAGAGCTCCATAGACCTTTTTGTTCTTGAAGATAGTCAAAATATTTTCATCTTCAGTGTATTTTTTCGCAAAGAAGCGCTTGAAAAAGCCGTTCTTTTTCTCGGACGAAACTGCCTTTTTCGGCTCGTCTTTAACTTTTTCGTCTTTAACGGTTTCTTTTTTCTCAACCTTTTCGGTTTTCTCGACAACTTCCGTCTTCACGGTTTTCTTGTCGTCATTTTTTTCGGCCTTTCCGTTCAGTTTTTCTGCTTTTTCGGATTGGGCTGTCTTCGGTTTTTTACCAGACTTTTTGGATTTAGCCATAAACCTCCTTAAATAATATTTACTCGATTATACCACACTTTTCCCGCGTATGGTATAATGGATTAATAATTTTGCTAAATTGAAGAAGAAAAAGGAGATAATTATGGGCGTAATAGTCACCAAAGACGAAGACGACAATGTGGCTCTAACCCGTCGCATCAACGCCGATTTGAAAGAAAAGGTCGAAAAAGTCCAACTCGCCGACGGCGAAGACCCCGATTTTATTGCCGACTCGGAATACTTCGAGCAATACGAAAAAACCGGACGCTTCGGTTGGGTCTGGCTCGTTCTCATCGCCCTCGCAATCGCCTCTCTCGTTTTTATTATTCTTCTCTAATCTATTCCGTAGTGATATAATATATACATATGGGAAGAATAGAAGAATTAAAACTCGAGCTGAAAAACCTCGGGCGAGAATACGCTAAAATCAAAACTCTGGAAGGCCCCGAGCGCAAGGCTTTCGGCGAAAAACTAAACGCCAAAAAATCCGAGCTTCTCCAAAAAATCAAGGAAGCCGAAGATTCCGCCGAATCGGAAAGCCTAGAGTCGCTCGACCTCACCGCGCCTTTTTCTGAAAACGCTCCAAAGTTCGAGTTCAAGAAGGGAACAAAGCACCCTCTCTCGACCGAACTTGACCTCGTCGCAAAAATCTACCGCGAAATGGGCTTCAGCGTCATCGAGGCGTGCCAACTCGACGACGAGTTTCATATGTTCGACTCCCTCAACTTCCCTAAGGAACACCCTGCCCGCGACGGCTACGATACTTTTCGCACCGAAGAAGGTTTTATTCCTCCGGCCCATACTTCCACCATGCAATACCGCGCCCTCACTCGCTTCAAGTCCGACCTCGAAAAATACGGCCAAATCGCCGTCGTCGTTCCCGGTCGCGTCTTTAGAAACGAAGACGTCGATGCAACTCACGAACACACTTTCTACCAATGCGAAGGCGTCTTCGTCTCAAAAACCGCAAACTTGGGTCAACTCCTCGCCGTCTGGAAAAATTTCTTCGAGACTTATTACGGCCAATCTCTAAACATCAAAACCCAACCCGGTTTCTTCCCGTTCACGGAACCGAGCCTCGAGTTCCAAATCGAAAAGCCCTCCGCGCTTGGCGGTAAAGGCGACGGCTGGCTCGAAATGGGCGGCTGCGGCATGATTCACCCAAACGTCTTAAAAACCGCCGGAATCGACCCCGAAGTTTACAAAGGCTTCGCTTGGGGTGGCGGAATCGACCGTCTAGTGATGCTAAAATACGGCATCAACGACGTTCGCTACTTCGAATCCGGCAAACTTGAATTCTTAAAGGAGTTTTAATTATGCTAATCTCGCTTAACGAACTAAAAAGCATGGTCAAAATCGAGATTTCAGACAACGAACTTTTTCGCCTCATCGGCTCTCGCCTCGTCGAAATTGAACACGTCGAAGACCTCGCCCCGAAATACAAAAAAATCTACATCGTCAAAGTCAAATCCGCCGAGCCAATCGAAGGCACCCATCTTCATCTCTGTCAAATCGACGCCGGAAAAGATCTGAACGCCGCAATCGACCCCGAACACGACGGCTACATCCAAGTCGTCTGTGGCGCACCCAACGTCAAGAAGGGAATGTTCGCCGTCTGGATTGCCCCTGGCGCCATCGTCCCCGCCACTTTCGGGACCAGCGAAGAATTCGAAATCTCCGCGCGCAAACTCCGCGGTTTCATGAGCTTCGGAATGCTTGCCGCCGCTGACGAACTCGCCCTCGGCTCAGACCACGGCGGGATTCTCTCCATCAACCCGGAACACATGCTAATCGACGAAACCGGCCGCGCGCGCAATATTCGCCCGGGCGACTCTTTCGCCATGGCGTTCGATTTGAACGACAAAATCATCGAAGTTGAAAACAAATCCCTCACTCACCGCCCCGACTGCTTCGGCCTCATTGGCTTCGCCCGCGAAGTCGCCGGCATCCTCGACCAGCCTTTCTCCTACGTCCCCACTTGGGTCGATATAAATTACGACCCCCGTGTCGCAACCTATCGCCCCCTCGGCGATCCCGACGCGCTCAAAATCCACATCTCCGACTACTCCCTCTGCCCGCGCTACGAAGCCTATCTTTTTGACATCCCCGGCGTCTCTGAGCATCCCGAGAATCTCCTTCTCGACGATATCTTCCTCTATAAAGCCGGCATGCGCCCCGTCTCCCCGCTCGTCGACCTGACGAACATCATCATGCTCGAAACCGGACAACCGATTCACGCTTTCGACTACGATAAATTCGTCCGCATCTCCGGTGGCGACCGCCCCGAAATCAACGTCCGCCTCGCCAGAAAAGGCGAAAAGCTCGTCCTCCTCGACGACAAAGAAATCGAGCTCGTCGAAACCGACATCGTAATCTGCTCCGGCGACACTCCTGTCGCGCTTGCCGGCGCTTTTGGCGGAAAGTCCACCGCTATCGACTCCTCAACCAGAAAAATCATCGTCGAAATCGCCAGCTTCTCACTCTACAACTTGCGAAAAACCCAAATGGCCCACGGCATTTTCAGCGAAGCCATCACTCGCTTCACCAAGGGTCGCCCCGCGTCCGACCTCTCCCTTGCTGGCGAAGCTGTCCTTAAAAAGTTCGTCTATCTCGGGGGAGAACTTGCCGGTCTCGCCACCTCAACCGACCCCGCCCTCATCAAAAACGACCGTTACCTTCCAAATGTTGTAAAAATTACAACACCTGAGATTAACCAACTCCTCGGCACCAACTACCCGACCGACCTCATCGTCCGCACACTCGAAAACGTCGAATTCAAAATCGACGAACTCGAAGCCGGCGTCCTTGAAATCACTGTCCCGACCTGGCGAAGCGACATCCACCAAAAAGTCGACATCATCGAAGAAGTCGGTCGTCTCCTCGGTTTCGACAACGCCCCCTTAAACTTCGCTCTCCGTCCCTTCGTCTGCCCAGTCGTCGAACCCCTTTTTGACTTAAAGTCCAAACTCCGCAACCTCCTTTCCGACCGTCTCGGCGCAAACGAACTTCTAACTTACTCCTTCGTCTCGAAAAATCTCCAAGAAAAATCCCGTGAGAACCCGGACGACTCTTATAAAATCATAAATTCAATCTCCCCCGAGCTCGAGTGTTTCCGCCAAGAGCTCGTCCCGTCCCTTCTCGACAAAATCCGCGAGAATGAAAAATCCGGCTTCAAAGATTTCGCTCTCTACGAATTGAATCAAGTCTCGCGAAAATCTTGGGGCTTGAACAACGAAAACGTCCCCGAAATGAAAACCCACCTTGGACTCACTACCTTCGGCGACTTCTACCGCGCAAAGGGGATTCTCCTCGAGCTCGAAAAGTCCCTCCACACAAAGTTCACCCTCAAACCCCTCAACTCCGCCACCTTCCTTGAGCCACTCCACTCTGCCGGAATCTACCTCGGCGACGAAAAAATCGGCGAACTCGGCGAAATTAGAGCCTCCGTCTTAAAAAACTTCAAACTCGAATCGACTATTTCCGCCATCGAACTCTCACTCGAACCGCTCCTCAAAATAAAACCCGCCAAGTCCGCCAGCATAAAACTCTCCAAGTTCCCGTTCGTCTCGCGCGATTTAACCTTCCGCGTTCCCAAAGACACCGCCTTCGAAAAAATCGAAGAGGGAATTAAGACCATTTTAAGCCAAAATAAAGCCTTAACTTATAAACTAGAACTAGTTTCAATCTTCAGAAAAGCGAACGACGACAAGAAAAACCTTTCCTTCCATCTCGAAGTCGCAAATCTCGAAAAAACCCTCGACTCTAAAGCCATTTCTGATATAATTGAAGCAATCGTCAATCATCAAAAGACACTCGGTGCGGAAGTAGTCTAATTAACCAGGAGGTAAAACATGAATGAAAAAGATCTAAAACCAAGCTGGAGACAGCGCTTAGTTTTTGCGCTCGTCGCCGTCGCTCTTGTCGGCTCCTCAATTGTCGCCTACGTTTTAATCGTCATGGGTAACGGCACTATTGACTACTCAAAGATGACGTTAAGCCAACTCGAAACCGCCTATTCCGAGAAAACCGCCGAACTCGAAGCCGAAGCCACCTCTCTCTCGGAAAAATACTTCGAAGATTTCAAAAGCTACAAAAAGAACGTCAAGGCTTATAACTCCACGACCGCCAACTCCGGCGGCGTCCTCTCGACCGACTTGAAAGAAGGCGACGGTGAAGAAGTAACAACTTCAAACTACGCTGCCTACTACATCGGCTGGTGCCACGATGAAGAGATTTTCGACTCCTCCTTTGACAATTTCGATGAACCGACCGCCCTCAAAGCTCCAATCATCGTCAGTCCGAACTCGCTCATCGAAGGTTGGTACGCCGGCGTCAGCGGCATGAAACTTGGCGGCGTTCGCGAAATCACCGTCCCCGGCTCTCTCGCCTACGGCGACACTTACGAAATCTGTGGCGCCAAGAATTCGCCCCTCAAATTCATCATCATGGCCGTCGAAAAAAGCGAGAACCTCGAAAAAATCAACTCCGCTTTGAACGACATTTACACTGCCCTCTCGAGCGCCTACGCCGCCAGCTACTCAAACTACAACGACTCCTCGGCCTACGAATACGACGACACTGGCGAAACTAGCGGAGAATAACCTTGAGCGCGCCCAGTTTCTTCTTCTACGATCTCGAAACCTCCGGCCTCTCCGGCTCGGACGACCGCATTATGCAATTCGCCGGTCGCCGAACCAACATGAACCTCGAGCCTATCGGCGAACCCTATAACATTCTGGTTAGGCTAAACGACGATACCCTCCCTTCCCCCGGCGCTATTCTAACAACCGGAATCACCCCGCAAAAAACCCTTGAAGAAGGAATCCCCGAGCGCGAACTCGCCAAGATTTTAACCGAAGAAGTCTTCACCCCCGACACGGTCATTCTGGGCTACAACTCCGTCCGCTTCGACGACAAGTTCATCCAACACCTTTTCTGGAGAAACTTCTACGACCCCTACGAATGGCAATGGAGAGACGGCCGTTCCCGTTGGGATATGCTCGACGTCGTGCGGATGACCCGCGCCCTCCGTCCCGAAGGCATTAACTGGCCGACAACCGAAGACGGGAAACCCACCAACCGCCTCGAACTCCTCACCAAACAAAACGGCATCTCTCACGAATCCGCCCACGACGCCCTTTCCGACGTCAACGCCCTTATCGACGTTACCCGCCTCGTCCGCGAAAAACAACCCAAACTCTGGTCTTGGCTCTTCAAACTCCGCGATAAGCGCGAGGTTAAAGCCCTCATCGACCCGAAGAACCCCAAGCCCTTCGTCTATTCCTCCGGCCGTTACGGCTCGAGCCATAATTTCACAACCGTTGCCCTCCCCGTCGCTCCCGGAAAAAACGGCAACGTCCTCGTCTTCGACCTCCGTGTCAACCTCGACGAAAAACTCGCCAAAATCAAAGAAGAATTTCCCGATTTCGAAGTCAACCCCGAAACAAAATTCACTAACCTCTTTTTCCCGGCCTTCAAGGAGCTCGCCTATAATCGCTGTCCCGCCGTCGCCCCTCTCTCTGTTCTTGACGTTTCGGACGGCTGGACTAAAATCGAGCTCAAAAAGTCCGAAGCCAAGAAAAACCTCGAAAGCCTCAAAAACCACCCGGAAATTCTAAGGCGCATCATCAGCGAACACGAAAAAGACGCCTACGACAAAAAGCCCTTCGACGCCGAAACCTCACTCTACGACGGCTTTCTCAGCGACCAAGACCGCGCCCGCGCCAACTCCGTTCGCGAAATGGACCCCAAAAATCTCGCCGATTTCCACCCTAACTTTACCGACGACCGCCTCCCGGAGCTACTTTTACACTATAAAGCCAAAAACTTCCCCGACACCCTCTCGGAGGACGAAGCAAAACAATGGCAATCTTACCGCGAAGCCCGTTTGAGCCGCCAAGCCCCCGCCTTCATCGCCGAAATGGAAAAGTTCCAAAAAGAAGGGAAAGACGATTTTATTCTCGAAGAGCTTTTGCTTTGGTACCAAAGTCTCCAATAACGTGTTATAATAATAACGTGAAACATTACTTAACCTTTTTCTTCCTCTTCATGCTCGGCAGCTTCGTCGGCTTTATTCACGAAAATCTTTTAACCATCCTAAAGGGCGACTTAATTCTCCGCCAAGGTTTAATCTACGGCCCCTTTATCGTCATCTACGGCATCGGCCTCGTCGCCTTTTACTACATTTTTTCCTACCTAAAATCCCGCTCGAACTTCGACAAAAAATCAAGACTCGCGCAATTTTTCTTCGTTTTCCTCGTCGGCTTTCTCGTCGGCGGTATCACCGAATATTTAAGTTCTTATATTCAAGAAAAAGCCTTCGGGACCATTTCCTGGGACTACTCCAATCTCATGCTCGATTTGAACGGTCGGACGAGCCTGTTCCACTCTATCTTCTGGGGACTAATGTCCCTCTTTTTCTACGAAATTCTCCTCCCAATTTTGACCCGCATGAGTGACCGCCTGGAGCGCCCCGCCATTAAAAACACCATCTTCATCTTGAGTCTCTTCATGATTTTCGACATCTCGATTTCCGCCCTCGCCGTCCACCGCCAATCCGAGCGCCGCAACGACGTCCCCGCCCGCGGTCGTTTCGACACCTTCCTCGACGAAACCTACCCCGACGCCCGCCTCGACGCAATTTTCTCCAACTCCCGCGTCCCCGAAAGATAACCCCAGAAGTTTCATTAGTTAAACAATTTTTCATCAAAAATGTTCAAAATAAGAGGACCTAGGGCTGAGGGAAGCAGACCGACCGCCGACATCTGGAAAAATCCGCCAACTTGTGCTATAATACTTTAGTTTAATCAAGGGCGTATATGGAAGAAAACTATATCAAAATCCGCGGCGCGCGGCAACACAACTTAAAGAACATCGACGTCGATATTCCTCGTGACAAACTCGTCGTCATCACCGGCGTCTCCGGCTCCGGAAAATCTAGCCTCGCCTTCGACACAATTTACGCCGAAGGGCAACGCCGCTACGTCGAATCTCTCTCAAGTTACGCCCGCATGTTTCTCGGCGTCATGGACAAGCCCGACTGCGACTCAATCACGGGTTTAAGCCCTGCCATCTCCATCGACCAAAAATCAACCTCACGCAATCCAAGAAGTACCGTCACCACCGTCACCGAAGTTTACGATTACCTTCGCCTTCTCTTCGCCCGTGTCGGCGTCCCCCACTGCCCAATTTGCCACCGCGAAGTCTCTCGCCGTTCCGTCGAAGACATCGTGAACGAAGTCATGAAACTCCCCTTAGGCTCCAAACTTATGCTCCTCGCCCCCATCGTCCAACAAAAGAAAGGCGAGTTCGCCCACATCCCCGACCAATACGGTGCCAAGGGCTTCTCTCGTGTCCGCGTTGATGGGATCGTCTATGCTCTCGACGAATTTCCGGAACTAGAAAAGCAAGAGCGCCACGACATCGAGCTCGTCGTCGACCGTTTCATCTTATCTCCCGACGTAGAGGCTCGCATCTTCGGCTCCATCGAGCAGGCACTAGATTTAGGCCAGGGAATCATTAAACTCCTCAAAATCAACGATAACTCCACCTCTGTTGACGGAAAAAATATCAAGAGCGAAGAAGTTTACACTTTCTCCCAACGCTACGCCTGCCCACTCCACCCCGACGAGCTCATCCCCGAGCTCGAGCCGCGTCTCTTCTCCTTTAACGCCCCCGAAGGCGCCTGCCCGACCTGCACCGGCCTCGGTATTCGCATGGAAATCGACCCGAATCTCGTTTTGAACCCCAACCTCACCATCGCCGAAGGCGGCATCCGCCCCTTTAACCGTATCTCTTACGATTCCTATTGGCTCAAGCGCCTCGCCACCGTCGGCGAGCGCCACGGTTTCTCCATCCACGTCCCGATTCGGGACTTAAAGCCCGACGTTATCGAAAAAATCCTCTACGGCACCGGCTCCGAAAAATACAAAGTCACCGTCTCCGGCTCCGGCAAGTTCGCCGCCGGCACCGTTTACGAAACCACTTACGAAGGCGTCATCCCCAACCTCGAAAGAAGATACAACAACCCCGACGTCTCCGAGTTCGTCAAACACGACATCGAGCGCTTCATGCGCGTTCGCGAATGTCAAACTTGTCACGGCGCCCGCCTCAAGCCCGCCGTCCTCGCCGTCACGATTCACGACCTCAATATTGTCGATATGTGCTCCCTCGACGTCGATTCGACCTTAAAAGTCTTAAATCAAGATTTGAAATTCACCGAAGCGGAACACTTAATCGCCGACCCCATCTTGAAAGAAATCCGCGAACGTGTCCAGTTCATGCAAGACGTCGGCCTCGGCTACCTCGAACTCGGCCGCGCGGCGAACACTCTTTCCGGTGGCGAAGCCCAACGCATTCGCCTCGCCACCCAAATCGGCTCCGGCCTCCAAGGCGTCCTCTACGTCCTCGATGAACCATCCATCGGCCTCCACCAATGCGACAACGACAAATTAATCGCCACCTTAAAGCACCTTCGCGACCTCAAGAACACCGTCCTGGTTGTCGAACATGACGAAGACACCATGCGACAAAGCGACTATATCATCGACATCGGTCCCGAAGCCGGAAGCAAAGGCGGTCGCCTCGTCGCCGCCGGCACCCCCGAAGAAGTCATGAACAACCCCGACTCCATTACCGGAAAATACTTAAAAGGCGAGCTCAAAATCGACACGCCAAAATCCCGTAGAAAACCCAAAAAAGACAAGTTCCTCACTGTCGTCGGCGCCCGCGAAAACAACCTCAAAAACCTCACCGTAAAGTTCCCACTCGGCGTCATGACCGTCGTCTCCGGCGTCTCCGGCTCCGGAAAATCGACTTTAGTCAACGAAATCATCGCCAAAGAACTCCAAGCAAGATTAAACCATGCCCAAACCGTCCCCGGTCTCCACGATCGCATCGACGGCCTCGAACACCTCGATAAAATCGTCGTCGTTGACCAAAGCCCCATCGGTCGCACCCCAAGAAGCAACCCTGCCACCTACACCGGCGTCTTTACCGCCATTCGCGACCTTTTCGCCGCTCAGCCCGAAGCCGAAGTCCGCGGCTACAAATCCGGCCGCTTCTCCTTCAACGTCAAGGGCGGCCGCTGTGAAGCCTGCCAAGGCGACGGCGTCAATAAAATCGAAATGCACTTCCTCCCCGACGTTTACGTTACCTGCCCCGCTTGCCACGGCCGCCGCTACAACCGCGAAGCCCTCGAGATTAAATACAAAGACAAGGACATCTCCGAAGTTCTAGAGATGACTATAGACGAGGCTTGCGACTTCTTCAAAAACATCCCCGCTATTTTCAATAAACTCAAGACCCTAAAGGAAGTCGGCCTCGGCTATATTAAACTCGGCCAACCCGCCACCACCTTCTCTGGCGGCGAAGCCCAAAGAATCAAGCTCGCCACTGAGCTCTCCAGGCGTAGCACCGGCAAGACCCTCTACATCCTCGACGAGCCCACCACCGGCCTCCACACCGACGACGTTAAGCGTCTCCTCGACATCTTGAACAAACTGGTTTCCGGCGGCAATAGTATGATTATCATTGAACACAACCTCCACGTCATCAAATCCGCCGACTGGATTATCGACATGGGGCCCGAAGGCGGCCAAGGCGGCGGCCAGGTCGTTGCCAGTGGCACCCCCGAAGACCTCGCACGCTCTGCCTCCACTCCCACCGGCGAATACCTCAAAAAATATCTCTAATAAAAACCTCCCGAAAGGGAGGTTGAAATTAAATAGGGGGAAGAACCTGTGTCCAATCGAGCGTGTCGTCAAGAAACTCCTCAACCATACTTCGCTTCACATAAATATAACGCCGGATTGTCTTCTTTGGCGAAGAAACTATCCTAATCACGAAGAACAAATAGCCAACTTTATGCTCTTGCGTTTCCACACTCACCATACACGGCAAATCGTCATCGTCGAGCTTTACGGCAAGTCCGCGAGGCTTCCGGTCGTCGATAACAACAAGCGTTACATCGTTAAGTTTAGCGCCGTTTAATCCATTTTCACCCTGCCAATAAACCATCTCCTCTGCCATATCAATACTCAACTGTTCCATTCTCGCCGAACTCGAAACTACATTCACCGACGGCGTCGTCCCACTGTATCTTGTACCAATAAAACCCACAACAAATAATATCCAAAGAATCGCGGCTAAAACAGTAACTGCAGGTTTGTCTCCTTCATTCATACTCCAAACTCCAACACACATAGATATGAAAAGGAGTATACAGAGTCCGGCCGTCATAAAACCCAACATTCTCCCACATCCTTTCAAGGTTCTCACCCTATTTCCCAAAATTATACCACACCTCGCCAGCCCTTGCAAGATTAAGTATTTTAGTATATAATATATACTATCATCTGAAAGGGGGATTCTCATGCGTACTTTAGAAGAAATGAAAAATGAACTTAATCAAATCAGCGCCAATCTCGAAACCATCGCCCAAATTGCCAGCCTCGACCGGCCGTACAATTCTCTGGACTCCTCCACCTGGAACATCATTGTTCCCTCTACTGCCGACCGAATCGTTTCACTCCGCAGCGACATCGAGGAGAGCGCCAACTCTGTCGGAGTCTATATCGAAAGCCTCGAAATCGGAATCGAGACCCGACGAGTCAGCACCAATGACGCTCGCACCGAATTTAATCGCGCCGCTCCCGTATGTGAAGCCCTCATCGAGCTTGCCGAAGCCATAGAGGACCGCGCCGTAAGATTCGACGCCTACCAACGACAGGTCTTAAACCGCACCCAAAAAAATCATTAAGTCCACATCGCCCCGCCCGCTCCCAAGCCCCGCGGGGCTTTTTATCGCCAAAATAGAAGAATATGTTACAATAAAGTCATGAGATTCCGTGATGAATTTGACTCAGAAACCGGCGAAACCGCATCCTCTTGTTCTTCGCTATTATCAACATCCTCGTCCAAGCCATCAACGCTATCATTCTCTTGCAAAACAAATAGTTTTATTGTATAATCTCTCTATGGCTCATCCGAGCTAGCAAATTTCAACTTCGTTAGATTAGGAAAGGAGATTAGACATGGCCATATTCGTCCGGCAACAAACCGAATCATGGATGCCTTGCCCGATTCAGACATTTTACGGAGAAAACATCCGCTCCGGACATTCGAAGCCTCACCGACCCGCCCGACCTTTCGGCGACCTCTCCTCCAAAGACTGCGCCAAGGCGCAAAAACCCGAGTTAGGGCCCCACCGCCCCCGGGCATATCTCTCGACTCGTCCTGGCCGAGTCCCGCACCATCTTCGCCAGAAAGCCCACTTAATCTGACCCTAATCAACACCTTCGCCCCGCACGCCCAAGGCCCCGCGGGGCAATTCTTATGCTTTCAGAATTCATGACTCCGTGCTACGATAACTTCATGATTGTTTTTATCGACGGAGAAAATTTCCGACAGCTACTTGTCGGCGTGTTAGAAAAAGAAAAGCTGGTTCAGAAGAACGAACCGTTCAGGATAGACCTTGTCGGTCTTTTTAAAGAAGTATTGAGTTGCAAAAACATCAAGATAAAATATTATCTCTCCCAGATAAAGCTCCCCAAAGGCCACACTCCCGCCCCTTACATCCAAAAGCAAGTCGATTCCATCCGTACTTATATGCGCAAATGGAACATAAACCTTAAAAATCCCGACATCAAAATCATAAAAGCCGGCAACCTCAAAGTCAAAGAGGCGAAACCATGCTCAAAATGCGGCGCGACTAATGAGCGGCTTATGGAAAAAGGTGTAGATGTTCGGTTGGCTATAGATATCTTCAAAGCGTCGCTAAATAAGAACCTCAAGCAAATCGCTGTCGTCAGTTCCGATACCGACATCTGTCCAGCATACCACGAAGCAAAGAAACGCGGTGTCAAGATAAATTACATTTGTTTTGAACCGTTCCGAAACAAAGCCGTTTCAGCATCCGCCAACACCACTATCATAATCACTTCTGAAATATTAAAAAAGTACTTGACACTACCGTCAATTTAAGATAAACTAAAGTTAAGTCACCCCCGTGTTGGAGCAATCCTCAGCGGGGGCTTTTTAATGGCCTCGCCCCTCCAGCTTTCTTGACGGAATAGAAAAGATATGTTAAAATTACAAGCGATAGTTTTGCTATCAATTGTTGGTTGTCCCAATGTACTATTTTCGAGGAGGTAAGAGAATATGTTTAAAAGGGTTGTCAGGAGTGGTAACATCTCCCCCGTCTTCTTCGCCGAAATGCGGTGCTATGTCGTCGCCAGGGACGAAGAAAAGTATACCCGTTGGACGCTTGGCGCCGCCAAGAGGCTCAACGACTTTGTCGCTATGAGCAAGGCCGAGTCCGAGAAGAACAAGGGTAAAGCGAAAGCCACCGATCTCTTCTCCGGCACTCTGAATATTGCCAAAGAAGAGATAGGCTTCGGCTCGAAGCTTCCGTCCAGGGAAAAGCCCGGCGATTATTTCGAAGTTCCGTATGACGTAGGTTTCTGCACGGGGGTTCGGTACTTTGCCGGAACGAGAAGCGGCCGCCCGCTGACGGACGAGGAGCGCAAAAGCTTGGCCGAATCTGCGAAGAAAACCTTCGAATTCGCTGCCACTATGGCCGGCGCCATCTACATGGAATGCGAAATCGACGGGAAAAAGTCCGTCTGGTTCGACGACGAGTCCTGCTATGAACCCTGCGAAATCTCCGCCGATAAGCTCGCGAAGCCCAACTGGATGGACGAGCTCGCCCGTGCGTTAAAAAGCAGGGGGTTTGACCTCGAAGAACTCAAGGCCGATTTGGATGATATTACCAAAGATCTCAAGGACCTCGACAGCTCCGAGCTGACCGGCGAAGATGACAAGAAGCTCCGCGAAGAGCTCCTCGGCTTCACGAAAGGGATCGATGAGTTTTTCAAGAAAATCTCCAACATCTAACCTTATCCGTCACCCGGCACAACCAAGCACTTTAAAAAGGGCGCTCGAGAGAGCGTCCTTTCCCATATCTAAAAATAATCAACTTTACATCGCAAAAATCCCCGCTTGAGTCTAAGCGGGGAAAATGTTGTTGCTACTTGATATATTCCAACTCCGAGCGGATGTCTTCCGGAACGTTGTCCTTGAACACGAACGAATTTTTGAGCATATATTCATTATATAGCGCCGCGGTGGTATTAGCGCGAACCCGCGCTTCTTCCGCCCAACTCTGTTGCTCGGCGCTCGAACTTTCCTTATAGGTCTCGTAACGCAGCTTATCGGCGGTATATTGCGCAATCATCGAACGCGCATGGTCCTCGACTATCTTCTTCGTTTCGTAATTAGAAATCTCTTCCGCCTTTTTCACCTGGAATTCGTAACTGTTGCGGAAAATTACTCCGCTGATTCCTAGCAGCACCACGACCGCAACCACCAAAATTACAATCAACGAGTCTTTAAAGTAGTCTTTCATTTAAGTCCCCTCCTTATAGGTCACGACCGGGTTTTCAATCTCGAACGGAATATCCGAATAGAGATAAATCCCAGTCCACTCGATATACTTACCATCCGGCGTAAAGAAGAAAATGCCATTATCGTTTTGACCATAGGATCCATCCACATCCGGCAACCAATCTGCGCCTGTGGCATTCGGACCCGTCGTGTCCGGTGTCAGAAACGAGTTCAGCGACGTAACTTTCCCGTCCACAACGAACCTACCGACCACTGAACCACCCTCCGTGAAGAGGACGATATAGCCTAGCGGCTTCTGAACAGGACAGACGACCGCGGCCGCCTTCTCTCGTTGACCGTTCACCCAATACGCTCGCCGAATCAAATTATACCTTTCCAGAGAATAATCAATATCGATCGGCGTCGGCTGATCCCTACTCAACTTGTTGCCAATGTCGATGGTGGCCCTCTGATCCTTCATCGAATCAGAACAGCCCGTTAGAAATAGGCACATCATCAAGCATAGACCCGCGAGTAATATTTTTTTCATCAGAAACCCTCCCTTTCTAATCTAGTAGCACCAAATTTGGAATTTACCAGCTCAAAAAGAGCCATAATTAGATTATACCATAAAACGCTTATTTTTGCAAGAGAGCGATGGCAGAGATGGCCTGCGCGGCGATATAGATTAGGGTACAGATAAGGAGAAAAACGAAAAACGGGCGACTTTTCGGCTTGGTCTTGTTCCAGCCCCAAATATTCCCGGTGACGACGTCGGAGGAGTTAGGAATTTCCAGGTCAAAAATTCGAATTTTTTCGCCGATTTCCGGGTCGATTTCTTCGCGGATTTTCATAAGAAAATCATAACATATTTAGCGAATTTCTGCAAGAAAAAGCCCCACAAATTGCGGGGCAAGTTTTAGTGGGAGGATTGCGCCGAGTTCATGGCTTTATCTACGTAGTCGCCAACATCCGAGATGGCTTCGATATAAGCCTCGTGCATTTTTTCAACCTTTTCAAGGCGACGCAGCAGTTCAGAGTCTTTCAACAAGTATTCAGCGATATGTTGGCTAAGGTGCCAAAATCCCTCAGTAAAATAACCGCCATAAATGCCACCGCCACGAAGTGTATCGCGCGCACCTTCAATGTCATCCTTCACTGTCTTATAACCGTTGGTGTCTTCGTCGGCACGAATCAGCATATCGACGAAATCGCGGTCTATTTTCTCGAGCAATTCCTGAATATGCTCCGGGGGGATCAAGAGAGGCTTGAATTCATCCCTGGTTTTACCAAAGTCGAAGAAGCCAGTAAGCTCCTCGAACTCGCCTTCGTCAAGGACATCATGGAGGTGTTTAATCAACAAATCATAGCGCGATTCATTCAAGATAAGGCTCTCCACATCGATATCTTGAGTACGGCGGCCGAAACCGCCTTCTCGGCTAAACGCTAACGGTGAACCAAGTTCATTCAAAACTGCACTAAACTTCGTTACGGGATGAGATCTTCCATCGTTGGAATACATTGTGTAAATAGACATTTTCTTTTCCTCCTTAAGGTACATCATTTTTGTCAAAAATCAGACTACCTAACTATAGCATAAAACTTCAAAAAGTCAAGCAAAAGCCCCGCGGGGCTTTTTGAAGCTTGCGGGGCAGATTTCGAAGTGGAGGCAGAAGTTTATTCTTCATCGATTTTTCTCGAAGTATATTCAGCGGCGTTGCGAATTGCTTCTACGTAGGCGTCATGAGTCTTTTCGACGTTTTCGAGATGTGCCAACATTTCAGGGTCCGACAGCAAAGATTCAGCAATGTGTCGACGATAGCGTCTCCACCCATCATCAAAGCAGAATCCGTCTCGAAGGGTTTCACGCAACTCTTCGATCTCACCTTCCAAGGTCTTATACCCGTTAGTATCCGTATCAGCGTCGACCAACATATCGAAGAACTCTTTATCTATTTTTATGAGTAACTTCAGAATGCTTTTCGGAGCCTTCGAGAGGGGCTTGAATTGATCTCTAGTCTTACCAAAGTCAAAGAAGTCAGCAAGTTCCTCGAACTCGCCGTCGTCAAGGACGTCGTGAAGATGTCCGAGTAGCAAATCATAACGAGCTTTGCTCGAGATGAGATTCTCGACATCTTTGTCCCGTAAGGAAACGTTCCATTGATAATCGAGATTGTACAGAGCTTGTCCAAGTTTCGTTACCGGATGAGATATTCCGTCACTAGAATACATCGCAGAAATAGACATTTTCTTTTCCTCCTTAAAGAACATAGATTTTTGGGTAAAAACTAAACACCCTAATTGTAGCATAAACGTATTAAAATGTCAAGAAAAGCCCCCTGGGCTTCTAGGGAAGCGGGGGGAGGTAGGTCAGATTAGGGTGCTGGCGAAAGTTCCGTGGAGGGTACGAAAGCGCGCGATAGTCGTCATGCATGACTTTAGTTAAGGCCGCCATGGCCCCAGTTAGTGCAAACATTGTTATGACTGTTGCCATAAAAGCGAGAATCCAGATACTTCCATTTGCGGACTCTGGACAATATTTTAAAAACTCTTTATAATTAAACCATGAGCAAAATCCTCATCATCGGCAATGTCTTAAAAGACGTCTATCTTCGTCTCGATGATCGCAACGAAGCCCTCGAAACCGACAATTCCGGAACCAAATGGCTCAACCTCGGCTTCAACGGCAGCTCTCACCCTTACTTTGCCCAAACCTCCGTCACCTCTGGCGCCGCCACCACCCGCGAAGTCCTCGAAAACTTCCACCTCGAAACCGACCTCTACGTCGCCCCTTCCTCCACCGCCATCTACCGCTTCATCATATCCGCCGGCAACCAAATCACCTATTTTACCCCCGCCGAAAAACACCCCACCCTCCTCCTCACCGACCACCTCTATAAAAACTACGATTGGCTTTTCCTCGACCGCTCGGCCGTCCTAGACTACGAGTTCGTAAAGCGCCTTCTCTCTCACCTGGAAGCAAGAAAAACCTTGCGTCTCGCCTTCTACGCCCCTAGGGACCTCCCCCTCTGCGCCAAACCTCTCATCAAAAAAGCGTCGATTCTTTTCATCGACGACCTATCTTTTAATTATAACACTAAAGCCTTAATTTGTCAAATCTCCGAGTCATCCATCACCGTCCGCGAAAAAACCATTCATTTCCGCAAACTCGAAAAAACCGATTTTTACACCCACCTTACCGTCTATTCTGTCGCTGCCGCCTCAATTTTAGGCGGTTTATTAAACCATAAATCCGTGGAGGATACTCTGCTCATGACCAAACTAAACCTCGAAAACATGAACCTAAACAGCACTCTACCCCTCGAAAAACTCGAAACCCTTGCTCACGAAGAAAAAGAAAACCGCGTTAACCTCCGTTTGATGGCGAAAGAACTCATCGCCGCTCCAAAAGGAATCCTCGCCGCGGACGAATCCGGCGGCTCAATCCATAAAAAGTTCGAAACCCTTAGCATCCCCGACGATTACGACCACCGCCGCGACTACCGCAACCTTTTCTTCACGACCGACGGGCTAGAAAAATATGTGAACGGTGTCATCCTCTTCGACGAAACCGCCCGCCAACTCTCCGACGACGGTCGCGATTTTGTCAAATTCTTAACCGGCAAGGGAATCATCCCCGGCATCAAGGTCGATAAAGGCCTCGCCAAACTCCCCGGTAGCGAAGAAAAATACACCCTCGGCCTTTCCGGCCTCGACGAACGGCTCGAAGAATACTTCAAACTCGGTCTGCGGTTCGCCAAGTGGCGCGCCGCCTTCGAAATCACCGGCTCCACCCCAACCAAAACCGCCATCAAAAAGAACACCTGCATCCTCGCCGAATACGCCAAAAAGTGCCAATCCGCCCACATCGTCCCCATTGTCGAACCCGAAGTCGTCTATGACGGCGACTTCCCAATCGAAACCTGCGCCGGCGTCACCGGCATCATCTTACGGGAACTATTTAGCGCCCTCGAATCCGAAGGTGTCGATTTAGGAGCGACCATCTTAAAAGTCAATATGGTCCTCGCCGGAAAGAAATACCAAGCCCAAAGCACCCCCGCCGAAGTCGGCGATTGGACCGCCAAGACCCTAAAGCATTTTGTCCCCAAATCCCTCGCCGGCGTCGTCTTCCTCTCCGGCGGCCAAACCCCCGAGCAAGCGACCGAAAACCTCTCCGAAGTCCTAAAACACGGCCCCTTCCCCTGGCCCGTCACCTTCTCCTTCGCCCGCGCTCTCCAAGGCCCCGCCCTTGAGGCCTGGAAAGGCGACAACAAAAACTACCCCGAAGCCAAAGCCGCCTTCCTCGAACGCTTGAAGGCTAACTGCGCCGCTCTAAACCCCTAAAACTCTAAACCATAAAACCAAAAGACGCACCAGTTCTAGGTGCGTCTTTCAAAGTAAATCTAAAGCTATTTCTCTTCGGTATTTTCCGCGGGTTTCTCACCATTATCGGAAGGAACGTCCGCCGCGTTGACCTCGCCGGCTTCCGCCGCCGCTTTATCCGCAGCTTCACGCGCCGCCGCTTCGGCCGCCGCGTCATAAACGTTCGCAACCACCGTCTCCGGGTCGAGTTCCTTATCGGAAAGTTCGACTCCGGCGGGAAGAACGAGGTTAGAAACGAAGATTTTGTCTTCGGTCGTCGCAAGTTTCGAAGCGTCAACAATAAGTTCCTTCGGAAGGTCCGCCGGCTTCGCCTTAACGTCAATTTCCTCCATAACTTGGTCAAGCGTAAGGTGCGCTTTCGAAGCGTCGGAAGTCTCGAAGTTAATAAGGACAATCGGCGTCGTTGCCTCAACCAACTTGTTCGCAGAAACCTCTTGGAACGCAACATTGATAATTCGGCGCGAAACCGGGTCGAGTTGAACCGACTTAACAATGGCCATGGTTTTCTTGTCATCGACAACGAGGTCAATCGGCGAATGGTAACCCGCAAGTTTCAAAACTTTTTCAGTTTCATTGTAGGGAGATTTAACGAGAATCTCGGATTTACCGCCATAAATCACCGCCGGAACCAGCCCTTCTTCGCGAAGCGCAAGAGCTTTTTTCCCAGTTTCGGTGCGAACGGTCAAACTTAAATTGTAATCGGACATATTTGCTCCTTAAAAATAATTATAAATATTATACCTCATCAAAGCATTTTTCGCAAGCCGTGTGCTATAATCAAACCATGAACCATTCACCCGAATCCACCCCCTCCTCTTTCGAATACGCGGAAGAATTACCAACCCGCGACCGTTTCAAAAATCTCGGCAAGCGTGCCATCGATTTTCTCAAGTCAAAACAATCCCAAGAATCCGACCGCCCTCGCGACCTCTACCACGAGGCCAAGTCCGCCCTCGAGTCCAACGATTTTTATCGCGGTCGCCGGCTCGCCTCCGAATATATCTTCGGTCTATCTCCCGCCGAACTCGGTCGCGACCTCGTCGCCCTAGGCGCAGTTAAAGAGTCTTCCGACCGTCCCGACTTCAGCGCCCCGGAACCGGAAGGTGTTTTTGGCTCCGAACTCTCCTCTTGGTGGGACGAAAGTCTAAAACTCGAGCTCGGCCCCCTCGACGACCTCCGTCTCGACGCTCATTTCTCCGAGGAAGAAAAACTCGCCGCAAAAACCGCCTTCGATTTTCTCACCTCCAACGATTCCGACCTTGAAGGTATCTTAAAAGATTCAAAATCCTACCGCTCCTTCGGCGAAAAACTAACCGAACTCCGCAAATCTTTCCGCGAACGCGCCACCAAAAATTACAGCGAGTTCATGACCGAATCTATAACCGCCGCTGCCACTCAAGTCGGCGAAACTGAATTTGACGGCAACAAAATCCCTATCTTAAAAATCGCCCCCGACTCCCGCTACGGCGTCCTCATCCACCGCCTTTCCGGCGTCACCGGCGACAAATCCGCCTTCTCTCACCCCGAACTCTGGGACCAAAGAACCCCCGACGGCTTCGACGCCGATGGTCGCCCCGTCGGCTACATCTCCACCTCCCTCAACACCGACCGTCTCCATTCCATCGCTGCCCAAAGCAACGACGAGCTCGACGACTCGATATTCTACGGCTTCACCGACCTTGGCGACTACACCCTCCGCTTCACTTCCGAATTAGACCTCTCAACCCACGTAACAGAAACATCTCCCGACGACCTCGGAGTCACCGTCGGAAGCCAAGATTATTTCTACGACGACCCCCGCGACCTCGAAGCGGCCACCCTAAAGCGCCAAGAATCCGATCCGTTCCACCATAACGAAGTCGTCTTGAACCGCTGGGACTTATCCGGCGACCGCCTTCGCCCGGACTACCTCATAAGTTACGGCTCCACCGGAAACATCTCCGAAGCCACTCGTCGCCACGCCGCCTATTTCGACGCCCCAATTCTCCTCCTCGAAAAACCGGAAACCCCACGTTAACATAACCCGAACGCCCCTAGCCCCTCTTGACAGAATAAGCATTTTGTGATAAAATAAAAACGGTAATTGCACATTTTACAAAAAGAGGTGAAGAAGATGAGTTTTTATGGGATAAAAAAAATGGAATCCATCTACGCCCGGAGGTCTTGCTTCTGGCGCATCCTCCTTTCGGGGATGCCGAACTACGATTTCAACAAACCGGAAGATCTCCGGAAACTTCACGACCTGCTCGACGGGTTCCGAATCGGGCTGCTCAGCTACCCATATCGTGACCCCGACCCCTTCGGGGAAACCACGATCTTCCGGCTAGAAAAGAAGCCGGACAGCCTCGTCAGCGAAGTGAACGGTCCGAAGACCCTCGATGAAATCAGCGAGATAAATTGGCCGAAGTTCACCGGAGCTGGCTCGGTCATGGACTATCTCGTCGAGTATTTCGGGCTCGACAAATCCGCAGGAAACTCACCCCGGGCGATTCGTAAAAAATACTCCAAAGCCTTCTCCTACGGTTGGCTTCCCGGGGACAATATCCACGACTTCGCAGCGCTCTTAATGCGTGCTGCCCGGATTATCATCCAGGAACCAGACACGTTCAATGCCCTCGACACCTACATTTCAGTAAGCGTCGACTGGAACAAGGTCGATGTCCGCCGCCTCAATCCCGACTACGAGGACGCGATTTCGCTCCGTCTGGGCAACGTTTACTTCTAATTACCATCAAACCCCGCCACGTCGCGGGGTTTCTCTTGCCAAAATGAGCATTTTATAGTATAATGAAGACATACATTTCGACAAAATTATAGATAAAGGGGGGAATAACCATGTCGAAAATGTCCGAACTTTTGATAGAAGTCGAAGAGACGGAAAAACACGTCTCCGACCTCCTCGGCGGAGATAAAATACGCGCCGCTATTTTGCGCGTCCCTGAGTCCGCCCGTGAATATCCCCAAAACACCTGGGAACACTATTGGCGACTCTGCCTCTCCGTCGTTGACGCCGCCGGCACCCTTGCCAGCCGCGACAAGTTACTCATGACCTATCGCGACAAGTCTAAGTCCGCCAGCGTCGAGGACGTCATCAAAAAGTATTACGATGGCGACCCCGAAAAAGTCAAGTCCGCCCGCATCGACGCCGCCACCTCTTTCTGGCGAGCCATTGACCAAGTTAATCATTTCGCGTGCGAACACGACTTAAACCAAGTCAGCGCGATGACGCTCCTGGGCCTCCTTGAAGATGAAAAGGCCCGCAGGAAGTTCCGGCACCACATCCGGCACCACATCAAAACCCGGCATCCGCCGTTTGAGCTCGATGAACTTCCCGTCCGCGACTTCCGCAAAAACCACGAGTCCCGCTAACCGCGGGACTTTTTCTTGCCAAATTTAAGAAAATAGTGTAAAATAACAACATTATTATTTAAGGAGAAAAATCCAATGCTCGCGATTCGCATGCAACGTAATGGCCGCACACACACCCCAGTGTACCGGATAGTCGTCCAAGAATCACAGCGTCACCCCTTATCTGGGCGCGTTGTGGCTGAGGTCGGCTCATACAACCCAGAAACTAAAAAACTCGTCCTCGACAAGGAAAAAATCGAGTTTTATCTCAAGAACGGCGCCCAACCTTCTTCTCGCGTCGCTTTCACCCTTGAGAAAAACGGCGTCAAGATGCCAGAATGGTACAAACCCGCCCCGAAAAAGCAGGCTAAAGCCAAACACGCCGACAAACTCCGCAAGAACCAACCCAAAGAAGAAACCCCGGCGGAGTAACCAAAATAATAAACGGAGCGGCTATCTTTCAGAAGCGCTCCTTTTATTTGCAAAAAGTTCTTTTCATGTGCTATAATGTATTGCATAACCTTAATATGGAGAAAATATGGCTACCATTGACCAACAATTTGTCGAGTATATCGTCAAAACCCTCGTGAACAATCCCGAAAAAGTTTCCGTCGACCGCAAAATCGATGAAAAAGGCGTCCTTCTGTCCCTTTCCGTCGATCCTGAAGATGTTGGTCGCGTCATCGGCCGCCGCGGTGCCACCGCCCAAAGCCTTCGGACCCTTCTTCGCGCCCTCGGAACTAAAAACGAAGCTCGCTACAACCTCAAAATCGTCAACACCGATGCCCCCGAATCCGACCGAAAAGATGGTGAAGCGAGCGCGGACGAAAATCCCGACGCCTCCAGAGAAGCCACCTCTGTTGATGAAACTGACCGCAATTTAGCGGACAAGACTCGCGCCGAAATGGCCGATTTGGACGACCTCGATATATAATAATCTCAAAAATCAGCCTTGAAATACAGGCTGTTTTTTGATACAATGTATAATCAAGAAGCAGTATGCCATTTTTTGCGAGCTAGGCAAGGTCCGGCGAACCAATCCTAGAAAAAATGAGCAGTTATCTTCGGCGCTAAAGATAACATTAACCTTAATGTAGAGAAAAGGATTTTCGTGAAATCTACCACCGATTCCGGTCGCGTTTTCTTCACCGAAGGCGACCAAGCTCTCCCGATTCCTGACCTGATCGCGCATCAGAAGGACTCTTGGGAAGACTTCGTTAAATCCGGTCTCCGCGAAATTTTCACCGAGATTAATCCAATCGAGGATTATACTCATGCCAAATTCGCGCTCCGGTTCAAAGATTATTACTTTAAGGACCCGTCCGAAACGGTTGCCGAGGCAAAATACAACTTGACGACCTACGACGCTCCGCTCCACGTCATTGTTGAGCTCGAGAACAAGGTTACCGGCGAAAAGAAAGAACAAGACATCTTCTTCGGCGACTACCCCTGGATGACCGACCGTGCCACGTTTATTATCAACGGCACCGAGCGCGTCATTGTCTCCCAACTTATCCGCTCCGCCGGCGTCTTCTTTACCGCCGACCGCATCGGCGAGCGTAACTTCTACGGCGCCAAGGTCATCCCTGGCCGCGGTGCTTGGCTTGAGTTTGAAACCTCCGGAACCGGCGCAATCTACGTCAAAATCGACCGTCGCCGCAAAATCCCGGTAACAACCCTCCTCCGCGCCCTTGGTGTCGCCAAAAAAGCGGACATTCTCGCCAAATTCAGCCACCTCGACGAGGCCGGCCTCGAATACCTAAACGCCACCCTCGATAAAGACACCACTAGCGGTCAATCCGAAGCCCTCATCGAAGTTTATCGCCGTCTCCGCCCGGGCGACCTCGCCACCGTCGAGAACGCCAAAGACATGATCGAGCGCACTTTCTTCGATTACAAACGCTACGATTACTCCCGCGTTGGCCGTTTCAAAATCAACCAACGCCTCGGCTTCGACACGCCAAACGACGCAGCTCACCGCACGCTCCAAATGGAAGACTTAATCGCTATCATCAGCGAAATTATCCGCCTGAACGTTACCCAAGACCCCGCCGACGACATCGATTCTCTCGCAAATCGAAGAATTAAACTCGTTGGTGAGCTCGTCCAGCGCCAATTCCGCCTCGGTATGTTACGCTTACAGAGAAACATCTTGGACCGTATGTCCATGGCGAACCCCGAAGAAGTTACCCCGAGCCAACTCTTGAACTCCCGCCCGGTCGTCGCCGCGGTCAAGGAGTTCTTCGCGTCCTCCCAGCTCTCCCAGCTCATGGACGAAACCAACCCCTTCGCCGAACTTTCCCACAAGCGCCGTCTCTCCTCT
The DNA here is from genome assembly GCA_017515285.1 of Candidatus Saccharimonadota bacterium. Taxonomy (GTDB): domain Bacteria; phylum Patescibacteriota; class Saccharimonadia; order Saccharimonadales; family Saccharimonadaceae; genus Nanosyncoccus. Next base: position 14,107 of record JAFWGN010000007.1, on the reverse strand, counting down.
ATGGGTCCCGGCGGTCTAACTCGTGAACGCGCCGGCTTCGACGTCCGCGACGCCCACCCGACCCACTACGGAAGAATCTGTACCGTCGAAACCCCGGAAGGTGGCAACGTCGGTCTCGTGCTTAACCTCGCGACCTACGCCCGCATCAACGAATACGGCTTCATCGAAGCCCCTTATCGCGTCGTCAAGGACGGTAGGGTAACGAACGAAGTCGTCTATGTTGACGCCAGCGCCGAAGACGAAATGGTTATCGCCGACGCCTCCGTCAAACTCGACAAGGATGGCAAATTCGTCGATACCTACGTCTCCGCCCGCGTCCACGGGACTCCGGCCCAAGTCGAATCCTCTCGTGTCACTCACGTTGATGCCGCCCACAAGGAAATTCTTGGCGTCTCCGCCTCTCTTATTCCTTTCGTCGAAAAGAACCGCGTTGACCGCTCCCTCATGGCCTGCGCCATGCAGAAACAAGCCGTCCCGCTCCTCCACACCGACGCGCCAGTCGTTGGCACCGGCATCGAAAAGGAAGTCGCCAAAAATCTGTCCCAAGTCACCTTCGCTGAAGGCGACGGCGAAGTCAAAAAAGCCGACGGTATTTCCGTTATCGTCAAATACGCCGATGGTAGCGAAAAAGAATACAAATTAACCCACTTCGAGAAAAACAACGACGACCGCTGCTATAATATGCGCACCAAAGTCGTCCGCGGCCAAAAGGTCAAGAAAGGCGACGTCCTCATTGAAGGCGCCTCGGTTACTGACGGCGAACTCGCGCTCGGTAAAGACCTTCTTGTCGCCTTCATGCCTTGGCGTGGCTACAACATGGATGACGCTATTGTTATTTCCTCCCGCCTCGTCAAAGAAGACGAACTAACAAGCATCAACATCAAAGATTACGACGTCGAAGTCCGCGAAACCAAGCTCGGCCCCGAGCAAATCACTCGCGACATTCCGAACGTCTCCGAACACTCTCTCCGCCACCTCGGCGAAGACGGTATCGTTACCGTCGGGTCCGAAGTTTCCTCCGGTGATATTCTCGTCGGAAAAATCACCCCGAAAGGCGAACAAGAGCTCTCGAGCGAAGAGCGCCTCCTTCGCGCCATCTTCGGCGAAAAAGCCAAAGATGTCCGCGATACTTCCGTCCGCATGAACGGCGGTAGTGGCAAAGTCATCGGCGTCCGAATCTACACCCGCGAACAGGGACACGAACTCAAAGCCGGCGTCCTCATGCAAATCAAAATCTACGTCGCCGAAATGCGCAAAATCGACGTTGGCGATAAACTCGCCGGCCGTCACGGCAACAAGGGCGTCGTCTCGCGCATTCTCCCCGTCGAAGATATGCCATTCATGGAAGATGGCACTCCAATCGACATTCTCTTGTCCCCAATGGGCGTCCCGTCTCGTATGAACCTCGGTCAGCTTTTCGAGACCCACCTCGGCTTCGCCGCCAAACGTCTCGGCTACAAAGTCGCGACCCCGTCCTTCAACGGTGTCCCTAGCGACAAGATTTCCGAAGAACTCAAGAAAGCCGGCATCGACGAAGACGGTCGTGTCCAACTTTACGATGGCCTCACCGGTGAGCCTTTCAACGAAAGAACCTCTGTCGGCGTCATGCACATGATCAAACTTCACCACATGGTCGAAGATAAGATTCACGCTCGCTCGACCGGCCCTTACACGATGGTCACTCAACAGCCACTCGGTGGTAAGGCTCAAAACGGCGGTCAGCGCTTCGGGGAAATGGAGGTCTGGGCACTCGAAGCCTATGGTGCCGCCACCACCCTCCAAGAGATGCTTACCATCAAATCCGACGACGTTTACGGTCGCGCCAAGGCTTACGAAGCCATCATCAAGCACGAACCAATCGAAGGCCCGAAACTTCCGGAAGGCTTTAACGTTCTCGTCAAGGAACTTCAAGGTCTCGGCCTTAAAGTTGACCTCCTCGATCACGGCGAGATGAACGACGCTTCCGACGTTATCGAAGAAACTTCCCGCGAAATCGAAAAAGAGAAAGACGATCAACAAATTTACGCGCAACATAAAGAAGAAACCGAACCCGCCATCACCGACCTCGACACCGAAGAGGAAATCCAGGCCGATTTGAATGACGACAACGGATTCGAAATAATTGAGGGAAATGGCGAGCCATCCGAAGATGACGGCGCCGTTGACCTCGGAGAGGAGCTCTAATATGGCTTGGGCAGATAATTATATTAGCGCCAGCGATTTCGACTCGATTCGCTTGAGCGTCGCCTCCGCCGCGGACATCTTAAACTGGTCCTACGGCGAAGTCACCAAACCAGAAACTATCAACTACCGCACCCAAAAACCCGAACGCGACGGTCTTTTCTGCGAACGGATTTTCGGTCCGGTCAAAGACATTAACCCGCACGACGCCAAGCTCAAGGGCGTGCGTTCTCGCGAGGCTGCCGTCGATAAAGAAGGCAACCTCGTCACGAAAAGCATCACCCGCCGCGAGCGCATGGGCCACATCACCCTTGCCGCCCCAGTTACGCACATCTGGTTCATGCGCGGGACCCCGTCTGCTCTTTCGATTCTTCTCGATTTAACCGTCAAGAACATCGAAAAAGTCATCTATTTCGCGACCTATCTCGTCACTGACGCCAAAGACGAGGAAATCGAAAAAGTCCTAAACGACCTCGAGGCTCAAACCGACGCCGCGCGCCAGGCTATTGCCGCAAGGTATAGTAAAGATATGAACGTCGAAGGCGCCAATCTTCACGCTCTCGAAGAAGCTCGCAACAAGGAACTCGAAGACCTCGACGCGGATTATCGAAAACGCAAATCCCTCCTCGAGAACTTCCACAAGGGCGCTGTCATCCCGGAAACCGACTATCGCAATCTTCCTGAAGAATACGAAGATTTGATTGAAGTCGGCATGGGTGCCACCGCCATCAAGAAACTCCTCGACGAAATCGATCTCGACCTCCTCATCAACACATTAAAGGAAGAATCAGAAACCGCCAAAGGCCAAAAAGCCAAGAAAATCATTAAGCGCCTCAAAACCCTCGAGGGGATGCAATCCGCTGGTATCAAACCCCAAGATCTCGTCCTCACGGTCATCCCGGTCATCCCTCCGGATCTTCGCCCGATGATTAGCCTTCCCGGCGGGCGCTTCGCGACGAGCGACTTAAACGACCTCTATCGCCGCGTCATTAACCGCAACAACCGCCTAAAGAAACTCCTCGACCTCAACGCCCCGGAAGTTATCTGCCGCAACGAAATGCGTATGCTTCAAGAGGCCGTCGATGCTTTAATCGACAACTCCGCGGCTCACGGCAATCGCCTCGCCGCCACCCAAAACGGTCGTAGGAAGTTAAAATCCCTCTCTGACCTACTTAAAGGTAAGCAAGGCCGCTTCCGCCAGAACCTTCTCGGTAAGCGTGTTGACTACTCCGGCCGTTCCGTCATCGTCGTCGGTCCGGAACTCGAGCTCAACGAATGTGGCCTCCCGAAGCAAATGGCGCTCGAACTCTTTAAGCCGTTCGTTATCAGCTGGCTCATCTCCCACGACCACGCGAACAACATTCGCGCTGCCGCTCGCATGATCGAAGCTGGCGAAGCCGTCGTCTGGGACGCCCTCGACGAAGTCATTCAAGGTCGCTACGTCCTCTTGAACCGCGCTCCGTCCCTCCACCGTCTCTCGGTCCAGGCTTTCCAGCCCAAACTTATCGACGGTAAAGCCATCCAACTTCACCCGCTCGTCGCTTCCGGCTTCAACGCCGACTACGATGGTGACCAAATGGCGGTCCATCTTCCGCTTTCCGACGCCGCCCAGGCCGAGGCTCGCGAACTCATGTCCGCCACCAAAAACCTCTTGAAGCCTGCCGACGGCGCGCCTGTCCTCGCGATTTACCAGGACGTCGTTCTCGGCATTTACTACCTAACTTACAACAAGCCGGGCACCGAAGCCGAAAAGGTTCACGCTTTCTCGAGCGTTTACGAAGCCGAAATGGCCTACGACAAGGGAATTATCGCCCTCCAAACCCCAATTCGCGTCTTCGCGAAGAAGGAAATCCGCAACACCACCCTCGGTCGCGTTATCTTCAACGAGATTCTTCCCGCCGACTATCCTTACGATAACAACGTCCAAACCTCGAAGCAACTCAAAAAAGTCATGGCGGACATCTTCGACATCTACGGCGCTGAAACCACCGTTAAAACCGCCGATGCCGTCAAGAACCTCGCTTTCGAATACGAAACCGTGGCCTCTGTTTCGACCGCAAAAGATGATTACCCGACTTATCCGGAAATCGCCGACTTCATCGCCGAAGGCGACGCCACCACCGCCCAGATTCAAGACCAATTCAACCAAGGCCTTCTCACCGAAGACGAAAGAAAGAACCTCACGGTCAAGACTTGGCGCAACATCGACGACCGCATTAACTCCTTCCTCAAGGAAAAGCTCGCCGACCTCGACACCGACATCGCCGTCATGGTCAACTCCGGCGCCCGTGGCTCCGTCTCAAACATTAAGCTCGCGTCCGCCGAAATCGGCATCATGGTCGATATCAACAACAACGAAATCGAGCTTCCGGTCAAATCCTCCTACAAGGAAGGTCTTAACACGCTCGAATCCTTCATCGCCACCCGAGGCGCGCGCCAGGGCCAGGTCTCTACCGCCCTTCGTACCGCCGACTCCGGCTACCTCACCCGTCGTCTCGTTGATGTCGCCCAAGACGTCTTCACGACCGACGAGGAAGCCTATGACCCCGGCTTCACCGTCTATAAATACGAAACCGAACAAACCGGAATCGACTTCAAGTTCCGCATCGCCGGCCGTTACACCGCCGAAGCGGTTCCTGGTTATCTCGAAGCCGACCAACTCATCACTCCGGAAATGGCCGCCCAAATCGAAGATGACGACAACATCGAATCCGTCAAGATTCAATCCGTCCTCTCGACCACTGCGGTTAACGGTGTTCCTCGCAAGGCTTACGGCGTCGATATGTCCACCCGTGAGCTCGTCGAAGCGAACCAACCTGTCGGCGTGATCGCCGCGCAATCTCTCGGTGAACCTGGTACCCAGCTCACCCTCGATACGAAGCACGGCTCCGGCGTCGCCGGTTCCGGTGCTATCGCCCGCGGTCTCCCGCGCGTCGAGGAGCTTCTCGAGGCTAGAAACCCGAAAGGTCAAGCCTGGGTCTCCCCAATCGACGGTATGGTTGAGGCACACGAAGACGGCAACCACTTCATCGTCACGATTACCCCTGAAAAGGGCGAAACCGAACGCATCGAACTCGACGGTCGCAAGGCCAAGGTCAAAGACGGTGCTTCCGTCAAAGCCGGCGATGTCATCGCCTCGAAAGCGAAAGGCACCGAACCGATTATCGCTCCGTTTGACGCCAACGCTCAACTCGTCGAAGGCGCCATCATTCTCGTCGGCGACGCTGGCGCGCCTGTCCGGATTGAAATCCCGAACACCGCCGAACTCGTCGTCAAGACCGATGATCTCGTCGCCGCTGGCGACCGCCTCACGACCGGCTCCTTGAACCTCCAAGATTTGCTCCGTTACAAGGGCACCGAAGCCACTCAGCGCTACATCATGAACGACGTCATGTCCGTTTATGCCGCCCAAGGACACGAAATCTCTTCCAAACACTTCGAAGTGATTATCCGCCAAATGTTCAACCGCGTCATGATTACCGAATCCGGCGACTCCAGCTTCGTCGCTGGCGACATCGTCGGTCGCGCCGCCGCGGAAAACGAGAACAAGGAACTCGAAGCCGAAGGCAAGACCCCGGCGTCCTTCGACCATCTCCTCCTCGGGATTACGAAGGTCTCCATCTGGTCCGACTCCTTCCTCTCCGCCGCTTCCTTCCAGGATACGACCCGCGTCCTCATCAACGCCGCCATCAACGGCCGCATCGACCGTCTCCACGGTTTGAAAGAGAACGTCATCATCGGTCGCAAGATTCCGGTTGGCACCGGCGTCAAGCCTCTCGACCTCGAGTCGAAAGGCTCCTCCGAAGGTCCCACCGAAGCCGACCTCGAAGGGATGTAGTTTTGTTACGGAAAGGGCGCTCGAGCCCTTTCTCGCAACAATAAAAAACTTTTTCCAACTGTAAAAATAACCTTGACACTGTTTCGAGCACGAGCTTGTCTCCGCGCGGAGAAACAGCCTGTTAAGGTTATTTTAACGATTGCGAAAAAGTTTCCGTTGCGAAAAGGGCTTGAGTGTCCTTCTATCATGGTATAATGTTTAAAAGGAGTTATTATGGAATTGAAGAAAAATAGCAAAACTTGGAAGAACTTGGAAACCGCCTTCGCCGGCGAGTCTCAGGCCCACATGAAGTATCTCTACTTCGCCTCTCGTGCCAAAAAAGATGGTTTCGAACAAATCGCGAGCATCTTCGAGGAAACCGCTGGCAACGAAAAAGAACACGCTAAAATGTGGTATAAATTACTAAATGGTGGCGCCGTCGCCGATACGAAGACTAACCTCGCGAAAGCCGCCCAGGGCGAGAATTACGAGTGGACTGATATGTATAAATCCTTCGCCGAAACCGCCCGCGAAGAGGGTTATGACGAAATAGCCGAGAAATTCGAACAAGTTGGTGCTATCGAAAAAGAACACGAAGCCCGCTATCTCAAACTTCGCGACAACGTCGAGAACGACATCGTCTTTAAGAGCGACAAGGTAACCGTCTGGAAATGCCGCAACTGTGGACACATTTACGTCGGCGAGTCCGCCCCCGAAATCTGCCCAGTGTGCGCCCACCCGCAAAGCTTTTTCGAAATCAAAGCCAACAATTACTAATCATCCCCCCAACCCCCACCGCAAGAAAAGACCCCGTTCGGGATTGAGCGGGGTCATAAAAGGGAGGGAGGTTAATTATTGAAGCACGCCAGGCGATTTTCGAAGAACGCCTGGTCGTCTTCGGAAAACTGCGAAAGCACGCGACTAAGCAGCGACTCCTCGTCGCTCTTCGTCGCGCGATCGCGCCGCCTTAACGCAATCAATGCGCCGAGCGCGATATCCAGGTTGCGCCGACCAGCCACAAGTATCATATCTTGCAACAGGCATAACGGTATATGTTTAAACTCTCTTGCAAAAACCTCAGGCATTTCAATGCCTCCTCTCATATAAATATACGCTAGCCTCCGTCGGCTAGAAGTTCATTATCTTATTATATCACAATATACAAATCTTTGCAAGTTCTTTTTTCTGTGTTATAATAAGTCTAAAGTAAAATCATAAACAGGGAACACCTCATGTCCGGACACTCCAAATGGGCCACCACCAAGCGCCAAAAGGCCGTCGTCGATGCCAAGCGCGGCGCCCTCTTCACCAAAATCGGTAACCAAATCGCCATCGCTGCGCGTGCCGGCACCGACCCGAATATGAACCCTTCTCTTGCCATGGTCCTCGAAAAAGCCCGCCTCGCCAATATGCCAAAAGCCAACATCGAACGCGCCATCGCCCGTGTCGCCGACAAGTCCGCCGCCGCCTTAATCGAAGAGGTCTATGAAGCCTACGGTCCCGGCGGCACCGGCATCATCATCGAAGTCGCAACCGACAACAAAAACCGCACCCTCCCCGAAGTTCGCCACACCGTCGAGAAAAACGGTGGTCGCTTCGCCGACTCCGGCTCGGTCATGTTCCAATTCGCTCGTAAAGGCGAAATCGTCATCTCCGAAAAAGGCGAAGACGCGCTCATGTCCGCTCTCGAGGCTGGCGCCGAAGACGCCGAGGAAGCCGAAGACGGCATCGAAATCATCACCGACGCAAAAGACCTCATGAAAGTCCGCCAAGGTTTACTCGACGCCGGACTCACTGTCACCTCCGCCGAACTCGCCTACATCGCGACGAACAAAGTCGCCGTCTCCGAAGAAGACTCCGAAAAACTCGAAAAACTCCTCGACGCCATCGACGACCTCGACGACGTCGTCAACACCTACACCAACGCCGAATAGTTGACAAAATCCCAAAAGTATGCTATAATAAAAGCATAATTTATTTCCGAGGCCACTGCCTCTTAAAATAAAGATCCTTAATTTTTGGGAGGGAATAGAATGGTTATACTTATACCCCTATCAGCCTTGCTACTGGTCGCGTTTAACATTTATGCATGGAATTATTTGTCAGATTGCAGGTGTGGTAACTTGGACGTAGCGGAAGAACGTAGTATCAACAAAGCCAACATTCTTCACGCGGTACGGGACGCCGTTCCAGAAGTAAATATGATAAAGTTCAAAAACTTTATCAACCTCTACCGGATCAAACCGCAACACTGGCGTCTTTATAAGAGACATGTAGCATATGTGACAACCGATGACTGTAGCGACTACTGCCCGCTCTACTTTAACTTCTTTGAATTTCCGCGTTACTGGCTGTGGTGCAAATCCGAGGAGAAAAAGGAATACGCGAATGATTGCGCCGCAAAGAGCCAAAAGTTCACAAGCACCACTTGCCTGTCCTGGCAGAAGGACATAGAGGAATACCGCACGAAGTGCGAGGCCGAAATCGCCAAGGCCGAGAGACAAGTCGCCGACATCGCCGAAAAGCTCGAAGAGCACGCCTTGCCCGACGACCCGTTCGACGCGCCCAAAACCGCAGTCGCAGCAAACCCCTAACCCCTAAAGAACCAAAACCGGTCTTATAAAGGCCGGTTTTTTACTAGTTGCCAAAATTAACCTTAAAACAAAAAGAACCGGCCTCAAAAGACCGGTTTTTTCATTTTTAACTCAGTTTCCAATTCTCAATTGCCTTCTTGCAGAAGGCAAGGGTAGAGTGCGAGTCGTGCTCCTCCGCCTCATACACCGCCAGGTCAACCGGCCGCCGTGCATTCTCGCGCGAGGTATGTTTGAGCGACTGAATTGCCTTCTCTGGACTCATCCCTTTTCTCAACAGCTTTTCGTAGTTCAAAATCGTCTGAATATCTTTATAATCCGAGATATGGTCCATCAACGGCGGGTTCGGCAACCCGAGTTCCTGCCCCTGATAGAGCATGACAATTCCCGGATTGCTAGAGAATAACAACTCGAAGATCTCCCGCCCCGGCATCATCGTATAAGACGGATACCGCGGATGGTCATGCGACTCGAGCATCACCGCGTTAATAGTCACTTCCTCATAGGTAAAAATCGCAAAACCAGTCGTGCGCCGAACCATGACGTCCTTCAAGGCTTTTACATGACCCCATTTCTTGAGCGCGCGCTCAAGCCGTTTTTTGCTCGGCCACGCCGGGAGACAGTAAAAGAAGTGGTCAAACGCAAGCCGCGTCGCACAGTTATATACTGCCGACATCGACCCATGGTTTCCAGCCAACTTCTCGCAGAATGAGACCAAAGGAGTCCCCACTTCGCCCAGTGTCACGATATCAAATCCGGAAAAGATTTCCCGGAGATATTCGTTAATCTGTTCCGTTCTCATAAAATAATTCTGCATTCCTCCGAACGGTAACTTCTTTTCGAGCCAAGAAACGGCCTTCAACCTCTTTCCGAGGTGGGTCGGAACATCAATCCGGAAACCGTCAATTTTGTGTCGCTCGACCCAAAACTTTACAATCTCCCGAAACTCTGTCCGGACCCTGGGATTTTCCCAGTTCAAATCTGCCTGTTTCCGATGAAACAGATGCAAATAATACTGCGTCCCGTCCCCGAACGGTTCAAACGCCGACTCGCCGTCAAACGTATTGCGCCACCCGAGGTCTTCCTTTGTACGGTAATAATAATCCCGGTATCTCGGCTCCCCCTTCTCGAACGCCTTAAACCAAGGATGTTCGGTCGAGGTGTGGTTCGGAACCAAGTCCATAAGGACCTTAATTCCGAGTTCGTGCGCCGCCCTGACAAACTCGTCAAGGTCGTCCATAGTCCCGTATTTCGGGTCCACAGCGCAGTAATCAACGACGTCATATCCCCCGTCAATCCCGCCACTCGGGTAGCAGGGGCTAAGCCAGATATAATCGGCATGTAATGCCTTGATCCTCGGCAAAAACTCTGTCATTGCCTTGAATCCTTCCCAAGTACTGGGATACAACTGATAGATTAAACTCTTTTCCGGAAAAATGTTCATGAGAACCCTCCCTTTCTCGTCCGAAATTTTTTTTGGAAACTAATTTGCAAGTTACTAGGAGTCAAAAAGAGACACCTCTAACCCTATTATTATACCACAAATCCCCGAAAAAATCAAGATAGCGTATTTTTTCACTCCGACCCTTTTTGCGGTATAATAGAAACATGGAACGACTTTTAGATTTTTTTATACCCAAATCATACCTTCTAAACCTCTTTATTGACAAACACGAAAATACTATCAAAGGCACCGTTAAAATCAAGGGCCGCTCAAAATCCGCCGACCTCATCAAACTCCACTCCGTTGATCAAACTATTGATTTTTTCAAAATAAATGACAAAAGCATTGATTTTACGCTCGAAAATGGCATTTTAACCGCCCCGGCAGCCCCCAGGAGCGATTTAGATGTCGAAGTGGGCTTCCATGGCTCTCTCAAGGAGAATATGCAAGGCGCCTACCTCTCAACCTACGCCTACGACGGTAAGGAAGAACGCATCGTCTCCACCCAATTCGAGTCCCACTACGCCCGCGAATGTTTCCCCTGCATCGACGAACCCGCCGCCAAAGCCACCTTCGAACTCACGATCACGATTCCGGACGAGGACGACATCGTTTTGTCAAATACGGCCGGAGCGAAGGCTCCGATTGCGGCGCAACACGGAGGTTACGACCGAGTATTAGGCGCCGAGCCCCGTAACGACGGGCGCGAGGGCGCCGGCGACGCAAGCGGAGATTCGCACAAGGCCGTCACTTGGAAATTCGAAAAAACTCCGCGAATGTCCACTTACCTCCTCGCCTTCGCCATCGGTCGTTTCAACTCTATCGAGGGAACAACCAAATCCGGCATAAAAGTCCGCACTTTCGCTCCGCTCAACCAAGACAAGAACCTCCTAAAACTCCCCAACGTCATCGCAATTAAATCGCTAGACTACTACGAAGACCTTTTCAAAGTCAAATATCCGCTAAAAAAGCTCGACCAAGTCGCGATTCCCGACTTCGAAGCCGGCGCCATGGAAAACTGGGGACTAGTCACCTACCGCGAGTCCCAATTCCTCTGCGACGAAAACTCGAGTATCGGCACGAAGGAGTCCGCCGCCCTAACCATTACGCACGAACTCTCCCACCAATGGTTCGGCAACCTCGTCACCATGAAATGGTGGAACGACCTCTGGCTGAACGAATCTTTTGCGACCATCATGGAATACTACGCCACCGACAAACTCTTCCCGAAATTCAAGATTTGGGACGACTTCTTCATCTCCGACTGCTTCGCCGCCCTCGAGAGAGACGCAATCCAAGGTGTCCAAGCCGTCCGGGAAGACGTGAACGACCCCGCCGAAATCGCCACCCTTTTTGACCCCTGTATCGTTTACGCCAAGGGCGCACACTTAATGTTAATGCTAATCCGCGAAATGGGCGAAGAAAACTTCCTCAAGGGCTTAAAGGATTATTTCGAGAAAAACGCCTATAAAAACGCCGACGCCGACGACCTCTGGCGCTCGCTTGAGCCGTTCGCAAAGGGCTTTTCCGTCCGCGATTTAATGCACGCTTGGCTCACCCAGCCCGGCTACCCTGTCGTCACGGACGAGGCACAGCAACGCTTCCTCCTCGACGGTTCCTCTGACGACTCCAAATATCCCATCCCCGAAGTCCGCGACGATATGTCCGGCCACTATCTGATTAACCTCTCCGGCCCCGAATTTGAAGACGCCCTAAATAACTTCGAATCATTAAGTCACGAGCAAAAGCTCCGCCTCCTCATCGATCGCCTTCTTCTTTCCGAAACCCCAATCGTCTCCACCGCCTCGCTCATCCCTCTCGTCGAAAAATTCAAACACGAAACCAACGCTCCTATCTGGGGCATGATTGACGGAATAATCTCCAAAGCCACCATTTTCATCGACTACGATTCAAAAGAAGAGGCAATTCTCAAAAACTACCTCTATAAAATCGTCAAGCCCCGCCTCGACAAGTTGGGCTTCCTTCCGAAAACCAAAGAAGACCAAAACACAACCGAGCTCCGCCAACTCTTAATGAGCGACGCGATTTATTCGAAAAACCCCGAATTTATCGACGAACTCTGCGCGCTCTACCAAGACGACCTCGAGAACTTAAACGCCAACTCCCGCATCTTCATCCTCTCCGCCAAACTCTGGCGCGACGAGGAAACGATTTATAGCCAATTCTTTGACCGCTATAAGGTAACCGCCAATCCGGCTCTAAAATCCAATCTTCGCGCCTGCCTCGCCCACCCGCGAAAACCCGAAAACATCGATTTTGCTATCAATCTTCTCAAAAACCCCGACCTTATTAAACCCCAAGACCACCTTTCCTTCCTCTTGAGCCTCCGCCGCTGGCGGTTTACGAAAGATCGCGCTCTAAACTGGCTCTTTGAAAATTGGAACTATGTCTATAAAATCAACGGCGAAAAGTCCATCGAAGATTACCCCCGTTACTTCGCCTCCACCATCGACCGCGAAGAAGACGCCAAAAAGTTCTTCGATTTCTTTACGCCCCTGTCGAGCGACCCAGTCCTTGCCCGCGCCCTCAAAGTCGGAAGAAACGACATCGAAACCACCTTAAAACTCATCAAATCCGACAAAGCCGCCGTTTTGCGGGCCATCAACCGACTCCAATAGGAGGTATAAACCGCCATGTCTCAAATCGCCCTCATTTTACATAACATCCGCTCGTGTCACAATGTCGGCTCCATCCTTCGCACCGCCGATGGCTTCGGCGTCTCCAAAATCATCTTCTCCGGCTACACGCCCCGGGTCGATGACTCCCGCGCTCTCCCGCACCTCCGCGACAAAATCAACCGCCAAATCGCAAAAACCGCTCTCGGCGCGGAACAATACCTCAATCTCGAGACTTCCGACGACATCGAGGCTACCCTAAAGCACCTCGCAAAAGAGAGCGTCATTCTCGGCCTCGAAAATAACCTAAAAGACCCCCGCAAAATCGAGGTTAGTTTCGCCAATTTGTCGCATTTTCGCTCCGCGCTCGAATCAACCGAAAAACAGGGGCCAAAGCAGGGAATAGCCCTCATTTTGGGCGAAGAGGTCGAAGGAATTGAAAAAGATCTATATAAATATATCGATTTCTTCCTCGAAATCCCAATGCGAGGCCAAAAAGAATCGTTCAACGTCTCCGTCGCCACAGGGGTCGCACTATTTTATTTAACAAATCTATAAAAAAGTCGAAAAAAGTACTTGCAAAAAATAATAAAGTGCGCTAGAATAGAGAACAGTTAATCAAGTCGCCTCTGACGCGACCTCTGAGTAAGTGAAGAAATCCGAACTGCGAGAATCCTCGACCGAAACGTCCGAGAAATTCTTTCCCAGTCCAAAGAGATTTATATTAACAATTCGAATAACGATAAAAAGATTTATTAATTGACGACATTTTTGCAATTAAAGCGCGAGCTTCGATTGCTAGATTAAGTCAATGCATAAAAAGGTAAATAAGGGCACTAATAGTGGATGCCTTGACAATCAATACCGATGAAGGCCGTAGGACTCTGCGATAAGCCTCGGGGATCTGAGTACGAGATTTGATCCGGGGATTGCCGAATGGGGAAACCTAATGCGGGTTATACCGTATTGCACTTATCTGAACACATAGGATAAGGAGCGGGAACCAACCGAACTGAATCATCTTAGTAGGTTGAGGAAAAGAGAGTAAACAACGATTCTGAAAGTAGTGGCGAGCGAAATTGGAATAGCCCAAACCTTATATAACCTAACGGTTTAACGACCTGAGTTATAAAGGGGTTGCGAAATTAGATAATTTTTATGCCAAGTGGTCGATTCTCGACAATTTGGCATAAAAACTGACAGCGTTAACTGAGCAGCGTAAGATACAATCTTTTTGATCCTAGCAGAACGATCTGGAATGGTCCGCGACACAGCGTGAAAGCCGCGTACGCGAAAGGGTCATAGGCTTACGATATCTTTTTTCAAGTAGAACGGGGCACGAGAAACCCTGTTTGAAGCTGGCAGGACCACCTGCCAAGGCTAAATATATTGATTGATCGATAGCGAACTAGTACAGTGATGGAAAGGTGAAAAGAAC
>JAFWGN010000018.1 GCA_017515285.1 Candidatus Saccharimonadota bacterium | reverse complement strand
AGCGAGCGTCCAAGCGGTGACGAGAGTGGCGACGACTGCCGCGAAAGTCACAACGTCTTTGTCGGACACGGAGAAGATTTTTTCCAAAAGATTTTTCATCATGCGGTTGCTCCTTCCAAACGTGCGCTGAAATCGTAGTTGGTGCAAGTGCGGAGGTTGTAGAGTTCAAGTTCGTCGTCGTGCCACCAATCGTCGCTGACTTTAACGCCGGCTTCAGTCTCGAAGTGCATTTCGAACGAGCCGAGCTTTTGCAAGTCTTCCAACGCGGCAATCAGTTCGGGATAGAGCCGCCAAGCTTCGATAACAAAGGCGTGCTTGTCATGGCGATATTCGGGATTGAGCCCGACGTGGTCGCTGTAGTAGCCGGCGATACCGCACTTGCGGCGGATTCTTTCAGCGGCGAGAGCGAAGGCCGTTTCTTCCAAAACCGCAATCGCTTTGTGTTCGGCGGCGAACCATTTGTTCCAATTTGCAGTCCAAGCGGTCTCGTCGAGAATCGGAGCTGCCTTTTTTGCTGCTTCCATCTGCGGGAAGGTAACAATGAGATTCAACATAATTTTTTCCTCCTATACTTGACGCCGAGCCCGCCGCCGTGATAAATTATTTTTGGAATATTTTTCTTTTATCGCGGCGGCTTAGGTCGACGTTATTTTTTTTACCTTTCGCACCAGTAGTCGTATTCGTCTTTGTCGAGCGGTGCGTATTCGCTGCAAACCTCAATCTTCCAATCGAGAGCTTCCGAATCCCAGAAGATGTCGCCTTCGTCTTCGGTCATGTAGCGGAACTTGTAATCGCTCCAAACTTCCTTAGGCGGTTCGGCTTCGAGGATTTCGCCGTCCTCAATGGTCACGGGTTCGCCGTCATAGTCGAGTGTCACGTATTCAATCATGCAATCGCCTCCTCTGAATTCAATTCGTCGGCAGTGGGGAAGATGAACTTGTCGCCGCCGAGCGCGTCGGTCGCCTTGAGTCCGTTGATAGCGGCTTCAACTTGAGCGGGCGTATCGTAGCGCGCAAGCTCAAAGAAAAGTTTTTCGGAGCAGTCGCCGTGAATGGCGAACTTGCCTTTGTCGAGAGAAATGGTCACGGTATCGGTGTAGATAAAAGGCGAGAAGCCGTCTTGAGTTTTCATTTCCAAGCAGCCGCGCTTGAGAGGCAAGAGCCTTTCGGAAAGTTCCTCCGCCTTAGCGCGATACAAATTTTCAACGGCGCGATTAGCTTTAAGCCATTTGTCTTGGGCGGCTTGGTGAGCGTCTTGAGCGTTGATAAGTTCGGCTTGCTTGGCGTCGAGGATTTTTTTAGCGTCGGATTGCTCCGCCGTGAGCTTGGCAAGTTCGGCAGTGAAGTCGTCGGGCTTTGATTCGGTGCCGGGCTTATCGTCGGGCTTGGGTGCGAAGCGATTCATTCTTGCGGGGTGCGGTTTGTGATTGCGGCTGCGTTCTTCAAAAGCTTTTCTGTTACGTTCGCGGATTTCTTCAAGTTCGCGTTCGTATTCGGCGACGAAATCCTCAATCGTCATATTGAACCTTGCAAGGATTTCGGACGCCTTCGCCTTTTTGATTCTGCGCCAGTCAACATATTTGGGATCGTCAAGCAGGTGAGTATTCTCGAACCAGAGCTTTGCGCCCGATTCGGATTCCTCGAATTTGATTTCGACTTTAGCAAGCGCGTATTGTTTGGTCATAGCGATTGCCTCAACAGGGGAGGCAACCACCTCCTTTCTTGCGGTCGCGACTTGTTGATAGCGTTCGGGTTCGGTATCGAGAGCCGCCTTGATAAATTTTTTGGAATTGGTCGGGGGTTCGGGCTGCCTGCCGGCGAGGAGAGCCTTGAACTTTTCAATTTCATTGGTCGAGCCTTTGACTTCGATATTGACGGTGCAAGTTTTATCATCGTTGTCGGCGAGCGTAATGTTGCCGAGTTCAACTTGAGCTTGGTCGGCAAGCGGCGCGAGGATTTCTTTCACGTCGAGAACTTCGGAGTTTTTGAAAGTTGCTTTGACGATTTCGACTTTGGGTCTGAACTCTTTGTAGTCGTCTTGTGCTTCGGGTGCGCGGAAGCCGGGCACGTCGGGGATAATGAATTGGTCATTCTCGTCGAAGTATTTGCAAACGAGCTTGTCGATTTCCTCGTCGCCGTGAGTGTTGCCGAGAAAGTCAACTTCGCAGAGAGTTTTGCCGCCGCGAGTGATTCTCCAGCCTGCGAAGTAGACGCTGCCGAAATAGTAGCCGTCATAGGCGGGCTTGAGTGTGGCAAGTGTGTCGCCGATAATCGGATTGTCGTCTGCGATAAATCTTGCGGCGTCATCGAGGTTGTCGAAAGTCCGGCTGACTTCAACGGTCGGCTCGCCTTCGTAGCCGTTGGGGAAGGTAATTTGCGTCGCCGTGAATTTTTCGGGTTCGGGGCTAATCGGTTTAATGGCAACGAGCAGGGGCGTCCGCTTGGAACCGCTCTCGTTGGCGTTGAGGACTTCGACGCATTCAACGCGGCTGTTGTCGGGCGTGCAAGCTACCCGCAAGAAGATTCCGCCCTTGCCTTCGAAAGTGAAAACGTCTTCGTGATTGAAACCTTTGCTTGCCGCCTTGAAGGACGCGCCGTCGGTGAAGTAAGGAGCAACTTTTTTGAAAGCGTCCGCGCCGGTGTTGACTTCGATAAAACCTTCGGGCAATTTTTCATTGACTTTGTTGCGCAATTCATTTCTGATAGCGCGGGGTTCGAAGCCCTGCGGCTTGAAATTTTCAGCGATATTAACGTAAACGGTTTCAAAATCGTAGCCGACCGATTTCT
>JAFWGN010000017.1 GCA_017515285.1 Candidatus Saccharimonadota bacterium | reverse complement strand
TGTCGGCCAAGTAGGTCTTGATGTTGTAGTTGAGTTCGTCTATGCCCGACTGGCCTTCGGCGATTACGTCGGTGGCGGCCCAGGCCCCTAGTGTAAGATTGATTTCTGTTCCCTGGCCGACAATCAATTTGCGTAGATAATTGGCTGACCCGTATACCCAATAATTGTTAATAGTAGTTACTTGTCCTAACTCTATCCATTCTATCTTGCTGACAAAGCCAGCTCCACCGTAAAATGCCCGCAAAGGTAAATTAGTCTGTTGCGGTGCAATATACTTTTTCAGCGATGGACAGTTTGCACAAACATCACTTCCCATAGAACCTGTGAACAATGGTAGATACACTTCTTCCAAATTAATGCATCCTTGAAACCATTTAGTACCGTATGATGATGTACCAGGCCTGTTTGTCAAAGAGTTTAAACGAACTTTAAACAAGTTTGTGCAATTTTCAAAACCAAGTCCATATTGGTTAGTCAATACGGTAATACTATCATCGTCGACTTCCAACAATTTGCTTCGTTCTGCGTTTGTAGCATCAAAAAAATATGTATAATTTATCGGGGATGAAAACTTAAACCCTTTTATGCTTTCACACTCCATCGTACCCACCACCCCAAGTATCTCCACGTCCTTCTTGATATAGGTAGCTTGTATGTTGGAATCAATCGCAGCCGTGACGGCATCCACCTCTACTGGTGCGAATCCGTCCACACCAGCACTCGGGGTCAGCGTCTGCGGTGCCGTGGTCGGGGTCACTTGCAACGGCTCAACGACTGTGGGCGAGCCGCCTTGCACGTCAACGACCGCACGGCCGAACGGCAGCACGTTATACGTTCCATTTTCGGTGATTTTGAGTTCGGCGGGCTCCGGCTCGCCTCCGCACGCGCTCTCGCCGACCAGCTCCGTAATCCTCAAGCGAATCGACCAGCCGACGATGAGCTCGCCGTTGGCCGAGTCCCATATCTGCCGGCCGCCCAAGTGTTCCACGTGGAACACTCCGCGTATCTGCTGGGCAAAATCGAGCACCTCGGTGCGGGCGATTTCGGTCTCCGCGTCGGCCTCGGCGGTGTCGAAGGTGACGTCCACCGACCTCAGGGCCATGAGTTCAAAGTCGCGGCGCTCCATGCGGCCGCTGGTCTCTTGCACGGTCTCGCTGTCTTGCGCCGGAATGGCCACGAAGCACGGAAAAATCCAGTTATCGAGCCTCCAGTCCTGCTCCATGGGTGCCGGCCGCTTGACGTAAAGGCGGACCGAAACGGACTCAGCGAACTGTGTTAACTTTTCTGTTATCATCTTTTTATTCTTTTGTTGTGCTCTTTTATCATCTCCCGCTCCACCATGACGGAGGCGTATTTCGCCTTGCGTGCCATGAGCCACTCGTTGAGGCTCACATTCGAGGCCTCGCGAAACGAGCGGAGGCCGAAAAAGTCACGGGCGAAAAAGGCCATATTTTCAAACATGGAAAGCTTGACCGCATCGCTCGCAGCCCTCTCTGCCGCGTCGGCCGGCGGTGACAGACGCTCCACCAACTTGGCGAATGTCTCGGCCTGCCGCTTGAAATCCTTGATGAGTGCGAGTCCGTAGACAGTCAACTCGCCGTCGTTGGTGGCCTTGGCGGTCAGTGTGTCGCACTTGCCAGCCGACAAGTCGCAGAAGGTGTCGATGTTCAGGCTCCAGAAGTCACAGCCGAAGAACCAGTCCCACGCTGCAGTGATGACGGCGGCATTGTCGGCGGCCTGCTCGGCAAAAAGCGCTACATCGCTGACCTTGGTTGTCGGATCAATCTTCATCCGGGCTTTCGCTCTCAGGTTGCTCGCTTTCTTCATTCTTTCTCTCGATTAAGTAGCCGACACCGAAGGACTGCAGCCACTCGGCCAAGTCGTCGGTCAATGTCTGGTCGTTGATACGGCGGCCCCTGACGATGACGTCTCGGCCTTTGACCATGCGAAACGATGTTCCACGTGGAACACTCACGGCCTCGGCGGTTTGGCCCTCAATGGCCTTGACCAGCTCGACGGCGAGGTCGGACCAGCACTGCCGGCATTGCTCCTTTTTAACCTTGAGTCCGTAGGCTTCGGCCTCGGAGCGCAAAAAGGCCTTCTCTTCGACGGTCAGCCGGCCGCCCTTGATGGCCAGCGCCTTGAGCATTGATATTTTTTCGCTGTTTTCCATATATCAAAAATACTACTTTTTTTCAAATTCTGCAAAAAAAGCAACGCACAACTTTTTGAGGTTGTCGTCACCCTCCTTGAATTTGTCATCGAACGGCGTCTGCTCGATGTAACCACGGCAGCGGCCGTGCGTGCGTAGGTAAAATTTGATGGCCGACGTGTCGCCCTCGGCGATTTTTTTGAAAAGCGCCGACTCGGCGAAGTCGAGGCGCTGCTCGCGGGCCGCCTCCATTTGTGCGTCGAACTCTGGGTCATCTTGCCGCCATTTACGGACCGTCGTGCGGTCTATCTTGAGTTCCTCGCATACCGGGCCGAGCACACCCATGTGCTTGTAAAATAACTGTACGCAGAGTGCCTTGGTAGTTGCTGTAACGTGTTTTTTCATGTCTCTATTTATTAAAAAATAGAGGGAGCGAAAACCGCCCCCTCTACCACACAAAATGAAAAAATCAGAACAAACGAACCATCATAGGCCGTTGTTAAGAAACGCCTCGAAGGCGGCCAAGGTGGTGGCGTAGTCAGTATCAAATAGATCGCACTCGAACCATGCTTCCTGGCATGTCATCGTCACGGCCACGTCGCCGCCGTTTTCGCTCTCGTTGCGGACGATGCCGTCAGCGGTCGGGCGAAGGCCTTGCAGCATTCCGATGATTTCGAACGAGCCGTCGCCGACTTTGTCGCGTTTCTCAACGACTGCGAACCAACCGGTGGGCGACTGCGTTAAGGGCTCGATGATGTCCTTCGACGCGCCGGCACCACGCAGGGGCACGCGGAACGAGAGCTGCTTGTTGAACAAGAATCGGCCCGAGTCGCCGTTCGACTGGCTCGACGAACCGTCCAGCGGGGTGACAATTTGTGCATTGTCAAGGACAATCCACTTGTCCGAGCCCGGCAGGGTGATGGACGTGATGATGCGGGGGTTGGTGGCGTCTGCCACGAAGGTGGCACCTCCGCCTACCGGAAAGAGGACCGCGCGGCCGGTGTACCCGCTGACGATGGGATTTGCGCAGTCCGGTGCGATGTTTGCCGCAATGTCTGCGGCGCAAGAAGTGTAAGCCATAGTATGTCTCCTTTTTTTTAGAATTTCAATTCGGCAATGAAACGAAATTTATCGAAGTCAGCAACGAGGGCGGCGGCGTTCGCCGACACCAGCCGGCGGCCTTGCTGGACGCCTGCGTTCCACACCCGGAGCACTCTCGATGTCGAGACCACGCCGTAGGACGTGGCCGTCTGGGTGACCTGTCCGCTGGCCTTGACGTACTGGGCGCGGTTGCGCTGGTACTGAGCCCAGACGAACGGCGCAAGAATGTCGGCGATGAGGCCTTTTGTCGGTGTCTCGGCGGTTACCTCGGACAACTCGAAGCCGTCGAATACCAAGGGAAAAACCTCGATTTCCGCCGCTTCAATGTCGGCGGCGTTGACGGAGCCGAGGCCCATGATGGCCGTCTGGCCGTGCTGATATTGCGATACGTTCGTTATCATTTCGCCTTTCTTTTTTTCTTTTCGATTTTTAGCTCAACAACCGGTACGGCTGTCGGCTCGGTGATTTCGCGATACACGGCGGCGTCGTAGGCCGTGCCCGAAGGCACGTCCTTGACTGTCCCGCTGCATATTCTTTGAAGTATCATCATGCTCTAATTTTAGATGGTGATGACGGTCTTGGTGGCTGCAATGTCCAACTTGACAACGGCGCCTGCATCTTCAACGAAGAAGAAGGCCAGCAAGTCGAAGATGTAGTCGGTCGCATTGTTGTAGATGCGCTGGCCGGTGCCGTTGTGGGTGTGGGCGACTGCTCGCTCAACAAATACATTCTTGAAAATGCGCTTTTTGATGTAGCGGCGGTCGGCCACATACATGTAACCGGTAGGCACTGCACCCGAGGGGATGAACTCGATGTGCTCGGCGATCTTGCGGTTCTCAACCGGGTAAGCCGTGGTGGTCTGGGCGTTGAGGTTGACAACCCAGTCGGCTTCGTTGACGAATGCCACCTTGGGACCAAAGTATTTGGCGGCGGCCAGCTGTGTTGCACCTGCGACGGCGACGTTCTCCAAGAAAGGAACGGTAACCGAGTTTGCGGCGCTGGTTCCGTCGTATGCTGTCGAATTTGCGTTCAGCACGCCAACTGATGCGCTTTCCAAGTTGTTGAAAAGCAACTTAGTGCAGTAGATTTTCAAGGTTGCCTCGAGCCATTCGTTGTACTCGATTTGTTCGACGGTCACGGACTCGATAACCACAGCGACCTTCAACGGGGTCACGTCGGTGGCGGTCATGGTCACCTCGGTGATTGGCTTGTCGTCACCTTCATCGATGGCGGCGGCGGAGTTGCCCGTCTCGGTGACTTTCAAGATGCGCAATTTGGCACCACGGAACGAGCCCTCGAGCGTGCCGGTGACGTCCTCTTCGGCGAAGTCGAAGATACGGGGCAGGATGACTGCGGGTTCAGCCATGGCTACACCAGTTGGAACGGGCAGGGCGCCGGCCGGGCTGATGGTGATGGCATTTTCGAACACCTGCACACCGAGCTGGGTTTTCAGGAGCTTGATTTGGTTCTCGTACGTCTTGGCGAACGACTTGACGGCCTTTTTCGTCGGCTCGGCGGCGTTGGCGATTGTCATCAATCGGAAAGAGTTTTCAACCATTTCCTTGCACTCGTTGGCGATGGCCTCTTTGGTCTCGCTCAGCTTGGCGATGATTTCCTCTTTGAGTTTGTCCTTGTCGCCTTCGTAGGCGGCGGGGTCGAGGTTGTCAAGCATTTCCTTGATGGCCTCGAGTTCTGCCTTGGCGGCTTCCAGCTCTTCCGGGGTGATGGCGTTTTTTTTCACAAGCTCGCCCAGCTTGTTCTGCTTGGCCTCAAAGTAGGCCGACAGAGCTTTAATCAATTTTTCCATAAATCAAAAAATTTTTAAATAATCGTTAATATGTTGGTTTTGGTTGGTTTGGGTGTTGTTTTGGTGTCTTGCTTGGCCCGGTTGAGTTCTTCGACACGAGCATTTATTGCGTTGCCGATGGGCACCAGCGCAACGGCCAAGATGGCCCGGTCGTCGGTGATGGTTTCCTCCGTTGAAAAATGCGTCAAGGCGCCCGACTCGATGGAGGGGATAACCTCATCGCGGACAAATGGCGTGTCGCTCAAGTTGAACGTGGCGTAGATGCCGAGTTCGTCGACGTTGTAAGAAGTCATCGCGCCGACCGGGCGACCGCCTTGCGGGTCGCCGCTGTGGAGGTACAAAAGCGGAATGTGGATGCCTTCCTCATCGAAAGCATTGAGGAAAACGCTGTACATTTCGGCGGTGTGCCTTGAGCCGTCGAAGTAGGGGCGGTCGAAGCGGGTGATGTACCCCTCGACAGTGCGGCCCTCCTTGAGCTCGATTTTGTTTTCGATTGTGTCGTATGCCTGTGTCATGTCTATATTATTTTTTTTCGTTGTTCAAAAAGAAAACGTCGGCCATGTTCGCGCGGACCTCGTCGGCCGTGATGATGCCGCGGTCGAAAAGGTCGCAGAGTGCGGTCGCTCCCTCACGGGCGGCGATCTTGGCGTTGCGCTCCTCGTATGCGACCTCGGGCACCTCGGACTTGGCCAAGTAGAAGATGTCCGGCTTGCCGGTGATGTCCTCGTTGATGCGGTTTACCTGCGTCAGGATTTTTTCCAAGTACGGGAAAATCGTATTTTGATAAAAGTCCACCTTTGCCAGCCGGCGGTTTTCGTAGGTCGAATTGTCAGCCACAGCAAACAACTCCTTCGGGCAGCCGAATTTGTCGCACAAAGTCAAAAAGGTCTGCTTTTGCTTGGCCGTAAAGTCAAGGGTGGCCAGCTCATTCTTGGGCTGGGTGACCTGGTACGGCATATTGGTGACGATGTACTTTTGCTGTCCGGGCTGCAAGCCATTTAAGTTGAGCCGCTCGTTGATGTAGTCCACCGTCTTCTGGTCGGCAAAGCCGCCGTCGATGGTGTTCGGCTGCGGTGTGATGAGGCCCTCGAAACCTGAATGGCTCAAAACTTCGAAGTCGGCGCCGATGGTTTTTTCGTAGTGCTCGATGGCGTGGCGCACAAGGCGCGACTTGAGCACGCCGAAGCGCTCGAACATTATGTCCGTCACGACGTAGGGCGTCTCGCCCTCGGCGACGAACAAGCGGCCGCTGTCCGTCACACCGATGTAAGCGGCACCCTCGAGCATCTCGGTCAGGTATACGGAGAAAGCCGCGCGGCGCATGAACCGCTGCACCTCGCCCTCGGAGAGACCGGCGAGCGAGTTGCCCTGATTGGCGTAGACGTTGACCGACTCCATGCCGCCCTGCACCTTGGCCAAAATTTGGCTGATGGCCTCGAAGTCGTCGAAGGCCTCAAAGGCGGGGTTCAGGACTACCTCGCGAATGACGACCGACTTGTCGTTGATGAATCCAAAGTGAAAATTACCTATCTGCATTTGTTTTGTCAATGTTCCACGTGGAACATTATGCGACAAATAAAATACTTTTTTTTCGGCTTTCAAAATTTTTTATAATACACAAATAAACACTTGTAAAAAAAGTGCACCGCCCTCTCTTGGACGATGCACTCCCACGTACGAATGAAAAATTTTGCAATGGCAAATATAAGCATTTATCCCGGGCTTTCAAAATACTTGCCTCTAATGTTGTAGTATCTCCACCAGTAACGCAGGGCGTCGAAGCAGTGGTTGTCCCGGTCAAGGGGCACGAGGGTGCCGTCCTTGAGGACGTAGCGGTAGTTGTTGCGCTCGTTCCACAAGTTGAGGCTCGTTTCGGTGATTAGCAGGCGAAAAGGCTGCAGCTCGTTGATGCCGCCCTCGACCGAGCCGGCGCCCTTGATCGCCGGGAAGGTGGCACACGGCGTGCCGCCCATGCGCATAATCTCGCCGATGCGGCGCTTGCCGTTGGTCGCCGTCTCGTACACGAGGCAGGCGGGCTGGTATATCCGCACGGCCTCGCCCACTTTGTCGGCTAATGTCATGTCGCCCGCCTTGCTGCTATAATAAAGCTCTTTGATGTAGATGTACTTGCCGACCTTCTTGATGGCGATGAGGGCCGTCGGGTCGGCTCCGCCCTGCTCGCCGCCGAAGTCAAGGGCGAGGAATGTGGTGGCGGCGCACTCGGTGAACTCCTTTTCACGGCAGAGTTCGGAGTTTTCGAAGCA
>JAFWGN010000016.1 GCA_017515285.1 Candidatus Saccharimonadota bacterium | reverse complement strand
TTATGGCTGAATATAAACGACTAGAGAAAATCGCAAAGACCGAGGAAGATGACCCTATCTTGATTGAGGGAGAAACCACTGCCGGTTATTTCTGCCATTTAATGGTCGATCCAAAAGAAGTTGCGAAGATTGCTTTGGAATATAACTATCCGGTCTGGCATATTTTACGGCAAGATTATCCCGATGGTATGTGGGAGGACTTAGGTCGAAAGTTCGGTCTGGCGACAGTATGTTCAATTGATTTATAGGAGTACTCATGAGTTATATTGGGATTTTAGAGTATGTTATCGGAGTGATCCACGATAAGGATATCTGGTATTATGTTGGCGAAAAAGATGCAAACGGAAAGCACCTGCGCACGGACGAGCGTTATTCGTCGTTTCTGGTCGACGCTAAACGCTATGATGACGAGGATGTTTTAAGGTGGGAGCTTGAGAAATTACCTAAAACCCTGACCTGCAAAATCCTTGAAATCCAGCGTTGTCCAAAATGCAAAAAGGAGTTCACGGAACATCCGGCGCTCTCGCGCGAGGATAATGCAACCGAAATCTGCCCGCAGTGTGGGGTTCGGGAGGCGGTGGAAGTGTATGCGCGCTATAATAAGGCTTCCTAGTGTCGCCCTTGCTTTATTTCGCGTAAAATGTTATAATTAAAGGGTTCAGTCACGGCATTTCAACAAAAAAGAAAGGGGGTGGTCTATGTGTCTGAAATGCACATTTCATGGATTCCGAAGGAGGAAATCGTCGAACGATACTCGCGTATCAAGCCCGTAGCTAAAAAGGACGGAAAACTTTATTGGCTTCGGCCGTTTGATGAGGGGGAACTGTTCAATATCAGCTATTTGTGGGATGATGAAACTGAGGAGCAGGTTCAGGATGGCGAAATCGTTCCGATCCCGGACAAGGATTTCCGGTGTCTTCATAAGTACGGCTACTACGGGCTTTTTAAGCCGAGTGTTGCTGAAGTTTTGACTCAAATCGATTCGGAGCTTTTGGGCACCGTGGTAGCGTTCGAAATCATCGATTCGCCGGAAACCGCAGAAGACTTCTATAGGGATGAATTTACCAGTACCGCGTTTAACTCCGGCTATCATGTATCCACAGTTCGCCTCTATAAACTTCCGTGATCCAACACGCTTGGGCTGCCCAATTCGGGCGGCCTTTTTCTTGGCATGAAAATGCCCCCTCGATTGAGGGGGCGGGTGCTGGGAAATGGGAGGTATTAGTCATCAGAATGACAACCGTGGCAGCCGCCACATCCTCCGTGACAGCCACCGCAGTGGCACTCGCGATCTTCTTCCTTGTCGTCTTCTTCGGACTTGTCATCACCATCGTCGTGCATCCCATCAAGGAGCGCACCGAACAGGCCGAGGCCGCCCAAGGCGCCGAGGGCGTCATGGAGACCGCCGAAATGCTCGTCGATGGTTTCGCGCAGATTGCTCGCCATAAAGGCGAACAGCAAATCCGCGGGGATAACTTCGTCGCTGTAGATGTGCCGGATGACGGGCAGGTTGAACTTGACGTGGCTCGTTTCGATCTCCCCCGTGATGTAGTACGCGAGGAACGCTTCGAAGGTGTCATCATCCAGGTCTTCGATCGCACGGGCGATCTGATCAGTGTAGTCGTTGCGGCGCAGGGCCGTACGAATGTTCTCGGGAATGGCATCGAAATCTTCGTTCTCGATTTCGGCGCCGGCGACCACGAGACGCAGGAACGGGAAAATGTCGACCGTCATGGCCGTGCGCTCGATGAGTTCGTGCGCGAGGTCCTCGTCGAGGTCCTCATGCCACGCGGCTACCGAGGCGGCGCCGAGCATGGTCGACACGAGGTGCTTGTCCGCCGAAGTGAAATGGGGGGGGTGCCATCTTTAAGAAGATCGAACCCCTCCAACATCTCCGCGGCGCGGCCGGTGTTGTTGTTCAGAATAGCATTCATGACTTCTTCCGGTTCCAGTTTCATAACTAATAGAATAGAATTCATGACTTCTTTCGGTTCCAGTTTCATAGCTAATACCTCCTAATTGTAAATAGATTCAAGGCTCCCAACTGTTGCCTCGTGTGTCATTTTATCATACTTTTTAAGTATTGTCAATGGGTTTTGTTTAAGTTTAGTTCCCAATTGGAACATACCGGTTATCCTATTGACTTTTCTGCTCTGTTATGCTAAAATAATAGGCAATACACCGCTGGAGGCGGGGTATAGTTATTTAATGTCTTGATTCTACTATGGAAAGGAAGTGATTAGATTGAGAGTCAGGAATATCGAAGTTGGGGATCGCATTGGCGAGGCCCCTAAGTTCCGTATCTACCTTGGCACGATGGATGACGAGCAACCGGTAA
>JAFWGN010000006.1 GCA_017515285.1 Candidatus Saccharimonadota bacterium | reverse complement strand
GTCAACCGTAGCAAATACGCTTGCTCCGATTTTTATCAATTGTTCAATTCTAAAATTTTAATCCCCTCTCACTACAAATCCCCCGGAAAACCGGGGGAGTTTTTATGCTTAACAATTTTTAGGAAATATGGTATAATATTAACATTGAATGGACCATAAGCGGGTCCAGAAATTTCTTTCTTTAGATTCAATGTTGTAAAGTTTCGGAAGTTTGGTTTTTAGTATTACCGCACTACTTGTTGAATCGAGTGTAGCAAAAAAATGCCCGTTTGTCAATCCGCTTCCGACGGCCCGATTAGCATTACTGGTATTTGAGAAAGAGTTTTTCGAGGTGGCCGTCGAGGCCGTGAAGGTAGCGCTGAGTCGTTGCAGCGTCGGCGTGTCCGACCATGGCTTGAATCTCCATTAAACTAGCGCCTTTGGCTTGGAGATCGGTGGCGAAAGAATGCCGGAGCGAGTGAGGGTAGAAGTCTGTGAGGCCAGCTTTCTCGAACGGCTCGCGAAGATGAATCCTTACCATGTCCTTTTGCATATGATTGCCGTGCTCATTTAACCAGAGCCAGTCCGTTATGTCGTGTCGCTTGATGTATTTTTGGAGCAACTTCTCGGTGTTCTTGCTGATGTAGCTTTCCCTCGCCTTGAAACCTTTACCAACGAACGTGATTCTGCGGCCGAAGAAATTATCGAGTCGGAGGTTGGTCAGTTCCGAGATGCGCAGACCAGCGTCGAAGCAGATTCGAATCATTAGACCGCCCATTTCGTCGGAATACTTGAGGACGCGGTTGATTTGATCTCTCGTATAGTAGCGCCGGCGCGCGGGCCCTTCTTTTAACTTGTGGATTAGAGGAAGTTTAATGGGCATATCAAGTCCCATCTCTCGGAAATACCGGAGCATGGCAAGGATATTAGCCATCCGAGTGTTGATAGCTCTGGGAGAAACACCTCTCTCTGACTGATACCTTACCCATTTATCAAAGTCAGCGTTGGTAAGTTTAGAGAGGTCAGCGCATCCACTCCCGATTATGAAGTGTTGATAAGTGTGAGCCTTACTCCGGATTGTTTCTTCGGACATTCTCCGCGTATAACGGCAATAAGCCAAGTATTCCTCGACCTGACCGTAGATTGGTTTTGACATTTAACTCTCCTTTGCCCACCAAATTAAAATTATTTTGAGATTTTTTGCCTACACTACTATTATTCTTTTTTTAATTATCTATGGGCGGTGCATTTTGGCACGGCGCAATCTGAAATTCGCTAGTGCACTTTTGGCACGGCGGAAGACCCAAAAAGTGGCTTATCCACCGACTTTCCCACAATGTTTCCCACAGTTTTGCCCATAGTTTTCCACAAGTAGCTCTTGACAAAAAATGACAGAGGCGAAATTTTTATCACCTCCGTCAGTAGAATTTATGATTGTGTAATTCTTACAACAGTATTTTATAACGAGACTTTACGTTCTGGTTTTTGCCCGGAATATAGTCTATCTTATGCGCGTCAACTAATTGCTGGCGCAGACGGACAAATGTCCGCTTAGGTAAACCTAGTTGCTCGTATAGGTATGACCCGAATACTTGGAAATATCCGTGATCGTCTTTTTTGAATCTTTTAGAGAGAAGCCGGAGTTTTGCCAATAGAGCCGCCGCCTCTAGCCCAAGACCAGAGATTTCGTCCTCGAAGACGACAATATACGGTCGTCGCGTTTTTTTGGCAATCACTCGATACCTCTCTTATATGATTACGCTTAATATAATTGAGGCATAAAAACCTCACAGAACGTGAGGTTTTTCGGTTTTGATTGGATTAACTACATTGTAGCAAATTCGGACGATTTTGTCCAGAGTCAGTCATCTGTTTCGGTTATGGTATAATCGAGGTGCTACCGCCATAACGAGATATTGGTACTATGTCCCGCGGCGGCAAGCGATCGGAACTCTTATCGGCCAAGTACCTTGGAGTTCCAGTTTGCGGTAAAAGCTCCGGTGAGCTAGGCGGTTTCATACGCCGCACAGGTTGGTCCGACTCCGACTACCGCAACCAAAAGCGAAATATGGTATAATTTAGACAAGACTAATTGCATCAGCGTCAACGCTGGTGCTTTTTTGTTGAAAGGAGCCAAACCATATGCTCACGGTAAATCAGTTTGAGCAAATACTAGCAGCGAGAGTCCTTCTCGGTAAAATGTCGAGACAAAACTATACTCATCCGAGTTATGAGTTGCTGTTCTCAAACGTTTTTTACACTCTGAACGAGATTCTCCGCGATTATGGCTTCGGTAAAACCGCTTGGGCAATACGGAGAGGGCGAAGATTGTATCTTCTCCATCCCCAGACAAGACGAATTATCTGCGAAATTGGCGTTATCGCCGAGCCGGCCGCAGAGTTCCGAGTTGTTACCCTTCGCGGTCTAGTTCCTTCAACGAAAACTCTCGAGAGTCTTATTCAGGCTACCGCCGACCGAGGCGCACGCCGGTCAACTTATAAGTTAGAAAGAAAGGAGCGAAGCGATGAGTAATATCATCAATGTTTCCCCAGATGAAAAAGGGCGCGTTTTCATCGAACTATTCGGCAATAAAATAGAAATTGACGATTCCATGTTCAATTCGAAGGGCGTGGCGATCATCAAGAAATTCGGAGACGTTTACGAAGTCCATAAGCCGGTCTCCAAGAGCCAAAAACGAAAAGCGAAAGTCGTTGCGGAAGCTAAAGCGGCCGAAACGAAGAAACCAGAAGACGAAGGGGAGAGTGAATAATGCTTTTTACCGTTACCAAGAACAAAGTTGAGCTGGCTGAAGCCGAGCCGGTCAACCAAGGTGAATATAAGGCTACCAAAATAAAATTTGATTTCGTCGGCGCTTATACCGGCCTCACGAAGAAAGCGATCATCAAGGACCTCAAATCCGGCAAGGCTTACGAGCTCCCGATTGTTAATAACGAAATAGATATTCCGGCAGAGACTCTGACCTCCAAAGGAACAGCCACGGTCGGTGTCTATGGATACGCTACCGAGAACGAGAAATATGTTCTTCGCTACTCGCCAGCTCCGACAAGTTTCAAGGTCATCGACGGCTCCTATACCGAAGATGTCGAAAATCCTTCCGACCTTACCCCGTCTCAAGCTGAAATGCTCGAAGAGGGAGTTCAGAAGAAAATCGACGAGATGGACGACCTCGAAGAAGACCTTATCGAGAAGCGCGATAGCGGATACTTCAAAGGCGATAAGGGCGACAAGGGTGATAAGGGAGACAAGGGCGACAAAGGCGATAAAGGTGATAAGGGAGACAAGGGCGACAAAGGCGACACCGGAGCGACTGGCCCTCAAGGTCCTCAAGGCGAAAAAGGCAACAAAGGCGATAAGGGCGACACGGGAGCAACCGGCCCACAAGGCCCTCAGGGCGCGAAAGGCGACACCGGAGCTAAAGGCGATAAGGGCGACAAAGGCGATACCGGAGCGACCGGTTCACAAGGCCCTCAAGGCATCCAAGGTGAAACTGGTCCTGCTGCTACTATCTCGGTCGGAACTGCTACCGTCAACTTCGGACAAACTACGAGCTCTGTTTCAATCACAAACTCCGGGACGGCTTCTGCGGCTGTTCTTGATTTCGTATTTAACTTTGCCTTCGCAGACGGCAATAACGTATCGTATTAAGGAGGCCTATGGCAAACGTATTAGTAGAAGAAACCAGCCTTACGAACATCGCAAATGCTATTCGCACCAAAGAAGGCGAACAGGCTGGCGGCACGATGACCCCAGCCCAAATGCCTACCCGAATTGCTAATCTGCCTTCGGGTGGAATCCCTGCCGTGGAAAGTGTTACGATCAACAATAAGTCAGAGCTCGCTACGCTTTCAATGCCAGCAGACGGCTCTTATCGAGATTATCTGCTCAACGTAACTGTCTTGCCAGCTACCGCTCCACAAATTACGCAGGTTATCGTGAGCGATACATCCATAGCTACCGTGAAAGACAACGGGGACGGGACTCACTCGCTTCGCGTTATCTCCGGCGGAACAACTACGGTTACGGTTAAAGATTACTCCGGTACGATTACCGATTCGTTTACTATGCAGGTAAACGTAGCGCTTCAGAGCTTCTCGATTGCACAGGGCGCATACGCAGAAGTCCCGGCGGACGGGACTCGCCAGCTCTCTTGCGACTTCGTTCCTCGCACGGCCACGAATAAGACAATCGTTTGGAGTTCTGACTCTCAAGCAGTTACTATCGACTCTCAAACCGGTCTCGTTACGGCAATCGGCAGCGGGAACGCGACGATCTCCGCATATAATGCCGAGCTCGACCAAACCAAGACAATTCAGGTATCTGCCGTGGCTTATGTTGATAATCCAGATTGGGCAGCAATCAAGACGGCAGTCGCCGCTGGCCAGCAACCTTATGGAATCGGCTCCGAATTGTCTATCAGTTGGAAACAATATACTTCAGCGACCGGATATAATTCCAGAACGGTTACTTGGGTTGTTATGCACTATGGAACCGTCGAAGACGAAAATGGCAACCAGAAGCCAGCCATGTTCCTTCAGACGAAACAAACCGTCTCCCCGAACTCTGGTATTAGCTTCGAAACCGAGACGAGAGTCGCAGCAACCGAGGCAACTGCTCAAGCGGGAGTTTACTACTATGGCTATAACGGCTCGACCTATACAGCCCTCAACCTCGAAACCGGCGATACAATTCCTTACGAGCTCTATACAAACGTCTATAAGTCAGGTATCGACTTCTCGAAGAGTGTCAGCCAGATTACAAACAACGGTCTCGGCTGGTGGGCTGGCTCATGGCTTCGTCAATGGCTCAACTCCGAATCGACCGCTCAGGGCTTTGGCTGGGTCAACCATCATATCAGCGATACGAACGGAGGCAGCAACCTTTATGGCGGCTTCCTACGCGGCTTCGACGCAGACTTTATCAACGCCCTTACGCCAATCAAGGTCAACACGGCTCGTGATAACGTTATTTGTAGTCAGGAAATCGAAACTACAATCGACCGAATCTTCGTTCCTTCGAAAGAGCAAGTTTATGCAATCAGAGAAACGGGAGTTGCCGCAGGTGCGGAAGGCGAAGCATGGGATTATTACATATCTCAAAGCGGAGTATCCGCGCCGACAGACGACAACTTGACCTGCCGTGTGAAGCAAGAGGTTGGTACTTCAACAGCCCGCTACTGGTGGTTGCGCTCCGCGAACCGTTCGGCCGCGGGCTACGAGTGGATTATGATCAACTCGGGCTACGCGGGCTACAGCTACGCGTACACCTCCAACAGCAGCTACCGCGTGGCTCCGGCTTGTGTAATCTGTTAATCCCTCATCTCCGGCGCACTCCTGCGCCGGAGTGGAATCAACAGCGCTTGCGCTGCGGGGGGGGGGTGCAGTAAAATAAGTATAAGGATAAATCCAAAATGTCAGTCCCCGCAGGCAAACGAAAGAAAAACGAGCTGGAAGCTGAAGTCAGAGCGAAGAATCTGGCTGCTTATACAACAAAAATCATGGCAAACCCCAAGAAATTCGACCCGAAATATACGGATGTCTTGGGGAACAAGATAATAGATTCCGCCCACGAAATCTACTTGAATACAAAGCGTGGTAACGAACTTTACGTTATAAAAGTCTCAACCTCGATACCGTTCTTCGATGACGTAGCTTGGAAAGCCCGGAAAGAGTTTCAGAGACAAGCTCTCTACGAGTGCGACCGACTCTTAATGTATATCGAGATGGCGAAAAGCGTCTATACAGACGAGGACGTAAAAGGCCATAGACCTCGAATCAATTATGCGGCTTGGGGTAGAATGGCCGCAGAAACCAAGAAAGTCATTAAAGGTTGGACCGTTGCCGACCTGAGGAACATGACGAGAGAAAGGAAGCGGATGGAAGCATTAGGTCAAGTGCGCTCCGGCTCTCCGTAGCGCGAGGACGTAGGCTATCGAGCCCGCAACTGGTGGTTGCGCTCCGCGAACCGTTCGAACGCGAACAACGAGTGGAATATGAACAACTCGGGCAACGCGAACAACAACAACGCGAACAACTCCAACAACAACTACCGCGTGGCTCCGGATTGTATCTTACGGATTTGGCATATAACCGGTTGCTCAGCATAAGGAGCCAAACTATTGATACAAGATACAAGGAGCCGAACTCCTAGCCGAGAGGCTAAACAACCGCGCGGCGACGCGATTGGCTTGCGAGCCAGTATCGCTATCAGCGCCGCGCCCAAAGAAAGGGTGGAATGGAAGAAATCATAGGGTTTGATGCCCTATACGAATCTGCCGGAAAGTGCAAAAACGGCGTAATGTGGAAGGCTTCGGTCTCTCATTACATTTTGAACATTGTCGAAGAGACGGCCAAGCTGGAATCTCAACTTAAAAGTGGCAAATACCACTCTCGTCCGCTTCGCCCGTTTACCGTTCAAAGTAACGGGAAAATGCGAACAGTTATGGGAGTCGCCTTCCGCGATCGCGTCTATCAGCGAAGCCTCAACGACAACGCCATCTACCCTCAAATTACCAAGAGTTTCATATACGATAACGGAGCCTGTCAGAAGAATAAAGGAACAAACTTTACTCGCGACCGGCTCGCTTGTTTTCTTCAAAGATTTTACCGGAAGCATGGGACAAAGGGCTACGTCCTCCAATGTGATATTAAGGGCTACTACCCGAATATGCGCCATGACGTAGTAAAGGCGGTTTTCGAAGACCACATTACGCCGGAGGTTTACGCCCTCACGGAGAAAGTCCTCGACGAACAATATCCCGGCGAAGTCGGGTTTCTCCCTGGTAGCCAAATGATTCAAATCGCCGGTATTTCCGTCCTCGACGGCCTCGACCACTACATCAAAGAGAAATTGCACGTCAAATACTATGTCCGCTATATGGATGACTTCGTGCTCATCCACGAAGACCCGCAGTTTTTGGAGCGCTGTCGGGAAGAAATCGCCGAACAGCTCAACCTCATCGGCTTTGAGCTCCATCCAAAAAAGACTAGAATATACCCTCTCGCAGAGGGTATTAAATTTTTAGGCTTCGTTTTCCGTCTTACTGAAACCGGTAAAGTGATAAGGACCGTTCTACCAAAGAACGTGAAACTTTACCGGAAGAAGCTCCGTCGTCTAGTCAATCTCGCCAAGAAAGGCAGAATCCCAAAGGAAAAGGTAGAAGAATGTTACCGGAGCTGGAAGGCCCACGCGGAGCGGGGGAACTCGCATAACCTCTTAAAGAGGATGGACGCATACTATAAGAGTTTATGGTATAATTAACGTAAGACTAATTGCACTCGTCAAGAAATTGGCGAGTGCTTTTTGTTTTATACCCACCTAGAAATAGAAAGGAGCTGACTTTATGGCGGAGACATTCAAAGAATGAC
Source organism: Candidatus Saccharimonadota bacterium (assembly GCA_017515285.1). Lineage (GTDB taxonomy): Bacteria > Patescibacteriota > Saccharimonadia > Saccharimonadales > Saccharimonadaceae > Nanosyncoccus. The sequence continues at coordinate 26,101 of JAFWGN010000006.1, read as the reverse complement.
CGAGATTATTGTAGCCTTAATCACGGCCTTTCCACTCACACTCGCGGCGATTCTCTCAAACCGCAATACGAACAAGAAGCTAGACGAGAATCAGCGATCATCCAACCGAAATGATGCGAAACAATCAATTTTGCAAATGATGATGGAAGATAAGGTCGTGTTCCACCTCGACCATAGACTCCCCGAGAACTATCAGCGCATCCACGAAGAATATGATCATTACCGCGCAAATGGCGGCAACAGCTATATGAAGAAGAAGATGGCAGAATACGACACTTGGTACGCCAAAGTCGAACATCAACTAATTAAATAAAGGAATTTTCATGGCAGAGAAAAAGATTGTAAACATTAGCAAGAAGAAAAAGCCAATCTCTATTTCTGCTGCGAAAATTACGCCGGTCAAGCCGAAGCCTGTTCCAGTTGTAAAGGAATCTTTGACAGCTCAACCGAAACCAGCGCCAGAACCGCCAAAATCCGAAGCCAAACCACCGAAAAAGAAGGCTGTCAAGAAACTCGGGGATAACTCCGGAAGAAACCCTGATGGAACCTTTAGAAAAGGCAACCAATGCTCCGTTGGGAACGAAGGCGGCCGACCGCAAACTGACTTCTCTCATCGCGCTATGGCAAAGGCGCGCGCAAAAAGAGACCCGGAACGGATTATCCGAGACCTAGACGAGCTAGACAGAATCCTCGATTCTGACAAGAGCTCACCAATGGAGAAGATGAAAGCGTTGGAGATTAAGATTAAGCTCAACGGCAACTTCGACCCGCAAGAGACCAAGGACGTTACGCCAGCCAAGCCGGTCGAATCGCCGCTTAACAACCTCTCAGTCGAAGAACTGCGCGGCCTCAAAGCTCTCAAAGCATTAAGACAAAAGGAAGCAAAATGATAAGCGTAATTATTCCGGTATTCAACAAAGCTCCCTTCCTTGAGCGTTGCCTAGACAGTATTGTCAACCAAACCGACCAATCAGCCCAAATCATCCTCGTTGACGACGGCTCAACGGACGGCTCTCCGGAAATTCTGGACCGCTACTCCAAAGATTATGGATTCGAAGTATATCATAACAAGCACAAAGGCGTTTCTGCTGCGCGCAATTTCGGGCTGAAGAAGGTCAAGGGTGATTATCTGACGTTCCTCGACGCTGACGACGCTTATACGGAAGACGCGATTGATGTCATGACGCGAATGACGCGCCACGAGTTCAATATCGTCCAATTCGGGCAATATCGCCATCATGCCAAGGGCGTTCGCAAAGACCCGATAATCAAGGGCAACTACCCTCCATATCGTCTTCCGGCTCGGTGGGCTATGGTCTGGAACAAGCTCTTCAAGAAGAGTCTTATCGACGATCTCGGGCTCAAGTTTATCGAGGGAATGCAATTCGGCGAAGATGAGACCTTCAGCGCTCAGGCGATTCTGGCCAATAACGGCCTCTATCAAGCTCCGCAGACTCTCATTCATCATCATTTCGATGACAAAGAATCACTCTGCCGTGGCGAGCTCAGCGTCAAACGGCTGGAAATTCTCACGGATACTCTGCTCAGACTGGCAGAAAAAGAACCGAATCCAGCAAAGGCGGAGTGGTATCGAGCTAAAGTGCGCCAGCATCGCGACTCTGCTCTCTACAAGAGATTCGGCTGCCAAAGAGAAATCACCGGCAATTATGACATTGTTTATTTCGTCAAGAATTGCAAAGAAGACGAGGAGCTCCGTTACTCCCTTCGCTCCGTGGAGGCCAACTTCCCATATCGAGACGTTTGGTTTTATGGTGGCAAGCCGACTGGACTTGAACCGGACCATTATGTAGAAATCGAACAGCTAGAAGCGACCAAGTGGGAGCGAGTACGCAATATGCTGCGCAGAGCTTGCCTGAATGACGAGATTACCGAAAATTTCTGGCTATTCAACGACGATTTCTTCATTCTCAAACCATTCGTCGAGAACTCCAAGCCGACCTACAATGGCGATCTCTACCGCCATATCGTCCGCATAGAAAATCGTCATGACGAACGCTCTACTCGCTGGACGACCAGACTTCGCCACCTTACGAAGACTCTCGAAAAAGCAAAGGTCGGAACGCTTAACTATGCCGTTCACAAGCCGATTCTTATTAACCGCGAGAAAGCTCTCGAAGTCCTCGACAAGTTCCCAGACGAGCCAATGTTCCGCGCTCTCTATGGTAATTACTGGCATATCGGCGGAACGAACGAGCCCGACCACAAAGTTCAACTCATTGAATACGACATGGACAGAGTCGATAAGTGGAAGACCGTCTCGACTGACGACAAGAGCTTCGAAGTCGGCGATGTCGGCAAATACATAAAAGATAAGTTCAATATGAAAAGCAGGTTTGAGAGGTAGCCATGGACGAGCACGACAAACAAATTCTCGACCAGATTACAGACCGAGACCTTGACTGCGCCCTTGCCCATAACAGCTTATGGGAGTTTTGTCGTATCCTCCATCCGAATTTCTACAAGGAAGATCGTGAGTATCTTCGCGACATGGCAGACAGGATTGAGGATTTCGTGGAGCATTCCCCGAAACATTTTCTCGTTATCAACGCTCCGCCTCGTTTCGGTAAGTCCTTAACCGCTCAAGACACTACGGCTTGGCTATTCGGCAGAGACCCGAGCACGAGAGTCATGACAGCCTCGTATAATGAGCGTCTCGCTAGTATGTTCTCTCGCTCCGTTAGGAATATGATTCAGACGGAAAGCATCGGCGAACGTGTCGTTTTTTCCGACATCTTCCCGAATACTGCCGTGAAATATGGCGAAGCAGCCGCGCAGATGTGGACGATTGACGGGCAAACTCAGGTATCCTATCTCGCAACGAGTCCGGGCGGTACCGCTACCGGCTTTGGTTGCGATTACCTTATCTGCGATGACCTTGTCCGCTCGGCCGAAGAAGCGTACAACGAGAACTCCCTCGATGATACTTGGTCTTGGTTTACAAATACCATGCTCTCTCGCCTTGAAGGCAAACGTAAAGCGATCATCATTATGACGAGATGGGGAGAAAGAGACCTCGCAGGACGCATTCTCGGCGCGTTTGGCGACGATGCGGAGCAAATAACCTACAAAGTCCAATCCGAAGATGGAAAACTGCTCTGCGAGTCGATTTTAAGCGCCAAGGACATAGCCTTCTTGAAGCAGGAGATGAACGTCGATATTTTCGAAGCGAACTACAACCAGCATCCAATCGACGTTGGTGGCCGTCTGTACGAAGCTTTCAAAGAATGGGACGACTTGCCGGAAGGCGAGGCCAAGAACTATACGGATACCGCAGACACCGGCTCCGACTTCCTTTGCTCAATAAACTATACCGTCTATCAAGATGAAGCCTATATCACCAACCTCGTCTTTACGGACGAGCCGATGGAGAGGACTGAGACAGCAGTTGCCGAACTTCTGCTCACCGGCAACGTCTCGAAAGCTGTCGTCGAGAGCAATAACGGCGGGCGTGGTTTTGCGAGAAACGTCGAAAGACTATTAAAAGAAAAATTTAACACAAACCGAATTAGCATAACCTCCCAAACTCAGACTCACAACAAGGAGAGTCGCATTCTTGCCAGCTCAAGCTGGGTGCAAAACCACGTCTATATGCCTAAGGGTTGGAAGAATCGCTTTCCTGAGTTCTATAAGCAGGTCATGAGTTACCAAAGGAAGGGTAAGAACGCCCACGACGACTCCGTGGATGTTTTAGCGGCGATATACGAGTCGATTACAGCGCGGGGGAAACCTCGCGTGATAACGGAAGCCGAATTGGGCTTCGGGGGGAGACAACGAGAGATATTCTCAAACGGATTTTAAGGAGGAAATATGATACAAAAAGTCTATTATCTACCAAAAGGGACCGAGCCTACCAAAGAGGTTATAAACAACCTCCTGACCGGTAACGCTCGCAAAAGCGAAGTCGATTACTACAATCGCCTCGAAGCATACATGAGGAGCGAACCGGTAACAGAACGTCCGGCTCCCCATCAAATACTCGCCGTAACCAACCATGCAAGGTATATCAGCAAGACGAACGTCGGCTACCTGCTCGGCAACCCCGTCCAATATCTTGTAAGCGAGGGCACGAACATTGACGCGATCGTTGACCTCTACAAAGACCAGACAATCGGCAAACTCGACGTGGAGCTTGCAAACGACGCTTCCGTCTTCGGCCATGCTTTCGAGCGTATCTACAATGACGAGAACTCGGACTGCAATTCGACCAGAATCGACCCGCGCAATATCATGCTCATTTATGACGATACCGTGAAACATGAAAAGATGTTCGCGATTATCTACATCCCGTCCTATGACGAAAATGGCAAGATTATCGACGGTCAATTCGAAATGACTCTGCTTACTCCGACTATGGTCATGGAGAGAACGCTCAAAGCTGGCGAACTTATCGGCGATCCCAGCCTCGACAGAGAGCATTCCTTCGGCGAAGTTCCGGTTGTCGAATACCTGAACGGCGTTGACCGAATCGGCGATTTCGAGCCGGTCGTCTCCCTCATTGACGCTTACAATATCCTCCAATCCGACCGCGTACTCGATCGCGAAAGACTCGTGGACGCTATCCTCGCCTTCTATGGCTCCGACTTCGACAAAGAACAGAGGAAAGAGCTCAAAGACAGCCGTATCCTATCCAATCTCCCGCCAGATGCGAAGATTGAATACATTACCAAGAATATCAACGAGTCCGACGCTGACGTTCTCCGCCAGAATATCGTAACCGACATCCATAAGATTTCCATGACTCCGGACATGAGCGACAAAGAATTTGCCGGTAATTCCTCCGGCGTAGCAATCGCTTACAAGCTCCTCGCCTTCGAACAGCATATCAAGGACAAGGAACGCTACTTCGAGGACGCTCTCATGGACCGCTTCCGCATCTACAACTTCTTCCTCAACAAGAAATCCAATATGCCAATCGTTACGAACAATGAGGTGGATGCCGTGTTCAAACGTGCTCTCCCGATTAACAACCTTGAAGTCAGCCAGATGATTAACAACCTCGTCGGCATTGTCGATAAGGAAACTCTGGTAGCTCAACTTTCCTTCGTCCAAGACGCGAAAGAAACGGTTGAACTCGCCGAGCAAGAAGAAAACGCCAGCCTCAGTCTTGGCAATTACGGAACAGAGCAACCAAACGAAGCTAACGAGGAGTAATCCCTATGGCGAAGCGAAGCAACGCTTACTGGGAGAAAAGGTCGATTGAGCGACTGACGAGGGCGGAGAAAACCTCCGTCCCGTATCTCAAGCAGATACAAAAAATCTATCGCTCATCGGCTCGCTCCGTTGTTCGCACGGTCAAGGAAACTTACGCCAGCTATTACCGGAACGATAAAACCTTCAACCGAGACGCGCTTGAAGAAATCGAACCGCGAGGCAATATCACGAAGTTTCTCAACGACATGGCTCAATCCGGCCTCAAGACAACGCTGCCGGAGAACTTCAAAGGCAGGATGTCTCGGCTCAGGATGCTAGAAGCTCAACTCTGGGGGGAGTCCAAGAAGATCGCACTCCAAGAACAAGAACTCTCAACGAGTGCTTACAAGAAAATCATCTCGGAGACGTACAATCGGACAATCTTCGACATCGCCAAAGGCACCGGTAAAACGCCGTCATTCACGACGCTCAACCAAGGCACGATTAACGCCATTCTTAATACGAAATTCGAAGGGAGCAACTACTCCGAGAGAGTCTGGGCGAATACCGACAAGCTCGCCGATTCGCTCAAGGACATTCTCGTCCGAGCAGTTGCTACCGGCCAAGGGCAAGAAAAGACCGTCCGAGAGGTCATGGAGAGATTCAGCGTCGGATTCAATAACGCGAACCGTCTCGTCCGAACGGAGACTAATTATTTCGAGAATAAGGCCGAGCTCGAATCCTACGAAGAGCTTGGCATCAAGAAATTCCGCTTTGTAGCTACGCTCGACGAGAGGACTTCCGACATCTGCCGTGCTATGGATGGCAAAGAGTTCAGCGTCAAGGAAGCAGACCAAGGCGAAAACGCGCCGCCGCTTCATCCTTATTGCCGAAGCACAATCGTTCCAGTCGTTGAGGGCTGGGAGCCACAAGAAAGAGGAGCAAGAGACGCTGAGGGCGGAATCTATATGACTGGTAAGAAAACCTACGGCGAATGGACCAAAGAAGTCAGAGAAAAGTCGGCCAAGAAAACCGACCCGCTTAACTACGAGGCGCTTGATTTGAATAAGGCAAACAATGCTGAGCCGAAATATACGGCACTAAGCGACGAAGAAATCACGCGTCTGGACGAGACTGCTGAAAGAATAATCAATCTGGCTCCAAGAGAGGAGGAATATGCTCTCGAAAATTACACGGGACTGACTTTCAAGTACGTCAACGACTATCTTTATGGCAAATATGAAGGCAATCCGAACATAATTCACGATGTCTCGGCTCTTGATAGTTTGCTAAATAGATTCAAGACACCGAGAAACATGAGAACATTCCGCGGCGTAAAGTATAAAGACTATGAGAAATACATCCAAATGGGCGTAGGGACGAAGTTTAAGCTGAATGGCTTTGCTTCGACTTCCGTAAAGAAGCATATTGCGCAAGAGTTCTACGATCATATAGTCGAGACCGGCGAACGGGCTCTAATGCTTGAGCTAAAAGTCCCGAAAGATACGCCGAGCTTCTTTATCGGGCCACGCTCTATGCATAGTAACGCATACAACGAAGTCGAACTCCTTTTGAAACGCGGTCTCCAATATGAAGTGGAGTCCATAAAAGATGGTATAATGGTTTTGAAGGTAATCGCAGATGGATAACAAAAATAAACGTACCGCCAAAGAAGTCAAAGCATTAAGATGGGCTCGCTGGGAGTCAGAAGATTCCGCCATGGCGAGTGCGCTCGATGCTGGGAAATTTGAGATAGACCAGAAAAAAGAGTAATGTTCGCAATCTTAATTTAGATGTGATATAATAACCGTAAGACTAATTGCACTCACAGTTCATGTGAGTGCTTTTTGTTATTCATAACCTAATTCGTGGCGACACGTTAAAATCGGAGGAAACATGGCTGACGAAGCTAATAACTCAACATCGGACGGCGTAAACAATACCGCAGACGCTACTCAAACCGATGAGAAACAAACCAAAGCCGGTAAGACTTTTTCCCAAGAAGAACTTGGTCAGAAACTTTCGGAAGAGCGTAAGAAATTGCGCGAAGGTTTCGACAAGGAAATGGAAGAGCGAATCGCGAAGGAGAAATCCGAGTGGGAACGCCAATCCAGACTGACCGAGGAACAGCGGGCGAAAGAAGCTCAAGAAGCTGAACGTAAAGAGCTGGACGAGCGCGAGCACAACATTACGATGCGCGAGCGCAGGTCTGAAGCGATTGAAAAGCTGACTGAGAAGGGCATTTCCAGCAAACTCGTAGATTTTGTTGTAGATGCCGACGCGGACAAGACCGACGAGAACATCGCGACTCTCGAAAAGGAGTTTAACAAAGCGGTTGAAGATGCCGTCAAGGCGAAACTATCCGGAACAACTCCTACTGACAGAAGCACGACTACTCCAAGTTCCAAGACCGCAGACAGCATGAGCAAAGGGATTTATTCCAAAAACGGCTATCATGCGATTTAAGAAATTAGAAAGGTAATACTATGGCACGAACTGATGCGCTTTCTATCCTAGCCTCTAGCGAGACCAAGGATAAACTCATCGAACTCGGTGGCAAACTCATCGAGTCCATCCAAAAGAATGCCGTTTCTTCCTACATCAAGAATACGGACTATTCTGGCGACCCAACTTCCGGCTCTGTCGAAATTAACCGTTTCGACAATGCGACTGTCGATAACTACGGCACCGCTCGCGCGGCTGGCAAAGGCAAAGCCCTCAAAAACTCTGGCAAGGTTACTATCAACCTCGACCAAGACAAAGAAATCACGACTGAGATTGAGTTCAAAGACCTCAAACTCTTTGGCGTTGCTGGCTTACTCGAAAAGAGGACTGCTAACCACGGCAAAAGAGCTGTCGCTCACCTCGATCGCGCTTTCTTCGCTGTCGCTGAAGCTGCTGGTACTGCGGTTACTTCTTCGGCTACCGAATACATCGACATCGTTGACGAGATGATTGCTAACGCAGAATCCACTACCAACGAATACGTCGATGGCGTAGATCGCGAAGACCTCGTTCTCGCTATCAAACCAACCGTCTTCAATGCTCTCCGCAAATATGTGGACAAGTATGACAACGGCGTTGACAGCGGCGAAGTCAACAAAATCCACGGCGTTGAAGTTTACAGCAACTTCCGCCAAGACGCAGACATCGTTCTCATGGTCAAGGGTGCTGTTGCTCAACCGGTTGCCGTCTCTGACTACACCGCAGAGAAAATCCCTCTAGCCGAAGCGTTTGCTGCTGAAACCTACCTCCACTACGGTACTAAGGCCATCATGCCTGACCTCATCTGGACCTACGGTGGCGGCGACGAGAGCGGCGAAAGCGAATAGGGAGGGACTAGAAAATGTACACTTACGATGAATTTGCCGTAGAGGTAATGAACGCGACCAAAGAAATCAACCATGCTGCTGCCGAAGATGAGAATCTTCTAAAGAGCGTAGTTGACGAAGTAATCGCTCGTATCTCCCTCTACCTTAATCTCCCAACCGATAAAGCTGCGAAATGCTTTGATGGCCGGATTGCGAGGGTCGCGGCTCGCATCGTAAGTGGCGTTTTCGCCCAAACTACGACCACTATCGAGGGAGACGTTGATGATACAGAAGTCAAGTCTCTCTCCGATAATGGTCAATCCGTTACTTATGGGGATAAGACCAAGAACTACTTGGCGACCGTGAGCGACGGAGAGCTATTTGGCGGATTCGCCGAACTATTAAAACCTTATAGGAAAATCCATGTTGTTTCCTGCTAATGCAAAAGCCAGAATCGCGAAGACGTTTTACGACAAAACGGTTAAGGTCTATGCCAAAACGGAAACCGTGGACCGAGAAGGCGGGATAGTCAACGGAACGACCGTCAAAGGTACATTCAAAGGTAATGTTCGATTCAATTCGCTCGGAGAGCTTCAAAGTGAGCTCGGTCTCACTCGCAATATAGATATTGCGATTTCTTGCCCTACGGACACGAAAGTTGAAGTTGACGACTTACTTGAATATAAAGGCATAAAATACGTCGTTACGGACGCTCTGCCAAGGGACTCTCATAAATTCATTATGGGGGAAAAATGGCGGGCGGAGTAACGGTAGAACTCAAGGGCGTTGAGGAACTCAAGAGCCATATCTCGCGCATAGCGAACGCTGCGAAGCTCAAGCGAGCTGTCGTGGAAGGAACGTCTATGATGCTGAGTACGGCGAAAATGAGAGCCGTCCCCGGAAAGTTTGGTAGCGGAGCGCTCAGAAACTCCATCCACATGAAGGTTGATGAGCAACGCGATCAAATCTCCGGCAAGATATTCACCGCGCTTGAATATGCCATGTATGTCGAGTTTGGCACGGGTATTATCGGGGAAAACTCGAACTATCCGCGAGCAGGACAACTCGGGCTTTCGTACGCCCACTATCCTTGGACCTACACTCCGGACAACGGAGAGAGATTCTTCAGGACAGAAGGCCAGCCCGCTAGGCCGTTCATGTATCCGGCGCTTGCTGAGAACAAATCCCAAATCAAACAACGTATCATTAACGCGTTGAGAGAGGACGTTCGTCGATGAAATTCAATCCAAAACCTGAAGTCTATAACACGCTGAAAAGCCTCGGCTATACCTGTATCCAAGGCAATCAGGCGACGTTTAAGACTGAGCAGATTCCGGCGATTACGTTCTCGGTAGGAAGCAAATCCGCTCGTTATGAGCTGGACAAGACTCCGAGCGCGTACGATGTCGAAATCATTGTGGACGTTTGGGCCAACGAAAGTACCACCGCGAGCCGTATCGCAGACGAAGCAGAGGAAGCGATGCGCGAGAAAGATTATCTGCTTACATTCTCCTCGGACATTCCGTCGCCAGAGGGGTGCTTATACCACACGAATCTCAGATTCGCTGCGGTCAAAATACCTAAATAAACGAAAGGAATTATATGGCAGGACAAAGAACAATGGGGTCCACCTTAACCATGAAAAAGACTGGCTCCGAAACCGCTAATACTGTCGTGAAATCCCTCACCAGCATTGGTGCTATCTCTGGCGAAGGTGAAGAAATCGACGTAACTACGCTTGATTCTCCAAACGGAGCCAAAGAGTACATCCAAGGCGCTGTTGACTGGGGAACTCAGGACATCGCTGGTAACGTAACCGATGCCGACCAAGTTGACAAACTCCGCGCTGTCTTCGATTCAAAGAAGACTCGCGATTGGGAAGTTGTAACTCCCGCTGGTAATAAACTCTCTTACAAAGCGTTTATCCAGAACTTCGAGTACGGCGAGAAAACCGTTGACGGTCTTGATACCTTCAACTTAACTCTTCGCATCAGCGGAGACGTTACCTTCACGCCAGCCGACCCTGAAAGCGGCGAAAGCGAATAACCCCGAGGGGGAGAGGGTATCTCCCCCACCTTACTAATTTATACAAGGAATAACCAATGGAAAATCAAGTCATTCTCAATTATAAAGCTAGTAATATCGCGAAAGCAGAGGAAATCCATAAGAAGAACTTTATGAGCTGCCTAGGAAACCTCGGTAACTCCATGAGCTTTTCTGATTTGCGCTTCCTAGTGATCGCTGGCGGAGGAACTGATGATGACTTCGATAAGCTCTTCGCTTCCGGTATCGACAACTTAATAATCACGATAATCGAGGGCGTAAGCAAGGCTGGTTTTTTAGGAAAAGAAACAATCGACGTAGAAAGTCTCAAGGCGCAGATTCACGAGTCAATGAAGAACGTTTCCGAGACTGTAAAAACTTCACCGATTTCTGGCAACGAAACCAACCTCTAGCATTCCAAATCGGGCTACATCCTAAAGAGTTTTGGGAACTCACGATTGGCGATTTCTATGATTGCCTAGATGGTTATGCTGACCGAATCGAGACGCAATTCCGCTTCGACGACGTTAATAACTTCAACCTCGGGCAATATGTCGCTGCCGGAGTTCACGCCTCAAAGAAAAACCCTTATCCCAAAGAGCCGCTTTTCTCCAAAGGAAGCGGAGACAAACCTCAGGGCTTTACAGAAGACAGCGCACTTGACTCTTATATCAAGACAATGGCAAACAAAGGAGGAAAATAATGGCCGCAACTACTGTTGACGAGCTCCAAGTTCTCATTACGGCTAAGACCGCAGAGTTCCAGAAACAGCTCGATGCCGTCAATACCAAACTTGATGGCGTAAAGCAAACTACTTCCAGCTTCTCTGCTGCTACGGTCGCTATGGGCCATATTCTCTCGACTGTTGTTGTTGCTGCCTTCCGCAAACTTACTCAGGTCGTTCAAGAAGCAGACCAAGCATACAAAAACCTCTCTGCTTCTCGTACCAAACTCGCCACCGTCATGCAACAGCGCGGTGCGACTCAGCAAGAATATGACGACGTGATTAAACTCACGGAAGCCGAAGAACGTCTCGGAGTAGTATCCGCAGACGCTCAACAGAACGGTCTCCAAGAGCTCGCTACTTACGTCGGACAAGCTGACAGCTTGAAGAAACTCACGAATACGATGAACAACCTCGTCGTCCAGCAATACGGCTACGAGGCAACCTCTCGCGATGTTCTTCAAACTGCAACCATGATGGGTAAAGTTCTCCAAGGCCAGACCGGCGGTATGGAGAGAATCGGTTACCATCTGACCGAAGACGAGAAGAAACTCTTTAACTTCGGGACAGAGGAAGAACGCGTCGCCCTCCTTACTCAAATTGTCGGCGAAAACCTAGGCGATCTCAACCATAGATTAGGCGAGACTCCCGTTGGCAAACAAATCCAGCTCGCGAATACTTGGGATCAACTCAAGGCTCAAATCGGCGAGCTTGCTGCGGCGGTCAAGAATATCCTCATTCCGGTATTTTCAGTAATCGCAAACGTAGTCGGACGAGCAATCGCATATATCAAGGCATTCCTCAAATTATTCGGCATTGAGACCGGAAACGCTGCCGCAAGTACGGCCTCCGTAGTCTCTGACGCTTCTGACGCGGTTGAGGGCTATGGAGACGCTGCCGAAGGCGCAGCCAAGAAGGCCAAGAAAGCTCTCGCAGCGTTCGATGAAATGAACGTCCTCGAAGAACAAACTAGCTCTGGCTCCGGAAGTAGCGGAGGTGGAGGCGGTGTTGATATTCTCGGCGATCTCGAAGCCAGCGCGGAAGCAATCAACTGGGGTTCAATCATCCCAGAAATCGAACTCCCTCAATGGATTCAAGACATTAAAAACCTATTCTCTCAAATCGACACGAAACCTCTTCAGAAAGCGTGGGACACTCTCAAAGAGTCCATGAGCGGAGCGTTCAACGCGGCCAAAAAGACCGGCAAGAGCTTCATAACGGAAGTTATTTACCCGATAACGAAGCACGTCGCAGAGCAAACACTCCCTCGCTTGTTTACTGATACGGCGAAGATGTTTGACCAGATTAACTTTGACCGAATCGCAGACGCATTCAAGAACGTCTTTGAGGGCGTTGCACAAGCCGTTCAACTCATCCTCGACATCTTCTCTGACCTATATGAAATCCTCGCTCCGATTATCGGCTGGATTCTCGATAACGTCGTGGCCGCTCAGCTCAACTACTGGGCAATCCTCCTGAAAAGCATTGTGGCAATCGTGAAAGGGCTTTGGGAGGCAATCGTTGACCTGTATAAGAAATACGTCAAACCGGCGCTCGACGGACTTCTGGATGCCCTCAAGCCAATCTACGACCTGTTCAACGATATGCTCGGAAGCGTCGCCGAGAACAACGAACTATTCGAGACCATGTATCAGGTAATCAAGGAAGTGGCGACCTTCCTGCTCGAAGGTCTATTCGCTGCGCTTGCCGCCGTGATAAACGTCCTGAAATGGCTCATCGAGACAATCGTGGAAGTCGTCAACTGGTTTACCGAAGGATTCCAGAACATTGTAGAAATCTGGGAGAACGCTCCGGACTTCTTCACCGCCATCAAAGAGTCGATTCAATACATCTTCCAGCATATCGGCGAGTGGTTTAGAAACCTATTCGAAAGAGCCCTCAACCTCATTATCGAGGTTTTCTCGCCTTTGTTCGAGTGGATGGATAATCTCTACAACAAGATTATCGGAGTATTCGCCGGAATTGGTAACTGGTTCAGGGACATTTTCAAGAAAGCATACGACGGAATCGTGAGCGTATTCCAAAGCATCGGCAACTGGTTCAAAGACCGCTGGAACGACGTTAAAAACGCCTTCGCTGACCCTTGGGGAACATTCTGCAATATCGGCCGTAATATCTGGGAAGGTTTGAAAGCTGGTATCGGCAACCTCGCCCAAAAGATGAAAGATATGTTCACCGGAGCCGTGGATGCCGTCAAAAACTTCCTCGGTATTCACTCGCCTTCTAAACTCTTCGAGAGTATCGGCGACTTCTCCGAGCAGGGTTATATCAAAGGTTGGGAAGACGTGGCAACCGACTTCCAAGAAACAATTAGCTCGTTACCAACTTCGATTGATTTGAAGACCTCGCTAAACGCCGGGCTTGCCGGAATGATGGAAGATATTAACAACGCAGAGGATGATGAGCCAGTTCACGTTACCGTTAAGGTTGGCGAAGATACGCTCCTAGACAAAGTCGTCAAGGGCGTTAATGACTTGAGCTTCCTCAATAATAAAGCAGTAATCAATGTCTGATAGACAGCTACTATAAAGGCTTTCCGCCTCTGTTAGTTTTATAGTCTAGTTGTCCGATAACTGTCCGATAGACTAGCTACAACTTAATCTCGGCCTCAACTCCCCACTCCATCGGGTCGTAAATGAGGACGAGATTTCTGTCTCCGGCAGGGATTTCGAAGACGAGGGAGCCCGCACGAGTCCCGCCGGACGCGAGATCGCCGGAGCCAAAGAAATCGTCGGTCTGAGATAAGCCAGCGCCAAGGTAGTTCTGCGCTACGCCATTACCGTCCTGAAGAGACCAGTAGAGAGCGTTGAAGCTGATTTTGGAATCAGAATTATTATGCTGCGAAACGTTGACTTTGACGTATTCCTTACCGTCGCTTGGTGTCCAATACCCGTCCGGGTCAGCATAGTTATACTCAACGGAGATAACCTTGATGACGCTCTTTCCGGCGGTAACATCGTCTCCAATACGAGGCTCTTTCTTCTCGTTCGGTGTCGAAGACGACGAAGAAGAGCTGGAACTGCCAGACGGCGAGGACTCCTTGTTTGACGCTGAACTACCGGCAACGCCGATAAGAACGACGACAATAATCAGCCAAAACCACCATTGTTTGTAAACTGGTTTCTTGGTTGTCGCAGAAACCTTGGTAACCGCAGGCTTTCTTGTCGCTTGCGGTCTTGCTTTTGGATTTGCCATAAACTTCCTTTTTCGTTTTTATTTTTACGTTGTTTGAGCTCATTATATCATAATTATGCTAAAATATATTCAGACTAATTGCACTCCGCTTTTGCGGGGTGCATTTTGTTGCACATGAAGAACGACTTACGAAGGGGGTATTTTGTTATGAAGATGAGCATTACTCTGTCCAATTTCCCGATGTCCCGACTCAGCAGATTCATACAAGAGGTCAACAAGTACGCTCAATGCGCAATCGAGGTCGAGGGGGAGGATACTGTTCTCGTGAGCTGCGAAGCGGATATGGTCAAGTGCCAAGAAGTAGTCATTATCTCGGATTTATACTGGTCAGGGGGTGAGCTGAACAATGAAGAGGAAACCAGCTAAGCGAGGGTACCATTACTCAAACCAGCTAGATTTTCACCATATTCTTTATCAGCGCAGACATTGGAATCAAGGCTACGCCAAAGCCCTGCGCGAGCACGCATATATGGGCAAGATGATTCCGCGAGATTCCCTCCACCGAGAGATTCATTCGAAGATTCACGATGTCCCTTGTCCGAACGGTAAAGAGTGTAAGAAGGCTTTTGAAGAACTATGTCGGAGAGAACGTCTCGGAATCATCAACGTAGATGATGATACCATTGAACAGCGCATCGACTTTCTCATTGAGATGTGGGCGGAAGATTGTCCGGCCACGATCGCCATTCTCGAATGGCAAAAGCAAGTAGTAAGCAAGTTCTTTTCCAGAGGCGGCGAATGAATCGTCGCCTTTTCCTACCAATCCTCTTATGATATAATTAAGACGTTAGCGTCTCGCCATCCTTGTGGTATAATTAAGTTAAGACTGATTGCACTTCTGCTTTGCGGAAGTGTTTTTTGTTGACTAACGAAAGGAGCCAATATGCTTGAGGAAACTATTAGCGAACTAATCACCGTCTCGGTTGGGTTAGGCATTCTTGGAGGCGCTTACCTCGTATGGCTGCTCTCTGGGATCGCAAACGTATTGTTTACGAAGGAAAGGAAGTGGTCTTGGAAGAGAATGTTCGAGGACCTAGCCAAAACCATCCTGATGTGCGTAGCAATCCTGTCATGGGTTGTTGTTTTTAACGCGCTCGACTGGTTTTCCAAGAAGATGGGAGCTGACATTTCCTCACTCCTCGACGGAGCAAGTGTAACCGGTCTTGTCGGTGGAATAATCGGGGGAACAGTTTATTTCATCGGGAAAGGATATAAGAATTTTTATGAGTTTATTAACACGTCGCATACGGAAGTGGTTATCAGAGAGGGACAGCAAGAATATAAAACCGTTGCCGAAAAGGTATATGAAGTATTTAGAACTACCCCCGAAGTGGTAGAAGCTCAGAAAGAGTTTGAAGAGAAAGCAAAAGATACCGAGCCGAAAGAGGGCGGGGTTGGCTTGTGGTATAGCGTTCCGTTCAATACTTATGATGCCTTCCGCAACGAAGTCATGGGCAAGGGCTATGATTGCGATAATTGCTATGGCTACCAATGTTGGGATGGAGCAGATTTGCTCTGGATGCAACTAGGACGCTGGCTTTCAACCGGAGGAACAGGTGCGGCGCGTGGATGCTGGACGGCAGCGAGAGACGAAAACGCCGGAAACGACTTCGATTTGATTACGAACAAGGCCGACGTGAAACGAGGCGATGTTGTCGTCTTCGGAGCTGGCGAATATGGCCATATCGGCTTCGCTGACGAAGATTACAATGGCGGAGGTTATATCAGGCTACTCGGTCAAAACCAAGGCGGAACGCCAAAAGGCGCGGCCGGAGGAGCTGGATTCAACGTCATCAATATGTCTATGGCCTCATTCTTGGGCGCTTTCCGATACAAAGGCTGGAAAGTGGCTCCAACTCCCACTCCTACCCCAACTCCTACTCCTACGCCCTCTACGTTTAACGTAGGGGACAAAGTCGTACCAATTCGACTCGTAGATTACGACGGAACGCCTTTAGTCCAATATGACGATGTCTATACCATCAGCGAGATTAACGGCGATCGCGCGGTCTTAACGGCTCCGAGAAACGGAAAGCCGGTAGTCTGGGCGGCGATGAATACACGAGATATAAGAAAGGCATAACATGGCTTTTAGCGGAACTTTAATCACGATTGGCGGTACCGCTCTTCCGGGAGTGAAGAGCTACTCCGTCCAATACAACAAGCTCTGGAAAGACGCGGAAAGAAACATGGCTGGCAATATCAGCGCCAGCCTTATCGGGGTATTCCCGAAGATTCAAATCGTCTTCCGAGACGGTTTAACCGAGAACGAGGTCTCGACGATCTCGACCTTGCTGAGCGCAGCATATTTCTCGGCGACCTATTTCGACCCGAAATCCAAAGGAACGAAAACCGCTCAGTATTACGCGAGCGATTTCGAGCTCCCACTCCTCGATAAAACAAGAGGGCTCTACAAGAGCTTCTCGGTCAACCTAATCCCAACGAGTAAGGAATAACAGATGATAAACGTCAGCAATAATATCAAGAGCGCAGCAGTAGCGCCAGTCAAGATGGTCAAAGCTCAAATTATTGTTGACCCGCTGGGAGCTTCCCCGACAACTTATACGTCGGACGATAGCGTTATCTCCTTCACGATTGAGAGTTCCGGCGAACTATTTGGCTCGGTTGCTTCAATCGCTACCGTCAAGCTCCGTGGCTCAAGCTACGCCATTGAGGGCAAAGATATTCGCATCTTATACGGCATTAACGTTGAAGCTGATACTTACGAATGGATTGATTACGGCTTCTACACGGTTGTCGAAGCACCGGTCAAGAAGGGCGCAGAAACGACCACTCTGAAAGCCTACAACAAGATGCTTATTATGCAGGAATCAGCATACGAAGCTGGCATCCAGTTCCCAATTACGGTTGCCGGACTTGCCAGCGCGATCGGAACGAGGTTTGGCGCATCTGTCGAGGATATGACTTCGCTGCCGAACTACAACTATCAGATTGCCGAAGACCTCTACGAGAACATCTCTGAAGAAAATTACCGGAACATTCTCGCAGAAATTGCCGGAACGACCGCCTCCATGGCCGTATTCGACGATGCTGCGAACAAAATCGTCTTCCGACCGTATCAGAGCACCGTTCAAGAGTCGCTGACCTACAATCACCTCAAATCCTTCGAGAAGGGCTCTCATTATGGGCCAGTAAATTCTGTCGTCCTCTCGCGTATGCCTCAGGAAGATAATATCGCCATGACGGACGAAGCGAGCGTAGCTTTGAACGGTTTAACTGAGGTTAAGCTCGCCAATAACGAAATCATGGATGACGAGCGCACCGCCTTTATCGAGAACATCCTGAACGCCGTTGACGGCATAGAATGGACGGGCTTCGAGGCAACTACGGTCGGGCTCGGCTGGCTAGAAATCGGTGATCGTATCGAGCTCACGGATGACACGAACAATACCATTGAAGGCATTATTACTTATCACAAGCTCACCGTAGATGGTGGTGTAAAGGAAGAAATCAAGGGAGAAATCCCGAAAGAGACGACGACCGACTACGCTCTCGCCGGAAGCATCCTCAAGACCATCTACAATACGGAAATCAAAGTCGATAAGCAAAACCAACAGATTCAATCCATCGTTGAAGAACAATCCTCATTCGAGAATCAGACCAACGCGAACTTCACGAACATTACTCAAAACATTCGCTCGGTAGTAACCAGCGTCCAGAACTCCGGCGGTAATAACCTCATTAAAAATTCGGCTATGTATGCCAAGGACTCGGATGGATTGCCTCTCAACTGGAACTTATCGGGAGAAGGGACAATCAGTATTTTCCCGTCAGCAGACGCTTCGGCCAACGGCTCTCTCTCCGGTCAAGTTATCTCACTCGCCAATAAGACCATAACTCAAGTTATCACGGTCAAACCGGACGATAGTAGCATCGCCGAAGAGTTCAAGACTTACTACTCGTTCTCATGCAAGATTAAGAAGACGGCCGTCGGGACGTGCTCAGTTACGCTCTCGGATGGAACGCAGGAGGGTGTTTGGACAATCAGCCTAGCGAACGGCGAGAGCGCAAACTACAAAGATTTCGCTGCCGAGGCGATTCTACCGCACTCCACAGAGCTCACGCTCACGGTTACGGCTTCATCTGACGCTGAGTTCTATATTACCGATATGATGCTCGCCGTGGGCGATTACCGGAGCCAATGGACTCAGGCAAACGGCGAGTTCAGCAACTCCCAAGTCCAGATTGATATTGATGGCGTAACGGTCAAGAATAACAACCTTTCCGGAACTTATACCAGACAGACTCCGCAGAACGTGGAGGTTTGGAAGAATAATCAGCTCATAGGCATATTAAGCTCTGACGAAATCCAAGCTCCAAAAGGCTCGTTTACCAAAGAAATTGATATGCCACCAATAAAAATAGTGCCACAGTCGAACGGCTGGGCCTTCGTAAAGGATAGTTAGGAGGTAAAATGTCTTGGACATCTGGTGAAGTTTATGCGAGTACCTATATCAGAGCTCGCATCGTAGTCGAGGAGAGCAGAGGAACGGATTATTCCGACCTTACTGCTATTGTCCAATATAAAAGGACAAACACCTATGGTGGCGTAACCTCGGGCTACCCGAGCATGAGTATCAATATCAACGGCAATAATGCGACCGTCTTCGAGAATACCTACAAAGAGATTCCGGCATATAATAACGACTGGCATGAATTTGGCAGGCGAACGGTCAGGGTGAGCCATACCGATGCCGTTACAGTCAACTGTTCGTTCAGCGTATGGCAGAACTATGGCTGGGGAGCAGAATACTTTACGAACGGCGGAGCAGGTATCTCTGGCTCCGTGGACTGTACGTTGGCCGCTTTCTATACGAATCCGTCCACTCCGACCGTCTCTATTTCATCAAAGACCTATAATTCGGCGACATTCGCGGTCAGTATCAGCTCCTACGGAAATCCGAGTAGCGCTTCCGGCCGATATATTCAGGCGGCTATCTTGGCTCAAAACTCATACGGCGACAGCTACCGCTATGCGAACTCCACCAATACAACCTCAGCCACGATCACGGTCAATAATTCCTCAAGTACCGGAACGACCGCGCTCACCATCCAAGGCAACAAGAAATACTGGTATGGTGGCTACGCCTCGAACACGAAGAAAACCAGCCAGACTGTTACCGGAACATTCTATACGCCTTGCCCTCCGCTCTCGGCTCTCTCGTTATCGTCTCAGGTTTACGCGACATATAATACGGTTACCGCCACTCTCTCATATACTCGCCAAAGCGATGGTGGAGCAGAGACGAGGACCGGCAAATATCGCTACTCGACCGACAACGGCTCAACTTGGACAAACTGGACATCATTCGGTACCGTCTCGAATACGACCGGAACGTTCACGGCTACGCTGCCAACCTCGAAAACCGTCCTCTTGCAAGCTCGTCTCGATACTACGAACGGTGGAGCAAGCGAGACGAAGCAGGTCTCTATAACAACCAAAACAACCCATACCGCGCCGAACTTCTCGAACTTCACTTACGAGGATGCCTCCACAACAGCCGTATCGGTTTCTGGCAACAACCAAATCTTCATTCAAGGTCAATCGCAACCGAAAGTAACTATCTCCACCGCCAACAAGGCAACAGCTAACGACGGAGCCACAATTACCGGCTATACGGCATCCTTGAACGCCGAGTCAATCCAGATTGCTTACAGTAGCTCGGCCAGCGTGAGCGGGACGTTTAGCACGAAAAGACCGACCGCTTCTGGAACTCTTGCCCTTGCGGTTGCTGCGAACGACTCCCTCAGCCTCGCCAAGTCCGTCAGCAAGAACGTAACGGTCATCCCATGGTCAGCGCCAACGATCACCGCCTCTGCTACCCGTACCAATAACTTCGAATCGGAAACTACCCTCTCAATTAGCGGTACTTACGCAACAGTTACCGTGGATGGAACGGTAAAGAATACGCTCGCCGTAGCATACAGGTATAAGAAGACCTCCGAATCAAGCTGGGGAAGCTGGACGAATCGTCCGATTACGAAGAGTGGCTCGAACTACTCAGCCACCGACCTCGTATTGAGCTTCGACAACGAATACGCTTGGGACATCCAAGTACGCGCCGTGGATGCTTTCACGACAACAACCGTCTCGCTCTCGCTCTCAATCGGTAAAGCAATCTTTCGTATCGGAACAAACGGCTTCGTCTATAACAACGAACAGCCTTTGATGCCGTCTCACGTCGGGCAGGTCATCATGAGTACGACCTTGACTACCGCCTCGGCCGTAGCGGCGATTTACAGCGGGAGCTGGACATCATACTCGGGCATTTCCGTGTCAGGGCTCTATTGCTGGCGAAGAACGGCATAATTGTTACATCCTTACTTGCAAATTTGAATATACAAGAAGCAAAAAAGAGGCATTTCGCCTCTGTCGGATGTTACATCTTCTTTTCGGGAATGTTAAATACTTCCGGACAAATCATGAGTAATCTCGCCAAACGATGAAGCAGCTCGTCCTCCACGAGCTGTTTTCTGTATGCGTGGTCTGGCGGTAGGACGGTAACCAAGACTCCCTCTCGCATGACGTAGCGGTAACCTTTATGAACGAAAATCCCGTCATCCGGCATCCCCCAGCCTTGCATTTTATGGATATGTTGGACGAAATGCTGAAGCTGTCGTCGCTCGGAAAGTCGCTCGATGGAGTGGATGGAAAGAGCGTGAATCATAGCTGAATCCGCTCCATAATAACAGTAGAAATGTCTGCCAGCTTCATGACGCAACTCCCGAATGCCGGTGAGTTTGCCTTCTTGCCAAGCCCGCTTTCGAACTTGATTCGGCCATCCGGTACATAAATGACCCCCCCCCCCCGCGGGCCTAGGATGTCATGAAAACGCTTCGTGGTGATAAATTCGATCGGGAACAAAATATAGATGTCGGCTTTGGTCTTTGTGAAGGTCTCGACAGCCTTCCTGAAGAACTCGTGCTTTATTGTGAATGGAGGGTTAATCCAAATTCGCTTATACGGAGTCCAGTCAGCTTTGAGGCCGTCCGTCTCGATGGTGTCGAAATGTTCAACGCCGAACTCGGCAGCCTTTTCTTTTGTGGTCGCTGGGTCGTAGTCGAACTTGCCGAAGCGTTCAACAAAAACGCTCGGAGTATAATACTCGTTGTCCTTGGTAAATACTACGCCAGCCTTTGCCATTATTTTCTACCTTTGCACTTTCCGCAGACGTTCCCAGCCAGCGTATGAGTCATGCACCAGCAATTCTTGCAGAGGGAAATATCGGGATAATAATCGTCGAAATCTTCGTAAATATCGTTATGGTGTTTGTAATGCTTCTCAAAGACAACCTCACGGCGAATAACGTCTATTCCGCCGTCTGCTGCGCTCTTGATTTCCAAGTCGCAAACTTCTCCGTCATCTTTGCTTATAAACTTCATTACGCCCTCATATACTCGTCGATTACTTTTTTCGCTTCCTCGAATCCTACCGCGAAGACGGCCTTGTAGCCTCGGAACTCCAAGCGATCGAGAACGTCGGCTTGCTCCGCAATATGTTCAGTTGCCCACTCGCCATTACGTTTTTTGAGACGGGTACCCTCTTTTTTGAGCTCAATAAAAAGACCGGCATATCTACGCCAGCTCGGCTCGCCATAGTCGATTTCTTTCGGCTCGGCCAGAAACATATCGGGCCAAGCTCTGCGACCGCCGTTCTGGCGTTTCTGCTTTATCGCTTGTCCCGGAGTGAGCTTGATACCGCTGCCAAAGTCGCTATGGAATAGAACGTCGGGGTATTGAAGCCGGATGTAGTCGGCAACCATCTGTTGCAGTTCTGCCTCAGTCGCCATCGCCTAGCTCCTTTCGCCATTCAGGTTTGTTTATCAGGTTGAGCGATGGGTAGTAGAAATCTCTTTCCTCCGTACACATGACATTCTTCCGCTTACAGCAGATACAATCGCCCTTCCAGAAGGTTGATACTTCAAAAGATGGCTTCTTCGGGAGTTGCCCGAATCTAGCTATGCAGGTTAGAGCATTACAGGCGAGCCCGCATTTTCTACATAATCCTCTCATCCATCAACCTCACAAGTCCGTTTAGCTGCTTCGTTCAAGGCGAGAGCGTCAGCGACGGTCATATTTTCAAATCGTTTTTTAGGGTCTATTTCTTCAGTCATTGTTAATCCTTTCAAGGGTGGTCGGAGCGGAAGTCCCCATTTTTACAAAGGTCATATTCATAAAAAAGGATTCTGCGCTTTGCCCGCTCCGACGGAATAGGGGGGGTGGCCTCGGTTTCGTTTCCCGTTTAACTTCGCCCGATTCTCTCGCAAATCCAACAAGCGAGGAGATTTGGAGTTATTTATCGTGTCGTGGAGGACACCGATATGTTTATGGCTCGCGAAGCACCACGAATTATTAAAGTCCGAATGCCCACTTGATAACGGCATAGGTAATGCCGAGAACAATCAGAAGGAAGCAAATAGTCAGCATCCAGCCGATTGCACGGCCAAGCGGAGAATAATCCTCATCACGAGTTCGGGTCTTGTGGTTTGCTGCGGAATTCGGCTGAAGCGTCGGGAACTCAGAGTTGCGATCATATTTCGCGTCTTTGACAATTTTATCTAGCTCTCTGGTAGCTTTCGTCTTCTCGTGATTTTTCTTTGCGCGAGCGCGGTATTCGTCGAAGTCGGCGGTATTGCGAATCATTTGAGCGGTTGTCTGACCGATTTTGTATTCGCGCATGACCTTCTTGTCATCCGACGGTTTAACGAGTTTTGATTTTAGCTCCGCGTAAAATTCCGGTGTTACGCGATTCACCCCTCGACGAAACTTCGCCATGATTTACCTCCTACATCCTGCCTTCACATCGCCCTTGAACGAACGACCGAGTCTCCGAAATGTAGTGCGGTACTCGGCGAGTTCATTTGAAAGTTCATTAGCGTCTCTTGAACTCGGACTAATTGCACGAAGTTCAAGGGCGGGGGAAAGGCGGGATAAGTATTATTAAGTTACGTTGCTAAATTAAGATTGATTGCCAGCTCACGTCGTCATTCTTGCGCCCTCCACTCTATTTCCTTTGCATAATCCGCGTAGAAGTCATCTACGCTAAAATCGCATTCCGCGAGCGTTTCCTCAAACCAAGGTCCAAGACCGAAGAAGTCGCAGAAGGCTCCAATTTCGCCTTGGTCTTCTTCGCTGGCCGCAATAAAAGATTGCATATCTTCGAGCGACTGATAGTCGATATAATCCGGAACGACATTCTCAATGATGAAGGTCGTCAGCTTCTCTCGGAGTTGCTTCTTGCGGTACTTGGTAAGGGACGAGTCGGCCATGGGATTATTTCAACCCCCAGTCCGCCATGAAATCCACAACGTTCTCGTAAATCTTCGTTACACTTTCGAAAGAGCCCTTGCCATATTTGGTCTGCTCGGACTTGCCGTAGGCATAGACGTAATACTTGGCAGCCACAACCTTCGCGTTGTAGATACAATGGCCGTCGTGCTTGTTCTGAAGAGCCCAGACTTTATACCCCCTCCATGTACGGCGAACGAGGCGACGCGGCCAATTCTCGAAACAAGGAATCATCTGTCGCATTATCTTGACTCCTCCGAGTCGCCAAGTTCAGCCTCGACGATCTCAACGCTTGGTTTGTTATCAACGTATTCGCCTTCGTCGTCAGCTTGGTCGAGTTCAATCGCCTTTTGCATATCGACGGAAAGTGGCGCGTATTTGTTCAAAATCAGCTTTATGACGGTCTTTTGAGCCATCGCGTCAAAGTTATCCTTCCAAACGCCATAACCGCGCTTGTAGGTCTGAGAATAGCGCTTGGCGTGAGCGTCCAGCTCAGCCATCGTCATATAGAGCATTTTGCGGAAGCCGTTAAGAAGCTCAAAGAAGGCAACGTAGCCAACGATTTTCGCTTTCGTGCGCTCGACTTCGTCTTCAATCCACTCGAACTCAATTTCGCCGGTAAGACGGTCGTTGCGCTTGATCTCGCCCTCACGAACGTCAGAGCAGTTAATGGTCTTGAATTGACCGGAGCGCTGCGCGAGTTGCACAAAGCCTTTCCAGCCGATTTGGAGCTGAGGCTCGCCCTTGAAAGCTACTATGTAGGCTTGTCCCAAGTTCTGATTGAAAGGCAGTTTGATCGCCGCTGACATGAGACAAACATTGTAGAGCTTCACCGGGTCGCATTTCTGAAGCTCCGGGTTCGAGTTAGCGAGGGAAAGGACGCTCGACATGAACTGTTGAGTTCCGCTTCCGAGAACGTCATTCGCTTTTTTGAGGAATGTTTCGTTGTGAATCAGTTGAGCAACTGACGTGATTTTTTGTGGTTTAACTTGGATTTCGTTGGTCATATAACTCCTTAATTGCTAAAATCCCCTAATTCGTTGACTTCTTCGATAAGGAAGCACGGCTCTTTATCGCCAAAGTCTTTGATTTGTTTCAGACAATCCGCCAGCTTGGACTCTCCATGCTCAAGGAACTCAAGGCTCGCATGGTGATATTGGACGCGGTAAGGCGCGACCGTTTCCACGACGCAGAAGTAGAAGTTCACTAGCGAAGGGCTGATTTTTTGCGATGCGGCTCCGATTAACGTGTAGGTTGCAGCCTGTAAATCGTAGTGTCTGCGCATCGACTTGTATTTCCACTCGCCGAACTGAGCGGTAGTCTTAATGTCCGTGATAATCATCGCGTCTTTGTCGATAAGCATCGCGTCGGCTTTTCCTCTGAGCTTCACATCTTCGGCGGTTGCGAACATCTCAATTTCGTGTCTCACATTCGCGCCTTTAAGAAGTCTCTTGCTCATTGGATGAGCCTCGATATTATCGACAATTTGAGAGATGATTTCGTACTGATCGCTGGTTACAATGGTCTTTCCGGCTTCAATCTGCTCGGCCTTCCAGTTTCTCGCTTCCTTCGTACGGAAGTCAGCATAGGGAGAAACCACGAAGGCTTCAGCATCTCCGCCAAGGACGAACATATGCGCCAGCTCGCCTAAGTCGATTGCTTTACCGGAAGGACCGGGAAACATACCGCGTTTGGCTGCGACCGCGTAGTCGATTCCAGAGTCAAGGATTACTTTCATCTGGGAATACGACCACTCCGGACGATTATGGTAGTTGTCTTGCGACATTATTGCTTTTCCGTTTCGAACGCGTGATTCCATGTCAGCAGAGCCATTACGACTATCAAGGCTACGAGCTGAATCCAGCAGTATTTGAGGTCTTCGACTTCGCAAACGACGAGGAAGCCCGCTGGAATACCAAGCGTCCAGCTTAATATCTTTTTGATTGTTTTTGTTTTTGAGACTTTCATCTCTTTCTCCTTTTTGCTCGATGCGCCCTCGCAGTTTTGAGCGCACCGAATGTTGTTAAATTGTTAATTGCTCTGGAGTTTTGTCGGCGGCGCTTATCTTCATCGCTTCCGCTCAACTTTGCAAAACCCTTTTGCACTCTCAGAGACGATTTTTCCAATCAAAACCGCCTCAATCGAGAACAAAAAAGCGCAGAAATCTCTGCGCTTAAAGAATAAGGCTTTTCACCTCAGTCATTCAATGTTATAATATACATCACATGTTTAATATTTGGGACGAACTCAAAAAACCAATCTCTATCCTTGCGCCCATGGAAGGCGTCACGGATTTGCCCTTCCGCCAAGTCATTGCCCACGCCGGTCGCCCCGACCTTTTCTACAC
>JAFWGN010000002.1 GCA_017515285.1 Candidatus Saccharimonadota bacterium | reverse complement strand
TGAATAAGCCTTTTCGAGACAATAAGGAGCCACGCCCAGCAGTCAAAATAACCTTGACACTGTTTCGAGCACGAGCTTGTCTCCGCGCGGAGAAACAGCCTGTTAAGGTTATTTTGACGACTGCGGCGATGTCGCGCTAGCGACGGTGGCGACCCCGTCGAGAAAAGGCTTATCAAGATTTTCATTCATAAGCCTCCTTCCGCTCTAGGTCTTCAACAATCTATTGGTAAGATATAAATCTAGTTCTTTAGTCCTCTATGTTCAAAATAAGAAGACCTAGGGCCGAGGGAAGCAAACCGTAAACATTTGCAAAACCACCCGAAAAGTGATAAAATATATTGTCATGGACAAGAACAAAATCAGAAACGTCGCGATTATTGCGCACGTTGACCACGGAAAAACTACTTTGGTTGACGGCCTTCTCAAACAGAGCCACACTTTCCGCGACAACCAGGCGGAAATGAGCCAAACTTTAATCATGGACTCCGGCGACCAGGAGCATGAGCGCGGAATCACTATCACCGCGAAACAAACCGCAGTTTTCTACAATGGCTACAAAATCAACATCATTGACACCCCGGGCCACGCCGACTTCTCCGGCGAAGTCGAACGCACGCTTAACATGGCCGACGGTGTCCTTCTTATTGTCGACGCCCAAGAAGGTCCGATGCCTCAGACTAAATTTGTTCTTCAGAAGGCTCTCGACTTAAAACTTAAACCCGTCGTCATTATTAACAAAATCGACAAGCCCGCCGCCCGGATTGAAGAAGTTAAAGACGAAATTTCTGATTTGTTCCTCGAGCTCGCGACCGACGAGTCCCAACTCAACTACCCAATTTATTACGCCATCGCCCGTGAGGGCAAAGCCGGGCGTTCAACCGACCTCGACCCTGACCTTCATGTCATTTTTGAGTCAATCATCAACGACATTCCTGCGCCAGAAGTCGATAGTAACGAAGGGAAAGGCGCTCAGCTCCTTGTCGCCGCCCTCGCCGCCGATAATTACCTCGGCAAATACGCCATCGGCAAAATCTTCCGCGGCAAACTTAAAAAAGGCCAATCCGTCAAGCTCATGCAAAAGGATGGGAACATGAATGCCAAGATTGAAAACCTCTTTACTTACCGCGGTCTCGGCAAAGAAGAAGTCGCGGAGGCAACCGCCGGCGACATCGTTGCCATTACCGGAATCGAGAAAGCCAACATCGGCGATACTATTGCGACCGGCGACAACCCCGAAGCTCTCCCAACCATCGAACTCGAACCGCCCACGCTCAGCATCTATATCGGCCCGAACACCAGCCCGCTCAAGGGCAAAGAAGGCGAGTTTACGACCAGCCGTCAAATTGCCGAACGCCTCGAAAAAGAACTCGAAACCAACATCGCCCTCAAAATCGTTCCCGACGGTCTCGGCTACAAAGTTTCCGGCCGCGGCGAACTCCATCTTTCCGTTCTCATCGAAACCATGCGCCGTGAGGGTTACGAACTCGAAGCCGGCCGCCCCGAAGTTGTTTATAAAGAAATCGACGGAAAAAAGTGCGAACCGGTCGAATCCCTAACCATCGAAGTCGCCTCCGAATATGTCGGCGCCGTCTCCCAAGAACTCGGAATCAGAAAAGCCGACCTAAAATCCACAGAAATCACGAGCACTGGCAATACCCGCTTCACTTACGAAATCACCACCGCCGCTTTGATTGGTCTCCGCAACAACCTCCTCACCGCCACCAAGGGCACGGTCATCATGTCAAGCATCCCCAAGGGCTATAAACCAGTCGAATCAAAATACAAACCCGAAAGAAACGGCGCGCTCATCGCTTTCGAGTCCGGCGTTTCGACCGCCTATGCTCTCGATATGGCCCAAGCCCGCGGCACTCTTTTTATTCCGCCTCAGGTCCCGGTTTACCAAGGTATGATTGTTGGCCTTTCCAACAAAAAAGAGGACATCGACCTCAACGTCTGCCGCGAAAAGCAGCTCACGAATATGCGCACGCATGCCTCGGACGGCGCGATTCAGCTCACGCCCTACACGCAACTTTCTCTTGAACAATGCCTTGACTTTCTTTTGGATGATGAGCTTCTCGAAGTTACACCAAAATCCTTGAGACTTCGCAAACGCCAACTCGACCCCGTGAAAAGAAAAAGGGAAAACCGCCAATAATCCCTAGGACTCTTCCTCTGGAGTCTCCTCTGGTCTCGTTTCCGCGGTTCCGAGCGCAACGAACGTCGATTCGCCGTCATCTGCGAGGTTTTTGAGCATCAGTTTATCATTTTCTCGGTCAAACTCGAGTAAAAAATCGTCCTCGAGTTCATAAAGCCAATCCGTAGTGATTTTTAACTTGAAACTATTCGCGCCTTCTTCCTGCTCGAGATTCCATTTCATGTCATAATAATTTGACTTGTTTGTCGTCAGCTCCCCCGTCCCGTCCTTCCGGAAGGTCCAAATCACCGTCGGCGCCCCCTCCTTCTCCCAAGCGTGAGCGATGAGGAGTTCTCGCTCGGAAAGCGCGACCTCCGGCTCTTCCTTCCTAAAAACCACAAAAACTAGAACCAAAACAACCGCCGTCACTACCGCAACAATCGCACTGATAATAATCCCGAGCTTCGCATTAGAAGAAAGATGTTTCTTTCCTTTTTTCTTCTCGACTTTTTTGTCTTGCTCCACTAAGGTCGCCGGCTCCTCAAGGGGAGTAATTTCGACCGAAGCGACCTCGGTGGCACTACTCGATGCGGCGGGTGGTTCGTTTTCCATGTCTCAATTATATCATAACTTAAGCGTGATATAATTGCGTTTTTATAAGTTCAAGATATTTTCTCGCCGCGTTCAAGAAGTTCGCAAGCTCCGCCCCCTCGAGTTTGTAATAGCCGGAGCCGTTCGTCTTTTTGAACACGCCGTCCGGTCGAACTTCATAGCGCAACGTTATTTCCACGGGCCGCCCAAGTTCGGTCCAAGATTCGTGCCAAATCCAGAGGTTTTTCTTGTATTCGAAAAATTCGCGCTGGTGTCCCGCCGGAATCGGCCCAAAAATCGTCCGCCCAAGCGCACTCTCGAGGTTGATTTTATCCTCAAGCGACTTGGTTTTTCTAAGGCCCGCCCCGCCTAAAAAAGAATGGACGCGCGGCATCGGTCAATCTCCTCTGCAATCGAATTGAGCTCGTTAAAGATTTCTTGGTCCCCTGTCGCAAAAGAGTTAGAAGCCGGCGTCGCTTTCTCTGCGACGGGCTGATTCGGAATCTGGAAGGTCGAAGACTTCTTTTGCATTTTTCGTAGTCCTCTCGGCGACTTCCGCCACCGAGACATTAAACTTTTTAGCTAACCAAGCGGCAACATCAAAAACGTTACCAGGTTCATTTATTTTACCACGATTTGGCACCGGCGTCAAGAATGGCGCATCTGTTTCTAGTACCGCTTTTTCAAGAAAATCAGGGGTAAGCTCTTTATAGCATTCAAGATTCGCAAACGTCGCAATTCCGTTCACGCCAATATAAAACCCGAACTCGAGCGCCCGCTCAAGGTTCTCTCGCGAATCCGAAAAAGAGTGCAAAACGCTCGGCTTCAACTTCGGAAAGTTTTTCACGACATCGAAGAAATCCGGAAGCGCATCGCGCACGTGAAACGAACAAGGAAGATTATGCTCCACCGCGAGTTGAATCATCTCCTCAAGCAACCGAATCTGTTTTTCTCGGTTGTATCCCGGATAATGATAGTCAAGCCCAACCTCACCAATGCCGACAAGCCTCTTGCCGTCCGTAAACTCATATTCCTCGCCCGCTCCCTCCGGATGCACCCCATACGTCCAAAACGCTCCCGCGTGTTTCTCGCAAAAACCCCTCGCCGCCAGCGAGTCATTATGGCTCGTCCCGATACAAATAATCCGCGAGACGCCCCTTGCGTGCGCTCGCCCAAGCATCTCCTCCGCCTGTTCCTCGGCAAAAAATTCTCGGTCGTGAAGATGGCAATGCGAATCTACTAATTCCATATTCTTATTCTACCACAAATTACAACACATTTTTGAATACTATTCAAATTTTGCCCCGCCTATGGTATAATAATGTTCATGATTTATCTCGATCACGCCGCCGCGACCCCTGTGTCCGAAAAGGTTTTAAGTGCCATGATCCCGTTCATGACCGAGAGTTTTTTCAACCCTTCAAGCCCCTATCTCCCCGCCACCAAGGTCCGCGCCAAGTACGAAACCGCGAAAAACCAAATTGCCAATTTCATCGGCGCCAAGGGCAATGATTTAGTAATTACAAGTGGTGCGACCGAGGCCAATTTTCTCGCTTTCACCTCTGTTAATGACGTCATTAGGGCGCGCGTGGAGAATGCGCCAAAACCGCGCATTCTCGTCCTCGAAACCGAACACGCTTCCGTTTTAGAAAACGCCAAAAACTATGATTTTGAGGTTATTCGGGTCGATAAAACTGGCCTCATCGACCTTAACGATTTGAAGCAAAAACTCACCGATGACGTCGCACTCGTCTCCGTCTCGCTCGCGAACAACGAGCTCGGAACGATTCAGCCTCTCGCCGAAATTGCCGAAATCCTCCGCGGGAAGCGTTTCGAGCGCCTTAAAAAGGGAATTACTGCCCCGCTTCTCCTCCATTCCGATGCTTCTCAAGGCCTCGCTTTAATTGACCTGAACGTCGCCCGCCTCGGCGTCGATCTCTTGACCTTGAACGCCGCGAAGATCGGCGGCCCGAAAGGTGTCGGTGCGCTCTACGTTGCTCACGGCGTCCGACTAAAACCCTATATTAACGGCGGCGGCCAAGAGCGCGGGCTTCGAAGTGGCACGGAAAACGTCGCCGGCGCCATCGGTTTTGCCAAGGCTCTCGAACTCTTAAACGGTCATCAATCCGCCAAACGTAAAAAATACCTCCACCTTGTGGAAATCTTAAAGCAAGAATTAAAATCCGCCAAAGTCGAACCGCTCTTTCTCGGAAACAAAAAGCATCAACTCGCAAACTTCTGCCCTGTCAGTTTCCCCGGCCTTGACGCCGAGCGCTTAATCTTCGCCCTCGAGGACCGCGAAGTTTATCTCTCCACCGGCGCCGCCTGCTCCGCCTCAAAAGGCGAACCGTCCCACGTCCTCCGCGCCATCGGCCTCACCGATGATGAAATTAAAGGCAGCCTCCGCATCTCCCTGGGTATTCTTAATGACGAAGAAAACATTAGAGAAGCCGGAAAAATCATTAGAGAAGAAGTGGACAGGGAATATGAGCGCACGAAATAAGACTGTTTTCCTCGGCATGTCCGGCGGCGTAGATAGCTCCGTCTCGGCGATTTTACTCAAGGAGCAAGGTTATAAAGTCGTCGGCGTCTATATGAAAAACTGGAGCAAGGACCTCCCCGGCATGAAATGCCCTTGGGCGGAAGACTTGGCCGACGCCAAACGTGTCGCCGTGAAACTCGGCCTCGACTTCGAAGTCTTCGATTTCGAAAAAGCCTACAAGGAAAAAGTCGTTGACTATATGCTTGCCGAGTTCAAGGCCGGGCGCACCCCGAATCCGGACGTTTACTGCAACGAAGAAATCAAGTTCAAACTCTTTTTCGAAGAATGCATGAAGCGCGGCGCCGATTTTATCGCCACCGGCCACTATGCTCGCTCGGAAAACGGAAAGCTCAAACTCGCGAGCGATACAAACAAAGACCAGACCTACTTCCTCTACCGCATTTCAAAAGACGCCGTTAAAAAGACGCTTTTTCCATTAGCGGGTTTCAGAAAACCGGAAGTTAAAGAAATCGCCAAAAATCACAATCTGGCTAATGCTTATAAGAAGGAAAGTATGGGTGTTTGTTTCGTTGGTGATGTCGGCATGAAAGACTTTCTTCGCGAATATATCGACTTAAAACCCGGAGAAATCCGCGAGCTAGAAACCGACCGAACCCTCGGTTACCACGACGGCGCCGTTTTCTATACTTTAGGTCAACGTCACGGGCTCTATGTCGGCGGCGGCCTTCCTTATTACGTCGCAAAAAAAGATTTAGACAAAAACATTGTCTATGTTTCCAAAAACTTAAACGCCAAAGACCTCTGGACCAAAGAACTGAAACTTGAAAACCTTTTCCTTCGCGACAAAAATGACTTCCCAAGCGACGGAAAAATCATGGTTCGCCTTCGCCACCGTGCCCCGCTCCTCCCCGCCACCTTCAAAAACGATACAGTTTATTTCGACGAAGAAATAAAAGTCATCGCCCCCGGCCAATCCGTCGTTTTCTACGCCGGCGACGTTTGCCTCGGAGGCGGAATTGTTGCGGAATAATAAAAATTATGTTATAATTACTGCTCATGAAGGGGGAGGACATTATGAACCAAAAAGCAAAACTCTGGATTTTTAGAATCGCAAGTTGGACCCTATTCCTCGGTTGGGGAATTATCTGCGTTATCTTGTCGAAACAAGACGGCTCCGGCAGCAGCTCCGTCTCAGCGTCGCTCACTCGATTCATTATGCGAGTGATGAACCGCTTCGGTTTTCACCCGAGCTGGTCAACTCTCCACGCCGTCGTCCGCGAATCCGCCCATTTCGGCATCCATTTTATCCTGGCGCTCCTCGCCGGACTCGCCTTCGGCTCCGCGACACTTTCGGTTTGGCTTTCGCTCGGGTTTGCATTCATCGTTACGATTCCGCTTGCGACATTCGACGAATTTGTCCAACTCTCAAGTCGCGGCCGCGCCTTCGAATATTTCGACTTAGAGCTCAACCTCGCTGGCGTCCTCACTGGGCTTCTCATTGCCACTTGCCTGTTGGCAATCACACTCAGTCGTCTCCGCGCTAAAAATCCAAATCCCTAAATCTCCGCCCGTGACCGCGGGGATTTTTCGTGTTACAATACTAGAGTCATCGTGAGATAGTTTAATCTTTAAACATTTCCCGCGCCACGACAAAAAGCGCAACTGCCTCGATGCCGTGAAGAAAATAAAATTTCGGCACTTCCGGGATGAAAAAATTAATCCCGAACGAAGCTGCAAGGTCGATTAGGATTAAAAACGTCGCCAGTCTCGGTGAAACCCCCTCCGCCTCTGGGGAGGTCATGACTACTTTCCGCTCCGTCTTCTGGTTAATCGCTCCGTCCGCCTTCTTAAGCTTGTCAATAAATTTCGTCCGGTTCGACCCGAGGAATGCCCCGCCAAGATACAGTCCCACGAAAATCGAAAACGGATATATAAGATTCGCCACGAAAAAATACGACGCGGCATCCCCAATCGTCCCCCGGCTCGCATAAGAAAACTCAATCCCGACAATCGTCATGAAGCAAAACAGTCCCTTAACCACCATAAAAATCCCCGCCATCTTCAAAACCGGACTCTGAATCTTCTTTTGCTTACTCATGAGTTGATTATATCATAATTTCTCAAGCTAGTATAATTGCATCCTCTTGTGCTATAATATAGTGTTATGAACGCATCTGAAATTCGCCAAAAATACCTAGACTTTCAAAGCTCAAAGGGACACAGGGTCATCGCTCCAGCCCCTCTCGTCCTCGAGAATGACCCGACGACCCTCTTCACCGGCTCCGGGATGCAGCCGCTTCTCCGTTATCTTCTCGGCGAACCGCACCCTGACGGCACCCGCCTCACCGATTCTCAGCCATGTTTAAGACTCCAAGACATCGAAGACGTCGGCGACCCTCGCCACACCACCGTCTTTGAAATGCTTGGCAACTGGTCCCTCGGCGACTATTTCAAAAAAGAACAAATCGAAAACTACTTTGAATTCTTAACTAAAATTATCGGTCTCGACCCGAACAAAATCTTCGTCACTTGTTTCATTGGCTCGGAAAAATACGGCATCCCTAAAGACATCGAAGCCGCGGAAATCTGGCAATCCGTCTTCAAAAAGGCCGGCATCGACGCTAAAATCGCGGAAATCGACACGGCGGAGAACGGAGATAAACGGGGAATTAAAGACGGCGAACGCATCTTCTTCTACAACGACAAAGAAAACTGGTGGTCTCGCGGCGGTGGTATCGAAACGACGCCAATCGGCGACCCTTGCGGCCCCGACTCGGAAGTTTTCTATGATTTCGGCGAAGACAAACAAGACGTCGAAAAATACGGCAAGTCCCACCCGGCCTCCGACGGCGCCCGCTTCATGGAAATCGGCAACCAAGTCTTCATGCAATACCGCCGGAACGAAGACGGAACTTTCAGCGAACTTGAACACAAAAACGTCGACTTCGGCGGCGGCCTCGAGCGCCTCGCCGCAGCCCAAATGGGTAGCTTCGACGTCTTCAAGACCTCGCTCATGCAACCGATTATCAAAAAACTTGAACAACTCTCCGGCAAGTCCTACGATAACAATACCGACGAAATGCGCATCATCTGCGACCACCTCCGCGGCGCCTATCTTCTCGCTGCCCAAGGCCTCGCTCCTTCGAACAAGGCCCAAGGCTACGCTCTCCGTCGTCTCATCCGCCGTGCCATTTTAAAAGCTCTCGACCTCGGCATTGCCCAAGATTTCCTCAAAGAAACCATCTCGACCATCGAATCCGAATACAAATCCCTCCCCGACTCAATCCTCACCAACCGCGACCACGCTTTGGAGATTTTGGAGAAGGAAGAAAAAGTGTTTAGAAAGACATTAAACAAGGGTCTAAAGGAGCTAAAAAGGATGGCTTCTAGGCGCGGGGAGAAAAGCCCTTCGTCTGGAGACCCCGACAAGAGCGCTCGACCGCAAGCCCTAGAAGCCAAGTTATCTGGCTATGACGTTTTCACGCTTCAGGACACCTACGGCTTCCCCATGGAAATCTCCGTTGAAGAAGCCTATAAAGAGGGAATTAAACTCTCTAAAGACTGGAAACAAGAATTCGACGCCGCTCTACAAGAACAGCGCGAGCGCTCTAAAACCGCCTCAAAGGGCATGTTTAAGGGCGGCCTCGAAGACCACGGCGAGCAAACGACGAAGTATCACACCGCGACGCATCTCCTCCTTGCCGCCCTCCAAAAACACGTCTCAAGCGACATCTGCCAAAAAGGCAGCAACATCACCGCCGATCGCATGCGCTTCGACTTCAACTGCGACCATAAATTATCCCCCGAGGAACTAAAACAAGTCGAGGACCAAGTTAACGAATGGATTAAAGCCGACCTTCCCGTCGCCTTCGCCGAATATGACAAAGAATACGCTAAAAACGTCCTAAAGGCACACGGTCAATTCTGGGACAAATACCCCGAAAAACTCAAAGTCTATACCGTCGGCAACGAAAACTCCCCCGTCTCTCGCGAAGTCTGCGGTGGACCGCACGTCGAACATACCGGCGTCCTCGGCCAGTTCAAGATTCAAAAAGAAGAATCCTCTTCCGCCGGCGTCCGCCGCATCAAAGCCGTTCTTGAATAATCAGAAGGCTCGTGCTAAAATAATGGCATGAGCTTTTTGAACAAACTGCCGATTAAACCTGAAAGCTCTCCCGACAAAGAGCAAAAGTCCACGCTCCTCGGTCTCGACATTGGCTCGAGCTCCGTGAAGTGTATTCTGGCTACTCCCGTGAATCCCATAAAACCCGAAAAACCCCTGAAGTTCAAAAAATCCTTAAGCTCCGGAAAGTTGAAGGTTCTCGGCGTTTCCCGCGCGGTCCATTCTCCCGGCAACATGCACGACGGCCGTATCGCCGACATTTCCGGCGTCGTCGCCACTTGCGAAAAAGCAATTCACGAAGTCGAGTCCCTGTCCGGCGAGTCGGCCAAGTCCGTCGTCGTCGGCGTCTCTGGCGAACAAGTCAAGAGCAAAACCTCAACCATCCGCTACCACCGCAACTCCAAGAACAAGCCGGTCTCCGAAGCCGAACTCGGCGAACTCCTCGAGAAAATCGAAAAGCGCAACCTCGAAAAACTAAAAACCGAACTCGAGCTCGAAACCGATAACCCCGAAATCGATTTAAGTTTGATTAACACTTCCGTCGTTTCAATTTCCATCGACGGTTATAGAATCAACAACCCCGTCGGCTTCAAGGGTAGTGAAGTCGTCATCGAATACTACACCGCCTTCGCCCCAACCGTCGTCGTCTCCGCCATTGAAAAAGTCTGCAGTGAGCTTGAACTCGATCTCCTCACTGTCGTTGTCGAACCGTTCGCCATTTGTCGCGCCTGCCTCGGCGACGAAGTTGACGTCGATTTTTCCGCCGTTCTAATTGACGCTGGCGCCGGAACTACGAGCGTCTCCGTAATCGAAAGCGGCGACATCTGCGGAACCAAAATGTTCAACATCGGTGGCAACTCTTTTACTCGCCAACTCACCGAATCGCTAAACCTATCCCCCCGCAAAGCCGAAATCTTAAAACTCAACCTCGGCGACGACACCAAACTTTCCGACGGAACCATCGCAAAGGCGTCCGGTGCCCTCGGTCGCAGTCTCTCTGTCTGGCTCGCCGGTGTCTCCATGGCGCTCGACGAATTCAAAAACGTTGAGCCTCTCCCCGGAGACATTTTCCTCTGCGGCGGCTCGAGCAACCTTTTCCCGCTCGAAGAGGCTCTCGCCGTTTCCGACTGGTTTGAGCCCCTCGCCTTTTCCGGCCGTCCCCTTGTCCATCTTCTCGACCCCTTCTCGCTCCCCGATTTTGTCTGGGAGTCGCACCCTGAAAAGTTCGACGGCGTCTTCGTCCCGTGCCTCGGTCTCCTTCGTGTTGCCGTCGATACCCTCCTTGCCTCGCCGGAAAAAACTGGCTTGAAAGCCAAGCTCTCGAAACTCCTTAGCCACTAAACCAAATGTTGTAAAAATTACAACATTCACCGCAAGCGCCTATTTACGGCCGTATCTTAATAATCTCACTGCTTTTTAGTCCGCCCAAATTATATGGCCCAAAACTAACCCTGTGCAGTTTCTTTACCTCATACCCAAGCGCAAGAAACGTCCGTCGGATTTGGCGATTTCGCCCCTCGGACATAGTTACCTCAAACCCAAACCGGTCCCCCTCGCGAAGCCGCGCGAGTCCGAGTTTTGAGATACCGTCCTCAAGATCGACTCCGAAGTCGGAGATCATTTGTTGATGAAGCGGCTCAAGCTCGCGATTCAACTCAACGTGATAAACCTTCGTTTTCAAAAACTTCGGGTGCGTCATTCTGAACGCAAAATCCCCGTCGTTCGTAAATAAGATAAGCCCCGACGAATTTTTGTCGAGCCGACCCACGGTCTTGAGCGCCCGCCATTTCTCCGGCAAGAGCTCATAAACCGTCGGCGTCTCGCCCTGGCGTTTCTTCGAACAAACATATCCGACCGGCTTGTTCATCATAATATATTCATATTCCGGTTTAGAAACCTCAATTATCTTCTCGCCCACTCTCACGCATGAGGTCTCAAAAATCCTCGCCCCAAGCATAGCGGGTTTATTATCAACAAAAACCTTCCCCTTAGCGATTAAGTCGTCCGCCTGTCTTCGGGAAATCCCGAGCTTCTCGGCGAGGAACTTATTGAGCCGGATTGGTTGGGGCGACTGGGACAACAGGTTGGGTCGGCTGTTGGGTTGGTTGTTGTATTGGTTGTTGAGTGGGTTGAATTGGTTGGATTGGTTGAGGCTGGACATTTGGAACTCCTTGTGGTATGGCGGTTGGTTGAACGGGCGCAGAGGCCGGAACGGAAACCGGCGCAGTTGGCATCGGCATTGCAATATCTGGCGCCACAACCGGCGTCGGAACACCCATCTGTTGCTCCACCGGCACCGCCGGTGGAATCGGCACCTCTGGCATTGGCGCCGCGGCCGCTCCCCCGAGCACCTCATGCACCGCCGCAATCACGTCTTCGATTCCAACTTGACTCTTAACGAGGTATCTGTCCGCACCGAGACTCTCTCCGCGCCGCCTCTGGTCGTCGCTTGACAACGCCGTCATCATAATCACCTTAATATCTTTCGTCTCTGGCGTTGAACGCAAAATATCAAGCATATCAAACCCAGAAATCTTTGGCATCATCACGTCGGAAAGCACCAAATCCGGCCGCTCCTTAACCGCGATAGCAAGAGCCTCCTCGCCGTCCCCCGCGGAACAGACCTCATATCCTTCGGCCGTTAAGCGAATCGAATAAATCTCCCGTAAGCTCTGGTCATCCTCGACCACCATAATCTTTGGCATTTATTATTCCTCCATTTACCTTATTGTATTATATTTTGTCCGTTTTGTATAGGTTGCACCACGGGTTGTTGCGCCGGCTGTATCGTCTGCGCCGGTTGTATCGGCTGAACTGATTGCATCATCTGCACCGGTTGAACCGGTTGTTGCATTTGTTGCATTTGCTGCATCATCGAATTCGGCATCACCATCGGCGCGACCCCCGCCACCGGCATCTGTTGTTGATATACCGGCGCTTGCGTCAAAACCGCCGGATCAAAACTCGGCGTCGCCGGTTTCGGCGCTCCCACCGTCGCCGAAACAGTATTTTTCGCCATCCCTTGCTCCGCAAACACCTGCACGGCGCGCTGATTTTGCTCCGCAATTTGGCGCTTCTCAAATTCTTCCGCCGTGAGTCTCGGCAGCGAAACGTAAAACGTTGACCCCTCACCAAACGCGCTCTCCGCCCAAACTCTCCCCGCCATCGCCTCGACCCGCGCCTTAACAAGATAAAGCCCAAGCCCAGTCCCGCCGACCGTCCGCGTTTGCGAATTGTCCGCGCGATAAAACTTCTGGAAGATATGCTGAAGGTCCTCCGCCGCAATCCCAATTCCGGTATCGGTAACGTTAATGAGCGCCCTGTCCCCGTCCCCCTGAACATTCACCCATACCGCGCCCCCTTCCGGCGTGTACTTAATCGCATTCTCAATCAAGTTCGCAAGCACCTCCCCAAGAAAGTCCACGTCCGCAAAGGTATAAACCACCTGTTCCAGGGACCTGCTCATGGAAAACCTCTGACTCTTCATCGAATCCGCCCCGAAACTATAAGTAAGGTTCTTCTCCTGAAACTTCGGAAGGTATTCGTCGGAAAACTTTTTCACGAAACCCGTCAGCTCGAGCGGAACGAGGTGCGCGTGTGCTCGTTTATCGTCAAGTTTCGTCACGTCAAGCAAATCACGGAAAAGATTTCCGAGGTGTTGTGAGGCGCGATGCGCCGACTCGAGGTATTGCCGCGCTCTCGCGTCAATCGTCGCCGTCTGCGGATTAAGTGCGAGCCCCAAATACCCCTCAATCGACGCGACCGGCGTCCGCATCTCGTGCGAAGCCGTCGAAATAAATTCCGTCTGCGCCCCCTCTTCCTCAAGCTCTTTCGCGATATTCCTAAACGTGATAATCCGGTCGCTCTTTCCGTCCCCCGAAGGCGTCATTCGGAGTGCAATCGGCGTCTTCCTGTCCGCCTGCTTCGAAAGCAAAACAAACTCGCGTGACTCAAACTCCTGGTTGGTTTTAATCGCGACGGAAAGTTCGTTATTCTCGTCATCCACCCGCGTCCCATCCATTTTTTCAAACTTCATAAAAAGCGAAAAATCAAGATTGAGCGCATTCTCCGCCTTTTCCGCTCCGGTCATCTTAACCGCCGCGGGGTTGATAAATTTTATTATGCCATTTTTATCAACAATCAAAACCCCGTCCTGAATCGTTTTTAGGGCAAGCTCCGCAAGTTGCGCCGCATCTACTTGGGGCGCTTGCACCGGAACAGCTTGCCCCATCGCCGCGGAAGCGATAGGTGCAACGGGAGCCTTCTTTCTAAAATTAAAAATACCCACACATTTATTTTAACACAAGCTCGATAAAATGTGGTATATTTATTTCATATGAACAAAGAAACTATTTATATCGAACCTAGCGACGATATTACGGACATCCTTTCGAAGCTCAAAGCGTCCGATAAAAAAGTTGTCGCCCTTGTTCCGTCGAAGAAGCCGACCGTGCTCCTCTCTAGCGTTAATATCAAACTCGTTGCCCGAACCGCCAAGTCCGAAAAGAAGGCTGTCGTCCTTGTAACGACGGACGACTCTCTCACTAAACTCGCTATGGCCGCAAATCTGCCCGTTGCCCCGTCCCTAAAATCTCGCCCGGTCATCCCCGGCGAAGAAAATGCGCCCGAAGAAAAGCCCCAAAGACCCGAAGAACCAAAACCCTCGGAAGAAAAAGAAGATGTAAAAGTCAAAGACCCCGAACCTGAAGAAGAAACCGTCGCGGAAAATTCGGACCCCGAAGATGAAGATGACAGTGACGATGACGACGACGAAGAAGAGCCAAAGAAAGAGAAAAAAGCAAAAAAGGAAAAGAAAAAGTCCGAAAAATCGGGTTTCACGGGTTGGATTTCCGACCATAAGCCCGTCGTCATCTTTAGTAGCGTCGGACTTGTTGCCCTAATTGCCTTTCTCGTTTGGGCCCTCGTCATCGCCCCGAGCGTCAAGGTCTCCGTTTCCGTCCGGACGACCTCCTCGAACTTCTCGGAAAACGTCAGCTTCACGAAAAACTCCGCCGACGAAGATTCGACCGCCGGAAAATTCTATGTCCACGAAGAAAAACTCGAAAAGGACCAAGCCGTCAAATTCACCGCCACCGGCCGCAAGGATATGGGCGAAGCCGCTTCCGGCGAAGTTCGCGCCGTCTATTACTTCACCGCAACCAACGGCGCCTCCGTCACGATTGACGGCTCGACGACCATCTCCCATAACGGCCTCAACTTCACCCCAACTTCGTCCGTCGTCCTTGCCGGCCCGAACGGCACTTCTCCAAAAACCTTAAAAGAAACCTGCGACAATTACAGCGAAGACCTCGACATGAGCCCAACCGGTATTGCCGCCGGGAACTATTGCCAAGTCTCCGTCTCTGTCCCAGTAAAAGCCTCCGCCCCGGGCGAAGATTATAACATCTCCGCCACTTCCGAAGGTTGGACCGCCTCGATTTCCGGCCTCACCATCGTCAGTCGCACCGACATCTCCGGCGGCACCTCTCGCGTCGTTACCGTCGTCCAACAATCCGACGTTGACTTAGCGTTAGACAAGTTAAAATCCGAAAGTTCTTCCGACGGCAAAAACGAGCTCATGGCGAAACTCGGAAACTCAACTCTCCCCATCGAATCAAGCTACAAGGTGTCCACCGAAGACCCGAAAGTTACTCCCGCCGTCGGCGAAGAAGTCAAAGACGGCGTCACCCCCCAAGTCTCAACGAAGACGACCTATGTAATATTGACCGCCGACAGCGTTCGCATTGAAGAGTTCATCAAGAAAAAAGCCAACCTCGAGTCGGGAAAGCGTCTCTACTCCGTCGGCGACCCGTTCATCGAATACTTTTCCGAGGGTAGCGACGGTGTCTATTCTGCCAAATTAAAAACCACCTACAAGGTCGGCCCGGAAATCTCCGAAACCGAAATCCTCGAAAAAATCCAAGGCGAAAAAATCGGTCGTCTCGAACCAATCCTCAAAGACGCCTTCTCTGGTGTCTCTAGCGTCAAGACCGAAAAATCCTATTTCTGGGTCAATTCCGTCCCGTCCGCCCCCAACAAAGTTAAAGTCGAGCTAACCGTAGAAGAATAAGCCATGAAACTGCTAGGTCTAGACGTCGGAGAAAAAAGAATCGGCCTCGCGAAGGCGGACGACAGCGTAAAAATCGCTGTCCCCGTCGGAATGATTCCGGTTGATGGCCAAGAATACGCTTCAATCGCCAAGGTCTGCCGCCTCCAAGGCACGGACGTTATCGTCGTCGGAATGCCCCGCAATCTCCAAGGCCAGCTTACCAAACAAAGCGAATACGTCAAAACCTTTGTAAAAAACCTCAATCACGTCCTCGTCGAACAAAAGCCCGGCGGAAAAACCGTCAAGATTTTTTTCCAAGACGAATCCCTCACTTCTGTCCAGGCCAAGCAAAACCTAGCCAAAAAACCAATCGACAAGAAATCCGGCGCCATCGACGCCGAAGCCGCCGCTCTAATCTTGCAAGATTTTCTCGAAAACCTCACTAGTCGCCTGACTAACATCCCCTCCCCCGCGCCAGCTCAAGCCCCTCAAACTCCCCAAATCTCCGAACCCAAAGAAACCCCGAAATCCCTCGAACCGCCCCTAAAAGTTGACGAAAAGTCAAAGCCTCTTGAGCCTGAAGTCCCCCAAAAAGCTAATAAAGAAGGAAAAACTCCCGCCTTGAA
This sequence comes from Candidatus Saccharimonadota bacterium, assembly GCA_017515285.1. GTDB lineage: Bacteria > Patescibacteriota > Saccharimonadia > Saccharimonadales > Saccharimonadaceae > Nanosyncoccus. Next base: position 59,251 of record JAFWGN010000002.1, on the reverse strand, counting down.
ACCCCGCTTCAAAACCCACAAACAATCCACTGCGAAAAAATGGCTCATCGTCCGCATCGTCATCATTCTCGTCCTTATTCTCGGCGCCGTCGGTTTCGGCGCAAACCTCTGGTATAATGCCGCCATTTCTCCCGTAGTTAGTTCCGACAACTGCGAAACTAACTCTAACGCCGGCGAAACCGACCCTTGTGCAAGCGTCCAATTTACCGTCGAAGACGGCGCCAGCGTCGCCTTAATCGCCGACTCTTTGAAGGCGAACGGCCTGATAAAAAGCCCCCTCGCCTTCAAGATTTATGCCAAGCTCTCCGGAAAAAGCGAGGAGCTAAAAGCAGGAAACTACAATCTCGCCCCCTCAATGCCCGTCGAAAAGATTTACTCAAAACTCGTTGACGGCTCAAACGACGCCGTCGTCTTCCGCTTCACCGCTCTTCCCGGGGAAACTCTAAACGACATCAAAAAGCGCCTCATTTCAATCGGCTACACCACCGAAGAGATCGACGCCGCCTTCGCAAAAGATTATAACCACCCCGTTCTCGCCGACAAGCCCAAGGACGCCTCTCTCGAGGGCTACCTCTTCGGCGAAACCTACGAATTTTACCAAACCGATTCCGTCGAAACCATCGTAATTAGGATGCTCGATGAACTTTACACCGTCGTCGAGAAAAACAACCTCCGCCAAAAATTCAACAACATGGGCTATACCTTACACGAAGGAATAATCATGGCTAGCGTCGTCCAAAAAGAGGCCGGCACCGTCTCGAAAGAGGACCAAAAAATCGTTGCGAGCGTGTTCTGGAATCGCCTCGCGAACGGGATGTCTCTCGGTTCCGACGTTACCGCAACCTACGCCGCCAACCTCGTTGACCCGAACCGCACCACCTACACCGATAACGTCGCCGTTTTAAACATTGACTCCTGCTACAACACCCGCAAATACGCCGGCCTCCCCTGCGGCGCCATCTCTAATCCTAGCGCTCTCGTCCTCATCTCCACCGCCAACCCCGCGGATACCTCTTACCTTTACTTCTTGACAGGAGACGATGGTTTGATGTATTATAGTTACACGGAGTCCGAGCACAACCAGAACGCAATCGACCACTGCCAGGTACTCTGTAACGCCAAACTATGAAAACGAAAAAATCTTCAACCACTAAAAAAAGCCTCATCAAACAGGTCCTGGGCTATACTTTTGCTGCCGTGGCGCTTTTTGGGCTAGTTTTCTTCGGTTCTAAAAACAAGACCGCCGAAGAGAACAACGTCCCCATCATGCTCGCCATCTCCGACAGTAACTATTCCGTCTCCGTGGACCAACTTTCCGAGCTCTACATTGTCGCCGAAATCGCAAACAACGTCAGCCTAAGTTCCTCGAACTACCTCAACATGGACTACATCTCCGCGGTCACCCAATACTCCATCAACCAGACCGCCTCGACCAGAATCGAAAAAACCAACATCGTCGATACCTCCTCCCTCGCTAAGGGCGTCATCGAATACGAAGTCGCCGAAGGCGAGTCCATGGAGTCTATCGCCGCCGCTTTCGGTCTCTCGACCGACCAAATTCGTTGGTCCAACGGCCTAAAAACCACCGACCTCTCGACCGGCCAAATCCTCTATCTTCCGAGCGTCTCCGGAATCGTCTATACGATCAGCGAAGGCGACTCTTCCTCTTCTATCGCCAGTAAATACGGTTCTTCCGCCTCGGAAATCGAAGAAAAGAACAATCTTTCCGCCCGTGGCGTCGTCGCCGGAACCAAAATCGTGATTCCTGGCGGCGTTGTCCCCGAAACCGAGCGCCCCGAATATGTCGCCCCGACCCCGGTCCAGACGACGACTTATGCTTCCGCCCCGTCCTATACCCTTTATAGTTCTGGCTCTAACCCAATGCCTTACGGTTGGTGTACCTGGTTTGCTTGGCAGTGGCGTTTCGAAAACGGCTCGCCACTTCCTGGCGGCCTCGGCAACGCGCGCTATTGGGCGTCCCAACTTGCCGCCGCTGGCTTCTCCGTCTCCCGCGACCCGAGCTACGGCGCCGTCTTCGTCTCCCAAGCCGGCTATTATGGACACGTCGGCATCGTTACCGCTGTCAACGGTGACGGAACTATCGAAATCACCGACATGAACGGCGTCTCCGGTTGGGGTAGAATCGGCTCCAAGGTCGTCTCCGCCTCCGAATGGGGAAGCTACCAATTCGTCGCCATGTAGCCGAAACCGAATTTGCTTATATATAATATATATGGTATAATAAAGGGCAATTATGTTTGTTGATACCGCGAAAGTAAAACTAAAAGCAGGTAAAGGTGGCGATGGCGCCGTCTCCTTTCGCCATGAGATTTACATTCCGAAAGGCGGTCCCGACGGTGGTGACGGCGGCAAAGGCGGCTCAATCATCTTCCGCGCCGACAAAGACACGAACACTCTCCTTGACTTCCGCTTCAACCCCGAACTAAAAGCCGAAGATGGCAAAAACGGCTCCGGCACCCGCTCCGCCGGCCGCTCCGGCAAAGATTTAATCGTCGAAGTCCCCATCGGCACTACCGTCTGGAGAATGAGCGCAAGCGAACGCACGTGTATCGCCGACTTAATTACTGACGGCCAGACCGCCGTAATCGCTCGCGGCGGGGACGGCGGTTTTGGCAATGCGCATTTTAAGTCGAGCACCCGCCAAGCCCCCATCATCGCCGAAGTCGGCGAACCCGGCGAAGAGTTCGAAGCTGAGCTCGAGCTGAAACTCCTCGCCGACGTCGGTCTCGTCGGTCTTCCGAACGCCGGCAAGTCCACTTTCCTCTCGGTCGTTAGTAACGCTAAGCCGGAAATCGCCGACTACCCGTTCACGACTATCACCCCAAATCTCGGCGTCGCCACCATCGACGGCCGCGACCTCCTCATCGCCGACATCCCCGGCCTCATCGAAGGCGCCGCGGAAGGGAAGGGACTAGGGCACGCTTTCCTCCGCCACGTTGACCGCACGGCAGTTCTGCTCCACCTTATCGACGTCTATAACGACGATGCCGGCCGAGCCTACGGAATCATAAGAACCGAACTCGAAAAATACTCCGACCTAAAATCCCGTCCCGAAATCGTCGCTCTGACGAAATGCGAAGGCCTCGACCCCGAACTTATCGAAATGCAAAAACAATCGATTCTCGCAATAAACCCCCGCGCCCGCATCTTCGCCATCTCCTCCTCCGCCCACCAAGGCCTTGAGGAGCTCTTGCGTGCAGTTTGCAGGGTGGCTTCTAGGCGCGGAGAGGATGGCTCTTTCTCGGGGTCTTTTTCGAACGATGTTGCCGCCGGAGCAAACCTTTCGATTGTGGCGCAACACGGAGGCTACGGCCGAGTATTAGGCGCCGAGCCCCGTAACGACGGGAGCGAGGACGCCGGCGACGCAAGCGAAGGTTTGCGCAAGGCGGCTAGCGAGCATATTCCGGTCATCTCCCTTAATCCTAACCAAATCAAAACCACCTGGCACGTCGAAAAACAAGAGAACGACGACGGAGTTAAATTTGTCGTCACCGGCGAAAAAATCGAAAAATTCGCCCGCCGAACCGACTTCTCAAACTACGCCTCTGTCAACCGCCTCCGCGACATTCTGAAAAAAATGGGCATCCGCGCCGAACTAACCAGCAAGGGCGCCACTCCCGACTCCATCATCTCTATCGCCGACCGCGAATTTACTCTCGTCGAAGACTGGTAAATGTTGTAAAAATTACAACATTTTTCCTATTGACAACCATAAGTATTTTTATTAAAATAAACTTAAGCTGATACGCTTCACGGGGTTCCACTGACTAGCTTAGTGGAGTGTGGAGACTACATTAAAACAAAAACAGCGGATTAAAACAAACCAATGTGCCCCAGGGTGGGCGCGCATCAGCGAAGACCGGCGCCAACTCCGGTCTTCTTTGTATTTTTATGAAAAAGCATATATAATATATATGTATGAAATTCGAACTCGTCTCAAAATACGCCCCGACCGGCGACCAGCCCGCCGCCATTAAACAGCTCACCAAGGGCTTAAAAGAGGGAATCAAAGAACAATGCCTTCTCGGCGTAACCGGGAGTGGCAAAACCTTCACGATGGCAAACATCATTCAAAACTACGGGAAACCAACCTTAGTGCTCGCGCACAACAAAACCCTCGCCGCCCAACTTTATTCCGAGTTCCGCGAATTTTTCCCCAAAAACGAAGTCCACTATTTCGTGAGTTATTTCGATTACTATCAGCCAGAGGCCTATATTGCTTCGACGGACACCTACATCGAAAAAGACTCCGCCATCAACGACGAAATCGACCGCCTGCGCCACGGTGCGACCGAAGCGCTCCTCACCCGCGACGACGTCATTATCGTTGCTTCCGTCTCCTGTATTTACGGCATCGGCTCTCCCGCAAACTATAAGGAAATGTCCTTCCCCCTCTGGCAAAAACCGACCGGTTGGGTTACCACCGGAGACGCCCGCGTCCCCGACCAACTAAGTTTCATCCGCGCCCTAGTCAGCATGCAATACCACCGAAACGACCTCGCCTTCGAGCGCGGCAACTTCCGCGTCATGGGCGACACGGTGGATTTATTCCCAGCCTCCGGCGAATGGGCATATCGTTTTGAGTTCGGTTTTGATAACCTCGAAAGTGTCAAGATTATCGACCCCCTCACCGCCGACGTCCGCGAAAAGCCGGACCACATCCACATCTTCCCTAACACCCACTACGCCACCCCCGAATCTGATTTGAAGCGCGCCCTCGTCTCAATCGAAAAAGAATACAAAGGCCGCCTCGCCTTCTTCGAGAAACACCAAAAATACCTGGAGGCCCAGCGTCTCACTCAAAGAATCAAATACGATTTAGAAATGCTAGAAAGCACTGGCTTCGTCAAGGGTATCGAAAACTATTCCCGCCACCTCGAGGGTAGAAAAGCCGGCGAACCGCCCTCGACCCTTCTTGACTTTTTCCCGAAAGATTTTCTCCTTCTCGTTGATGAGTCGCACATGACCCTCCCCCAAGTCCGCGGAATGTTTAACGGCGACCACGCCCGGAAGTTGAGCCTCGTGGACTATGGCTTCCGTTTGCCGTCCGCTCTGGACAACCGCCCCCTCACCTTCGCCGAGTTTTACCGACACATTTCCCACGCAGTTTACGTCTCCGCCACCCCGGGCGAGTACGAGCTCGCGAACTGTCCGAAGCCCGCGGAGCAACTCATCCGTCCGACCGGTCTCCTCGACCCGGAAATCGAAGTAAGACCGAGTGAAGGACAAGTCGACAATTTGATGGAAGAAATTGACCGCCGCATCGCTAAAAACCAACGCACCCTCGTGACAACTTTGACGAAGCGCATGGCCGAAGATTTAACCGACCATTTGAAGGAGCGCGGGATAAAGACCGCCTACGTTCACTCCGACATCGACACTTTGGAGCGCGGCGACATCTTACGCGACCTTCGTACCGGGGTTTACGACGTGCTCGTCGGAATTAACCTCCTCCGCGAAGGCCTCGACCTTCCCGAAGTCTCCCTTGTCGCCATTCTCGACGCCGACAAGGAAGGTTTCCTTCGCTCCGAGTCCGCTTTAATCCAAACCATCGGCCGCGCCGCCCGCCACGTCGAAGGAAAAGTAATCATGTATGCCGACTTCATCACCGAAAGCATGGAAAAAGCGATTTCCGAGACCGCCCGCCGTCGCGAACTTCAACAAAAATACAACAAAGAACACGGCATCACCCCGAAGGGAATCAAAAAGGAAATCTCCGCCGGTCTCCGCGCCATCATCCCGGAAAAAGAAACAAAGTCCGAGTTCAACATCAAGAAGATTCCAAAAGAAGAACTCCCTTCACTCCTCAAGCAGCTAACCGCGGAAATGCAACTCGCCGCCGCCAACCTCGAATTCGAACGCGCCGCCCTCCTCCGCGACCAAATCGCGACAATTTCTTCCACTCTCCACCCCAAGAAACCTTGACATGCCGCACCAAATCGCAACAACAAGAATGAGGGCTTGGCCTAGCTCAATTCAGAACTAAGTCGCCCTCATTACTAATAATTATACGCTTTTATTTTAAAATGTCAACCAAGCGTTCGTCGTTTCTTATTATGATAATTCTACGCATCTCCCGAGTTGTTTTAAAAAGTTTCATAATGGTTTCTTCGGCTTCCGCCCTGTCCGTCTCGCGCATGTTTCTCAAATCAAAGACAGCTCTACCACCTGACTGCTTGACGGCTTTTCGGAATTTAGTCTGAATTTTAGCTCGATTTGGCGTTTTTGGCCCCTTCATTTCCCATGTTGTTCCTAGCATTAGCAAATCATGATTCCTGCTCCCTGGAACGCTAGAAGGAATAATTGTTTCGACATCAAACCCGAAAGAATTAAGACAGAACACGGTCTCGCGCTCATGCGGTTCGAGATCTTGGTTGTTGAATACGGCTTTACCTCGTTTACTTGCTGAAACAGGCTCTCGCTCAATTATTTTCATAACGGAATTATATGCGCAAAGTAGCTGGAGTGCAACCGTAAGAGCAAAGGCCTAAAACCGATAGATAGGAAAAATAGCAAATCATATTCCAGGTAAAAATCAAGTCTTGAATCACGCTAAAGCTCGTGCTAAAATTATAAGTGCAAAGAATCAACAGTGTTTTATTTTATATAAAACCGCACATATTATTTATACATATTAGTTCGCGATTAAAGTGCAGAAAAACGGTACCGACGAGGGCCAGTAGCGCTGTAATCGCGTATGCGGTGAAGCACTGTTGGTTCTTTGCAAATCCTCGCGGTGCCGTTTTTATATGCGCCTCGAGGCAGTTAAACTAAAAGGAGGGCTATGCTGGCCAAAGATACGTTAGGGGGAATTAAAGAAAGGAAATTTCTGAACCGGATGCTAGGCGGCTCGATTCTCGCCCTAGCGCTTTTTATTTTTGGATTTTTGACTATTCCGTGCCTCGTCGCCAAAACCTACGCCGCGGAAACCGTCTCCGCTGGCGTAACTTGGAGCACCATTTCCTTAACTCTTGACCCTCATGGTGACATCGATTTTGGCGAAGTTATTCCTTCCGTCCGTGATACGTCTATTGGTAATTATGGCACTCAAAAAGTTGTCAAGAAACAGGTCGAAGTGACGACGGAGGGGAACTATTATGCTGTCTATCTCTCAACCCCAACCGACGATAACACCCTCAAGACCTCCGCCGTCGCCACCCAAACCATCCCCGCAATTTCCACCTCGGTCACGACCGGCTTTGCCTCAACTTCTTGGGGCTATGCCGTTCCAACCACAGAAACTTCCGTCACTCTTTCGGCCTATGATTCTTATCTTGCAAGCGCCACCGACGTTACCGCCAATAACTTAACCAAGACCGGTGTTGGTGCTGCCGTCTATAATACCGGTTCCTGGTCTCCTGTAAAAACCTCCGCAAATATCGAGCGAATTTATTATAACTCAACCAACGCCGCGGCCGGCTTCTCCTCTGGCGACACTTTCGATATTTATTATTCCATCATGGTCGATACTGACGCTTTAAGTGGAGTCTACGAGAATAAAGTCGTTTATACCGCTCTCGCTTCAACTGCCAGCCTCGACACGACTAGCTTCAACATCGCCCGCGACAACGCCTCCGCCACCGCCGGAAGTACGGAAACTCTCCTTCTCGACCTTGCCTCAAGCAACAACTCGATTGCAGCTAGCGACGTCGAAGTTTATCTTGTCCCTCACGCAACAATAATTGCGAACAGCTACTCGATTGACAATCTCACCAAGACCGACTTCCCGACCTGCTCCGTTACTTCGGTTGCTTCCTCCGGTCAAAGCGTCACTATTCTCTGCGCCCTCCCGAGCCTCGGCTCCACTGGCTCAACCGACGCTAGTGGTAACAATACAGTCGCCACTCTTGGCGAATATGACTTCTGGGTCCAAGTCGCCACTCCCGCGAAAGAAACCTTAAACTACCTCAGCCATTATCGCGACAGTAATAACGACATCGCTTCCTTCGTCTTCGCCTGTTCCGCTAGCAAAATCTGCTACGCCGGGAACGGCGCCGACTCAGGAACCATGTCCGATAAAACCGCCTCCTCAAACTCAAACGCCATGCTAAACACCCCCTCCTTCATTCGTTCCGGTTACGCCTTTACTGGTTGGTCTACGACCGCCGACGATACTTCTGGCAGTCTCTATGGTCCGAACGAAACTATCGCTACCGGCGACCTCTCGACCGAGGGTCTCCAACTCTACGCCCACTGGCTCGCTTCCTCCGGCACCATGCAAAGCTTCACTACCGCCCAGTGTTCCGCCATGTCAACTCACGATGTTATTGCTCTGACCGACTCCCGTGACAATAACACCTATTCCGTCGCCAAATTGAAGGACGGCAACTGTTGGATGACCTCAAACCTCGCCCTCAACCTCGCCGACTTCGCCGGCACTCACAACCTCACCCCCGAGAACACCGACCTCAACAGCAAAACCTCCTGGAATCCCGGAGCTAACACTGGCAGTCAGCCGTCCCCAGGATATGAGTATAACACGAATCTATATGCGCCATCGTGGGTATACGACTGGTACGCCGTAACAGCGGGAAGCGGAACAAGCACCATGCTCAGTCCGGCCACTGCCCCGGACTCAATTTGCCCGTCCGGCTGGCAGTTGCCGAGAGTCGGCTCAAGCACGGATAAATCTTGGGCTAAACTACTAAACAGCTATTCGCTAACACAATCTCTCGATAGTATTCTTGCCGTCTCGCGGTTTCCGCTTAACATAGTTCATTATAGCCAGTATAATTTTAGCACCCCATACAACACCAATCTTCCGGCGCCCTACGACCGAGATCGGAATACGTTCTTTTTACTTTATACGGACAGCGTTATATACGTCAGAGATGACTACGGCTACAACCGCGCATCGCGAGCGTATACACGCTGTGTTAAAAAATAATGTTGAGCTTCTAGTCCCCACTCGACTCGGCCGATTTCCGTTTTTTGTCTAACCCGTGATATAATTGAACCACGACAGTCGCCACGGGAAAAAACCATCGCCATGTTCGGAAGCCTTTCCAAAACCGAGCAAAAGGTGGCTTTTCCGGCGATTGAAAAACTTCTAAATAGGAAACGGGCGAGCGAAGAAGAATACTTTAAGCCACTAACAAAAAAGAACTCATCCGCAGTCTCGAGCGCGCCGAAGAAGATTATAAAACCGGCCGGACCCGCTCAACGGAAGAGTTCTTTGCGGAAGTCCGTCGGGAATATGGCCTATAAACTAATTTCTACGAATACATTGCAAACAATATTCTAGATAAAAATCAAGCCTTGAATTACGCTAAAGCTCGCGCTAAAATAATAAGTGCGAAAACCAATATAATCACAGTTTTGGTATAAAAAGACCAAAACGTTCAGTAACATCTGCTAGCTTAAAGTCTAGCTCCCAAAGTGTTCAACTAGGCGTCATCGGCTTTATGTTCGATTAACGACAAAATGGAACCAAGAATAGGCACCGTGTAGGGTACCAACAGAGTTCGGGTTCATTCGTTAGTCGTCTGAAGCTGAAACGCCACCCATTTTGGGAAGCGTGATTCTATTGGTTTTCGCACCTCGCGGTGCCTGTTTTGTATATGGATTTGCGAGCGGGAGATAATCTCGTCTCGCCGGCATCACGGAGGTTCGATTAACCTAAAGGAGGACTATGCAAATCCGACAAAACCTAGGAAATCTCAAGGAACGAATGATTATCGCGCGAGCGCTACGGGCATCCCTCACGGCATTCATCGTTTTTATACTTGGGTTTGCTCTAATTCCGACCATGCGCGCCGAGGTTCACGCCGCGGAAAACGTCAAAACCGCCGTCAACTGGACGGGAATCTCCCTAACCCTGAACCCAGATTATGACCCGGAGAACCCCACGGAAAGTAATAATCAGATTGGTGCGACCGGCCACGGCGACGTCCTTTTCAACTTTGTTGCTCCGAGTTCCGTCGACGGCGACAATATTGGGACTCAGGAAGTTATCAAGAAAACCATCGGCATCTCTACCCCCGGAACTTATTACAGCGTTTATCTCTCGACTGGAAGCAACTCTAACGCTCTCGTCCTTACCGGCGACACTAACTCATCCATTAACGCCCATACTTCGACCTGGACTGGGACGGACGCTTCCGCTCCAACCGCATTTTCTGGCAAAGGCTGGGGCTATGCCGTTCCGACTTCGACTACGTTCGAGACTCCTTTTTCTTCCGTCGCGACCTATGCGAACTATGACTCCCTCCTCGGTCAACCTCTAACTTATGCGAACAACGCCAGCGTCTACAACTCCGGTCTCTGGGCGGGCGTCCCGAGCCAAAGTACGGGCGCCCAGCAGATTTATAAAGCCACGACGACAAACCCTCTCGGCTTCGGCCATTACACTTCCGCCGGCGACGCTATTACGGGCGACACGACAAAGGATCATTTTGACATTTATTATACCGCCTTTGCCGACACTTCTCTCGTTGCTGGCAAGTATGAAAACACAATAATCTACACTGCCGTCGCCAGCGCATCGAGCCTCGACACGGTCTCGAACAACGTCTCTCGTAGCCTGCAATATATCACCGGAAGCGACATGGAAACCCTAAGTTTCGACCTTGCGATGTCCGTCCCGACTCTCGAAAAGTCTCAGGTTTCCGTTTATCTCGTCCCGCACTCTGTCACCGAAGCCAACAAAACCAGCTCCGGCTACAACACGACCGGTCTCAGCGCCTACGCAACCGACACCTATAAATGCATGATAGGTTCCGCCGCTTCCGACTTCGTAGTCTCGAGCAACAAGACAACCCTAAACTGCATCGTTCCGTCTAACCCCGACGGCAAGACCGCCGGCGGCGCTAACATGGACGGCGAATATGACTTTTGGATTCATATTGCGGATTACGGCTATGATTACATCTCCCGCTACGAAGACTCCTCAAATAACGAAGTTGCCTCCGCGATGTATGCCGGCCTCCAAAGCAAGACCCGGAACGGCTCCGACTACTTGATTACAGAAATGCAACAAATGACCGGCAGTATCTGCAAAAACACCAACGCTTGGGGCAACGCCCTCGGCGAGAGTGCGGTTCTCTATGACTACACGGGGACTGGTACCGCTCTCCATTCTGCCGGCATCGACGGCTCTGTCGATACGACCGGTTGGTATGTCGCCGCTGGAAGTGCCAACATGGAAAAAGCCGGCTCTTTCAAGCTCATTGACAATCGTGACCAAAAACCCTATCTCGTCCGCCGCCTCGCCGACGGGAATTGCTGGATGGTACAAAATCTCGACCTAGATCTTGCCAGCTTCGCTGGAACAAAGAGGCTGACGGCAGCTAATACCGACCTCAACTCCAAAAATTACTGGGATCCATCTGAATCTGTTTCTACCGTTATGGCAGAAAACGGCTGGACGACATTTGCGCAGTTTGCTGAAAACTATTATGGTTCCGCACAAGAAGCGCAGTTTCAATCTGGCTTGCAACGAAATTACGATGCTGCCCCTGAATATCGATGGGCTACAAAATGCACATCTCCTGGCGTATGCTCATCCTCGAATCAAATCTTGTATAGTGGGCTGTCTGCACACCCGAGAAGTTATAGTAATATAAATTTTGCCTACACTCAGGTTAACCCAAATACTGGTTCTATAATCCAATATGACCCTTATTTGCAATCAAGAGCACATGAAGACCTCTATGTCAACTACAAAGACGTAGAGTGGATGGCTCCCCACGCTCCTCAGTATTTTGGCGACTATTATAATTATTATGCTGCTACAGCAGAATCCGCCGGCTATTATGAATCTGATGTGACTGATAGTATCTGCGCAAAAGCCTGGTCATTACCACCGACTTCGGGCAACAAGTCATATTCGCAATTATTGTTTGATATATATGGATTAACATCAAATAATAGTGAAAGTTCTAATAATCTTCCATATTTAATGACTCCAATTTCGCTAAACTTAGCTGGGTATTACTCAGTAGAAGGGAATATAAATAATCGAAGCATTGATTCGTATTATATGTCATCCCAAGACGAAAATCAAAAGTCTACAGTCCTACATTTAATTGGTGATAAGAAGGAATTATATTCATATAACAAGGAATTCGGCTTCAGCGCCCGTTGTGTTGCTCGGCAAGGCAGCAATGCCTCAAGCGAAGCGGTCGCTTCTACCTGCGAAGCGGGGAAGATTTGTTACGACGGAAATGGAAACACTTCTGGCTCAATGTCCGACCAAAGCGCTAGCAGCAATACCGACACGATTTTGACTGCTCCAAACTTCGCCCGCTCCGGCTACGGCTTCGCCGGCTGGAATACCCAGGCCGACGGCTTCGGTACGACCTACGGTCCGAACGAAACTATCACGACCGGCGACTTAAGTTCGACGGGCCTTCAGCTCTACGCGAAGTGGATTAAATCCTCCGGCACCATGCAAAACTGGAACGCCTGCTCCACGATGACAGAACATCAACAAATCGCCCTCACCGACTCCCGTGACGACAAGACTTACGTCGTCACGAAGCTCAAAGACGGCAACTGCTGGATGACGAACAATCTCGCCCTCAATCTCGCCGACTTCGCCGGCACTTACAACCTCACTTCCACCAACACCGACCTCAACTCCAAATCCTCCTGGGACCCAGAAGAATCAGAGAGCGCAAAATATACAAACGACGACGGCGTGGATTATTATTACAACTGGTACGCGAGTGTTGCAGGAAGCGTTGCGCCTGACGCAAAAGGTGTAACGGCTCCAGATTCAATATGTCCCTATGGATGGAACTTGCCAGTTACGAGTGCAGACCAGACTCAACCATCACTTCATCTTAATGAATATTATTCTTCCTATGAAGTTCGCCAAATTCCGGCAAGCTTTACCCTCGCGGGACGTCATATGTCGGCGTCGTTGGGCCGTATAGAATACGGGACGCTAGGGTATTATTGGTCAAATTACCGTTCGGTCAACGGTGATGGATTAAAATATAATTTCTCCGTAAATGATTATTACTACGGTTCATTTAATCCCGTAAACGCACTCTCCTTGCGTTGCGCCAAAAAGTAATTTAATAATTTAACGTTCGTGGCGGTTCGCCGTTTGGGTTTGGTTCGAATCGCTTTGATGATCGCTTCTAGGCGCGGGGAGAGATGCTCGTTTTGAAGTCTCTTTTACCTAAGTCCGAGGAGACGTATATTCCTGACGGACCCGACAGGTTCGCCTAAAGGGCGGTTCTGCCGGCGTCCCAGCGTATGACGTCCCCGCAGGACTTCGGCAGACTTCAAAAGGAGCGCTCGACCGCAAGCCCTAGAAACAGCAAGACGAGGCTCCATGTCGAAAAAAGAGCCTATCAAGATTTTCGAAGCCTACCCACCTCCTTCCGTTCTGGGTCTCCACACCTAGTCCTCATGTGAGGACCCAGAACCGAGGGAAGTAAAAGAATGATACAATAAACGATTAAGTCAATTTTAACATTGTTTTTAGGTCTGGCTTATGCTAAAATGATTACAAATATGAGTGAAGAGAGAGAAAGAAAAATGATCGCGTCCGCCCCCGCGACCCCGGCCGCCCCTTCGATTATGTCCGCCCCGCGCGAAAATAACAAGGTCCGGACGACGCTGATTTTGACCGTAGCGATAATCGCGAGTTTAGTTTTGAACGTCGTCTTCCTCGTCTCGAGTCTTTCCAAGAACGAGCGCCTGACCCAACTCGAATCCGAAATCGTCGAACAAAAGAAACTCAACAACGAACTAAAAGAAAAAGTAACTAGCCTAGAAAATTTCTAGCATTTAGAGTATAATTTCCTTTAATGGAAGTTACAGAAAAAGAAATCGAACATCTCGCCGCTTTAAGTAATTTTTCCTTGAGTGCCGAGGAAAAGGCCGCCTTAAAAACGGACCTCAAAAACATTTTTAACTATATCAGCAAGCTCGACGAACTTGACACCGAAGGCGTCGAGCCGACTTACCAAGTCTTCGAAATGGAAAACGTCTGGCGTCCCGACGAAATTACGGAACAAGACGCCGACCGCGAAGCTCTGCTTGCTCTCGCGAAAGAAGAATCCGATCATCAAATTAAAGTCCCGAAGGTATTGTAATATGAAAATCGCCAACTCTTCCACCACCGCCGTCTCTCTCGTCGAAGCGAGCCTAAAACGCATCGACGAAACCAAGGACTATAACATTTTCACCTTCATCGACAAAGACCGCGCCCTAAAAAAAGCCAAAGAGATCGACGCTAAAATCAAAAACGGCGAACCTGTCGGCAAACTCGCCGGCGTTCCGTTCGCCTTAAAGGCTAACTTCCTCTCTAAAAACCGCCCCGCAAACGCCAGCGCCAAAATCCTCACCGATTTTCTCTCTCCCGTCGATTCAACCGCCGTGGAAAAACTCGAAAATGAGGGCGCAATTTGCGTCGGCTGTGTCAACCTCGACGCTTTTGCGCACGGTTCCTCGACCGAAAACTCTTTCTTCGGCCCGACCAAAAACTCGAAAGATAAAACCCGTGTCGCCGGTGGCTCGTCTGGCGGTTCCGCCGTCGCCGTCGCTTTGAATTGTGTCGAATTTGCGACCGGGACCGACACGGGTGGCTCAATTCGCCAACCCGCTTCCTTCAACGGCGTCTTCGGCATAAAACCCACTTACGGCGCAATCTCTCGTTACGGCGTCGTCGCGATGGCGTCTTCGCTTGATGTCGTCGGTTTCTTTGCGCGCTCCGCTTCCGACCTTGACCTCCTTATGACTATCACCGCCGGTCGCGACGAAAAGGACCAGACTACCCTCCCCGACTTTTATGGCGAAAAAGACGTCGAGCTAATCAAAAAATCCGTCGGCTATGTCAAGGAGTTTGTTGACTCATCGGCTCTCGCCCCCGAGATAAAATCCGCACTCGAAGCCAAGCTCTCCGAACTCAAGTCGAAGGGTTACGAAATCGTCGAGCTCTCAATGCCGACCCTCGAATATGCCCTCGCCGCTTATTATATAATTCAACCCGCCGAGGTCGCCTCCAACCTCTCTCGCTACGACGGTATTCGCTACGGCTTCCGCACGGAAAACCTAAAGGCCGAAGATAAGACTCCGCTCGATTTGCTTTTTGAGAACACCCGCTCTGAAGGCTTCATGCGCGAAAACAAACGTCGTATCATGATCGGAAACTTCGTTTTGTCCTCCGGTTTTTACGACGCCTATTTCCTCAAAGCCGCCAAGGCTAGAACCCTCATTATCGAAGAGTTCGAAAAAGCCTTCGAAAAAGTTGACGCGATTTTGACCCCCGTCTCTCCAAACCCCGCCTTCAAACTCGGCGAAAAGGTTAGCGACCCCGTCGCGATGTATCTCGAAGACGTTATGTCCGTCCCCGTGAATCTTGCCGGCGTCCCCGCTGTCGCCTTCCCAGCCGGAGAAACTAAAGATGGTCTCCCCCTCGGTCTCCAAATTATCGGCCCCCGCCGCAGCGATAAAAACCTACTTAAACTCGTCGAGGAGATTTCCGAATAATGAACGACGCTAGTTTCTACGCACTTTTCGGGTCCATCGCCGTCGTTGGTGTCCTCGTTTTTGTCGCCATCGTTTTAACAGGGAAGCATAAACACGTTTTCAACAAGCTCGAGTACCAAACCGACTTTCTCGCAATCGAAAACTCCCTCTCCCGCGATAATCCCCAAAGTTATAATATGGTCGTCGTCGAAGGCGACAAGCTCCTCGACAAGGCGATGATGGAGATGGGCGTTTCCGGAAAAACCATGGGCGAACGCCTCAAAAAATGTGGCAAAGAAAAATATTCCCAACTCAACGCCGTTTGGAACGCTCATAAACTCCGCAACCAAATCGCTCACGAGCCGGGCTTCCGCCTCGAATACCACCAAGCCCGCCACGCTTTAACCATCTATAAAACCGCCTTAAAAGATTTAGGAGCCATCTAATGACTAGAAAATACGACATCACCATCGGCATCGAATGTCACGTCCAACTAAAAACTAAAACCAAACTCTTCTCCGAAGTCGATAACGACGCCCGCGGCAAAGAGCCAAATTCTTGTGTCTCCCCCGTCGATTACGCTCTCCCCGGGATGCTCCCGCGCCTGAACGGCGAAGCGGTCAAGCTCGCCATTCTCGCCGGCTCCGCCATGAACGCAAAAATCAACCCGACCTCTCGTTTTGATCGTAAGCATTACTTTTATCCCGACTCACCCAAGGGCTACCAAATCACCCAATTCTACCACCCCATTGTGGGCGAGGGCTATATCGAACTCCCCTCCGGCAAAAAAGTCCGCATCGAACACGCCCACCTCGAAGGCGACGCCGGGAAATTGACGCATTTTGATACTTACTCGCTCGTTGACTTGAACCGCGTTGACACCCCGCTCCTCGAAATCGTTTCTATGCCCGACATCTCTTCCGCCGAAGAGGCCCGCGACTACTGTAAAGAACTCTGGCGCAACATGGTTTATGCCGGCGTTACCGAGGGCGACCTCTATAACGGCAATATGCGTTTCGACGTCAACATCTCCCTCAAACTTCCCGAAGCAACCGAACTCGGCACTCGCGCCGAAATCAAAAATCTCAATAGTTTCAGAAGCATCGAGCGCGCCGTCGCCTACGAATACGAACGCCAAAGTAGGATTTTAGACTCCGGCGAAAAAGTTAAACAAGAAACCCGCGGTTGGTCCGACGCCACCGGAAAGACTACGGCCCAAAGGAGCAAAGAAGAAGCTCAAGATTACCGTTATATGCCCGAACCCGACCTCCCGCCACTTAATCTTTCCAGGGATTTTATCAAGACCGAATATGAAAAATGCCCCGCCCTTCCCGCCGACTACCGCGCGAGGTTCAAAAACACGATTCCGACCGACACGCTCGAGGTCTTACTCGACTATCCTGAACTCATCTCCCGTCTCGCCGACATCGAAAACGAGAAAAAGCCGGTCGATTACGTTGCGAACCTCTTTGCCTCCGTTCTTCTCGCCGAAGAAAACCAGAGCTTACTAAACGACAAACTCCCCGAAGCCTACCAACTTTCCGAGCTCGCCGAAATGAAAGCGAAAAACCAGCTCTCCTCGACCGCCGCAAAGGAAGTCTTTATCAAACTTTTCGAAACCAAACACTCCGGGAAATCCGCTAAAGACCTCGCCAAGGAGTTGAATTTAATCCAAGAAAACGATTCCGCCGCCCTCGAAAAAATCGTGGACGCCGTTCTCGCGAACCCCGCGACGAAAAAGGCCCAAGACGATTATAAAGCCGGCGAAGTGAAGGTTCTCGGCTTCCTCGTAGGTCAAGTAATGAAGGAATCGAAGGGCAAGGCTAACCCCGCCGCCGTTTCGGAAATCTTGAAAAATAAATTAAAATAGCCTTAACAATTTTAGTTGCATAATATATAATATGTGGAGTAAGGAGTATTATGGCTAAAAAACTAAAAATTTTTTCGGAAATAATTTTAGGCGTTGCTTCCGCGTTTACGTTAAGTCTCGCCTCTGCAATTTCCCCGGCGCACGCTTCCGCTGACGGTTACGTCGCCTCTGGAGACCAAGTCGAATCGGAAGAATCCGTCCCGCACTCTTTCTTTCTCGCCGGAAATAGCGTCGCCTCGAATGACCAAATCGACGGAATCCATTTTGTCGCCGGCAACCTCATCGATTTTACCGGTTCTGCTGAATACGGTGCCTTTGCCGGAAACTCCCTCAAAGTCAACGGAGAAATCAAAAAAGATTTATTCATCGCCGGTAACGCCGTCGAAATCGGCGAAGATGCCATCATCGGCCGCGACCTCTACGCCGCCGCGAGCGCCGTCCTCTTAAAGGCCAACCTCTACGGTAACGCCTTCGTCGGTGCCGACCGCGTCGTCCTCGAAAACGTTACCATCGACGGCGACCTCAACCTTACCGCTTCAAACATCGTCATCAAGGGTAAGTCAAGCGTCTCCGGCACGCTCAAATACAATGACAACGCCGTCATCACCGGCCTCGAAAACCTTTCGACCGGTAAGACCGAAACCTACGTCGGAACGTCGAACGAAATCTCCTCTAACGAAAGCCTTTCCACGAAATTCGTCTTCCTTCTCGGTCGCTTACTCGTAACTATCGTCTTTGTCGCTATCGCCGGTAAATTCTCGAAACGCCTCCTCGACGAATTTAAGGCTAAAGATTCCTGGAAAGATTTGGCGCTCGGCCTTGGCCTTCTCCTTGGCGTCCCCCTCGCCGCCATCTTCACGATGATTACTTTCATCGGACTCCCCCTCGGGGTCATCGGCCTCGTCTTCTACGGCCTCTTCATCTACTTCTCGACTAGCGTTACCGGTGGCGTCCTCGGCAACCTCCTTGCGAAAAACGTTTTCAAGCAAGAAAAAATGCACATCTTTCTCAAATTCACCATTGGGGTTGTTTTCATCGAGCTTCTCGGATTGCTCCCCGTCGTTGGCGGTTTCATTGGCGCTCTTTCGGTTTGCTTCGGCTTCGGCTATCTAATTAAAAAGACGTTCAGAAGGTAGCGAGCGGGGCGATAGTCAAGCGAGCGCATGATGCATGATTCCTGGAAAACGTTCCTAGCTAGAGAGTTTAACGAACCCTATTTTCATAAACTATCGAAATTCCTAAAAAGCGAATACGCGACAAAAACCATTTTTCCAAAAAAGAGCGAGGTCTTCCGCGCCTTCTCGACCGACCTTAATAACGTCAAGGTTGTCATTTTGGGCCAAGACCCCTACCACACCCCCGGCGCCGCCATGGGCCTCGCCTTTTCCGTCCCGAGTTCCGAGCCGATTCCGCCTTCGCTCGTAAACATTTACAAGGAAATCGACTCCGATTTGAAGCAAGTTTATCTTGATTTGAAGACGATGAACCCTTCGCTAAACCTCAACCCGGAGGAATACCGCCACCAAAATCCGTCCGGCGACTTGTCCGGTTGGGCGGAGCAAGGCGTCCTACTCTTAAACAACGTCCTGACCGTCGAGGCGCATTTTGCCGGCTCGCACCGCGGGCACGGTTGGGAAACTTTTACCGAAAACGCAATAAAATATTTAAGCGCCACTCGCCCCTCTCTCGTCTTCATCCTCTGGGGTCGCGATGCGCGTAGCAAAAGACCCCTAATCGACGAGAAAAAGCACTTAATCCTCGAATCTGCCCACCCGTCTCCCCTCTCGGCCTACGCCGGCTTCTTTGGCTCCCGTCCCTTCTCCAAATCCAACGATTTTCTCATCGAACACGATTTATCCCCAATCGTCTGGTAATACTCCCCTACACCCAACACAGAAGTCTCTCTCGCTCGGGCGACCCCGGCTCGTATTGCGAGAGTATATCTTCAGTATAAGTTTTTCCATTCGTAATGTTTAACGTCTCGACGTCGGGACACGCCGCGAGCAACCGAATCACGGCTTCGTCCGTGTCGATGTTTGTCATTGACCGCGCGCGGTCGGAAGAATGTGAATGGACGCGGAGTTCTTTATAAACAAACCGTTTAATCCCCGCCTGTAAACAGTATTTTAAGCAGTTCTCGCAAGTCGCAATCGTATTATAAAGCGTATAGCCGGTCAAATCTCGCCCCGCAAACAAGACTGCGTTCATCTCCGAGTGAATCGAAAAATAATATTTCATCGGCCGCTCGCTCAAGGTCATTTTTGACTCGTCCGCTCCTTGAATCGTCCCGTTATAGCCAAACGACACCGGTCGTTTCCGCTCATCAATAATCACGCACCCATTTTTCGAAGAAGGGTCTTTTGACTTTTTCGCGACCTCCTCCGCAATCCCCATAAAGTATTCATCCCAATTCATACCCTCATTATACCACACCAAAAATGCTGTTGCTTGAGTTTTCTGATTATTTAAGGTAATCTTGAGAAAACAAGGAGAGAATATGTCTTTTTTATACCAAAAAAACCTTAACTTAAAATATCTCATCACCGCACTCGTCCTCGCGCTCGTAAGTATCGTCCCCGTCTCGCCAGTGAGCGCCGTTGTCTCCGCCGAGGAACGCGCGGCTCTAACCTGCACGGATTTTAAGTTCGTCTTCGCTCGCGGCTCTGGCTCCGAAGTTAACTCCGACCGTGATTTTAAGCCTTTCAAAGCCGCCGTCAACCAAGTTTTCGCCGCCGGAGGTTTCACTTATAGTTTTTACGAACTCGGTTCTCTCCCCAAAGCCTGGGGCGGACACTCCTACCCTGCGCCCGGCATCGGCATCTCTTCATGGGAGCGCTTCGACACCTCAATCGGCGCACTCCTCTCTGGTGGTGAAGTCGGCACTTACGGCGAATCCGTCGAGGAAGGCGCCGCCGAGGCCACTACCTATCTCTTTACTTTAAGAGGCGCCTGCCCGAACACGAAGGTCGTTCTCGCCGGCTATTCTCAAGGCGCGCAAGTTGTTTCTCGCACCCTTCAACTCGCCGAACCAAACTGGATTTTCGCGGCTTTAACTTTTGGTGACCCGAAGCTCTATCTCCCGGAAGGGAAATACGAATACCTCGCCAACACCACCGCCGCTTGTCGCAACGAAAAACTCTCCGAATATCGCGCCTATGTCCCCGACTGCTATGCCTACCAAGGGATTCTCGGCGGCTACAAGCCCTATCAACCCTCAAGCGATTACAGCGGAAAACTAAAAGCCTACTGTCAATTCCACGACGTAATTTGTAGCGCTTATATCGACCTCGACAACCTCGTTTATGGCCACGCGTCTTATAATGAGCAAGGAACTTA
This sequence comes from Candidatus Saccharimonadota bacterium, assembly GCA_017515285.1. GTDB lineage: Bacteria > Patescibacteriota > Saccharimonadia > Saccharimonadales > Saccharimonadaceae > Nanosyncoccus. Next base: position 38,598 of record JAFWGN010000002.1, on the reverse strand, counting down.
CGCCCGCGCCATCCAAGACGTTTACAATATGGTCCGCCCGGCCACCTATTCCCGCCCGAGCCAAAACGTCGCCATTCTTTTCGACAACACCGGCTCCATGGGTCCGCTTCTTGCCCAGTTTAAGGACGAGGCGATTCGCACCGCTCGCACCACTCTACTCCGCGGTGGCAAGGTCGCACTTTATACTTATGGCGACCTCGAAGACTCAAAACCGACCGAACTCTGCAATTTTGAAACCTGTTCCGAATCAAACGTCGCCTCTTTAATCAGCAACATCACCGTCGATGGTGGTGGCGACACCCCCGAATCCCTCCTCTCTGCGTCCTATTCCATCATGCGCCGCCTGAACTGGGAAATCGGCGCCAACAAGTCGCTCGTCGTCTTAACCGACGCCAACTACCACAATCCCGACCGCGACGGAATCACCCTCGACGAAGTCGTCGAACTCTCCGAAAACATCGACCCCGTCAACTTCTATATTCTAACCATTCCGGAATACGCCGACTCTTATTCCGAACTTGCCACCCGCACTAATGGCGGTGTCTATACGAACGACCTCGCTTCGGCTTTCGGCGACATTGAAACCGAAATCATCTCTCGCGACCCGGGCGCAATCTACACTTCGACCACCCTCCCCGCTCCTTCCTTCGCGACACTCTCTAATTTGGCTTTGACTAAAACTTCCGACTCTTCCGTCCGCGTCAGCTTCTCGACCGACGGCGTCATGACTTTTATTGCCATAGACGACGTTGTTTTAGGCTACACCGAGGAAACCTCCTTCGAAATTACTGACCTTGACTTAAATAGAGAAAATGTCATCTGCCTCGCTCCGGTCTCGGATTCCGGCTTCCGCAGTAGTTCGACTTGCGTTTCAACTCTAACCGCGACGCTCCCCGTCATCCCCAAAGCTCCAAATACTGGAAAATCCAAGTAATATTTATTATAATATATATGTATGTCCAACGAAATTGTTGAAGCTCGCGCAAGAGAAACCTTCGTTTCAAACGTCTCCGCCAAACCCGAGATTCCGATAACGGCCAAAAGGAACGGCGGTAAAGGTTTCTGGAGCTTCACGAAGAAGCACTCCCCGCTCCTCGTCATCGTCGCCCTAATCATCACCACGGTCTGTCTCATTTTCGTCTCCCAATCGTTCATGCCTTTCGCTCTTGTTAATCGCTTCATCGAAGAATACAACGGCGCCGGCGTCGCTTCCATTCTTCGTTCGGACTCACTTCTCGACACTCAACTTGCCTCTACCGGAACTTATTTTGGCCTTTCCGAAAACCAACGCACCGCCTTCAAAGATTCCGAAATCTATCCGGTCGATTTCGATACTGAATCCGGCCCCGCCACCGCCCTGGTCTATCGCGATTCTAGCGGTGATTGGCGCGCCGTCGTCCCGAAAGCCCTCGCCCCCGCGACTTATACCCACAATAGCGACAATATACCTGCGGAAGTCGCCAACGGCCTTAACAGCCCAATCGCCAAAGCCCTCAACAACCCGAGCATTATTCCCACCGGCACCCCCCTTTCCGTCGAAGACGCCTTAAAGCGCGCCGATTTCAAAGACCAATATGTAAAAGCCTCAAAAACCTGGCGCGGTGGAAACGCCGGTTGGTACGATTCGTTGGAAGATTTAACCGAAGCGCGTCTCGCGATAAGACGCACTCGCTTTAATTCTTGGATTACCGCCTCCGTCTCCAATGTCGATGAAGCCTGGCGCAAAATCGCCTCCGGAAAGTCGAACGTCTCGGACGGCGGGATTTCCGACTTCGCATCATACGCCTCCACCGACGCGGACGGGAACAGGGTCACCGAGACTAACGCCGGCTCTGTGGATGCGAGTTCCTTCTCCGGCGCAACCACCGTCGAACGCGTCTCCGACATTCTCAACTCAAAAATCACCACCGCCACCAAACTTGCCGCCACCGCCGGTTGTGCGGGCGTCGAGATAATGGCCACTCTTCAAACCTACATGGCCGCCCAGCAATCCTTACAATACCTAAATCTCGCAACCGGCTATCTCGAAGCGGTCCAAGGCGCCCAGGTTAACAAAAACGACGGTACTCCGATGAACGAATACAATAAACTCCTCATGACCGTCGATCCTGAGACCGGAAAAGCGCCGATGGAGTCCGTTTTGAGCGCCGAACTTTTCTCCGGCACCCCCGTCCCGGAGGGCGACGAAAGCATTAAAAACGTCAGCTTCGAAACTTTAATGTCGAGTCTCGGAACTTTAAGCGGTGATTTGAACTTCACCGCCAAGGCTTTCGAAGCCTGTTCCTACGTCAAAATGGGCGTCGCCTCGGCCAACTTCGCGACGACGATTCTCGAGTTCGTTCCGGTCCTAGGCCAAGGCGTCAAAGTTTTCCATATCGCCACGAAACTCGTCTCCCGCCTCGCCCTCGGCGTTACCGTCGCCTCAATCACGTCCTTCATCGTCCCCCAAATCCTCACCCCAGTTTTCAAAAATGTTGCTAAAAACGTCGCGACCGAATGGACCGGGCCGGACTATTTCAACGCTCTAGCCAGCGGCGCCAACAAGTATCTCGGTGGCAATTTTCAAACCGGTGGCGGGGTCGCCGCCTCGAAAGAATCCCTCGCCGCCTACACCCGCGTCAAAAACGAGGTTTTGGCAAGCGAAGCAGAAACCGAACGCCGCACCAAAAGCGCATTCGACGCTTCCTCCCGCTACACTTTTCTCGGCTCAATCGTTTATAGTCTCATTCCTCTCGCGACCAGCTCCGGCGTCGGAACGACCGTGAAAAACCTCGGCTCAATTTTTACGAGCTCTGTGTCGAGCCTCTTACCGTCCGCTTCCGCCGTTGCCGAAACCAATTTAATGCAAAGCCTCGGCACTTGTCCAATTCAAAACTCCATTGACGCCGTTTGCGACGCCGCCGGCAACCGCATCAACATCGACCCGGTCAACGAGTCTTTAATTAAGCTCACGGACGAAGAACTCCGCGCCAAGGTGCTCGAGCTCATTCCGGATGCCTTTTCGGGAACCACCCCCGACGGCCGCGACATCATCAACCCGAAGTCAACCCTCGGCAAAGTCGCACTCATCCCCAACCAACGCGTCGCCCCGCTCGGTGTTCCCGACGCTACCGCCCTCACCATCCTCAAAAACACTCCTTCCACGCTCATTTCTCGCATTGTCGAAATTACCGACCTCGGTCAATTCATGGACGGCCTCACCGAAGCGGAAAATATGCCTTGGATTTCCGGTCAAGCCGGTGTCCTCTCCGACTCAAACCCCTACCGCGAAGCCTTGGAAGTGAGCGAAGAATACATCATTCGCGACCGCTGGAAAGAATCCGCCGGTCTAACCACGAAGTCCGCCGTAACCAGTTTTCTCGAAGACTACTACACGGAAAACCCCCTCGACAACTCCCGCGAAGGCGTCCTTGCTCGCTTTTCCGGCCTCACCAAGGACGAAGTTATCGCCGCCGAAGAAACGATTGAGGTCCTGACCTACCTCGCGAGCTACGACCCCTCGACCCGTACTTATTTTGTCGCCAATGAGGAAACTCTGGCGAACCTTGAATGTGATATAATGGGATTATGCTTTATTATAACCGCTCCGTCAAAGATGCCCTCGCCGACCTTCGAGTTGACCCCGACTCTGGCCTCACTACCAAAGAAGTCAAGCGTCGCCGTGTTAAATATGGCGCCAACGTTCTCGATCTAAAAACCACTCCCCTCTGGAAAAAACTGCTCGAGCCTTTCACCGATCTTTTCATGGTCATCTTAGTCATCGCCCTTTTGCTGTCAATTTTACAACAATCTTGGACCGAAGTTTTTGTCATCGCTCTCGACATCGTGCTCGACGTCGCCGTTTTTTACATTCAGCGCTTCTCGACCGAGCGCGTTTTGAATTCTCTCAGGGAAAAGACCGTCCAAAAAATCACCGTCGTCCGCGACAAATCCGAACAAGAAATTGAAAGTAGCGAACTCGTCCCCGGCGACATCGTCATCCTACACGAAGGCGACCGCATCCCCGCCGACGGGCGCATTCTGAACGAGTCGGGACTCTTGACCAACGAGTCAATGTTAACCGGCGAGTCCGAGGCCATCGCCAAAGACGCCAAAGCCATGCATGGCAGGAAAAAGGTTTACGAACAGCGCAACATGGTTTTCTCCGGCTCCTTCGTCATCACCGGCGCCTCGAAATTCGTCGTCACCGCAACCGGCAACGCCACCGAATACGGCAAAATCGCCTCCCTCGCAACTGGCGCCATCAACACCTCCCCGATTCAAGAAAAAATTAACAAGCTCGTCGTCAAAATCGCCGCCGTCATCCTCACTATCGCCGCCGTCGTCCTCGTGGTTCAACTTATCGACGGTATTCCTTTCTTCAGCGCGATTGAATTTACTCTCGCCATGATTGTCTCCGCCGTCCCGGAAGATTTACCAATCGTCACGGCAATTATTCTCGCCATCGGCGCCGTCCGCCTCGCCAAGCAAAATGCCCTCATAAAAGAACTCCGCGCAATCCAATCCATCGGCATCGTTACGACCATCGCCTCCGATAAGACCGGAACCCTAACCGAGAACAAACTCTCCGTCAAAGACGTTTGGAACCCCGACCCGAATAAAACCCTGAAAAGCAACGAGTCTTTCCTCGGAAAAGTTGCCGCCTCCGCCATCCCGTTCGACTCGGCGACCGACCCGCTCGACCTTGCCATCTGGAACTATCTCAAGTCCGAAAACCCCAACTTCTCCTCCGAATCCCCCCTAAAAACCTACGCTTTCGACCAAGATTTGAAAACCTCCGGCAACCTCTTTGAAGATAGTAGTGGACGTCTTCATTTAATCATCAAGGGTGCTCCCGAAACCATTTTCGAAAAATGTTCCCGCCTGTCCAAAAAAGACCGCGAGTCCGCCGAAGCTCGTTTCGAGGCCTTCTCCGCCAAGGGCTATAAAGTCATCGCTCTCGCCTCCGCTCTTCTCGACCGCGAGATTAACGAACTTAATAAATTGACCAAAAACGACGTCTTCAAGTTCGAGGGGCTAGTCGCCATCGCCGACACGGTTCGCCCCGGCGTTGTTGACGCTATCGAAGCCGCCGCCACCGCCGGCGTCAAAGTCAAAATGATCACCGGTGACCACGCCGGCACCGCCTTCGCCATCGGCCGTGAGCTCGGTCTCTGCACCGATTTCTCCGAAGTCCTCGATTGCTCCAAACTCGGTGCCTTGCCCGACTCCGACCTCGAAGACCAAATCAAGCGCGCCTTGATTTTTGCCCGCGTCACCCCCGAAGACAAGTTCCGAATTTTGAACCTAATCAAGAAATCCGAAGTTGTCGCCATGACCGGCGACGGCGTAAACGACGTCCCTGCTTTGACCAATGCCCACGTCGGTATCGCCATGGGCGACGCCCCCTCCATCGTCCAAGACGCCGGCGACATTGTCCTTCTCGACAACAACTTCAAGAGCATCGTCTCTGCCATGAAAGAAGGCCGCGTCATTCTCGCAAACATCCGCCGAATGCTCATCTATCTTCTCTCGACCAACGCCGGCGAAGTCCTGGCAAGTCTCGGCGCCCTCTTTATCTCCGGTTCTCAACTCCTCTTCCCAATCCAAATCCTTTGGATTAACATGGTGACCGACTCGCTCCTGGTAATCCCCATCGGCCTCGAACCGCCCGAACGCGAGTTCCTTTCCCAAAAACCCGAAGATAAGGACGCCCCGATTCTCTCGAAAATCCTCATCTCGCGCATGGTCATCTGCGCCGTCACCATGGCGGCCCTCGCCCTCGGCACTTATTATCTCGCCCTTACCCGCTTCTCGCAAGGCGAGGCGAATACTCTCGCCTTTACTGCTCTCGTCGTCGTCCAATGGGCCAACGCTTTCACCGTCCGCGGCACTTACGAATCCGCCTTCAAGCGCCTCAAAGTCAAAAACCCACTCTTCGTCCTCGCCCTCCTCGTTGCCATCACTCTCCAAGCCCTCGTCCTCTTCGGACCGCTCTCTGCCTTCGCCAAGACCGTTCCCGTTGACCCGCTCGCCCTCGCTGTCACCGTCCTCGCCGCTCTCGCCGCCCCCATTATCGCCACCGAGGCACACAAGAAACTTGCAAAAAAGTAAACGACCTGTTATAATAGTTGCAATATACTATTCATAAAAGGGAAGTTTATGTTAAAACAGCTTTTGCTTGGCTCTCTCGCCACGCTCCTCGCTATTTCTACTTTGCCTCTTACGCCCGCCGTTGCGAGCGAACCCCTCATCATCGACAATATTCTCGACCTCTGTCTAAACGTCCAGTCTCACGGGTCCTGGTTCAACGACGCAAACGACTGCTCAATTTATTCTAAAACCCAAACTTCGGTCGTCATGGATAATCGCCTACTTTATATCCATGAACCAATCGTCTTAAAAGACCTCGACATCACTTTTGTCCGCAAAAACCTCCCCTTCGTCTTTCTCGGAGACGGCTCGCTCGCCATCGACGGCGGTCATTACACTTCCCCCTCCTGCGTTCTCTGGATGATTCTCGACCACAACGAATCTACCCCCGTTTTCTACAACCGTATCACGGTTAATTCCGGCGTCTTCACCGCCACTTCGGAAAACACGACAAGTGACACTCCCGCCTCACCCGTCTGCCTTATCGCCTACGACTACGACGACGAGCAAAACGACTATCGCGAAATTATCGAAAGCTACCTCCCCGACGGCAAGATGTTCGTCGAGCAAGAGACTTCGACCAAATCCCTCCGCACCGCCTCCGGCTTCGCTCACATCAGTAAGGACTATAAAACCATCGACGGAATCCGCTACCTCACCACTCGCTCCGTCGCCGTCGTTGACCGCCCGACTGAGCCGACGCCCGACCCGGAAACCACTAAAACCCCGGAAATTGTCGAGACCCCCGAAACTTCAGCTCTCCCGAAAGCCCCCAAAACCGGTCGCCACTAACCCTAGTATTTTTTACTGTTGTAATTTTTACAACATTTCATGGGGTCGCGTCCTCAAATCCCTCCAAATTAACCAAAACCACCATTGACACGCTATATCTAGTGTCCTAAAATAGTCCTAGACACTATATCTAGCGTCTGCTACAAGAAAATCATTATAAAATCATCATAAAACAAAAAGCCATTGAAGAAGCAAACCAAGGAGGTCAATAATTTTTATGTTCAAAAAAATCATCAAGCGCGACGGCAAAATCGTCGACTTCAAACTCGATAAAATCGAAGCCGCCATCGCCAAGGCTGGCAAGGCGACCGGCGAATTTGACGCTGAGCGCGCCAAGGAACTCGCCACCGAATTTGTAACGACCGCAAAAGAACTAATCAAATCCCGAATCCCCTCGGTCGAACAAGTCCAAGACGCCGTCGAAACCACTCTAAAAAACGCCGGTTTCAAGCGCACCGCCCGCGCCTACGCCGACTATCGCTCCGAACGAAGCGACATCCGTATCGCCAAATCGGACTTAATGAACATCTACCGCACCATCGCCATCGCCGACGCGTCCGAAGATTCCGACGTCAAGCGTGGCAATGCTAACGTTGATGGCAACAGCGCGATGGGTAAAATGCTCCAGTTCGGTGCCGAAGGCTCTAAAGTCTTCGCGAAGACCTCTCTCATGAAACCCGAATACGCCAAGGCCCACAACAACGGCGACATCCACGTCCACGACCTCGACTTCTACGCCACCGGAACCCTCACTTGTTGCCAGACTGACCCTCTTCGCCTCTTCAAAAACGGCTTCAATACCGGTCACGGCCATCTTCGCACCCCCCAAAGTATCGGTTCTTACGCCGCCCTCGCCGCCATCATTCTTCAAGCCAACCAGAACGAGCAGCACGGTGGCCAAAGCATCCCAAACTTCGACTATGCGATGGCTCCCGGTGTCGATAAAACCTTCCGAAAATCCCTCCGTCGCAATCTCGAAAAATACAACGCCTTCGTCGATAAGAAAAACAAAGTCAATATCGAAATCGGCGACTACATCGAATTTGGCGACGACGATAAACTCGCCCGCATGAAAGTCCCGAAAGCCGTCATCGCCGCCTCGAACCAAGACACCGAAGACCAAACCAAACAAGCCATGGAAGGCTTCATTCATAACTTAAACACGATGCACTCTCGCGCCGGCGCCCAAGTCCCGTTCACTTCCATCAACTTCGGCACCGACACTTCTCCCGCCGGCCGCCTCGTCTCGAAAATGCTCCTCGAAGCCACCGACAAGGGTCTCGGCAAGGGCGAAACTCCGATTTTCCCGATTTCTATTTTCAAGGTCAAGGAAGGGATCAACTACAATCCCGAAGATAAAAACTACGATTTATTCAAACGCAGCATGGAAGTCTCCGCGAAGCGCCTCTTCCCGAACTTCTGTTTCATCGACGCGCCCTATAATTTGAAATATTATAAACCCGGCGACTACCGCACCGAAATCGCCACCATGGGCTGCCGCACTCGCGTCTTTGCCTCGGTCTTCCCGGAATCCGACGGTATCGTCACCGGCCGCGGCAATCTCTCCTTCACGACCGTCAACCTCGTCCGTCTCGGCATCAAACACGGAATCGCCACCGGCGAGCGCGAAGAAGCCGACTGGACCGCCTTCTTCGCCGACCTTGACCGCGTCATGGATCTCTGCGAAGGTGAGCTCTACGAACGCTTCGAGTTCCAAGCCAACCAACGCGTCCGCAACTTCCCCTTCCTCATGGGTCAAGGTAACTGGTTCGGCTCTGAAAAACTCGGTCCGAACGACACGCTCCGCGACGTTATTAAACACGGAACTTTAAGCATCGGCTTCATCGGCCTCGCCGAAACCCTCGTCGCCATGACCGGTAAACACCACGGCGAAGACGAAGACGCCCGCGAACTCGGCCTCGACATCATCGCCCATATGCGCGAAAAATGTGACCAATATTCCAAGAAGCACCACCTAAATTATTCGCTCCTCGCGACTCCCGCCGAAGGTCTTGCCGGTCGCTTCACTAAAATCGACCGCAAGGAATATGGTGTCCTCAAAGGCGTAACCGACCGCGATTATTATACCAACTCTTTCCACGTCCCCGTTTACTTCCCGATCTCCGCTTTCGAAAAAATCGAAATCGAAGCCCCGTACCACGAACTCTGTAACGCTGGCCACATTAGCTACATCGAACTCGACGGCGACCCGTCCCAAAACATCGACGCTTTTGAAGCCGTCATTAGAAAAATGCACGATTGCGGTATCGGCTACGGCTCCGTCAACCACCCCGTCGATCGCGACCCGGTCTGTGGCTTCTCCGGCATCATCAGCGGACACACTTGTCCGAGCTGCGGCCGCGAAGAAGGCGACCAACCTTTCGAACGTTTAAGAAGAATCACCGGCTACCTCGTCGGAACCTTGGATCGTTGGAACGACGGTAAAAAGGCCGAAGAAAAAGACCGCGTAAAGCATAATGTCGACACTGTTCCGTCAAACGTCGATGGGGTGTATAACGTAGACGAGAAAGACAAGCGCGAAGTTGAAAAACTATATAAGGAGGTTGCCCTTGGCAAAGAGTAATAATCAGTCTTCGACCGAAAACCACGCTTTTCGGTCAGAAGACAGAACTCAAGAGGAAAGTTGGGGAGGGGAACGTGTCCCCTCCCCAAGTAAGAAAATCCGCCTCTCCGGCCCACTCGAGCGCGACTCAATCGTCAACGGCTACGGCCTCCGCGCTGTCCTCTGGACGCAAGGCTGTTTAACCCACTGTAAAGGCTGCCAAAACCCGGAAACCTGGGATTTGAACGGCGGCTTCGAAGTTGACGTCGAAGAAATCAAAGAGCGCCTAAGAGAGTTTAAGGGTCAGGCGGGGCTGACCTTCTGCGGCGGGGAACCCTTCCTTCAGCCCGAAGCTTGTAAGGAAATCGCCGACTTCGTGCGCAGTGAACTCGGTTGGAACGTCTGGTCCTTCTCCGGCTACACTTACGAAAAGATTAAGGAAAAAGGCGGAAAGCACTGGGAGTTTCTCAAATCCCTCGACGCCCTCATCGACGGCCCGTTCATTCTCGAACAGCGCGACCTCTCCCTAAAGTTTAGAGGCTCCAAAAACCAAAGGTTGCTACACTTAAAACTCGGCACCGGCGAAATCCTTAAAATAGAATAAAGAGCTCACGCTTGCAAATCCCTCCTTTAAGTGTTAGAATACAGTTACCTCTTATAACAGAGGAATAGTTCTTCACATGAAGGAGGGAATTTTCATGAAACGCGCTATCTCGATTTTGGTAATTTCGACCCTTTGTTTGGTTTTCGCCCTGCCGGCGTTCGCCGACACCACGGTCAACGTAGAAACCCTGGGCGATGATTCGCCCGTCGCCGTCGTCATCGGCAACAACAACGTAACGAACGCCAACGGTTCTGGATTCCAAGACAACGACACCGGCGCCGGCGCCCCGAGTTTTAGCCCCGGTGGCAAAGGCGGCACCGTCGTCATCGTCAATGGCGAAAAATACGCTCCGCCCGCTCGTCGTAGTTTTTCACCCGAAGATTGTGGCGAAAGATACGCTCGCGAAAGCAAGAATAAAGCCATCAAACGCGAAGCCAGCACTACCATCGAATATCTCCGGATTAGACTCCGGCAAATCGGTTGGGCCTACGACCGGCTTAAAATCATTCGCTCCCGCGAAGTTCGCGTCATTTACGGCGCCAAAGGCAGCAACACGAGCAAATCCCGCACCCCGACGCACTTCTACTACGAAGCCGACCCCGACATTTGCGTCGACGGCTACATGGTAGTCCTCTGGAGTAGCGTCGGAAGACACGGCGTTTTCTTCACTTCTGAATTCCGAACTGGCGACGCCGCCGACCTCTACGACGCCGATTGGCTCTACACCAGCCGCGGCCAGGGTGGCACCGCCGCCGTCGATGAATTCATCGACTATCTGCAGTCACTTTCCGACGAATAACCCGGCAACCTCCTCCCCCTCCACCTCCCCTCGACACGGGGAGGTTTTTTCGACACGCAGGCGAAAAAATACGTCCAATCCGTTTCGGCACCGAGGCCTCGAATTATCTTAAACAAAAGCTAGAAGGCAAAACTGTCCTAATCGAACTCGATAATTCTCAAGACCGGGTTGACAAATACGGACGCTTGCTCGCCTACATGTACGTTGACGGCAAAATGATAAATTACTCGCTAGCCTACGACGGCTATGCCTATGAATATACTTACAATGTTCCATATAAATATCAAGCGGAGTTCATACTAGCGCAAAACGACGCCGCCGAAAATAACCGCGGTCTCTGGTCGCCGCTGACTTGCAACGGCCAAAAATAAAAAGCTTTAGATTTTAAGTCGAGCCCTCCCGTGTTATAATTCGCTCCATGTACGGTTTCATCGACGAAAGCGGCTCCCCAGGCGTCAAAATCAGCGACATCGATTATCTCGGCGTCAGCTTGGTAATTTTTGACGACGTCTCTTCGGAAGAAAAGCTAATGCGAAAGATGCATTTATTAAGAAAAAGACTAGGCCTATCGGAAGACTATGAGTTTCACCGCTCGCATAATAGCCGAAGAGTCCAGAAGGAGTTTACCTCGCTCCTCGGGCGAGCCAACTTGAGTTTTATCTCCGTTTTGTTCAGAAAAGACGACTTTAAAAATTCAGCAACCTACGCTAAAATCGCAAACACCCTGGTCTCGGAAATCCGCGAAAAATACTCTGGCATTAAAATCATAATGGACAAAAATCCGACACTTTTCCAGGCAATCCGTCGCGAAGCGAGGCTTCAAAAGATGAAACTCGGGCTTTCCGACGGAGACTCGAAAAGAGTCGACTTGCTTCAAGTGGCAGACTATCTGGTCGGCATCTCGGTCGATTACGCCAAGGGTGCAAAGTATGGTGCTGAGGATTTCGCCAAAATCGCGAGCAAAGAAATGGGCTTCACCGTCAAGAACGAAACCATTAGATTAGGCTCCTCGAGAGGAGCCTAACTCCGATGCCTGCACGCCAGCTTCCCGAACGTGCCGCGACCACTCAAGGTCACTTACCAGTCACCGCATTTGACACTATTTTACCAAGAAACCAAATAAAAATCAACCCTATCTGTCCATTTATGGTATGATATATATTATATATGCCCAAAATCAAATTCACTATTATTACACTTTTTCGTGAGGCCCTTGAGCCATACCTTAACACCTCAATGATGTGGAAGGCGAAAGAGAAGGGAATTGTCGAATTTGATTTTGTTAATCTTCGCGACTTTGGCCTCGGCCCGCACAAATCCGTCGACGACACGCCCTACGGCGGGGGCGACGGAATGCTCCTCCGGTGCGAACCCGTTTTCGCCGCCATCGAATCCGTCAAAATGGAAAATAGTAAGGTAATTTTGCCAACGCCGGTAGGGCAAACTTGGAACCAGGAATTAGCCAGAGAGCTAGCCGGAGTGGAAGCCTCTAGCGTGGCGCAACACTATATAATCCTTTGTCCTCACTACGAAGGCTACGACGAACGGATTTTATCACTCGTGGACTACAAAATCTCCCTCGGCCACTATGTTTTGACCGGCGGCGAACTCCCCGCCCTTATCATCATCGACTCCATCACTCGCCTTCTCCCCGGCGTCCTCGGCGGCGAAACGAGCGCCGAAATCGAATCTTTTTCCGACGGCGACAATCTCGAATACCCTCAATACACCAAACCTGCCGACTTTCGCGGCATGAAAGTCCCGGACGTTCTCCTTTCCGGGAACCACGGCGAAATCGCAAAATGGCGAAAAGAACATGAAACTCGAAGCGCCGATTAGCGAAGTTAGGGGCGTCGGCCCCAAAACCGAGGCCGCCCTCGAAAAAGCCGGTCTGAAGACGGTCAAGGACTTATTATATTATCTCCCGCGAACCTACGACAATTTCGAAGAAATTACCAAACTCTCAAACATCAAGCCCGGCAAGGTCGTCATCAAAGGTAAAATCTCCGACTTGCACACGACCCGCACTCGCCGTCGTAACTTCACCGTCACCGAAGGCGTAATCCGCGACAATACCGACGCAATTCGGGTTGTCTGGTTTAACCAACCCTACCGCGCGACCAGTTTCGACGAAAAAAAAGAATACTATTTTACCGGCAACTACGATTTCAACCGCGGTCGCTACCAACTCACTTCCCCAAAGGCGGAACTTGCTTCCGACGTCGAAAAATCTCGCGCCACTTTCCGCCCAGTTTACTCCGTCCGTAGCGGTTTTAAGAGCGAAGGCTTCCATAAACTCATCGAAAACCTCCGCCCCGAATTCGCCTTCATTCCCGACCTTCTCCCCGAAACAGGGACCGCCTTCTCGAAACCCGGCGCCCGCGCCGACGCCCTCTTCAAGGCCCATTTTGCCGAAAACAGCGCCGAAATCAAGGAAGCCCGGAACTACCTCGCCTTCGAGGAGTTATTTGAACTGATTTTAGCGAGCCAACTCAACAAGCAAGAAAACCAAAAACTGCGCTCCGCCAAAATCCCGTTCGTTGCCGACGACATAAAAAACCTGGTCAAAAATCTCCCCTTCCCATTAACCAACGCCCAACGCCTCGCCGCCTTCCAAATCCTGAAAGATTTAGAAAAACCAACTCCAATGAACCGTCTCCTCCAAGGTGATGTTGGCTCCGGAAAAACCGTCGTCGCGGCAATTTCCGCCTTCTCGGCAATCCGCGCCAAAAAACAAGTCGCCCTCCTCGCTCCGACCGCCATTCTCGCTACCCAACACGCCGAATCCCTGCGAGAGCTCCTTCAACCATTCGGCATCAAAACCGAACTCCTTATCGGTTCAACCAAGCAGAAAACCGACCTCAAAACCCGGATTAAAAACGGCGAAGTCGATTTAGTCATCGGTACGCACGCCCTTCTAACCGACGACACGGAGTTTCGCGACCTCGCCTTCGTCATCATCGACGAGCAGCACCGTTTCGGTGTTTCGCAACGCCAAAAACTCCTCGAAAAAACCGTCAAGACCACCGGCCTCGCTCCGCATCTTCTCATGATGACCGCAACCCCGATTCCGCGCTCGCTCCAACTCGCCGTTTTCGGCGACCTCGACGTCTCGATTTTGAACGAAATGCCGCGCGGTCGTCAACCCGTCAAAACTACAATCATCAAGGAGCTTAACTTTAAGGACGAACTCTATCCCAAAATCCGCGAATATCTAGGAAGAAACGAACAAGTCTATTTCATCTGTAAAAAAATCGACGAAAAAGGTGTCTCCGAAGCCGTTTCAGTCAAAAAACAGGCCGAAAAACTCAAAAAAGTTTTCCCAAACGTCAAAATCGCCTGCCTCCACGGCAAAATGAAACCCGACGAAAAAGACGCCATCATGACCGATTTTGCAAATAATAAGACTAAGATTCTCGTCTCAACCACCGTCGTCGAAGTCGGTGTCAATGTTCCGAACGCAAATTTAATGGTCATCATGAACGCCGAAGGCTACGGCCTCGCCCAACTTCACCAGCTCCGCGGTCGCGTCGGCCGTGGGAAGTCGAAAGCCGAATGTTTTCTCGTCGCTAACGCCGACGAACCCTCACGCCGCTTAAAAGAACTCGAAAAATCCACCGACGGCTTCTATCTCGCCGAGGCGGACCTAAAACTCCGTGGCCCCGGCGAAATCTATGGCTCTCTTCAACACGGTGCTCTCAACCTCCAATTCGCGACTCTAATGGACACGAAACTCATCGCCGCCGCTTCCACCGCCGCCAAAAACTGCGCCATAAAATTCGCCAAGAACCCGGAAACGTTCGACCTTTTTCCCGAACTAAAACAGGGAATCAAACAATATCAACAACTAACCACCCTAAATTAGTGTATAATAGAGAACATGAAATACCGCGTTAGAGTTACTTCCGGAAAATACAAAAACGCCGAGCTAAAAAGCCCGCGCAACCGCGCCACCCACCCTATGTCCGAGCGCGCCCGCACCGGTCTCTTTAATATGCTCGGTGACCTAACCGGCAAAACCGTCCTCGACCTTTACGCCGGGACGGGAGCGTTGGGACTAGAATCTCTTTCTCGCGGCGCCGAACGCGCCACTTTCGTTGAAGTCGACCCCCAAGTCGCCCGCGTTTTGAAAGACAACTTAAAAAACGCCGGCGTCGAAGAAGTTTACGAAGTCTATGTCAACGACGTCAAGCGCATCGGCCTAAAACCCGAATACGACGTCATCTTCGTCGACCCGCCCTACGTCCACTTCAACGAAAAAACAGTTTTGAAAATGCGAAAATTCTTAAAACCCGGCGGCATTTTCGTCGTCTCCTCACCAAAAGAAATTGAACTCGGCGGCAAAACCGCCACCTTCGCCGGTTGTCGTATAACAATCTTGCCATAAAATGAAATATGTGGTATAATTGTAGATAAGTAATCATTATTTTGGTGGGCTGTTAACAACACAGGAGTTTATTATGTACGGCCAAGCCGAAGACCAAGAGAAACAAAAGAAAAAAATCATCATCGTCTCCCTTATCATGGGAATCATTATCATCGTCTTGATTGGTGTTTTGATTAGCGCCATCGTTTCAAAGAACAAGCAGAAAACCGAAACCGCCCAAGAAACCACCCTTATCCACGAGGACGAAGCTCCCGCTCCCGCCCGCATTTCCGACAACTCGGACAAATCCGAGGACAAGACCGAAGAAAAAGCCGAAGAAACCAAACTCGAACCCGTCTCGAATTCCGAAACCGTAGCCGTCGCTCCGAAAACCGAAACCGTCGAAACCGACCTTCCCCAAACCGGCGCTGGCTCCGTCTTGGGCCTCGCTCTTCTCGCCGGCTCCGCTACGACTTTTGTGTTTTCTAAACGCAAATAATTTGCTATAATCTTCTTATGGCTTCAACCAAAGAAGATTCAAAAAGTGCTCTGAAAAAAAGACGCCTAAAGCAAGTCGCGGTCATCCTTTTCATCTTATTCAACATTTTAATCATCTATTGGACCGCCTCGAAAGAACTCACTCGCGACAAGGAATCCGTCGGCGAGTTTAGCCTCCAAATCTGGTTGCTCGCCCCGGCTTTAATCGCCTTCCTGGCTCACCTTTTTTGCGAAGTCTATAAATACTACATCGTCATCCAACATTTTTCCAAGAAAAAAGATTGGCGCCTCGCCCTCGAAACCGTCCTAATCGGCCGCTACTACGATAACGTTACCCCTTCCGCCATCGGCGGCCAACCTTTCCAAATTTACCATATGCGAAAAAATGGCGGTATCGAAAAAGAACACGCCGACATAATCCCTGTCATCGGTTTCATCTCAATGCAAGCCGCCTTCGTTACAATGAGTCTCCTCGTCATCCTCTTCGGCGCCAACATCGTCATCTCCGACGTTGCCTACGCCGCGAGCTACTTTGGGATTATTCTCTATTCCTTCTCCCCGGTCTCGGTTATCTTTTTTGCGCTCAAGCCCAAGGCCGCAACCAAACTCACTTCCGGTGCAATTCGCTTTTTACACAAACTCCATATCGTCCGCGACTTCGAAAAAACCGAAGCAATGGCTCTCGCCAGGGTCGAGGGTTATGCTTCCTCGATTCGCCGCGTCATCAAAAATAAAAAACTCGCTTTGAAAGTTATGGGGCTAAGTTTCGCGGGCCAAATCCTGCTTTACTCAATTCCGTTCCTTGTCGTTACCGCTTTTGGTGGCTCGATCGGCTATCTCCCCGCCATCATGACCGCAATCACGATTCAAACCGCCATCTCTTTTGTCCCAACCCCCGGCAACGCTGGTGTCGCCGAAGGCTCGTTCTATCTCGTCTTCGCAACTCTCGGTAACGGCGACGCCTTCTGGGCAATGCTCACTTGGCGCTTCTTCAGTTACTATTCCTTCATCATCCTCGGCGCCCTCCTTTACCTCAACCTCGGTATCGAAAAGCGAAGGCGCGCCCTCAACGAAGGCCATTCCGCTAACTCGACAAAATAAAACATATAATATATAATAGATTTATGCCCGTGTGGTGGAATTGGTAGACACGCTAGCCTTAGGAGCTAGTGCCTCTGGCTTAAGAGTTCGAGTCTCTTCGCGGGCACCATTTAATCTAACTATTCAAAAAATCATTCATCGAACCACTTATAACCGAAGCCCCCAACTCCGGAGTCGCGCGCTCCGCTCGAGTATAATAACGCTGACGCGCGCATAAAACGGAACAGTATAAAAAAACGGAGTGGGCGAACCACTCCGCAAAAATTTCTATTTACCACCCCATTCTCTTGACATGCTCAAGCGGACGATAGCTGGCATCGCAAGCAATTCGAAACGATTTTTCATATTCCAAATCGCGATACGGAATTTCTTTCCTAGACTCGAACTTGATACGAAAATCGAGTTTGACGGGTCTTGGCGATGCAATTGGCTCACGAACAATATCCTTCAAAACAATCATCTCGTTCGCTCCTCCTTTTTGGTAGTTAAAGGTACAGTAAGCAATAAACATCCTACTCGCATAGATTATTATACCATAAATTCCCAAAAGGGAGCTCGAAGTCATTGAGAGTCATCACTTTAATTACGCTTAACGCTTTTTCATGCTTTACAATCTTGCCAAAATCATATATTATATATAGGTAGAGTCTCGTGAAGCTGGTTTTTATTAGTGCTTCCGAGGATATAATAAAAAGGAGAAATTAAAGAATGGCAAATTTTGACCGTTCCAAACCGCACATCAACGTCGGTACCATGGGTCACGTCGACCACGGTAAAACCACTTTGACTGCGGCCATTACGAGCGTCTTGGCTAAGAAGCTCCCGTCTGAAGTTAACAAACCTGTCGCTTACGACCAAATCGACAACGCTCCTGAAGAGAAGGCCCGCGGTATCACCATCGCCACCTCTCACCAAGAGTACGAATCTGAAAAGCGTCACTACGCGCACGTCGATATGCCTGGCCACGCCGACTACATTAAGAACATGATTACCGGTGCCGCCCAAGTTGATGGCGCTATCCTCGTCGTCGCCGCTAACGACGGTCCGCTTCCGCAGACCCGCGAACATGTTCTCTTGGCTCACCAAGTTAATGTCCCGAAAATCATCGTCTTCCTAAACAAGATGGACCTCGCCGATCCAGAACTCGTCGAACTCGTCGAGATGGATGTCCGCGAACTCCTTAACAAGTATGGCTTCGATGGTGACAACGCCCCAATCATCAAGGGCTCCGCTACTAAGGCCCTCGAAGGTGACCCAGAGAACGAACAAGCCATCATGGATCTCGTTCACGCCATGGACGAATACTTCGACATTCCTGAACACGATCTTGATAAGCCGTTCCTCATGCCTATTGAAGACGTCTTCTCCATCAAGGGTCGTGGTACTGTTGCTACCGGCCGTATCGAGCAAGGTGTCGTGAAACTTAACGACGAAGTTGAAATCGTCGGTCTCCGCGAAACCCAAAAATCCGTCGTTACCGGTATCGAGGCCTTCCACAAGACTCTCGACCAAGGTCAAGCTGGCGATAACGCTGGTCTCCTTCTCCGCGGTATTGAACGCGAACAAATCGAGCGCGGTCAAGTCATCGCTAAACCCGGCACCATCACCCCGCACACCGAGTTTGAGGCCCAAGTTTACATCCTCAAGAAAGAGGAAGGCGGCCGCCACACTCCGTTTGCTAAGGGCTACAAGCCCCAGTTCTACTTCCGCACGACCGATGTCACCGGCGAAGTCGAACTCCCGGCCGACAAGGAAATCGTCATGCCTGGCGACCAAGTTACCTTCAATGTAAAGCTCTTGGCTCCTGTCGCTATGAACAATAACGACCGCTTCGCTATCCGCGAAGGTGGCAAGACCGTCGGTTCTGGTGTTATCACCAAGGTCATCAAGTAGTAACCATCGGTTAGTACTAAAATCAGCTCGGGCTTTCCGGGCTGATTTTTTGCTAAATCAACTCATTTTTTTACCGTATTTCTCTTGCTTTTTTTTTTCAGTAATATATAATAAAAATAAGCATAAATCAGAAAGGATAATATGAAAACTATGCGTATAAACTTAAATAAGAAGGGCTTTACCATTATCGAAGTCGTCTTGGTCCTCGCTATCGCCGGCCTTATCTTCCTTATGGTCTTTATCGCCCTCCCGGCTATGCAACGCGCCCAACGCGACACGCAACGTCGCAACGATTACTCCGCGTTAAGCACAGCTATCACCAACTACATGACCAACAACAACGGTCGCTTCCCGAGCGCGTGCACATCTACGCTCACCAACGGCTCCGCGAGCACGTCGGACAGCGGAATCTGTAGCAGTACTTTAAAGTATATTAACTCCCTCGATCAAGGCGGCGCCACCGGTTTCGCCGATGATCCTTCTGGTAACGATTACGCCCTGAACGTCAAAAAACTCACTGGCGCCGCTAGCGAAGTTACTGCTCTTACTGTAACCAACACAACTGACGGAAGCTATGTCTGGGTTTATCAAAACGCCGATTGCTCCGCAAAAGACAGCAACGACCAGTCCATGCCTGCCTACAAGCAAGGCTCTCGTAACTTCGCCATCTACGGCCAACTCGAAAACGGTACCTACTGCTCCGAGTCTAAATAATAATCCTTTCTAATCTTTCTTGAGAGGACTAAAAACTCCCCGCCTCCGGGGAGTTTTTCGAGAAACGTTTTTATCTCGAGCTCAAATGCCAATGGTCGCCGAACTCGCATTTATAAACGGAAAGACCGGCGACGGGATGGTCGTGTTCTGCGACCCTCGCCGCCACTTCCGCCTCTTCGCGCGTCTTATAAACAATCTTGTGCGCCTCCCCGACCCAACACCTCTCCGGCTCAAAACCGGAAAGTCGATTAACGTCAAAATGTCTGCTCATAGGCTCTATTATATCACTTTGCATTGTGATATAATAATGGTTATGGATAAAAGGGTGCTAGTCCGCCTCGAAGGCGTCGAAAAATCTTTCGGTGATAAAACCATCATCAAAAACCTCAACCTCGACATTTTCGAAGGCGAGTTTTTGACCTTGCTCGGCCCTTCCGGTTGCGGGAAAACGATTACCCTCCGCATGATTGCCGGCCTCGAGAGTGTCTCGAACGGTCGGATTTTCCTCGACGGACTCGACGTTACCGACGTCCCCGCCTCGCGCCGCGCTGTCAACACAATTTTCCAAGATTTCGCCCTCTTCCCGCACCTCTCCGTCTGGGATAACATCGCCTTCGGACTCAAAATGCGCCGCGCCGATAAAACCGAAATCAAATCCCGCGTCAAAAAGGCCCTCCGCATTGTCCACCTCTCCGGTTTCGAGGACCGTTTCCCGGCGCAACTCTCCGGCGGTCAAAAACAGCGCGTCGCCATCGCCCGCGGCATCGTCATGAACCACAAACTTCTCCTCCTCGACGAATCCCTCGCCTCTCTCGACCTAAAACTAAAAAGGGAAATGCAAGTCGAACTAAAGCGCCTCCAAGAAACCCTAAAAATGACCTTCCTCTACGTTACGCACGACCAAGACGAAGCTCTAACCATGTCCGACCGCCTCGCCATCATGAACAACGGCCGCCTCGTTCAACTCGGCACCCCCGAAGAAATCTACGAAAACCCTAAAAACGAATTCGTCAAAAGTTTCATTTCCGACATCGACCTCATTAACTTCAAGAAAACTCGCCTCGGACGCTATAAGCCATGAACCAATCCCCCGCCCCAAACTACCCTCAAGGAAGGAAATTCGACGTTTTCAAGATTCTTTTTACCGCCCCGGTCGTAATCTACGCCACCGCCCTTATCGCCCTCCCTCTTCTCTACATCTTCTTCTTGAGTTTCTTAAAGTCCGACAACTACGGTGGCTACATTTTCGAGTTCAACCTCGAAAACTACGGCGCCTTTTTCGACTCAACCTACCTCGGCATTTTCGGCAAGTCCGTCCTCATCGCCTTAATTGCAACCGCGATTTGTCTGCTTATCTCCTACCCCTTCGCCATTTTCCTCCGCGACCTCCCGGAGCGTCGCCGCAATTTCATCATGAAACTCGTCATGGTCCCGTTTTTAACGAACTCCCTAATTCGCACTTACGGTTTAATCACCCTCCTTCGCAAACACGGCCTAGTCAACTCCGCCCTCCTCGCTCTCGGCGTCATCAGTGACCCCCTAAACTTAATGTATAACAACCTCGGCGTCCTGATTGGCATGGTTTACACTCTCCTCCCGTTCATGCTCCTCCCCGTCTGCACCGCGGTCGGAAAAGTGGACCAAAATCTCCTCGACGCCGCCTCCGACCTCGGCGCCAACAAGTTCCAGCGTTTCCTAAAAATCTACCTCCCGCTCACTCGCCAAGGAGCCTTTAACGGCGCACTCATGGTCTTCACCCCCGCAATCGGCTACTTTTTCATCGCCGACATTCTCGGTGGCGGCAAGGCCATGATTATCGGGAACCTCATTAAAAACCAATTCTTAACCGCCCGCAACTGGCCCCTCGGCGCCGCCCTCTCAATCATCATTATCATTTTCACTTTTCTGCTCGTCCGTCTCTATCGCAAAATTGGTGGCAACCTTGACGAGCTAGGAGGGAGTTAGAATGAGGCGATTAAAGCGCGTACCGAAAATGCGACATTTTTACATCTATTCCGTGCTATTTTTGCTTTTTCTCCCTATTTTTATCCTCATTTTCTTCTCTTTTAATGAGTCGAAATTAAACGCCGTTTTCACTAGTTTTACGTTCGACTGGTACGTCAAACTTTTCGAGAACTCCGACCTTCTCGATGCCTTCAAAAACACGATTCTAATTGCCGTTTTAAGCACCTCAATTTCCGTCGTCATCGGCACACTCTCGGCGGTCGGACTTAAAAAGTTTACCTTCAAGGGGAAATCCCTCATCGATAAACTAATTTATATCCCCATCGTCCTCCCAGAAATCGTCCTCGGCATCTCTCTGCTTTCCGTCTTTGCCCTCACAAATCTCGAACTCGGATTCGGCACCGTCCTTCTCGCGCACATTTCCTTCTCCGTCCCCTTCGTCATCACTAGCGTCCGCGCGACACTTTTCGCCCTCCCGCAAAATGTCGAGTCCGCCGCCGTTGACCTCGGCGCTTCCCGTTGGCAAGTTTTCTGGCACGTTACCCTCCCTCTGATAAGGCCCGGAATCATCTCCGGCGCCCTCCTCGCCTTCGCTCTGAGCATGGACGACGTCGTGATCTCCTATTTCGCCGCCGGCCCCGGAACCAACACTCTCCCGCTCTATGTCTATTCCAACATCAAAACCGGCATCTCCCCCGACGTCAACGCCCTAACGACGCTTATGCTTATCTTTACCATAATCTTTTTGGCGTTAAGCGCGCATTTCCAGTCCAAGGCCCGCGCGGAAAGGGAACTATGACGCCCCGCCAAAAGACAAACATCCTCCTTCCGCTCTTGCTAATTTTTTCAATTATTCTATTGGTTATTCTAGGCACGAGCGTTTTCCGTGAAACCAAAGACGGCGAAACGAGGCCGGTCTTAAACGTCCTCAACTGGACAAGCTACCTCCCCGCGAGCGTTATCAAAGATTTCGAAACCGAATATAACATCAAAGTCAACTACGGGACTTACTCGAGCAACGAGGAGCTTCTTGCTAAAATCGCCGGTAGCAAATCCGGCACCTACGATTTGATTTTTCCGAGCGACTACATGGTCGATTTAATGATTTCTCGCGACCTCCTCGCCCCGCTCGACCAAACGCGAATTAAAAACCTCGACAACTTAAACCCTCTTTTCCTGGGCCAACCTTACGACGAAAGGAACGAATTTTCTCTCCCCTTCCTCCTCGCAACCACCGTTTTCCTCTACGATTCAACCAAAATCGACCGCCTAACCAGTTATAAGGATTTGAAACGCCCGGAGCTAAAAAACAATCTCGTTCTCCTCGACGACCAACGCATTATTATCGGCGCGATGCTCCAAGCCGTCGGCGCCGATATGAACTCGGTTAAAGAGGACGATTTGAACGCCAGTCTCGAGTTTTTTGAAACGATAAAACCTAATATCAAAGCCTTCGACTCCGACTCCCCCAAAACTTTCTTCATCACAAACGAAGTTGACGCCGGACTCGTCTGGAACGCCGAGGCTCTTCTCGCTATCGAAGAAAACCCTAACTTAAAGCTCACCTACCCCGCCGAAGGTTTTACGCTTAGTATGGATAATTATTGTCTCGTCAAGGGCGGAAAAAATCCGGACGCCGCCTATCTTTTCATCAACTACCTTCTCCGCGAAGACGTGGCGAGAAGAATCGTCGAGGAATACCCTTACATCTCCGCCGTCAAAAACGCCGAAACCCTTCCCGACGCGGAGCTAAAACTAATTCTAAAAAACGGCTCTTACGTCGAAAATGTCGGCGCCGACATAAAAAAGTTCGATAAACTCTGGGCAAGATACAAATAATCGTATATAATATAGACATAAATAACTGGAGGTATCATGAGCCGTTTTGATGAACAATATCTCGATTTATGCAATCGAATCCTTACCCACGGTGAAAAAATCACCACCAACCCCGCCGTCCTTGAGAAAAAAACCGGCTCAAGGACCAAGACCAACATGCCGACCCACCTCGCGCAAACCGAAAAACCGACGACGACTTTCTCCCTCTCGCACGAAGTTCTGACTTTCGACCTCTCCGAAGAGTTCCCCATTCTAACAACAAAAAAGGTCGCCTTCAAAACCTCCGTCCTCGAAATGCTCTGGATTTACCAAGTCGCGTCAAATGACGTTTCTTGGCTTCATGACCGCGGAATTAAGATTTGGGACGAATGGGAAATCCCCGACTCCGGCCTCTACGCCGGCAAAGATTTCAAAAAGTTATACCAAGAAAAGGGAATTAAAGAAAACCCCGTCGGCACCATCGGCACCGCTTACGGTTGGATTGTCAACCGCTACGGACTCACAGAAAGCCTAATCGAAACCTTAAAAACCGACCCGGCCAACCGCCGGATGATTATGTCTCTCTGGCAAAACGAATGGCTGGAAACCGCTGCGTTGCCGAGCTGCGTCTGGAACTCCCAATGGAACGTTACCGACGAAAAACTCAACCTCATGGTCACCGTCCGGAGCAACGACGTCCCGCTCGGGATGCCCTTCAACGTCTCCCAATACGCCACTCTCTGCTACCTCCTCGCCCAAGTTACCGGCTTAAAGCCCGGAAAAATGACTTACGTCATCAACAATGCCCACATTTACGAAAACCAAATCCCCGGCATCAAGGAGCAAATGACTCGCGAATCTTTCAAAGCGCCAACTCTTTGGATCAACCCCGAGATAAAAGATTTTTACGAATTTGATAATTCCAAGGACCTAAAAGACATTCGCCTGGACAACTATCAAAACGCCGGCACAATTCGCATGCCGGTCACGGAGTAGGGATTATGATTTAACCTCGGGCTTTCTTGCCAAATCAACTTAAACGGAGTTTCAAAATGTCATTTTCTCTCATCGCCTGTATCGGCAAAAACCGCGAGCTAGGAAAAGACAACGATTTAGTTTTCCATTTCAAGGAAGATATGAAGTTCTTTCGCGAAAAAACCAAGGGAAAAACCGTCGTCATGGGCTACAACACCTGGAAATCACTCAAAGAAACGCCTCTAAAAGGCCGCACCAACCTAATCCTGTCCCACCGCGACCTCAACTCTCTCCCCGAGTCCGCAAAAAGGCTCGAAAACCTCGACTCTTTCATCAAAAAAAACTCGACCTCCGCGGAAGAAATCTTCGTAATCGGCGGCGCGAGCGTCTATAAACTCTTCCTCCCCCACGCGAAGACCCTTTACCTAACCGAAGTCGAAGAAGAAGCCAAAGCCGACGTCTTCTTCCCGACTTTTAAGAAAGAAGATTATGATTTAACCACTCTGAAATCTCTCACCGAAAATACCGTCAAACTAAACTTTAATAAATACATAAAAAGGAGCTAAAATGTCAACCATCGACCCCGTTTTCACCCTCATCAACCAAGAAGAAACCCGCCAAAGGGAAGGCCTCGAGCTCATCCCGAGTGAGAACTACGTCTCAAAGAACGTTTTAAGAGCCGCCGGCTCGGTCTTAACGAATAAATACAGCGAGGGCTACCCGAGCTTCGAAGGAATTGAAGGCGACTCTAAATCTTTCTGGAGCGAAGAAAAAATCGCCGCGGAAAAACTTGGCAACTTCCGCTACTACGGTGGCCAAGACAACGTCGATAAAATCGAACGCCTCGCCATCTCCCGCGCTTGCCGCCTTTTCCACGCCGACCACGCCAACGTCCAGCCTCACTCCGGCGCCAACGCCAACGAAGCGGTTTATTGGGCTTGGTGCCGCCCCGGAGACACGATTCTCGCCATGTCCCTTCCCGCCGGCGGGCATCTAACCCATGGCTCCCCCGTCACCCGCTCCGCCCACATCTACAATTTCGTCGGCTACGGCGTCGATGAAACCGGCGACATCGACTACAAGGAACTCGAACGCATCGCTATCACGGAACAACCCAAAATCATCTTGGTCGGCTACTCCGCCTTCATGAAAATCCCCGACTTCGACCGCGTCGCGAGAATAGCTAAGAAAATCCCTGGCTGTCTCCTCATGGCCGACATGGCGCACGTTGCCGGACTCATCGCCGGCGGCGTCCACCCGAATCCTTTAGATCACGGTTTTCACGTCATGACCACGACGACGCACAAAACCCTTCGCGGCCCTCGCGGCGGTTTAATCCTCTCCAAGGGTAACGTCGCCTCTCCTCTTAAAAAACCGGAACACACCCTCGAGAACATTCCGATTTTAATCGACCGCGCCGTCTTTCCCGGCACCCAAGGCGGACCTTTAGAGCACATTATCGCCGCGAAAGCCGTCGCTTTCGGCGAAGCGCTCGAGCCCGAATTTAAGATTTACGCCAAGAATATCGTTAAAAACGCCAAGACTCTCGCCACTGAACTAAAATCCCTCGGCTTCACTCTCCAAGGCGACGGCACCGAAAACCACCTCATCTTAATCGACATTAAAAAGTCCTTCGGCTTCGACGGCAAGTTCTTTGAGCGCGCCCTTGACCGCGTCGGCCTAAACCTCAACGCCAACTCCCTCCCGACTGACAAGGGCGCCGCCTTCCGTCCTTCCGGCGTCCGCCTCGGCACCCCGGCCGTCACCACCCGCGGCCTCGGGGAGACCGAAATGAAACAAATCGCCAAGTGGATGCGCCGAGTCGCCGATATCTGCGCCGGTGTCGGTGTCGAAGAGCGCCTCGACGACGCCACCGAAGAACTCGAAGGCATCAGGAAAGAAGTTAAACTTCTGGCTTCAAAATATCCGGTTCCTGTGTTATAATAAAGTGGTTGGGGCAGTAGCTCATCTGGTAGAGCGCAGCATTCGCATTGCTGAGGTGGTCGGTTCGAGTCCGATCTGCTCCACCACTTTTTGTGCAAGCCTCTTGCATTTTTTTAATTTTTATGATATAATGTAATCCTTGCTTGGCTGAAGCATAAAATCAGCTAGTTCATTCAAAAGGAGAAGAAAAAGATGTTAGGTAACGCAAAGTTTGGTAACATCGGTAACTGGGCGGGCACGCCCCAGACAACAGCTTCAGAGTCGGCTCGTCGCAGTCTTTACGGCTACGAATGGGTTGACAGACCCGTATTCCTTTCCCGGGGATACACCGAGAAGAAACTCCCCGAGAGCAAAGAATTCGCCGATGGCGAACTTATCGTGAAACGGGAATTGGAAAACCTCGATTCTATGTTTCTCCGGAACTTTTCGGAGGTGAACACCGATTATCTGAAGGCCGGCGGTTTCCGGGCGCGTTTCGTCGAACTCATTAAAGACCCCGGTTTCCTGCATCATGTGGTTTTCTGGGAATCCACCAAAGATTCCAAAGCCATCATCTTTATGTGGTTCCTCCACAAAAAGAGGTTTGACCTTGCCCGCCGTATGATTGACGGTGAAAACCTCAATATAAACGGCGAACCTACTCCGGCTTCTTGCGACTTTGGTCCTTGGGACCGCCTAGCCGCCTACTACCGCGCTACGCCGACATGCTTTATTCTCGGCGACCGGCGTTTGGAGCTGTTCGAGGACGTCCTCCGCTGGCCTACCCGCTAGTTATCTCCTTTAACCTCAAGTTTAGGCTTGAGGTTTTTTCACGCCTAAATTATAATAAACTTATGAGCGCAGCCTTGATTAAGCAGACGCGGATGACGATTCTCTTGTCCTTGAACGCCGCCGCAATTCTCGTTGCCGGGATTTTGATTGCCTCTGCAATCTGGGGGAGCGACCGCGAGTTTCGCGCCGTCTCCGAACGCTCGGATGACATCGAAGAAAACATAGAAGAGGCCGAAGTTCTCGCCTCTGTCTCCGACACTTCGAGCGGAAAAACCGCCGGTTGGATTTCTTCCGACCCGGTTGGAAGTGGCGAACTTTGGAACGAAACCTCCGTAACCATTTTCGAAACCGCCAACATCGACCTCTGCGTCGGCGGAAACCTGAAAAACCTCGGGAGTATGTATTGGCAATCCTCGAACCAAGACGTGATTTCCGGCTTCTATTCGACCGCGCGAGAATGGCTTGGCTATTCTCGCGCAACCTGCCGCTACCCCGCAATTAAAGGCCCCGGGACGACGACCGTCACCGCCGGAACTTACGACGGCCAGCGCCACGATTCCTTGACCGTCACCGTCGTCGAAGTTCCCGTCGAAACCTGGAAGCGTGAAGTTTTAGATTTGGTCAATAAAGAACGCGAAAAAAACGGGCTGACCGCCCTCGAGTGGGGAACGACCTGCGAAGCCGCCGCAATGATTCGCGCCCGCGAACTCATGACGAGCTACGCGCACGTTCGCCCCGACGGCTCGAGTTGGGAAACCGCCTGCCCACTTCCGGAAACCGGTGGCTCTAGCGGTGAGAATCTAATGGCAGGCAACGCCGCCGTCTCCCCCGAGACCGTCGTCGCCGCCTGGATGAACTCCCCCGACCACCGCGCGAACATTTTAAGCAAGAACTTCACCAAACTCGCCGTCGGTTTCGTTTTTGACCGCGATGCCAAATATAAAACCTACTGGTCCCAATTCTTCTCGACTTACTAATCCTTACTAATCTCGCCCTTGCGTTATCTGCTCATTGTCAAAATGTTCAACAATCACTTCTTCGACCGCCTTCGCGAGCTTGGTAAATTCCGACTGGTTCGCAAAGTTCTCCGCGAGAAGCGCCATCGCAAAGTTGCGCGTTCGCCCGTCGCTCGTAGAAAACTCTAAAATCGCCGCGTCTCGATACGCGAGGAAGAAACTTCCGTTCGAGCGCATGTAATTTTCGTTATAAACCGTCGCAACCGTAAAACCTGCCGGAAGTCCATACCTCGTCCGGCAATACCCTTGACACCTCTCCTCGGAGTAAATATCTGTCTGTGCGAGCATTTCCGTCTTTAAGTTTTCGTAATCTGCGTCGCTCATTCCTTCGTGTCGATAAGTTGTCTTCAAAATCTCAAGCATCTCTTTCGCCGTTGTCTGTCCCGGTGTTTGAAAGGATTTCCCAAATTTTGCCCCGAGGTCGCTTGCCTCCTGCTCCGTAAAAACAAGCTCCCCGCCAACGTCCGCAACCAGCGTCTCGTTATCAAGGTCGAAAACTACGACCCCGGCTCTAAAGTTTCGCGGATAGAGCGTAATCCATTGCGTCACCGTCTTCGTCAGCCACTCCGGGTCTTCTTCGTCGTCGTCTTGGTTGGCATCTATCTGCGAAGAACTAACGGGTTTAGTGATCGTTTTATTCGTTTTTGGCGCCGTCAGTATAAAAATCGCATACGTCGCCCCCGCCACCAAAAGCAGTGTCATACCGTCGAGCAAAATCTGCGCCGCCCGACTCCGCTTGTGTTTGCGGACTCGCTGATTATTGTTTACTGTCTCGCTTGGTTGAGCCGGTTGATAAACCATTCTACCTCCTCCGAGTTCATTAATCGCGTTTGATAAGAAGCATCATAAACTGTTCCGAATCTCCTCGTCTGCAACAGTTTCCCGTTCCAAAAATAATGCGTAAGCCCAAGCGACCTTGTCGTCCCTGGCCACCAAATCTGGTCGAAGAACAAGTTTCCAAGTCCGTAGTATATCTCGCCCCCGTTATATTGCTCATATGTTTGCGTCTGATGCGCACTCGTCCCGACGACGACATTCGCGCCCATGTCGATTAAACTCCGAAACAGCCCCACTTGGTCGCCCGGCGCCGAATCCGCCGCGTCGCAAGTCGTGTCCTCATTTACGTTATCATAAAAACTGCACTCGTTAAATTGGACGTCAACAATCACGAAATCTCCCCGCGTCTTCGCCTCGGCAATTTGCGCCGCCGCCCTCTCGGGTAAGTATTGGTTCGCCCCAGGCGTCTCTCCGGTTGTCGCCCCGCCCGTGGACTGGTTAAAAGCGAGCATGGTTATCGCGGTCCCTTTCCCCGAAATCTGCAACGGTTCAGCAGCTTCGGTCGCGTTCCGTCCGCCCCCGACGGTTTTAATCCCGAGTTCTTGATATTTTTCAAAGGTAGCGATTGCGTCCGCCGCTCCGCAATCGACGTTGTGATTGCCTGTGAGTTCGACGACATTCAAACCAATCGTCGTCAGCGTCTCAAGAAACCGCCAATCTGAACAGATATTTGAAGTGGAAGCATAATTCGAAAAACTCGACTCGTTGCTCGTGTGCGTATAATCCGCGCGCGCAAGATATTCTCCGATGTTCTCCGCGAAATACGCCCCGCTCCCAACCTCCCCCATTTTCGCATTCGTCCCCCTCGCGAGTGCCGTCGTCCCCGTCTGCGTAAAGGAAAGCACCGACTCGCGCGAGGGTAGCGTCGGTAAAATCGGCAAAACTGCTTCTTTGACCTTCCGGACGTCTTCTTCGTCCTCTCCCTCAACCCGGAGATATTTGAAATACGCCCCCGCCTCAAAATCATCTAAATAATATTTTTCGTCAATCGCAAGCAATTTTTGACCCTTGTCTAGCTCAAAAATCGACTTAACTCCCGCTCCGCCAGCAAATCGCGCCTCGAACTCCGACCTAGTAATCGACTCTTTCGGCTCGTAAAACTCCGCCACTGGAACCACTGCGTCGATAATTAGCGCGTCGGATTCGTCAAAACTATAAAACTCAGAAATCGTTACATTCTTCGCAAGTTCAAGCGAGGAGCAAGCCTCCGTATATTTCGAAGCGACCGAATCTAAAATCTCGTCTGCAAAGATAAGTTTTCCGGGAATCTTAAAAATCCCCGTTTTCAAGAAGAACTGTGCCCCAAAGAAAGTAAGAACCGCCCCAACCACGAAGCAAATTCCACCAACCACTAATTTCTTCTTCATACCCCTATCATATCATCTCGCGCCCGAAAAAACCAGATAAAATCTGGCTATTTTTGCATATTTTATATATAATATACTTATGGCTAATTACGAGAACAGATTTTTTGCCCTATTCAAAGGTCTAGCCCTGCTTAAAAAAGTCGGCAAACCTCGCCCCGTCTCCGATGTCGAGAAAATCGTCTCTTCTCCCGACTCCCGCGTAAAATTAAAAATCACCCTCCGCCAAGGTCACCTTTCCTATTCCATCTTCAAAGACGGCTCAACCATCATCGGCACCTCGAAACTCGGCTTCAAGTTCAAGAACTTCACCCCCCTCGGCGACCATCTTGCCCTCGTCCGTGCGACCGAAAAATCTGTTGATGAAACCTGGGAAACCGTCTGGGGCGAGGAGCATTTTATTCGCGACAACTACAACGAACTCACCCTCTACCTCTCCGAAACCACCAAGGAAAACCGCCTCTTTACCCTCCGCTTCCGCGTTTTTGACGGCGGCGTCGGCTTCCGCTACGAACTTCCGCCCCAACCCGCCTTCTCCCGCGTCGAAATCGAAGACGAACTAACCGAGTTCAATGTCGATTTAAGCTCCGACTCCTGGTCAATCCCCGCCTACCAACCCGACCGTTACGAATACAATTACGAAAAAAAACCGGTTTACGAACTCGACCGCCCCGTCCACACCCCGCTAACCATCGCCCTCAAAAACAACTATTATATCAGCCTTCACGAAGCCGCACTCTATAACTACGGCGAAATGACCCTAAAACTCGACGAATGGAAGGCTCTAAAATCCGACATCACTCCCCTCTCCGACGGAATTAAGGCCCGCGTCGAACTCCCGTTCAACACCCCTTGGCGTCTCATCATGATCGCCGACTCACCAATCGGCCTCACCAAGAACCACGTTATGCTTAACCTCAACGACCCCCCGGTCGAGGATTTCTCTTGGGTTCGCCCCTTGAAGTTTCTCGGGATTTGGTGGGCGATGTATGTCGGCGAGTGGACTTGGGCGAGCGGGGAACGACACGGCGCCTCAACTTCTCACGCGCTCGAATACATTGACGCCTGCCGTCGCCTCGGCATTAAAGGTCTTCTCCTCGAAGGTTGGAATGACGGTTGGGATGGCGATTGGCTCGAAAACGGCCGGACGACCAACTTTCTCCGCCCGATGCCCGACTGCGACCTTCCCGGAATTGCCGCCTACGCCGCAAAAAACGGCGTCTCTCTCATCGGACATCACGAAACCGTCGGCTTCGTCGATAATTACGAAGCCCAACTCGACTCCGCCTACAAATACTACGCCTCCCTCGGCATCGAGTATATTAAACCCGGTTACGCCGGCTCAATGATGTCAATTCAAGGCAACCGCGAGTTCCACCATTCCCAACTCGGCGTCCTCCACTACCAAAAATCCCTCGAACTCGCCGCAAAATACCACATCTGCCTCGACGTCCACGAACCCATCAAAGGCACCGGTATCGAACGTACCTTTCCGAACCTTCTCACCCGTGAAGGCGCCCGCGGCCAGGAATACGAAGGCGGCGCCCTCTCGCCGTCCCACGCTTGCATCCTCCCCTTTACGCGCCTTCTCTCCGGCGGAATGGACTACACCCCCGGCATTTTCGACATCAAAAACGACGTCAAACGCCTCTCCTCAACTCTCGCTCGCCAACTCGCCTATTACGTTACGATTCCCTCGGGGATGCAGATGGCGGCGGACCGCCCGCGCTTCTACGAAGAAGTCAACCCCGACGTCTTCAAATTTATCCGCGACGTCCCCGTTAACTGGGAAACTTCGCATCCGCTCATGGGTAAAATCGGCGAATACTACGTCGTCGCAAGAAAAGACCGCGACAGCGACGATTGGTTCATCGGTGGCGTCACCAACGAAAACGCCCACAAGGTCCGGGTCTCCCTCGACTACCTCGACGACGGCGCGAGCTACACCGCCGAAATCTACCGCGACCACGAAACCGCCCACTTCCGCGACAACCCCCTCGGCATCAAAATCGAAACCACCACCGTCACCAAGCAAAACTTCCTCGACATCTGGATGGCCCCCGGCGGCGGCTTCGCCATCCGCCTAAAGAAAAACAATACCGAATAAAAACATAATAAATCCTTACTTGCACAGTGTTGACAATTTTTCACGCCAAAGTGCCAAATATATCTCCGCCAAACTGCCAAGTATTTTCACGCCAAAGTGCCAAATGTATCTTAATTTTATCAAACTTGTGGTATAATTAGATCATGGCAACAAGTGAATATATACCAAGACTCGCCGATAAAGAGCTCGAAGAAAAGCTGGAAAACTTTGGCGCTGTGAATATCGTCGGGTGTAAGTGGTGCGGTAAAACTCGGACAGCAAAGGAGTTTGCGAAGAGTTATATCGAGCTAGAAAACCCAGACGATAAATCAATCGCACTCATCAAAAGTGAGCCCAGCCTCGCTCTCAAAGGCGAACGACCTCGCCTCATTGACGAATGGCAAGATGTCAAAGAAATCTGGGACGCCGTACGATACGATGTTGACAAATCTGGCGAAGTGGGTCAGTTCATTCTGACCGGCTCATCGACGCCGCGCAAAGAAAAGCCGAAGCATTCTGGCGCTGGTAGAATTGCGGATGTTGTTATGCGCCCCATGTCCTTGTTTGAATCTGGCGATTCGAACGGGGCTGTTTCCCTTGGGTCTCTCTTTGAATCCAAGACTAAAGTTGAAGGTGAATCATCCCACAAACTTGGTGATATAGCCTATCTATGTGCACGTGGTGGCTGGCCGAGCAGCGTCGTCCATAAACCGAAGAATCCCTCACTACTCCCTAGAGAATATCTGAAGAAGCTCGTTAACCGGGAAGATAGTTTTGAAGGACTCGACTATTATAGTCCAGGCCGCATGCAGGCACTTCTCAGGTCGATTGCGAGAAAAACCGCAACCCCAATCAGGATTGCCACTACCGTAAATGACATCGT
This sequence comes from Candidatus Saccharimonadota bacterium, assembly GCA_017515285.1. Classification (GTDB taxonomy): domain Bacteria; phylum Patescibacteriota; class Saccharimonadia; order Saccharimonadales; family Saccharimonadaceae; genus Nanosyncoccus. Next base: position 5,477 of record JAFWGN010000002.1, on the reverse strand, counting down.
TCAGAATACCGGCACCAGAATTACAGATGTCACCGTGACTAGCTACCTGTCTGTTCTTGAACGACTGTATCTAATCGAAGATGTCGAGGCATGGTCGCCAAGGCTCAGAAGCAAAACTGATATCCGTACCACCAAGAAGCGTTTTCTTGTAGATCCATCACTCGCCGTTGCTTCACTCTACGCAAGCGAAAGCGATCTCTTGAGTGATGCAGAAACCTTTGGCCTGATCTTTGAATCTATGGCTCTTCGCGATCTTAGGGTTTATTCTGAGGCGATTGGAGGAGAGCTCTTCTACTACCGAGATAAAAATGGACTCGAATGTGACGCTATTGTTCATCTCATGAACGGAAAATGGGGCGCCATAGAAATTAAGCTCGGTTCAGCGGAGGAGACAATAGAAACTGCTGCCGCCTCACTTCATTCTTTCGCTGCACAAATCGACACCGATAGTATGAACGCTCCGTCGTTCTTGATGATTCTGTCCGGCGATTCCAAGTACGCCTACAGGCGGGAAGACGGCATTTGTGTCGTTCCGCTCGGCTGCCTTAAGCCTTAAGTCTTAAGGGTTAATCATGTCAAATGGAAAGAATCACACATCGAGGCGCAAGACTCGTTGATCAATTACACCGGTAGCGGGGACAATGGATTTTAACATAAAAATGGCACGGGCGGCAAGACTTGAACTCGCGACACCTGGTTTTGGAGACCAGTGCTCTACCAACTGAGCTACGCCCGTGTATAAAAATAATTCTAACACAATCTAAAGCTAAATTCCAGTATTTCACAAAAAGCATAAAAAGTGCTAAAATTAATTAGATGAAAATACTCATGCTTGGCTGGGAACTCCCGCCTCATAACTCCGGAGGTTTAGGCGTCGCCTGTCTTAATCTTTCTCGCGCCCTGGCAAAAGACGGTGCCGAGATTGACTTCGTCGTCCCTTATACCGCCGAGCATGAAGAGATTAATTTTATGCACGTCCTCTCCGCCTCGAAACTCGACCCGCTCTTTCGCTTCGGTGCCGGGGCTTACGATTCCGACAAAATCGAAGACCTGATCATTCCCGACGCCAAAATCCCTAATGCCATCTCAAGCGACCAAGTCTCCATCCGCCAAATCCAAAAAACCTATTGCGACTTTGTCGAAAACTACCTCATGGAGTTCAAGCCCGACCTCGTTCATGCGCACGATTGGCTGACTTTTGAGGCCGGCGTCCTCGCCAAGAAAAACTTCGGGATTCCACTCATTGCGCACGTCCACGCGACTGAATTTGACCGTGCCGGCGGCGAGAACGGCAACCCCCTGGTTCACGAAATCGAGCGCGAGGGCTTACTCCTCGCCGATAAAATCTTCGCCGTTTCTAACGCCACGAAACACATTATCCACGAAAAATACAACATTCCGCTAGATAAAATCGACGTCGTCTACAATTCTCTCGACGAGGATTTTCTCAAACAAGCGTATAGTCTGGACGAAAGAAGCTATAAATATCTCGAGTCAATGAAAAAGCGGGGCTATACTTTAATCAGCACCGTCGGCCGTTTCACCGTCCAAAAGGGCTTGACCCATTTTCTCCATGCCGCCGCGCGCGCTCTTCGCAAAAACAACAAACTCCTCTTCCTTTTTGCAGGAGATGGCGAAGAAAAGGACGAACTAGTCAACCTCGCCGCCGAACTCGGGATTGCAAAGAACGTAATTTTTACCGGTTTCGTCCGCGGGAAACAACTCCGCGACGTTTACGAACTCTCCGACATCTTCGTCATGTCGAGCATTTCCGAGCCGTTCGGCCTCACCGCACTCGAAGCCGCGCACCACGGAGACGTTTTAATCCTAACAAAACAATCCGGCGTCGCCGAAGTCCTCAAAAACTCCTTCCGCTACGATTTCTGGGACGACGACAAACTCGCGAACGAAATCCTCGCCATCGCCGACTCAAAAGCCCTGCAAGAAACCCTAAAGTCCAACATCAAGGCCGAGTATCGCAAGATAAGTTGGGCCGACGTTGCGAAAACTTGCGAGAAAGTGTATAATGAAATTGTTAAAAAAGCTAAAGGCTAATTTGTAATGCGAGGAATCTGTCTCTATCTTCATATTCATCAGCCCTGGCGTTTCCGCGCCTACTCAATTTTTGACGTTGGCAACAGCGACAATTATTTTTTAGACGGCAACTATCACTCCAAACAAAACAACGAACGGATTTTTAGAAAAGTCGCCGAAAAAAGTTACCTCCCGACCTTCACGCTCCTCGAAAAAAACCTCAAGCGCCACGAAGGCTTTAAGTTTAGTTTAAGCGTTACCGGCGTCTGGCTTGAACAAGCGGAGCTCTGGATGCCCGAGCTAATCGAACGGCTCAAAAAAATGGTCAAGACCGGCCGCGTCGAACTCGTCGCCGAAACCTATTATCACTCCATGAGTTTTTTCTACGACCGAGAAGAATTTGAGGAACAAGTGAGGAAACAGATTACAACCTTCGAGCGGATTTTTAACGTTACCCCGAAAGTCTTTAGAAACACCGAACTCGCCTATAACGACGAGGTTGGAGCGACGGTCGAAAAACTCGGATTTAACGCGTGTCTCGCGGAGGGTTGGGACAAGGTTCTTGGTTGGCGAAGCCCGAACTTCGTTTACCAAGCCGCCGGAACTAAAAACTTGAAACTCCTTCTCAAAAACTACCGCCTCTCCGACGACATCGCCTTCCGATTTTCAAACAAAGAGTGGAAAGATTGGCCTTTGACCGTCGAGAAATACGAAACTTGGCTGGGTGGCGCTTGTCTCGACGGGAACGTGATTAACCTGTTCATAGATTTTGAAACTTTCGGCGAACACCAATGGGCGGAGACCGGGATTTTCGAGTTTATGGACCGGCTCATCGAATCCTGGCTCGCCAAATTCGACAACAAATTCCTGACCGTTTCCGAAGAAGCCGCGTCTCCGCCAGTCGGCGAACTTTCCTACCCTTGGACCGTCACCTGGGCCGACACCGAGCGCGACCTTTCGGCGTGGATGGGGAACAAGCTCCAAGACGAAGCCATGCGCGAACTTTACGCGCTCAAAAAAGAGATTCTTAAAGCCGCGAGCGTCGGCAAGGACAAAAACCTCCTCGAGGATTTTCGAAGGCTAACGACCAGCGATCACGCTTATTATATGTGCACGAAATACTGGAACGACGGCGACGTCCACGCTTACTTTTCCGCCTACGACTCCCCATACGACGCTTTCATGTATTTTCAAAACATCCTCCGTAGTCTACAATATAGACTAGGTCTATGAAACGATTATTGAATTTCCTCCGCGACCACCTTCTCGAGTATTTTCTAATCACGCTCCTTTTTGTCGGTGTTTTTTACCTCGCCTTTACTAACGGCTCGTTCGTGAGGTCCGGAACCGACCCCAACCTCGAATATGTCGGCAGGATTTTCAACGAATCTTTTGTTCACAAAATCGAAGTCGAGATTTCGGGGCGGGACTTTGCCGACCTCCTGGAAAATCCGCGCGAAAAAACGCGTTATTTAACCTCCGCGACCATTGACGGCGAGAAAATCGCAGACGTCGCTTTCTCCGTCCGCGGAAACGGCTCGCTCGTCGGTGTCGCGGAAGACGAAACCTCGAATCGTTACAGTTACACGCTAAACTTCAAAAAGTTCGATAAATCCGGCTCCTTCTTTGGACTCGACAAGTTAATTCTAAACAACCTCTACGCCGACCCAAGTTACCTAAAAAACCACCTCGCCTTCAAAATCGCCACCGCTTCGGGGCTTAACGCGCCCCTCACTTCTTTTACCGAACTTTATATCAACGGCGAGCTTCAAGGGCTTTATCTCGCCATCGAAAGCGTCTCGAGCGCCTATAAACACCGCGCCCATCTTTCGGAATCCGCCGCAATTTTCCACCCCGTCCCGCCAAGCATCGACAAGGATTATCTCTACCGTGAAGCCAAGTATCTCCCCGACCCGACCGAATTTGCGCTCGAGTCCGACCCCTTCGCCGAAGGATACACCTCTGGTGGCGCCGACCTCATTTATCGCGGCGAGGAAAAAGAACTCTATCGCGCCATTTTCGACAACGCCTCGACTAAATACTCTCCCGCTGACGCCGATTTTCTCGTCCGTGGGCTCGAATCGCTTTCTTTTCTCGCCGACCCGGAACTGCGGGAAGTTTACTGGAACGAGGACGAAGTAATTAATTTCTTCGTTTCCAACGCTCTCGCCCCAAGTTCGGACAGCTACGTCGGCGGTACGGCCCAAAATTACTATCTCGTCCTTTCAAACCAAAAACTCTCCGTTCTTCCTTGGGACTATGACCGGGCCTTCCATTTTGGCGAAGATTCGTTCGCAGAACCGGACGCGACCACCGCCTTGACCGACCTCGCCGTTGACTACCCGATTGACGAGCCGTTGCTACTCGGGTTTACAACCGACGACCGCCCGCTTTGGCGTCTCGTCGAAGAGTCCCCGAAAAACCTCTCGACCTACCACGCCCGTCTCCAGTCAACCCTCGAAAACTTTTTCTTCAGTGGCGATTGCCACCGCGAACTTGACCGTGTTTATAATCTAATCAAAAGCCACGTTTATTCCGACCCGACCCGCTTCTCCTCGACCGAAGAGTTTGAGGAAGAAGTCGAATATCTCCGCCGCTTCCTCATCCTCCGCGCCGACTCCGTCCAGCGCCAACTTTGGGCATACTAGTCCTAGGAGCCTACTCTTTCGCTACAAAACTCAAATTTGTTGACATAAAAAAGTCCTTGCATTCCGTTTGCGCTTGTGATAAACTTATAAGTGCAATAGATTATCACAGTGTTAGTTGTTTCATAACCAAAAAACAACCACCGTACATTAGGAGGACAAGTCGAAGATTTTTACACCAATCTTTATGGCGCCGTGAAGGAGACCATTCGTGTTGGTGTATTACGTAATAACCTGTTCGTAACCTAAGGCACGGTGATAGTCTATTGCACCCTCGCGGTGCCATTTTTGCATAAAACGGTTAACCTCGGGAGGTGGATACTAACAGAAAGAGAGGTAAAACCAACCATGTCAAAGCAAATCATTTGTCCTCACGATGAGACCTATGTTCATAAATTTAAAACTCATCGAAGGTGTCTTTACGGTTCGGTTCTATCTCTCTTCCTGTTCATATCCGCATTTGTAATCGTCCCCGCCCTTATCTCCGAAGTCTCCGCCACCGACGCCACCACCGACGTAACCTGGAAAAGCCTTTCTCTCACTCTCGATCCGGACTATGGCAACGGTTCCACTTCCGACCTCGGCCACGGCGACGTTGACTTCGGAGAAATCGTCCCGACCGGCGCCAACGACGCCGGCAACGTCGGCACCATGAAGGTCGCCAAGAAAACCATTGGCGTCTTCTCCGCCGGCAACTACTATTCCGTCTTCCTCTCCATGGCCGGAACCTCGAACTCCCTCACCAAAACCGGCGACACCACCCAAAACATCTCTGCCGTAAGCGGCACTTGGTCCTCT
>JAFWGN010000001.1 GCA_017515285.1 Candidatus Saccharimonadota bacterium | reverse complement strand
CGCCGCAGTCGTCAAAATAACCTTAACAGGCTGTTTCTCCGCGCGGAGACAAGCTCGTGCTCGAAACAGTGTCAAGGTTATTTTGACTGCTGGGCGTGGCTCCTTATTGTCTCGAAAAGGCTTATTCAAGATTTTCTTGAAACGAATTGTTAAATTGTTAGTCGCGGGCGACGCAACGGATTAGTGACCAATAAAACTTGGCTGTTTGATCCGAAAAAACAATTCGGTCTTCACTGGTGTCGTAAAACAAGTCTCCGGCAGTAATTACATTGGTCGTATGCGAAGACGAGGCATATATGAATCTTCCGTCTTGGAAAGAGAGCGGTAAGCCTATCAACAAGTCTGGTTCGTTAGCAGCTATGCTATAGTATCCAGTAATCAACTCGTAAAAATCCGTACCGGAGCCGCCCGCTGTCGGTAGCCTCCAGTTACTCGAGCAAATCGAACCGGTTGCATCCGTATTGCTATAGCCAACCGTTCCCGCCGTAGCGGTATAATAATTATATTCTAATGCTCCCGTGAGGCGGGGGTGAGTCAGATAATTGACTCTTTCGACGCACGCCGTGGCGTTCTCGGTGCAGGATTCGCTATTTGTTCCATGCTCGTTTATAAACTTTGCGGTTGGATTGTCGGTATTCGTATCTGATATATTTACACTGGCAACATCGAGGTTTAGTTCCTCCGCCATCCAGCAGTTTCCATCGGCTAATCTTCGAACTTTGTAATCTTTCTGGTCGCGATTGTCGGTTAGAAGGAAGCTAGAGATCCCGACCGTGTCGGTACCGGCAGCAAGGAGAGGATTATTGCCGTCCTCGCCGAGGTTATCATAAATCCTGGCATCGTCGCTAGTTCCAGTTCCCCACATATTCGTATTCTTACAAAACGCTCCCGTCATCTCTTGCATTTCCGTTACATAGTTCTTGGTTTCGGTCTCGCCGGTGGTTTCGTTCTCTTCTTCGTAAGTTGACTGTAAACCAATGTAGGCAACGGTTTCTGATCCGTCGGCGGTTTTAGAGACGTAGTTGAAGTTTAGCCCGGAAATCTGAATCCAATAATCAAACATACCATTCGTGCCGTTAGTTAAGTCATCGGCGGTGCCGTTGCTGCTCTCGGGGGAGTCGCAAAGAAGAGTGCTTTTATCTTCCGCGATGTTGATGCTCGTCACTTCACATTCGTTGTAATGGCTCGCCGGGTTGGCATAGCCGGCTAGTTCTTCGATGTCGTAACCATCGTTTCCGGCGGCCAACATCTCTGAATGCGGAACGAGATAGACATGAGTATTGGCAGCAGTAATGTTGCTCGGAATAGTGCTAGCGGCAAGGTCGAAGGAAATTTCTTGTTCGACATCTTTTGCTATAATGTATTTTTCTACATAGACATTAGTCGAGACTTCGTCCAAGCTAGCGGCGGAAGCAAGAGCGGTATAGATGATTTGGTTGCTATAAGTACCGGAGAGAACATCAGTGTTAACCATTACGCCATAATAAACATTAAACGTATCGGCGTTATTGTCCGAGAAACCGCCGACGACGTTTGTCGTGTTCTTGTAGATTTGTTGGGGACTGGACAGTAGAGGAACGGCGGAGAACTTGACGCCGGAATAAACCGCTTCGTCGTTCATATAGGTTAGTTCGTTTCCGAGCGAAGACGTGATAGCGGCGGTAGAAGCTGTAAAGAAAGTCGGAAGAGTAATAGCCTCCGTGTCTCCCGTAACGGCATAGCCCCAACCTTGAGCGGAAAAGTAGGCCGGAGAAGACCAAGCGCCACTATTAGTCCCGTCGCTAGAAATCGCGGGGATAGTAATATAGGAATTTGTATTGTTTTTTAGGGCATTCGATTCGTCGTCGGCGGTGGAGAGGAAGACTTGATAATAATTTCCAGTGGTATCGACGCGAATGACTTTTCTCTGGATTTCTAGAGTGCCGACGTTGCCAAAAGAAGAGTTGGAGATTCCCGAAGCCTTGGCGGTCGGAGTAATCTCGCCGAAGTCGATGTTGCCATGCGTAGCGAGAGCTTGCTCGGCGGACGGGTCAACGGCGGATTGTGTCGCTTCGTAATCCGGGTCTAAAGTTAAACTAATCACCGCCCAGTTAGCGCCGACACCGACGAGGTTGGTGGCGGAAGCCTCGGCGATTAAAGCGGGGATGAGGATGAAGCTGAAGATAAACAGAAAAAGTGACGCGAGGGAGCCGAAGAAGAGTCGGCGGTAGAGCCCGCGGTTCTTCAGGTCGTTTCCTGCGTCGGTTAAGGTTGTTGTTCTGGTTGGTTGCATAGTCCTCCTTGATTTTGTTAAACCTCGAAGGCTGCATATAAAATCGGCACCGCGAGGTGCGTAAGTCATTCAATATCGACCGTTTTCACGAATCAAATATATTCTGGCTTCCTCACGGGGCCGATTTAGTATTTGATTCATGAAATTATTTGTTGAATAATGAACGGTTGTTTTTAGATTTCTCTAAAACAATATTGAATAACTTACGCACTTATTATTATAGCACGAGAATAAGCATTGTATAGACTATTTTTTATGCGAAAATGTGGTCTAATATGATTAGGAAGTTTTTTCGAGATAGTTTTGGATGGCTTTGTGGAGGGCTTGGTGGCCGAGGACGGAGCAGTGGAATTTGTGTTCCGGGAGGCCGCCGAGAAAATCGCAGATTTCCTTCGCGGTGATTTTGTCCGCGTCCTCGAGAGTCTGGCCTTTCGCGAGCTCGGAGAGGGCGGAGGTTGACGCGATGGCGCTGGCGCAACCGTAGGTTTTCCAGCCGATGTCTTCGATCTTGCCGTTTTTGACGCGGATTTTGACAAGCATTTGGTCGCCGCAGACTGGGTTCCCGACGATACCCTCGCCGTCGGATTGCCATTCTTTCTCGTCGCCCATGATAAAATTGCGGGGGTTCAAAAAATGGTCTTTGACGATTTCCGTGTAGGCGAAGGGGTTGGCGTTATTTTCGGACATTGGGATTTTCCTTGTTTAGGGTTGATAAATCTTGGATTTTCTCGATAATTGGGGGGAGGTTTTCGAGGAGGAGGTCGATTTCTTTTTTTGTCGTTTTCGGGCCTAGCGAAAAGCGGACGGAGCCGTGCGCGATTTCAGCGTCATGAAACATCGCCATTAAAACGTGGCTTGGCTCGAGGTCGCCCGAGGCGCAGGCGCTTCCGGTCGAGACTTCGAAGCCGGCGAGGTCGAGGTAGAGTTGGGTTGACTCGCCTTCAGAGGCGGGGAAGGAGACGCATAGGAGATTTGGTAAGGAATTTTTAGGGGTAATTACGATTTGAGATTTTATTTTTTGTTTTATTCCTTCTTTTAGATAGTCGCGCAATATTTCAACTTTTTGGTATTTTTCGAGGTTTTTTTTGGCGAGTTCGCAGGCTTTGGCAAAGGCGCAGGCGAGGAGAACGTTCGAGGTGCCGGCGCGGCGGTGGGACTCTTGAGCGCCGCCGAGAATGAGCGGTTTTAGGGGGGCGCCGAGGCGGGAGTAGAGGGCGGCGACGCCGACGGGGGCGCCGAGTTTGTGTCCCGTGAAGGTGAGGTAATCGACGCCGAGAGTCTTTACATCGACCGAGATTTTGCCGACGGCTTGGGTGGCGTCGGTGTGGAAGTAGATTTTGGTGCGGTGTTTAGTTCTTAGTTCTTTGATTAGGGCGGCGATTTTTTTAATCGGCTCAATGGTGCCAACTTCGTTGTTGGCGAGCATGACGGAGACGAGGATTTTGGTTTTTGGGGTTTTTCTTATAGTTTCTTCGAGTTTGGCTTTGAGAAAGACGAGGTCGATAATTCCCTCTTGGCTGACCGGGATTTTGACGCAAGGGGAGCCATAAGTCTCGGCGGGTTTTAAGACGGAAGGGTGTTCGATGGCGGAGACGAAAATCGGGCAATTCTCGAAAGTGCGAACGACGGTGTTGTTTGATTCAGAGCCGGAAGAGGTCAAAATTAGCGACAGGGGTGCCACCCCAATGAGTGTCGCAATTTTCGTGCGCGCTTTAATCAACTCGTTTTTGGCGATTTGGCCGTAAGAATGGAGGCTTGAGGCGTTGCCGTAGTCCAGGTTCATGATTCGGTTCATCTCCGCTTTGACTTCGGGTAAAAGCGGTGTGGTCGCGGAATAGTCTAAATATATCACTCTGTGATTATATCACAGAACTGTCGTGTTTGGCGGCGGAGAAGCCGTCGTAATAGTTTGTCTTTATCTTCGGGTGGCCGATTTTGTTGGCGGCCTTTACGATGTCTTCGACTTTGTCGGTGAGTTTGTAAATCTTGCGATCTTCGGGTTTGATGGTTTTAAGGGCGGTGAGCTTCGTGGCGTAGAAACGGTCGAGGGGGCGCCAGAAGGATTTACCAAAGAGGAACATGGGCATTTTGGGCATTTTTCCCTCTTGCATGAGGATGAGGATTTCCGAAAACTCGTCCATGGTTCCGAAACCGCCGGGAAAGAAAACGTAGCACTTTGCGCTCATGGCGAGCATTACTTTGCGGGCGAAGAAGTATTCGAATTGGAGAGTGTCGGTTAGGTAAGGGTTGGGGTGTTGTTCATGGCTTAAAGTGATATTTAGCCCGATTGAGCGGCCGCCGTATTCGTAGGCGCCACGGTTGGCGGCCTCCATGATACCGGGACCACCACCGGTGATGACGGCGTGTCCGTTGGCGGCGAGAAGTTCGCCGAGTTTGCGGGCCTCCTTATAGTATTTATTGTTTTCACTGAGGCGGGCGGAGCCGAAAATAGTGACGCCTTGGGGGAAAGTGCGGACGATTTTGAGGCCGGAAAGAAGGTCCCTGCCATAGGCGGAGACGCGTTCGAAGTCGGCGGCCTCAAGGTCTTCGAGGGTCTCGCGGAGGCGGCGATAATCTTCGGGTTTAGTGCGCTCGCCTTTAGGCATTTGCGCGCGATTTAGGTTTTCTTGTTCGGGGTTTTTCATAAGTTTCCTTTCAAAAGTTGAATTAGCATCGGGTGAAGTTCGACATCGGAGTCCAGGAGTCCGTTCTTCGCGCCGCGATGTTGGACAACAGAGGTGGAATTGGCGCTCGCAAACACGAGGCTTTGCTTGAAACTGGCGCCGTTTGCGAGAGCAGCGAGAAAGCCGGAGCCGAAGGCGTCGCCGGCACCGGTCGTGTCTTTTATTCGTACGTCTTCGTAGATTCCGAAACGGTAGGATTTGTCGCCGTTCGTGGCGATTCCGCCCATGGCGCCGTCGGTGATGAGGACGGTTTTGCAGTAATTCTTTAATTTGTTCAGAAGTTCTTCGAGGAGAGAACCGCCGACGAGCATGGCAGCTTCGCGCTTGTTGAGGAGAAGGACGTCAACGTATTTTAAGAGGCGCAGGACTTGGTCCGGGACGGCGAGTTCGAGTTTGCCGGGGTTGAACATGACGTTTGCGCCGAGGGATTTTGCGGTTTCAAAGAAGCCGAGGAGGGTCCCCATGTTGCCGCGGAGGGTGGTGGCGTAGAGCCAGTCGGGGTCGATAAACTCGAGGTCGCGCGGAGAGAGATTGTCGAATTTGGCGGAGGCGCCACGGAAAGTGAGGACGGTGCGCTCGCCGGTTTTGCTATCTAGCAAGATGACGGAGCAGCCGGTCTTGGCGCGAGGCGGGAAGGCGATATAGCTCGTGTCGATGCCCTCTTCGTCGAGCTTTTTGAGAATCGCTTCACCGGCGGGGTCGCGCCCGAGATTGCCCATGTAGATTACTTCGTGTCCGTTTCTCGCGAAGGTGACGGCGGAGTTGGTTCCGCCACCGCCGATGAAGAAATCGAGCTTGTCGATGTCGTATTTCGAGCCGATTTCGAGGTGTTTGAACATGCTGACGTTGCCGAATTCGATTGAACCGAAATCGTCGCGGTCGATTAGGTAGATGTCTTGGAGGGCGGAGCCGAGAGAAACGATCCTTGCCATTAGATGACGACTCCGTTTTGGTCGGTTTCCTTGACCATTTCGTCATAGGCGGTTTTGAGGTCATTGGCGGTGGAGAGGGCGGAGCCGACGTTAATCACGTCGATTCCAGAGTGGGCGAGGGCGCGGATGTTGCTCATGTTGGCGCCGCCGTCCCAACCGATTTCGAGACTGCCGTTGATGGATTTAATCAAGGGGACTTTTTCGGTTTGGAGCATATCGGCTTGACCGCCTTGGCGTCCGAGGGCGCCGGCGAAAATCAGGGCGTGGTCAGCGGCTTGGAGATAGGGGGCGATTTTGCCGGGGTAGGTCTGCTTTAAGATGGCAACGCCGGATTTAATCCCGGCTTGTTTTAGGGTTGCGAAAAGGGGGAGGAGGTTTTCGTTGGCTTCGGCGTGGAAAATGACAAGCGAGGGGCGAAGGCGCAAGATGGTCGGGAGGTGGGCGGAGGGGTTCATAACCATCATGTGAAGGTCGAGCGACGCCCAACCTTGTTGCCACCAGACGCTCGGCAAGTCAATCGTAACGGTCGGGGCGAAAACGCCGTCGCAAATGTCGACTTGGATGCGCTTGGTGAGGGCGGAATAAGAGGTGTATTGGCGACGATAGAGGTTTTTGTCGCTAGTGAGAATGGTCGGAACTATGGTTGCCATTAGAGTTTCTCCTCGTCAAGACGTTTAATTCTTCGTAAATGGCGCTCCTCGTTCGAGAACGGGGTGGAGAGAAATTTCTCGATGAGGGCGAATAAATCTTCGAGCGTGGACTCGGTTTCTAGGGGGTCTTTGGCGGAATTGAGGCGGTCGGCGGAGAGGCAGAGGACGTTGGCGTTGTTGTGGCTTCTGGCGGACTCGGCGGTTTCGAGGTCGGTGACGACAGCGGCGCGAATCCCCTTGAAGCGGTTGGCTTGGATTGAGATGCCGATGGCGGAGCCACAGATTAAAATGCCAAAAACTTCGTCGCTTCCTTTACGGATTTTTTCTTCGGTCAAAACGGCTTTCGCGACGGCGCGAGCGGCGTCGTTATAGTCGTCGTTTTTATCAAACGCTTTGGGCCCAAGATCAACGACTTTAACGGGGGTCGAGGGGTCGATTGGAGCGCGTGTTAAAAATGCGACAATTTTGCCCTTCAAATCGAACCCGCGGTGGTCGGAAGCGACGAAAATTTGCATCCGTTAGTCCTTTCCGAAGTCAGAAGCTAGCTCGACGAGGCGGTTAGAGTAGCCCCATTCGTTATCGTACCAGGCGACGACTTTGATGAGGTTGCCGCCAACGACGTCGGTTAGGGGCAAGTCAATCACGGCGGAGTGGGCGTTGCCGCGGAAGTCGGTGGAGACCAGCTCTTCTTCGGTGACGCCGACAATGCCTTCGTAATAGGGTTCAGCGGCGGCTTTTTTAAGGGTTTTTACGAGTTCTTCCTTGGTGACGTTTCGCTTCAAGACGGCGGTGATGTCGGCGAGGGAGACGACCGGGGTTGGGACGCGGACGGAGAGACCGTTGAAGCGACCGGTCAAGCTCGGAATGGTCAGAGCGGCGGCTTTGGAGGCGCCGGTAGTCGTCGGGACGATATTCTCGGCGGCGGCGCGAGCTTCGCGGAGGTCTTTCGCCGGGGCGTCTTGCAAACGCTGCGAGGCGGTGTAAGAGTGGACGGTGGTCATCATGGCCTTGTCGATGCCGAAGTTGTCTTCCAAAATCTTCATCACGGGGGCGATACAGTTAGTCGTGCAGGAAGCGTTGGAGACGATGACGTCGCTCTTGTCGAGAATGTCTTCGTTGACGCCGATGACGATGGTTTTGGCGCCTTCGCCTTTTGCCGGGGCGGAGATGACGACTTTACGGGCGCCGGCTTCAATGTGCGCCTTGGCTTTTTCGGGGTCGGTGAAGAGGCCGGTTGATTCAATGACGACGTCGATGCCTAAATCTTTCCAGGGGAGAGCTGCCGGGTCTTTTTCGGACAGGACGCGGATGCGCTTGCCCTTGATGATGAGGGCGGTTTCGTCGAACCGCACTTCTTCGTCGTAGATTCCGTAGCTGGAATCGTATTGGAGAAGTTTGGCGAGGGTTTTCGTATCGGTTAAGTCGTTAATTGCGACTACCTCGACGTCGCGGCGCTCAAGCGCGATTTTTAAGGCGTTTCGCCCGATGCGGCCGAAGCCGTTGATTGCTAGTTTTACCATATAAAATACCTCCTAATAGTGCTTATATATAATATACATCAAACGTTGCAAAAAGGCAAGATTAAGCAGTTTCGGAAAACAAGAAAAAGGTCTTTTCTCAACCCTGTTCGCTCACGCCCGTCGTTACGGGGTTCGCTCACTTCGAAATTCTCGTAAGAATTTCGGGACACGGTTTCGGAAAGACTTTTTCTTGTTTTACGCTTTTACGAATTCGCAGATTACGCTCGGGCGAAGTGCGCGAAGGCGCGGTTGGCTTCGGCCATGCGGTGGCAGTCTTCTTTCTTCTTGAAGGCGGCACCGGTTTCGTTGTAGGCGTCAATGATTTCGGCCTCGAGGCGCTTGGAATAGGGCATTCCTTTTCTAGCGCGGGCGGCTTGGACGAGCCAAGTGAAGGCGAAATGTTGTTGACGGTGGCCGGCGATTGGGAACGGAATTTGGTAGTTCGCACCACCGACGCGGCGGGATTTAACTTCGAAATCCGGGGAGATATTCGCGAGAGCCTTTTCAAAAACCTCAACCGGGTCTTCACTCTTGAGTTTTTTGGCGGCGCCTTCCAAAGCGGCGTAAACGGCACGCTCGGAAGCCTGTTTCTTGCCGTCGAGCATGGACTTATTGATTAGGCGCTGAACGAGGACGCTTTGGTAGCGGCGGTCGGGGGAGACTTTGCGCTCTAGGGATTTAGTGGTTTTACGAGGCATTATTTATCTCCTTTCTTGGCGCCATATTTCGAGCGGCCCTGTTTTCTGCCTTCGACACCTTGGAGGTCGAGCGTTCCGCGGACGATATGGTAGCGGACACCAGGAAGATCCGGGACGCGTCCACCGCGAACGAGGACGACGGCGTGTTCCTGAAGGTTGTGGCCTTCGCCGCCGATGTAGGCCCAGACTTCTTGGCCGTTAGTCAAGCGGACACGGGCGACCTTGCGAAGCGCGGAGTTCGGCTTCTTCGGGGTCTTGGTCGTTACCTTGATACAGACGCCACGTTTGAGTGGGGCGGCTTGGTCGTAGTAGCGGGTCTTTAAGGTGTTGACGATGGAGCCGAGAGCCGGGGATTTTGACTTTTTGGCAGCCTTTTTGCGGGGCTTTCGAATCAACTGATTGATAGTTGGCACGTTAAAAATTTCCTTTATTTATTAGATTTATTGTCTCGACAACTTCAGCATAGCCTCGAGACGTGAAACTCTATTACTTCTATTATACTACTTCTTCTTAAAATTGTCTAGTAACGGACGGGCATTTTGCGAAGATAAGTGGTTACGGGTTGGGCGTCGGTGGTGGATTCGCTGATGGAGTAGAGATAGTAGATGGGGCTTAGGTCGATTAGTTCGGCGGGGGATTTGATGGTACCTTCGGCAAGGTCGGCGCCGGAAGTGCGGTCGAAGATGATTTTGTTTGCGAGGATTGCGCCGCGGATGTGGAGGGGGGCGTTACAAGTGTCAGCGCTAGAGCGCAACGAGTTTCCGGCGGAGTCGGCGCAAGTGTTGACGGTTCCAGAGTCAGAGATGAGCCAAGCGTCGAGGTTGATGACATTCGGGGAGATATTAATGTCGCCTTTGGCGATGATAAAGGCGGGGTAGATACGGTTCGGTGTATTAGTTCTTCCGTTCATGTAGATGTTAGTGTCAATATATAGATTTGATTCGCTATAAATGACGGCAGGAGACTGGTTGCTGTTGGCGAGGGCGACGGCCGCTTCAAAATCGGCGGGAGAGAGGGTTGAACGGCTGAGATATTTAGTTGGGTCGGCAAGGTAGCGGTCGTAGAGTTTTTTGAAAACGGTGTTTGAGCGGATGATGCCGGAATTACCAACGTAATCGTCGGCGCATTTTTGGTTGGCGATGGTGAGCGGGGAGATGTTGCATTTGGTGTAAGTTCCCGAGGGGAGTCCGGAAATGAGTGTCGCTCCGGAGGCGGGAGATTTAGCTTCTTTTGCGGCGATGATGGCGAAGTCGTCCCATGAGCCGAAGTAGGCGGTGTTACCGTTTCCGTCGATGACGCTCGTGGTTGAGGTTTTGACACCGCCGGCGGTCATGAGCGAACCGCCCCAGATTTGGAAGGTTGGTTTTTTACCAATGTTGACGCAAGACGCGCTCGAGACGGTCCAGGTGCGGTCGAAGTTGCCCGAGAAGCCGACGCCGCCGCTAGGTCCGGAAGAGGTGGGAGAGACGGCAATGGCGAGACAGTATTTTTGGTTGGTTGCAAGGGTCGGGACGGTGAATTTTTGGGTGCGGAAAGTGAAGGTGTAGGTGTCGCCGTTAGCGTAGTAGTTAGTGCCGCTTGCGGAGGCGTTTGAAGCGTGGATGTTGGTGGTCTCGGAGGCGAGGTTTGAATTACAATTAGTGGCGTTTCCGAAGAGTGCGCACGGGTCGCCGGAGGTAACGCCGCCGTTCAAATTTGCGGGCTTGTTGTTCAAGACGAAGCCGATGGTGCGAATTTCGGCGTTCGGGATGTCGGTTAAGAGGTAACTTGGGTCGTTTTTCCCGACGGTGATGTCGAAACTGCCGGAGGTGGTTGAGCCGGAGTTAACGACGGTGGCGGTCTCGTTACTATGCGAGGCGATTTCGGTGATGTGGAAGTTGTAGGGGCGGATGAGTTTTACGCAGGCGGGGGAAGATTTTCCGACGGTATCGACGGAGACGATGCGGGAACGGAGAAGCTTGTTGGCGTAGGAAAGGCTTGGATTGATGTCTTTGAGCCTAACACCGTTTATGGACCAGTAGGTTCCGTAGCTCAAGTAACGGCTCGAAAGATAGTAGATAGATTGGCAGACGGTGGTTGGGGTTTCGCTAACGGGGACGGTGGAGACGATGGTGTTGGCCTTCTTTAGAGGGTCGGTGGAATTGCTTGTGAGCCAGTCGGTCGCGGAGTTGTTTTTTACGATAGCGGCAGTGGCGACATGAGTGGAGCGGAGGGAAGCTGCGCTAAAATTGGACGACGGGTCGGCAAAGCGATAATAGACGGAGACGTCACCGGTCGGGGTGCTATCGACGTCGGTGTGGACGACGTTCCTGCGGGAGAGTCGGTGGGCGTAATTTACGGCGACGGTGTTGGATTTTATATAGTAAGCGCCGGAGGGACTTGGCGTGTCGGAGACTTCGGTGCCGGGGCTCGCGGGCGTGGCAGTAGAAGTGGCATCGACGGTGATGTTATAACCCGCATCGGACGGATTAGGGCTGGGGTCTTCATATTCGGTCGGAGCGGGGTGGATAATCGTAACGCAGTGTTCTTTGGAGCCGCCACTTACGTTTAGGGCTTCCAAAGTGTAGTCGCTATGAAGATAGTAATTCGAGGGGGTAAAATCGACACTTTCGCAGATTCTAACTTGGTCGCCGTCTTTTAAGTTTAGTTTCCAAGGGCTAGTAGCGACGTCGGGGTTCGAATTGCGGTCGGGAGCGGAAACTTTGCCAGTTTTTTCGCCGGTTTCGGTTTGGCCATTTAGGGTTTTGGTGTATTTGATTTTGTAGTTAGTGACTAGGGTTTTTTTGGTATCGGAATCATTTCGGAAACTGTGGTAGAAGATAAGTTGGTGGTCGGAGCTGATGACATAGTAGGTGCCGTCATTTGACGTGTTCGCGCCGTCTAGCCCGGCGGAAGTGGTTGCAGTGATTTCTAGGGTTTTTGGTATTGGGCGGTTGATTTCGGCGCAGACTTCGGAGGTGATATAACTATCCTTTGGGACGGGGGCTTTGGCGCCCTTTTCGAAGAAAGTAATTTCACTGGGTTTTACCGTAACGCGTTCGCAGACGGTGGTGGTTTGGCCGAAGTTTGGAATGTTTGCGGTGACGTCACCGTTATATCGGAGGAGATGATATTCCCCGTCGGGAGAGACGGCTATGGAAACGTCCTTTTCATTCGAGACGGCGGCATAGGCGCCATTGTCGACTTTTCGCTCGACGGTGTAGGTGAAAGATTGGTCGCCGTAAGAATATGGGGATTCGGGGGCCGGGAATTTCAGGTAGTGGCCGAAGTTGACGCTGTAGCTCGAGAGGCGGGAATTGCCTTCGAATTTGGCAATGTTACCTTCGCCTTGTTCCGTGTTGGTGGCGGAGATGCTACTGGCGTCAACGGTGGACTTTACGCTGGTTTTTCGCGTCTCGGACCGTGGGGTTGTTCTAGTGATGGTTCCACAGACAGTGGATGTGCTTTCGCCGCTTTCGGTGGTAAGAATGGTGCCGTCGCCGCCAAAGACCGAGGTAACCGGGGTGATGGTTAATCTTTCGCAGACGGTTTTTGACTCACCAAAGTCGAGAGTGAACGCGACGGCGTTATTCCCGGTGGCATCTCGGACCATGAGCCAGCCTCCGCTCGACTTGCGTTTTATTGTCGTTTCGTTTACGACGGTGGTCCAGGAACCGCCGTCGATTTTTTGCTCGACTTTATATTTAAACTCGACGTTGTTGTCTTCGCCGTTGACGGTGGCAACCTTGTGGACGAAAGCGACGCTGTAGTTCGAGACGAGGATCCCCCCATCGCCGGAAACGGAAGTTTGGTAACCGTTCGGGAGGTTGATGAGGGTCGAGGTTCGGTCATAAGCGGTTTGGCCGGTGCTCGTCGTTGCGGCGGAATAGCCAAGATTGGTTGCGGTAAAGGTGCGGCCGAGTTTGACGTAGGTGCAGATTTCGCTTTCGCCGACACTATCTTCGCGAGAGCGAGGAGTATATCCATTATAGCCAAGGTAGTTATGGTGAATTAAATTCGAGCAGACTTTAGTTACCTTGTTTGGCTCGAGGTTAAGGCTCGTAATAGATTTTTCTTCAGTGATTTTTATATATTCCTCGCTTTTCCCGAACTTAAAGCTCGACCATGATTCACCTCCGCTCAAGCTATAAACTTCCGGAAATTCCGCCGAGTTGCCACCCCAACCGTCGTTGCGACTCAAGCTATGAGTAAAGGTGATTTTATCGTCAATAGAAACAGTTACGGGGTTAGTCTCGGTGCCGCTTTTGTCAACTTTTGGTTGGCCGTGGTTGATTTGGGTGATTTTATAAAATCCAAAATACATTTTATTATCGGATCCATTTCTCGAACAATCGGGCGAGTTCAAAAAAGAACGAAATTCTACTTCTCCGTTATATTTACCGTCGGATTCTTCGGTGATTTCTATATTGTTTAGATTGACGTTAATGCTATTGTAGCCGGCTCTTTCTAAATCCGACCAACCATAATTAGCTGACATATAAACGGGACCGATGTTGACCGAGCTTGGCGTGAAACTTCCATTGAGGGGCTTGAAGCAGGTCTCTGTATTGTTTCTTGCCCCATCCGCACTCCCTCCTTTTGGACCCAAAACAACACGAATGACGTTCAGCCTTGTACTATACGGTCCGAGTAATTCAGGATAGTATCTGTCGGCAAGGATAATGGTGCCGTAGTTTTGGCCATTATCCTGTACTTTCCCACATCGAGTCACGAAGGTTTT
Source organism: Candidatus Saccharimonadota bacterium (assembly GCA_017515285.1). Classification (GTDB taxonomy): domain Bacteria; phylum Patescibacteriota; class Saccharimonadia; order Saccharimonadales; family Saccharimonadaceae; genus Nanosyncoccus. Next base: position 27,404 of record JAFWGN010000001.1, on the reverse strand, counting down.
TTTGTTCATTTCGTAGATTGCTTCACCGTATTTATTTTTTGCCATTTTCAGACATTTATCCTTAACGCTGCAATTGTTCGGTAAACCCAGAGAATAACAACTCTTGTATTGCGATGCTGCCGAAACGTCAACGCTTTGGGCAAAAAAAGTAGATATCGAGAGGGTAAAAATGAAGATTAACCCAAAAACGGCACCTAAAGGTTTTTTTACTATTTCTTTACCGCTCTTCATATTCCCGTGCTTACTCCAACGTAAATGAGGCGAGGTCGCGTTCGTGCGCTTCACTTGCGAGGGTTTGATGACGTTCAGCTTCTTTGGTGTTGCCGAGGCTGGTGTAGGCGGTCGTATAGTAGTTATGGAGACGGTATTGGTCGAAGTCGGAGAGGTTGGATTCGTTTATCGAGGAGAGTTCAGAAAGGGCGGTTTCGTATTCGCCGGACATGATTTCGAAGCCGATTTTGGCGAAGGTGGCGTCCATGGCTTCTTCGGTGGACTTAGCGGAAGAGATGACGTCGTCGAATTGCTTTTTGGCCTCTTCGGTGGACTTGTCGCCGGAGATGGAGAGTTTGTTGTCTTCGGAGATGGTTGCGGTGGGGGTAGTGGGATTGGGGCTTAACGCAGGGAGGACGAGGAAAACGACTACCGCCGCGACGATACTGATAAGAAGGACTGCGCCACCGATAATGAGCGGGACGGGTTTGTTAAATCTATTCCTTCTTCCTGGAAGATTTGGGGAGTTCGGGATTCCCCGGTTTCCCGCGGGACTGTAAATTGCTCCTGGAGCGCCCGAATTAGGGTTATTGTTTAGATAAGAATTTTGCCCAATCATATATAATATTTATTATATACAAATTGGGCAAAAAGGTAAAGGTTATTTTACTTGGAGTTTAGTTCGACGAGGGTGTCGAGAGTTTTCTCGATCGCCATGCGATTCCTCACGTCCATTTTAACGCGCGGGTCTTTTAAGTTCTTCAAGGCCTCGGGAGATTTCTTGTAGACGTCACGGAGTTCGGAGATTTTCGCGGAAACTTCTTCGTCGTCGATCTTAATCTTGAGTTCGCCGGCGAGAGTCTGGAGAACGAGGGACGCCTTTACGCGGTGCTCGGCGAGGTCTTTCGCTTCCTTTTCCCAGCTTTCCTTGGTGTAGCCGCTCGCTTCGAGGAGCTTCTCGAAGTTGATTTTCTGCGAGGCGGCGTTTCGCTCGAGGTCGGCGCGGATGAGGCGCATTTGGTCTTCGACCAAGATTTCCGGAGCGGAGACGGTCGAGACCTTAACGAGGGCTTCGACGAGGTCGTCCTTGAACTGGTTATTGATTCGATACTCATTTTGGCCTCTCAAGTTCTTCTCGATGTCGGCGCGGAGCTCCTTCATGTCCTTGAACGGGCCGCATTTCTTCGCGAAGTCGGAATCTAGCTTCGGGAGTTCGATTACGTTGACTTGCTTCACTAAAACTTCGAAGACAACTTTCGCGCCAGCGAGGGTTTTCTCACCGTAATCCTTCGGGAAAGTGAGTGGAAGGTCGAACTTGTCGCCGGATTCGTGTCCAACGATTCCCTCTTCGAAGCCGGGGATGAACGAGTGGGAGCCGAGAGTGAGGGCGTAATCCTTGGCAGTGCCACCTTTGAACGGTTCGCCGTCTTTCTTTCCGACGAAGTCGATAATTACTTCGTCGCCCATTTCCGCTTTCTTTTTCATGACTTTCTTTTCAGAATAGGCCTTGCGGATGTTTTCGACGATTTCGTCGATGTCCTTTTCTTCAACTTTAATTTCGGGCTTTTTGACTTTCAGCTTCTTATAGTCGCCGAGTTTAATTTCCGGGAGAACGTCCGCTTCGGCGGTGTATTCGGCGGATTCGCCGGGAACGAATTTGGTTACTTCGACTTTCGGAATGACGAGCGGGTTCTTCGACGCCTCGGAAAAAGCGGAGGGAACGGTGGTTCGGACGGCGTAATCGACGGTTTCTTGCATGACTTGGTTTTTGTCGAGGACCCGTTCGGCGAGTTCGCGCGGAGCTTTACCTTTTCTAAAGCCTTCGAGTCGGACTTCCTTAATGAGACGCTCGACGACTTTGTCTTCGGCGCGATCGAGATCGGATTTTTCTAGTGTAACCGTGACTTTGACACGGGTGTCGGATAATTGCTTGGTTTTAACTTTCATGTCCTCAATTATATCATAAATAATGCCACAAAGCGCAAAGATTTAGAGATTTGGCAAGGATTAGTTAATGATTCCGCTTAGCGGTTCGGCGCGGAGGTGGCGGACGGTGTTTTTGATGTCGCAGTCGGTTTTTATGCCGGGGGCGAGAATGTTGTTTTTGTCGAAAATCTTTTTGACCGTAGAATAGAGTTTCTTTTCTTTTTCGTCGATGTCGGAATAGACGACGAGGGATTTGAGGCGGCCTTCGGGAAGACCACCGGCGAGATTGCCACCGAGGTCCTTTAAGACGTTATTGAAGTCACGAAGCAAGGTTAAACAGGCGCGACGGTCGTCGATTTTTTCAAGATTAAATTCGGGGCGGACGGAATAGACGTCGGTGAGATGAGAACCGTAGAGCTCGAGGGGGCGCTTGTAGGTTTTTTCGAGTTCGGCTAGTTTTTCGACCAACTCTTCGAGCTTTTCTTTTGGAACATAGAAATCGTGCAGTAGGTTCGGGCGTTCCTTGGAACCGCTGTCGTTAAGGTAAGAGACGAGCGTCGAGTCGAAGGCGTCAAATTCGGCGGCGTTTTTTTGGAACTCTTGGAAGACGTAGGCGGATTTTGGGAGAAGGCGGAGGCATTTTTTGACCTTGCGGCGAGAGCGGGGGGGTTTGTCGTTGAAGGAGACGAGGACGAGGTAGCCCTCTTCGTCGAACTTACGGGTGAGCAAATCGGGTTTTTTTCCAAAATCGTCGGCGCGCTTGAAAATGCGGTTGTCGAAGAGGCGGACGGAGAGCGGATCGAGTTTTTCGACGCTTGTCATAAAATCCTCGGCAGGTTTTAGTTTATTGAAGACGGCGAAGAGACGGTGTTCGCGCGGGGGGAGAACTTCGCAACGGAGGATGACTTCGGTGATGATGCCGAGCGACCCTTCGGAGCCGAAGAAGGCCGGAAGCAAGTCGAAAACGTGGCCATTGTTGCGCTTGATGTATTTCAAGCCCGGGTAGCCGAGGCGGGAAGTTTCCGGAAGAGTCGAGATTAGCTCGGAGTTTTTAATCAGGAGTTTGTCGAGTTTTTCGTAAATCTCGCTTTCTAAGGAGTGGCCAACTTTTTTTATGATGAGTTTTCCGGAAGGGATGCGCGAGGTTTGGATTAAATCGCCGTTTGCGAGGACGACTTCGATGCGATCGACGTAGTTCATAATCCCGCCGTAGCGTTTCGAGTAATCGTCGCGCGGGGCGGTGGCGATGAGCCCGCCGATGGTTTCTTCCGGGTCGGCGCTGACAGGTAGAGTGAGGCCGTTCGGTGCGAGGATGGCGTTGAGTTTTCCGAGGGTCATGCCGGCTTGGACGTGGACAAGGCGATCGTGCGCGTCGAGTTCGCGGACGTGGTTGAGTTTTTCGGTCGAGATGACGAGGCCGGAGGTGAGGTCGGCGCCGGTTTTGGAGAGTCCGGCGCCACGAACGGCAATTTTCAAATCGTAGCCCTTTTCGGAGAGTTGGTTAGCGAAACGGCAAATCTTTCTGACGTCGGAGGTGGTTTCGGGGACGGCAACGAGGCGAGGTTTGATTTTTAAGAGGGAGCGGTCGGTTGAATAGGCGTCCAAAATCGAGTCTTTGTCGAAGACGTTGCCGATAAGATGGCGATTGAGATAGATCGCCAGTTTATTCATAAAATTGCCCACCGAAATTAGACATATATATTATTATATTCCGCTTTTGCTAAATTTGGAAGAGTTTTTTCAACTTTTCGAAAACTTCTTCCGGAGTTCCAGAGGCGTCGAGGGTCGGAACGTGGTATTCTTTCGCGACTTTTAGATAGGCGTCGTTCAAACGTTTTTGGAACTCGGCGTCTTTGCTCTTGAAAAACTCCTGGTTGCGCTTGCCTTGCGCGATTAAACGGACTTTGCGATCTTCGTCTTTTAAGGTGAAAATGACGAATTTGTCGGGGGTGAAGTAGTTTTTGGGCATGATTTCGCGGTGCAATCTCGCAATAAAACTTTTGGAGACGCCGGTGCCGTAACCTTCGTAGATTAAAGTTGAGAACCAACTTCTGGTGATAATGACGACTTTGCCGGATTTTAATGCCGGTTCGGCGAAACGTTTCCATTGTTCATAGCGGTTGACGAGGTAGAGGAGGACGCGGGTTTTCTTGTCGATGCCAAAATCGGTTTTATAGTTCAAGCTAGCGATGCCTTGGACGAAGGGGTCGGTGGATTCGGTGCCCGACTCGGAATAGTGGACGACTTCGCGACCTTTGGCTTCGAAATATTGTTTTAGGAGTTTGGCTTGGGTGTCTTTGCCGGTGGCGTCTTGACCCTCGACGAAAATAAGTAAAGAATCGTTCATGTTCTTATTTTAACATATATCGAGCGGAGCTTTTATGAGTTTGCAAATTGGGAATTATAAAGCTCAGCATAGAAACCGTTGGTTTTAAGAAGCTCGTCGTGCGTTCCTTGTTCGACGATGTTGCCGTCTTTCATGACAAGAATGAGGTCGGAGTTTCGGATGGTCGAGAGACGGTGCGCGATGACAAAAGAGGTGCGGCCGTTTGTTAATTTTTCGAAGGCGTCTTGGATTTTTTGTTCGGCGCGGGTATCGACGTTGGAGGTCGCCTCGTCGAGAATCATCATCGGCGGATTTTCGAGGAGAGCGCGGGCGACGGTCAAGAGTTGCTTCTCGCCGGCGGAGATATTGTCGGAGTCTTCGCTGATTTTGGCGGAGTAGCCGCCTTTCATGGACTCGATTAAGTGGTCGATGCCGGTGGCGCGAGCGGCGGCGCGGATTTCTTTTAACTTCGCGTTCGATTTTCCGTATTTTAAATTTTCTTTGACGGTGCCGGAGAAAAGCCAAGTGTCTTGGAGGACCATGCCGAAGAGGGCGCGGACGTCGCTTCGGCTCATTTCTTGAGTCGGGACGCCGTCAATGGTGATGTAGCCGGAGTCGGGGTCATAGAAGCGCATGAGGAGGTTGATGATGGTGGTTTTACCGGCGCCGGTGGGGCCGACGATAGCGACTTTGGCGCCGGGGTTGACCTTGGCGGAGAAGTGTTTGATGACGGGGGTTTTCTTGTCGTAGGAGAAACTGACGTCGTGGAATTCGATGGCGCCTTTGATTTTTGCGATTGTCTTCTTCGGGACAGGGTCCGGGGTTTCTTCGTCGAGATTGAGGAAGTTAAAGACGCGCTCCGAGGCGGCGAGGGTTTGTTGGATGGTGGCGACGATTTCGGAGAGGTTGGAAAGCGGTTGGTTGAAGCGGGAGAGATATTGGATGAAGGCTTGGACCGAGCCGATTTGGAGTGCGCCGGAAAGTACCATGTTCCCGCCGAGCATACAGATGACGACGTAGCCGAGGTTGGTGAACATATGGACAAGCGGGAAGGCAAGCGAACCTAAAAATTGCGCTTTCCAGGAATCTTCGAACAGTTTTTGGTTTTCTTTCATGAACTCGGCGGTCGAAACGCGTTCGTGGGAGTTGGATTTGATGATGATTTGGCCGGAATAGTCTTCTTCGACGCGTGAGTTGAGTCGGCCTAGGACTTTGCGTTGAGAGACAAAATGTTTTTGGGCTTTTTTCGCGATTCTGGCGACGGAGAAAGTGGCGAGCGGAACGACGACGAGCGCGACGGCGGCAAGCAGCGGAGAAATGACGAACATCATAATTATACAACCGACGACCGTGGTTAAGTTCGTGATGATTTGGGCGAGTCCTTCGCTTAAAGTGTTCCAGAGAGTATCGACGTCGTTGCTCAAAATGCTCAAGGTGTCGCCGAAGGGGGTGTTGTCGAAGTAAGAAACGGGGAGGCGAGAGATTTTAGCAACGATCGCCGAGCGGAGGTTTTCGGTGTATTTTAAGGTGGCGCGGGAGAGAAGGTAGTATTCAAAGTAGCCAAGCAGAGCGACGATAGCGTAGATTGCGAGAAGTTGAGCGATAGAGGTTTTGATTGGTTCGAAATCGATGGCGCCGGCTTTCGACAAACTTTCGACGGCGGAGTCGGTCATCTGGCCGAGGATTTTGGGGCCGAAGAGGTTAAGAATTGAGGAGACCGCCGTGAAGAAGAGCGCGACGAAGATAACAAGGCGGAAGGACTTAATCGAATGAAGAAAGAGCGCGAGGGATTTTTTGCTGTCTTTGGGTTTTTCGGTGGTCATTTTAGGCATTGCTCATCTCCTTTTTGAATTCGGCGTCGCTGAATTGGCTCTTGACGATTTCGCGGTAGGTCGGGCAGGATTTGAGAAGGTCGAGGTGGCGGCCGCGACCGACGATTTTGCCTTGGTCGAGAACGATGATTTGTTCGGCGTCTTTGATGGTGTTAATTCGTTGCGCAACAATTAGAACGACGGAATCTTTGGTTTCTTCTCTTAAACTTTCGCGAAGTTTCTTGTCGGTTTTCATGTCGAGGGCGGAGAAGCTGTCGTCGAAAATGTAGATTTCTGGGTGTTTGGCGAGGGCGCGGGCGATGGAGAGGCGTTGCTTTTGGCCGCCGGAGACGTTGGTGCCTTTTTCGGCAATGTGGGAATCATATTTGTCGGTTAATCTTTCGACGAAACCCTCGGCTTCGGCGATGCGGGCGGAGCGATGGACTTCCTTGTCGGTGGCGTCGGGGTTGCCGAAGGCGATATTTTCCTTGACGGTGCCAGAGAAAAGAATACCGCGTTGGGGAACGTAGCCGATGCGGCGCATTAAGTCGTCCTCGCTGTAATTTTTAATGTCGAGGCCGTTGATTAAAATCTCGCCGGAGCTTGCTTCGTAAAAACGCGGGACGAGGGAAATTAAGGTCGATTTTCCGGAACCGGTCGAGCCGATAAAAGCAGTGGTTTCACCGGTGACGGCTTTGAAGGTGATGTTTTTGAGGACGTTTTCTTCGGCGCCGGAATAAATGAAATCGACGTTTCTAAACTCGACGCTCGGGGTTTTTGCGGGAGCGCCCGCCGTTTTCGGCTTCCAGTGGATTTTGGGCTTTGCGTTCAAGACTTCGTTGATTCGGCCGGCGGAAACGTTGGCGCGCGGGAGGACGACGAGGAGCATGGTCAGAATTAAGAAGGAAATCAAAACTTGGGAAGCGTATTGGACGAAGGCGACCATGTTGCCGACGTAGGAAAGGTCGGTCGCGAAGCGGTTGATGGAAATCCAGACGACGAGGAGGGTAACGCCGTTAAAAATGAGCGAGATAAGCGGGTCTTGGAGCGCGAAAACCTTGTCGATAAAAAGACCAACCTTGGTTAGCTCGCCGTTCGCATGGTTGAATTTTTCTTGTTCGTGTTTCTCGTTGTTGAAGGCGCGGATGACGCGAAGACCGGTCAAATTTTCGCGAGCGATGAGGGTGATTTTGTCGAAGAGCTGTTGGTAAATCTTGAACTTCGGGAGGGCGAGTCCGAGAATGATGATGCTAAAGAAAACGATAGTGCCGACGCCGGCGGCGATGGTCCAGGTCATGTCGGGGGCGGTTTGGTAGGCTTGGAAGATGGCGCCGATTCCCATTAGAGGCGCGCGGAGCATCATGGTTAGCATCATCATGACGGCTTGTTGGACTTGGCCGATGTCGTTTGTCGTGCGGGTGATGAGGCTTGCGGTGGAGAAATCGTCGATTTCGGAAATGGAGAGACTTAACACTTTTTTATAGAACTCTTCGCGAAGGTCGCGAGAGTAGGCGGCGCCGACGCGGGCGGAGAAGAAGTGCGTGACGACGGCAAAAACGGAAGAAAGGAGGGCATAAACGAGCATTAAAAGACCGGTCGAGAGAATGTAGTTTTGGTCGCCGGCGGTAACACCGTTGTTGATAATGTCGGCCATGAGGGCGGGGAGTTTGAGCGAGCAGTGAACCTGCCCAAAAAGCGTGAGCAGAAGGAAGATAATCTGCCACCAATAGGGCTTTAAGAAACGCAACAGTTTTAGCATATGAATATTATATATATTATACGGTATTTCTAAACTTCGTCAAGGCTTTCTCCGCCGCGTAGCGAGCTAGGCTTTTTCTAGACTGATGGCGCCTTGGACGCCGTCGATTTTGACGATTTCGTCGTATTCGAAATTGTTGTCTTTGGAGTATTCGAGAGCAAGAGTTTCTTGTTTGACTAAATCGAGGAAGTCTTCGGGGACGTCGAAAGATGTTGAGAGTTTGATGCGGTCATCAACTTGGAGGCCGGCTTTTTTGCGGGCGGATTGGACTAGGCGGATGAGTTCGCGGGCGAAGCCTTCGTCTTTTAGTCCCTTCGTTAGCGTTTTATCGAGCTTCGTTACGGGTCCATTTTTGACGGTTTTGACGTTTAATTCGTCTTTGATGATGGTTTCGTAAAACTCGGTGAGACGGTCGCCGGCATAGGTGAAACTGGCGAGCGGTTGGCGGATTTTAATTTGGGCTTCTTCGTCCGACTTTCTCATTCGGAGCATAAGCCCCTCGTTAATAATCTCGCGCGTGCGGGACATGAGGCTTATGACTTCTCGGTCGATAGTTCCGGCTTCGGGGTAGTCGAGGAGGTGGATAGAGTTGCCCGCGCCGGTCATGTTTTGGTATAGTTCTTCGGAGAGGAACGGAGTGAACGGGGCCATAATTTCGGCGAAGTAAACCAAGGTGAAGTAGAGCGTATTGTAGGCCTCGAGTTTGTCGCCGTCGTCTTCGGACTTCCAGAAGCGGCGACGCGAGCGGCGGACGAACCAGTTGGAAAGGTCGTCGATAAACGGGAGGACGCCCTCTAAAGCGCGCGGAAGGTCGTATTGATCCATGTTTTCGACAATTTTATTTCGGAGTTCGAAAATGCGGGAGATAATCCAGGCGTCAAGGGGATTCTCGAATTTTTCGGGGAGTTTTGCGTCTTTGGAATCGAAACCGTCAACTTCGGCATAGGTCGTGAAGAAATCGTAAACGTTCCAAATCATTGACAGTTTTCTTGCGACGTCGGAAACGTCCTTGTCAAGGAGCGCAAAATCTTCGCCGGCGGCCACGGGTGAGCTCAAGAGCAAGAAGCGGAGCGAGTCGGCGGAGAACTTGTCCATTAACTCGTTCGGGTCGGTGAAGTTACCAAGGGACTTGCTCATTTTTCGGCCGTCGTTACCGGCTAACGTTCCGGTGACGATGACGTTTTTATAAGCGTTTTTGCCGAAGAGGGCGATGTTGACGACGTGGACGTAATAAAACCAGGCGCGAACTTGGCCGATGTATTCGACGATAAAGTCGGCGGGGTAGTTTTTCTCGAACTTTTCTTTGTTTTCGAAGGGGTAGTGAAGCTGGGCGAACGGCATGGAGCCGGACTCGAACCAACAGTCGAGAACCTTGTCAACGCGAGTAAAATGTTCACCGTCTTTATCAAATTCGATGGCGTCCACCCACGGGCGGTGGTAATCCTCGAGTTCGACGCCAGAGAGGGCTTTTAGTTCTTCGTAGGAGCCGACGACGACGACGCTTCCCTTGTCGCCCTTCCAGACAGGCATGGCGGTCGCCCAGAAGCGGTCGCGGGAAAGGTTCCAGTCAGGGGCGGCTTCGATGTTTTTACGGAAGCGTCCTTCTTTGATGTGGTCCGGGAACCAGTTGACGAATTCGTTGTTTTTAATTAGTTCGGGTTTCAAGTTTTGGACGTCGAAGAACCACGACGGGAAGGCGCGGTAGATAATTCGCGACTTGCTCCGAGGGTTGAAAGGGTATTCGTGTTTAATGTATTCGATTTTGAGGACGATCCCTTTTTCTTCGAGGACCTTGGCGATGAATTTGTTGCCCGCCCAGATTTCGATACCGTGTTCGTCCGTGTCGCGAACGCCTAAGCGATGCAATTTTTCGGCGATTTCGGGGAGATAGTAGCCGTTTCCGTCGAGGACGTCTTCGAATTCGGCTTCCTTTTCGTGTGCCAAGTATAAATTATAATCGTCTTCGCCGTAGGCGGGGGCGATGTGGACAATGCCAGTGCCTTCTTCAGAGCCGACGAAATCCGCCGCGAAGACTTTTTGGAGCTTTTTATCGTCTAAAAGGTTTTCATATTCAAGGCCGGCGAGGTCGCTACCCTTGAAAGTTTCGGTCGGTTTTTCGCCCGGGAAAAGTTTTTCGGCGAGTTTTTCGGCGACAAGGTATTTTCCTTGGTATAAGCCATATTTCAAATCTTTGGAGACGGCGAGCATTTTGTTCGCGGGAAGAGTCCAGGGAGTCGTCGTCCAGGCGACGAGGTAGCGGTCCTGGCCGCTGATTTTGAATTTAACGTAAGCGGAGGGGTCCGTCACGATTTGATATGCGTCGTTATCCATCGTTACTTCGGCCTTGGAGACCGGGGTAGCGAACTTGGGGTCGTACATCAAAACTTTGCGGCCTTCGTAGATGAAGCCTTTTTCATAGAGGGTTTTGAACGCCCACCAGACGCTTTCCATGAAATCTTTGTTCATGGTTCGGTAAGGGTGGTCAAAATCGACCCAACGGCCGATGCGGTCGATGGTCCCGCGCCAAGTTTCGCTGTTTGCGACCATAGACTCGCGGGCCTTCAAAATGTAGTTTTCTAAACTGATTTTTGTTCCGATGTCGCGGCGGTCGGTGATTCCGAGTTGTTTTTCGACGAAGTTCTCGGCGGGGAGACCATGGCAGTCCCAACCCCAACGGCGTTCGACGCGGAAGCCTTGCATGGTCCAGTAACGCGGGACGGCGTCTTTGATGATGCTCGAGAGGAGAGTGCCGTGGTGAGGCATTCCGGTAATGAAGGGCGGGCCGTCATAGAAAACATAAGATTTTTTCGCGTCGCGATTCTCGACGCTTTTTTCAAAAGTCTTGTCTTTCTTCCACCACTCGGCGATGGCTTTTTCATATTCGAGCGCACGTCGGCGCGTTCCGGACTTGTATTTCATATTAGTATATTATAACACTATCTGACGATATAACCAATAACCTCGTCTATCACGGGCAGGGGCGTTCCCGACCAGGATTCGTAAGTTTTTCCGTCTTCGCCGACGGCGGCGATAGTTGGGTATTCGACAATGTCGCGAGCGACACAAAAGGATTCTCCGTCAGGCAATTCGGGGTTTAGAATTTCGAGGTCGCCACTCGACCGTTTTTCGAATTCGCGAATCCACTCTTCACATTCGCGGGCGTGGTCTGAATAGGGTTTATAGACGATAGCAATTTTCATTTTTGCTCTCCCTTGTTGCGCTGTTTTCTGATTATTTCTTCAAATTCGTCGAGGGTCCTAAACTTCCTGAAGACGCTGGCGTAGCGAACGTAGGCGACTTCGTTCATCGTCGAGAGGACGTCTAAAATTGCTTCGCCAATTTCCTCGCTCGTTACGAGTTCGCGGTCAAAAGAATAGAGAATGTCCATCGCGCGTTCGACAACCTCTTCGACTTCGAGTTCGGAGTTTAGAAACTTTCCGATACTGCGGCGAATCGAGGTGACGAGTTTGTCGCGGTCGAAGGCTTCGCGTTCGCCAGAGCGTTTTCGGACCATTAAAGTTGGCATTTCGATACGTTCATAGGTCGTAAAACGGTGCTTGCCGTCGCTCGTTACGCGGCGACGACGAATCATGGTTCCGTCTAGGGCCTCGCGGCTTTCGAGGACCTTGGAATCGCCGATTTTGTATTTGTAGTTCATGCCTTCCCTTTTCCTTTCTACCCCTGTTATTTAGGTTATTAGAGCGCGTATCGAAATTGCGACATTTTGAACGAAAATTTAGCGTTTTAGACGGCTTCGTAGAGAGGGCGGAATGTCCAAATCTTCTTCCGGTTCGGGCTTTTCGATGGAGTCCCAGATGTTGTTGCTGCTTTTGGACGTGAAGTCGTTAGCCGGTTCTTTCGGAGCGGGTTCGGCGGCCTTTGCGGCTTCGTCTTGTTCCTTTTTTAGGCGTTCGGCTTCCTCGAGTTGGCGAGTGCGAGTTTCCTCGGCCTCTTTTTCGAGGCGTTCTTGTTCTTGCTTCGCTTCAAGTTCGCGGTAATAGTCGGAGTCGAAGCCAGTCGCGACGACGGTGATGACGATTTCGTCTTGGAGCTCGGGGCGAATGGAAGCGCCGAAGATAATATTGGCGTCGGGAGAAACGGCGGCGGTGATAACCTCGGCGGCTTCTTGGATTTCGGACATGGACATATCGTAGCCACCGGCGACGGAGAAGAGAACACCCTTGGCGCCTTCGATTTTGACTTCGATGAGCGGGGATTCGATGGCTTGGTTGGCGGCGATAGTGGCGCGGTTTTCGCCGGAAGCGCGGCCGATACCCATGAGAGCGGAGCCGGCGTTTTTCATGATTGCCTTGACGTCGGCGAAGTCGAGGTTGATGAGAGCGTGTTCAGTGATGAGTTCGGAGATGCCTTGGACGCCTTGGCGGAGAACGTCGTCGGCGATTTTGAAGGTTTCGAGAAGCGGAGTGCGAGGATCGATGGTTTGGAGAAGACGGTCGTTCGGGATGGTGATTAGAGCGTCAACGTTATGAGCGAGGTTGGAAATTGCTTCTTCGGCGTTACGCTTTCGGACGGCGCCTTCGAAAGTGAAAGGTTTAGTGGCGACGCCGACGGTTAAGATGTCCCGCGCTTTGGCTTCTTCGGCGACGATAGGACCGGCGCCCGAACCGGTTCCGCCACCCGCACCGAGGGTGATGAATGCCATGTCGGCGCCCTCGAGAGCCTTGCCAATTAACTCGCGCGATTCTTCAGCGGCTTCGCGACCCTTTTCGGGGTCACCACCGGCGCCGAGGCCGCGACCAATGTGGACCTTGGTGTCGGCGTTGGAATGATGAAGAGCTTGCGCGTCGGTGTTAACGGCGACAAGTTCGACGCCGGCGAGACCGACCTCTTTCATGCGGTCGATGGCAGAGCCACCAGCACCACCCACGCCGATTACTTTGATACTAGCGGTACTTTCTACTTCAGATGGTTTAATTTCGGGCATAATAATTCCTCGCTTAGAAATCTTTCCCTTATTCTATCAGCAAACTTTTGATTTTTCAAGAGGATTGGGAGTTTAGACGTGGCGGTGGTGCTTTCTTGCGGTTTCGATGAGTTTGGTGAGTTGGTATTTTATTGGGTTCAAAACGAAATCGTGCGCGGGAGTGTATCTTAATTCTTCGCAACCGAAGCTCCGCTTAAATTCGGAGACGCCGAAGAAGCGGTGAGTTGTTTCATCTTTTTCGACGATACCCCAGAGGTTATAGCGTTTGATACCGCGAGCTCTCGCCTCTTCCATGGCTTTCAAGTGAAGAAGCGGGGCGACGGAATATTTAGTGCCGAGGTCGGAGGAAACGCCGTAATGATAGCTCGCCTCGTTGCCGTAAAAAATCATGAAGTTCATGGCGAGGATTTCGCCGTCCTTCTTCCCGGTGTACATTAAAACTTCGTTATGTTTCGCGAAGGCTTCGAATTGCTTGGTTAGAAAAGATTTCGTAAAGGGGACGTAACCTTGGCGCTTGGCGTGAAGGGTTTCGAGGCGACAAAAATCTTGCATTACTTTCGGGTCACTTGAGACTTCGATTTTCAAATCGTTCTTTTCGGCTTTGCGCAGTTTTCTTCGGAAGCCTTGGGAGGCGTTTTTGAGGATTTCCGCCTCGGGTTGCTCGAGATTAAGGACGCCGGCATATTCGACGGAGAGATACATGGGGGCTTTTTGGAAGCCGTGATCTTTCATAAGTTTTAAGGAATTTTCCGATAACTCGAGTTGGGGACGGAGGCGAACGAAGACGCACTCGTGTCTTTTTCCTTCGGTTTTGATGTCTTCAAAAATCTTATCGACGAGGGGTTTATTATTCCAGTCGAGAATCGGACCGCCGGCGATGGCAAGATAGCGGCCGCGCTTGGCGGCTTCGACGACGCCCGCGTAGGCGGCAAGGATTTCCCCGTCCTCATTTACGGCGATTTTGCGGACAATTTCATTGCCACGGGAAGCGTGAAAATCGTAGAAGTCCCAACTCTGGAGGAAGTTAGCCTCGTCGTGACTCGTGACAAACCCGTCCCAAAGTTCGCGGTTGCCGGCGTCGATGATGGCGATGATAGGTTTTTTCATGGCTAGAGATTCCTTTTCTTTTTACGGGCGGTTTCGACAAGTTCGTCGAATTTGTAACGGAGTTTTTTAACAACGATGTCTTGGGCCGGGATGTATTCGACGACGCGCCCGCCGAAGCCGGTTTTGAAAGTCGTCACTCCGGAGTAGCGGTGGTTTTCGACGCCGGGCGGAGCGATTCCCCAGAGGTTAAATCGCTCCAAACCCTCTTTTTTTAGGTCCTTAATAGCGCGCCAAAGCAGAGCGGTCGAGCCGGGGAGTTTACGGTTCAAATCGGTCGAGGCGGCTTCGAAATATTCGGCTTCGCGACCGAAAATCAGGATTAAACCGTAGGCGACGGGGTCCCCTTCAGAGTTAGTGACTTTGTATAACTTGAGGTGGTCCGGGGAGAAAGCCTCGCGTTCGGCGAGAAGTTCGGTTTCACTCGGGGGAACGAAGTTCTGGCGTTTGGCGGTTATGGTTTGGACTTGGTGGAACTCTTTGAAAGCCTTTTTGCTTTCGTCTTCCTCGACTTTCAAACCTAACTTTTCGGCGCGGCGGACTTCGTAACGAGTTTGGCGGCGCATATCCATCAAAAGTTCGTCTTCGGATTTTTGAAGGTCGAGAATGATAGTGTTTTGGGCGTGAAGATGCATCGGGGCGGGACGGAGGTCGAGACCGCTTATGGTTTTTAGACTATTCACGAGTCTTTCGTTTTCGGGAGTTTTTTCAAGTTGGGGGCGGAAGCGGACAAAGACGCAGTTTTCGGCGCGGGCGACGTTCAAAACTTCTTCGAAAACCTTTTTAACTTCAGCCTCGTCCTTCCAATCGACGAGCGGGCCGCCGGGGATTTCGAGATAGCGACCGCGACGCGCGTTTTTGATGATGCCTAGAAACAGTGCTTTATCGTCAAAAGTGCGGACGGCGAGTTTGTGTCCCATTTCTTGATTCGCTTTTGCCCAAAGGGGGCTTTCAAGGAAGTTCGATTCGGGGTATTGTCGTAAAATCTTGGTCCAAGTTTCGGTCATTTTGCGCTTCCTTTTAGTTCGTGAGACTTGACGATTGTTTTAGCTTTCGCGAGCTGTTTCTTTCGACGGCCGGTTTTATACCATGTCGGGAGATTGACGACGTGTTTTGCGAAGAATACGGCGTTCGGGCAATCCGCTTCTTTATATTTTGCTTTTTCATAGAAGCGCTTTGGGGCAATGGGAGTTTCATACCAGAACTCTTCGAGGTGAGCGCCGTGGCGCTTCAGTTCTTTCAAGCATTCCTCGCGATTATCGACAAGATAGAACTCGCGAAGGGCGGAGTTTTTGAGGAGTTTTACTTGGCGGAGGGCAAGTTTCGCTTGCCAGTCGGTAATGGTCTTGTCGTAGCGAATTTTCGTATCGCCGGAGCGTTCAATCCATTTTAGTTTTAGAAGTAGCCCGAGCCAGAAACGTTCGAGGTGGAGGTGGGTGAGTCCGCGGGCAATAGCGCCAAAAAGCGGATACCAAGAGACGCGCGGGGCGTCGCCGTCGGTGTGTTGTTTCCTTGAGAGTTGAGACTTGTCAAAGGAATTGGGGAGAGAAAGTTCGGGGTTTCGCAAGATAACCGCGCCACCGAGAATCGTGTCGATAGCTTTGCCCTTGCCGAAACTTAAACAGGTCGCGTCGCCGACGGTGCCCATTTCGCGACCGTCGGGATACTTTCGGCCGGCACAGTGAGCGAGGTCTTCAATCATGAGGAGGTGATGTGCTTTGCTGACTTTTTCGATGGCGCGAATGTCGGCGGGAAAGCCAAAGGTGTTTTGTATAATAACGGCCTTGAGTTTCGGGTCGGCAGAGGCGGCGGCGTCGAGAGCATTTGCCGAAAAGTTCGGGAGAATGGCGTTTTCCATAATCTTTTCGAGGTCGAGATAAACGGGTTTTAAGCCGACGTGTTTAATGGCTTCGACGACGGCGTAGCAAGTGAAGCCGTTAATGGCGACGTGGTCGCCTTTTTTAAGGAGTCTTGCGACAACCATTGAATCGAGGGCGACCGCGATGGCGGTGCGGCCGGAAAAGGTTAGGGACGAAGTTTCGACTTTTCCGCCATAACGCTTGACGAGCTCGGCTTCGAGGGCGTCGTAATCTTTGCGGCTACCGAGAGTAAAAGAATGTCTAAAAATGTCGCGCGCGGAGTAGTTTCCGGCAAGTCCCAGAAAAATCATTTTAGCTCCTTCATAATGGCTTTTGCGAGTCCCGCCGGGTCGGAAATATAGGGGGCGTGCGTCCAATTTGCGTAAAGGCTTAAAGTCGAGTCGGCGAGCTTACGTTTCAAGATGTGCGCATGGCGTGGAGGGGTAATGGTGTCATCTTCGCCCCAAAGAATTGCGGTCGGGGTCGTCACAGTGGCGAGTTTGAGATTTTTGTCGCTCTCGAGCATATTCGCGAGAGTCTTTTTCATGTTTTCGGGAGCGCGCTCGTAGTCCATCGAGCCGGTGAGTTTATGAAAAATCTTTGAGACGTAGGGGAGTTTTTTTAGCGGTGCGCCGAGTTTGGCGATTTTTTTCAAAAGGTCGCGCTTTTTTGAGGGTTCGTAAACTCCGGCGGCGTCGAGGAGGATTAGCTTCGAGAGCTTCCCCGGGGTTTTTGAGCAAAGGTTCAGAAGGATGCGCCCGCCGTTAGAATGACCCAGGGCGACGGAGCCAGTCGGAATGTTTTTATTCGCCCACTTCACATATTCGTCAATAGTCCAGACCTTTTTGGAGGGGGCGGTTAGACCCGGGACGTTAAGCATCTTGACGTTGATGCCGTTTTTCTTTAATAGGCCGATGGTCTTCGCCCAAGGCTCGACGGTATAAGTCCAACCGTGGATAATGTAGAGCGTACGCGCCCTAGGGAGGTTTTTAGTTCGCGCCTCGCCGTTCCAAACGCTTTTTAGCTCTTCCGGCCTTTTTGGCTCGACCTTGCGGACGGCATGGGACATTTGTTTCATTCGAGCCCCCGATTCTTGCGGCGCTTGACTGCGGCGGGTTCGCGACGGCAAAGTTTCGCGGCGTCAGCCGGGTCATCGAGAAGTTTTTCGATAATCCACTCTAGGTATTGTGAGCCTTTGAAAATTAGGGTTTCTTCGCCGGTAGTGTGTTTTTCGATATAGGACAGGGCCTTTTTCGGGTCTAAAGTAGTTTTTGGGGAGAAGCCGAGCTCTTTAAGGCGCGGAGCGGTGTAGGTCTTGGTTCGTCGTCCGACTAAAATGATTTCTTCGGGTTTTGCGCCCGCAATTAAATCGGCGAGCCTGCGATGTTCTTCTTCTTCGATTGAGCCTTCGTCAACGATGTCGCCGATAACGAGCCATTTATGGGCGGCACGCATCGCACGGGCCATTTCGAGAATGCTTTGCATACTGATAATGTGGGCATTGTAGGAACTGTCGATAAGTTTTAGGCCGTTTTTGCCTTTGAGATAGGAGCTTCGCCCCGGAGGGAGAGGCATCTCGGAGAAGTCGGTTTTTAGGGGGATTTTGAGGTATTTCATGAGGTCGCGGAGCATAAGGAGTTGGATTGAGAGGTCGCGCGGTTGGGGAGAAGTGAAGCGGAAGGTGGTTGACGGGGTTCCAAATTCGGTGCGAGTGGGATAGACGCTATATTTGACGATTTCGGATTTATAGTAGGCGTTGACGCGGGCTTTGATGTCTCGCGTCGCACGGCGCATGAGTTTGTTGTCGCCGTCGATAAAGACGAGGCACTCGGTGTTTTCGGGGAGTTTTGCGAATTCGTCCATGATGGCGAGGTCGAGGCTTTCGAACTTACCATCTTTTACTTCCTGTTCGAATTGGATGGCGTGCGAACGGCCGAGAGAAATCCAGAGGGTGATTTCGGGCTTTAACCATTCGGCGAGAAAACGAGCCTCGCGGGGGCGTTCGGCGTCGATTTCGACGACGTAAAAGGGTTCCTTGTGTTTATAATATAAACTTCGAATCGGGGCGGCGACGAGGAGCCAGAGCCAGCGGAGTCTCGAGCCACGGACGCCTTTGAGCCCGAGTAGGTCGAAACTGACGCCGAAGGCGGAATTGGCATCGTGGGAGTAGTGGGCGTCTTTTCCTAGCTCAAATTCGACCATGTGAAGCATGGTTGTCTTTCCGGCAGAACCGGTGATTGCGATTACCCGCGGACGCCAGCGACGAAAAGCGAAGTTTGCGAAGAAACGGAAGTACCCCGCTACGATAAAATAAAAGCGCTTTTTAAGCCGCATTACTTTGGTCATGTCCCCATTATAAAAAATTAAGCCCGTTTGCGCAAGGGCTTAATGGTTATGTTTTTAGAAGAACCGGAAGCGATTTAAGGGGAAGAGACGGAGAACAACGGGGCCGGCGATACGACAGTATGGGATTGTTCCGAGCCCGTTACGAGAATCGTAGGAGTTTGAGCCTTCGCGGTTGTCGCCAGAAACGAAGAGCTCGCCTTCGGGGACAACGATGTCAACTTCGCCGCTCGTCCGTTCCTTCGGGCCGTCGTCGGCGGACTTGCGCCACTCGGTATCATAAACGAAGCCGTCGGGGTGTTCGTCGTTGTAAATTGTCATGATGCCGTCTTTGACTTTGACGCGTTCTCCCGGGAAAGCGATGACGCGCTTGATTATATATTGGTCTTTGATGCCGACGGGGGCGGCGCAGGTAATTTCGCCCGAAGAGGAACCGTTGGCGAAGACGATGATTTCGCCGCGGTTCGGAATGTATTCGTGTCCTAAAAAGTGAGACCAGGAGACGGTGAGGCGGTTGACGATAACGCGGTCGTCGCCGAGAAGGGTGTTTTCCATACTGCCGCCGACGACATTGTAGGACTTAAAAATAAAAGTGTTTAATAAAAACGTTCCGAGGGCGACCGCTCCGACAAAAATGACGAGGCTTAAAATGTCGCGAAGGATTGGGTGTTTTTGCAGGAAGGTAGCGTGAGTTAATTCTTTCTCCATGAAATCCATTATAACACACGCGCGGACAAAACTTGCGAAAATTGCTCATGATTTTTTTCAAGTTTTTAAGCTTCTTTTTAAGAAATTTGATATAATATAATTTATATGGCATCCGATTATATCTTCATTCGAAAAAGTCGCAACGCGCTCTCAACATTTTTGCACGTCATGATGAATATCTTGCTTGGTGTGGGGTCGATTTTTGCGACGATTGTCTCGGGATCTTGGACGATTGGCGCGGTTTTAGTCCTACTTTCGAAGTGGCGAATGTTTGCGGTAAGAGTTCACTACCTCTGGCTCAACATAAAATCGAACCTTGTCGATCTTATCGTCGGTTTGTCGCTCGTTACGCTTGCGTATTTTTCCGGAACGGAATTACTCCCGATTCATTATATTCTCGCTGGGCTATATGTCATTTGGCTCACAGTCGTGAAACCGAAAACGAGCGAGTTTTGGAACCTGGTCCAAGCGCTTTTTGCGATTTTTGTCGGCTCAACTGCGGCGACGATTGCCTGTGCGAGTTGGAATTCGGCGGTGCTCGTTGTTCTTGAGTTTATCATTGGCTACGGTTCGGCGAGACACGTCCTTGCGCAAAATAATAATATGAACGACGAGGGTTATCCGGCGCTGATTTTCGGAATTATCTTCGCGGAGATTGCGCTTTTATGCCACTCGTGGCTGATTGTCTATGCCTTTATGTCTATGGGGGTGATTATTCCGCAGCTTGCGGTTATCTTGACGCTAGTCGGGTTTATCGCCGAGAGAGTTTTTCGGTCAATTGAAGCGCGCGACGGAGAGCTTAAACCTCGAGAGGTGGCAGTGCCGGTGCTTTTTGGACTCGTTGCTTTAATTGTCGTCATCGTCGGTTTTTCCGAACCAATTTTTAACGTTTAATAAATATATAAGGAGGTAAAATGGAACAAGTTATTAAAGATGCGGAGATTACGAAAGAGCCCGTCAAGGAAGCGTGCGGGTGCGGTCCGGAGTGTAAGTGCGGGGGCGATTGCAAGTGCGGAGACGGGTGCACTTGCAAGAAACAGAAGTCGCACGTTGGGCTTGCGGTAACTGGGCTTATTTTTGGAGCGGTTGCGCTACTCGCGTCGGGGTATAATTCTTATCTATTACTCCAGTTATATCAGGGTCGCTCGGTCACTAGCTTTGTTCCCGAATTTGTCCAAGACGGTAACTCGGCGAACTTTACGGAAGGTTCAATCGCAGAGGTCGCGTCGCGAGTGGCTCCGTCGGTGGTTTCGATTGTTACTGAAACGAAAACGAGGACTTATAATCTTTGGATGCAGGAAACCGAATCGACCGGCGCGGCGGCGGGAACCGGGATTATTGTTTCCGCGGACGGCTATGTCTTAACCAACAAGCACGTCATCGAGAGCGCGACAAAAATCTACGTCGTGCTCGACGATGGAACGTATTTTGAAGACGTTACACTGATTGCGACCGACCCACTGAACGACGTCGCCTATCTTAAAATTAACGGGGCGGAGGGGCTAAATGCGGCGACGCTCGGCGATTCAAAAACGATTACGATTGGCGAACAGGTGATTGCGATTGGGAACGCGCTCGGGCAATACCAAAACACGGTGACAAGCGGGATTATTTCCGGGACCGGGCGGTCGCTTACGGCGACAGATTCGTCTTATCAAAACGCCGAGACGCTTTCCGACATGATTCAGACCGACGCGGCGATTAACTCCGGAAATTCCGGTGGACCGCTTGTTAATGCGGCCGGTGAAGTGATTGGGATTAATACCGCGGTTTCTTCCGGGAACAATATTGGCTTTGCGATTCCGATTTCCGCGGTCAAGGGGATGCTCAACACGATTCTTGCGACCGGAAAGGCGGCGCGGGCTTACGCCGGGGTGCAATACTCGAATATTGACGCGACGACTGCGATTGAAAACGGGCTTAAATCGACGTTCGGGGCGTATGTCTCCTCGGTTATAAAGGGTTCGCCGGCGGAAAAAGCGGGGCTTAAAGAAAAGGACATTATTCTCGCGGTCAATGGAGTCAAAATTGGCGCGAATTCGTCGCTCGGGACGCTTCTCGGGGAGCGCTCGGTCGGAGAAACGATTACACTGACGGTCTTGCGCGGCGAAGAGACGATTAGCCTTGAGTTAACACTCGCCGAGTACTCGGAATAGTAATTGAAAGCCGCTGGTTTTGATTAGCCTGTAATGCTCATTATAGGCTAATATTTTTTCGTGCTGACAAGGGTCGGCTTCGAGGATTAAAAACTTGGTTCTATGGAGCGCCTCATCGAGGAGAGATTTGATGAGTTTCAATCCGCCGTCCTCGGCAAAGAGGGCGAGTTCGGGTTCCTTAGCGAGGGATTTGAGGTCGAGCCAGTCCCAAGTCCTATCGACATAGGGGAGGTTGGCGACGACTAAATCAAAATTACCCTCGATGTCTTTTAGGAGGTCGCTTTTTAGGAAAGAAACGCTCGCGCCGAGGGCTCGAGCGTTTTGTTTTGCGACTTCGAGGGCGGAGTCAGAGATGTCGCAAGCAAAAACTTCGGCTTCTTCAAGTTCAAGTTTTAAGGTCGTCGCGATACAACCGGAGCCGGTGCCGACGTCGAGAATTCGCGGACGCGCGGGGAGTCTTCTTTCCGGGACTTTAAGGCCGGGGAGATAGGGCTTTCCGGCGAGAGAAAGCGCGAGGTCGATTGCTGCTTCGGTTTCGAGACGCGGGATGAGGACGTCGCTACCTACGAAAAACTCGCGTCCGTAAAAATCTTTGGTCATTAATCTTTTCTTTGTTCGCGTTCGAACTTCATTAGTTCTTTAACGATGTCTTCGATGTCCCCGGCAAAAGCTGCGCTGATATTGGAGCGGGAGTAGTGAATCCGGTGGTCGGTGATGCGGTCTTGGGGGAAGTTATAAGTGCGAATTTTTTCGCTACGGTCGCCGGTGCCAATGAGGCTCTTTCTGGCGGCGGAGGCGTTTTTGCGCTCTTCTTCGCGTTGTTTTTCGACGAGACGGGAGCGAAGAATTGTCATGGCCTTGATACGGTTTTGTTGTTGGGAACGTTCGTCCTGCATGGCGACGACAATACCGGTCGGGAGGTGAGTAATTCGCACGGCGGAGTCGGTTGTGTTGACGCCTTGGCCGCCGTGACCGCCGGAGCGGTAAATGTCGATGCGCAAATCTTCTTCTTTGATTTCGATGTCTTTTTCTTCGGCTTCGGGGAGAACGGCGACAGTGGCGGTCGAGGTGTGGATTCTTCCCTGGCTTTCGGTGACGGGGACGCGTTGGACGCGGTGGACACCGCCTTCGAACTTCATTTTGCCGTAGGCGCTAGGCCCGATGATTTTGAAAATCACTTCTTTCATTCCGCCGGCTTCGTTCTCGTTTTGGGAGACGAGCTCCGCTTTCAAGCCTTCGCGTTCGGCGAAACGGACGTACATCCGGTAAAGTTCACCCGCGAAAAGCGAGGCTTCGTCGCCACCGGCGCCGGCGCGAATCTCCACGATGGCGGGGCGGTCGTCAAGCGGGTCTCTCGGGATGAGTTTTTCTTCCAAATCTGCCTTTTCTTTCTCTAATAATGTTGTAAATTTTACAACATCTTCCTTGGCGAGGTCGCCAAGGTCAGGGTCGGTAACGAGGGATTTAGCGTCTTTTAGAGCTTCCTCGTCGCTCTCGATTTTTGACTTCAATTCAAAAATCTCGGAGAGTTCCGCGGCGCGTTTGCTTTTTACGGCGAAGTCGGGGTCCGAGAAAGCATCGGGGCGACCCAAGAACTCCTCGATGGCTTTTCTTTCGGTTTCTAGTTTCGAAAAATCGTAATCCATATATGATATATTATATCATGAAACCGCGACTTCGACTTGGTTCTAGTTCTCGCTAGTTTCGTACCCCGTGCCACGCCCCGCTCGACTCCATCGTAAGCGCTTTGAATTGATAGCCATTCCGCTTTCCGAATTGAATAATCCGCTCCACCGCATCGACGGAAAAGCCCTGTGTATCGTGCTGCAAAACTACCCACTCGCCCGGCCCGAGTCGCGAGGTTACGTTGTTATAGACTTCCTCCGAAGTGGTTGCTCCGCCGGCGTCGCCGGAGCTGATATTCCAATCGAAATATTTAAAGCCTCTTGCCTCCACCTCTTTGACGAGCCGTGACATAATTCTCGTCCCGCCATCATAAAGTGCGCTCACGGTATTTGAGCTTCCGCCCGGGAAGCGCATCAGGGTTGAGCTGTAACCGGTAATGTCTTTGACTTTATTTTGAATCGCGTAAAGGTCATCGAAAAAGGTTGAGGTGCTTTGGTAGATATGGGCATAATTATGAGAAAACGTGTGCAGACCTATGGAGTGCCCTTCGTCGTATGCTCGCTTAATCACGTCGTCCATCTCCCGCCCGACCACGAAAAAGGTCGCCTTGACGTCGTATTTCTTCAGAATGTCGAGCAAGCGCGCAGTGTGTTCGCTCGGGCCGTCATCGAACGTTAAATATACTGCTCCCTCAACCGGCGCCGGAGCCACGATTTTTACCTTCCGAGACGCCTCGGCGAGATTTCCCGACGCGTCGGTCGCCGCGTACTTGATTTCATATTCGCCCGCCCGCCAAATGTCCATCTCGGGCAAAGTGGTCGTCGCTTCCAGTTCCCCGTCGCGCTCATCAAAGGCCGTAGCGCCCGCGTCTTGATAGGGAGTCTCGCTCCCAAGCGCAATCTCCACCTCGGGTTCTCCATTCAAGGTAATCACCGGCGGGTCCACGTCCGGCGGGACGTAGGTTAAAACACGAAAGGCCACATAAGAAAGAAGGCCCGCAAATAGCAAAATCACAACTAGAGCCCAAACGGGCGGTTTTTTCCGGGTTGCTTGGGTAACCTCCTTGCTACTTTCTGTTTTCGGTTCGCTCATTTCCCTAAAATTATACCACCAAATAAAAAACTATGTTATAATTGCATCTATTGGATCCTTAGCTCAGCTGGCTAGAGCGCACGATTCACATTCGTGAGGTCAGAGGTTCAAGCCCTCTAGGATCCACCATTGACATTTGAATAATTTTAGTGTATAATATAATTAGGTTGTTGCCTAATAGTTTTAGGGGGTGGATTTGATGAAGAAAATCCTGACTGCACTTTTTATTATTGTTTCCTGCTTGACTTGCTGCGCTTCGGTGTTCGCCGAACGGGCTCCTCTGGAGTCGGTTTATGGACTTCCGAAGGACAATGTTGACTACGCGCTCGACCCGAACATCGACTACCTTATCGTTGGTTATCATCAAGCGATTCCCAAAGAACATATCCGGGCGGCTGAAGCGAGAATGGTCTTTCAGCCGAATGATGTTGATCGCGATATGATCGGGATCGAGAACGCGACCTTTGCGGCATATATGCTACTCAAGTCGCGGCTCAAAGCTGATTACGGCATTGAGATAGGGCTTTACGACGCCTATCGGACGCCAAAAGACCAACAGTGGTTAATCGACAGCGGGGTTGCGACGTTCAGAACCGGAGAAGTTGGCTTTTCCGAGCATCACACGGGGCTACTCCTCGATGTCGTCGTCTCCTTTACGGTGTTTGACCAATATGCTGGCGAGTATCGCGACTACTATTATTCCGAGGCGGCCGTAAGGACGTTTGATGACCTACCACTTGAAGTAACGCTTGAGCCGTTCCAGGTTCTCGACAGCTTGCTCGCGGATTATGGGTTTATCGAAAGGTTCCCGGAGGGGAAAGAGGGCATTACTGGTGTTCCTTATACGCCCGGGGAAATTCGGTTCGTTGGAAGCCCGGAGGTTGCGCACGCAATCATGGACAACGAGCTGACGCTCGAAGAATACGTCGCGGGACGTTAAAGCAGAAACTAGACACAAAAAAATGGAGCCAAATCGGCTCCATTATTTTTTATTTTATTCTTTGGATTTTTCCGCTTTTTTAGCCTTTTTCTCGGCTTCTTTTTCGGCTTTTTTGACTTTGTTGCCAAGGGTGGCGCGGAGCTTTGCGGCCTTTTCAGCGCGAGCCTTGAAGCGGTCAACGCGACCTTCGGTGTCGATAATCTTTTCTTCGCCGGTAAAGAACGGGTGGCTCTTCGAGGAAATCTGAATCTTGACTAGAGGATATTCCTTGCCATCTTCCCATTTAAT
Organism: Candidatus Saccharimonadota bacterium; assembly: GCA_017515285.1. Classification (GTDB taxonomy): domain Bacteria; phylum Patescibacteriota; class Saccharimonadia; order Saccharimonadales; family Saccharimonadaceae; genus Nanosyncoccus. The sequence continues at coordinate 2,311 of JAFWGN010000001.1, read as the reverse complement.
CGTTTCTTCCGACTTTGCGGTCGAACGAGTGAGGAAAGAGAACTTGGCGGCGTCGTCGGAGAAGACGACGAAACGGTAATCTTCGGGTTGTTTGGTAGTTTTAGCCATAATTTCTACTCCTTACATCTTAATCTCGGCATCGACGCCGGCCGGGAGAGCGAGGTTTTGGAGGCTCTCGATGGTCTTCGGGGTGGCGTTTGAGATGTCAATTAAACGTTTGTGGACTTTCATTTCGAAGGCTTCGCCGCCGGTCTTATAGACGTGCGGAGATTTGACGACGGTAAAGGTCGAGCGCTTGGTTGGAAGCGGAACGGGGCCGGAAACGGTCGCGCCGGTTCGAATGGCGGTGTCGACGATTTGTTTGGCGCTTTGGTCGATCACGCGGTGATCGTAGGCCTTGAGGCGGATGCGGATTTTGAGGCCCTCATCCTTTGCAGTTTTTTCTGCCATGGTTTACACCTTTCTTGCTCCGTAACTTCACAAGACACGAATTATCGGAGCTTGATGTTAAATGATATTGTATATATATTATATATTATTTTTGGGGAAATTTCAAGAGTTCTTACCCTCGTGAAGGTATTTATAAAAACAGCGGGGACAGAGGGCGCGGTATTCGATTTTGCTCGTCCCGTCGATTAGAACGTCGGGGCCTTTAGTAACAAGTTTTCCGTCGAGAAAGCGGCAGTTCATCGTTGCTTTATGGCCACATTCACAGATGGTTTTTAGCTCTTCGATGTCGTGCGCGATTTGAAGGAGGCGGGTTGCGCCTTCGAAACCGCCGTCTTCTTGGCGAAAGTTGAGACGTAAGCCATAGGCCATGACGGGGATGTCTAGTTGAATGGTGATTTGCATGAGTTGGTCGGCTTGTTCCTTGGTCAAGAATTGCGACTCATCGACGAGGACGCAAGAAACGCCCGCAAAGTTTTCGGCGACTTCCTTCAAAAGGTCGGTTTCCCTATCGAAACAGAGGTCAGTTTCGCGCTCGGGGCCGATACGAGTGAGGAGCTTCTCGCCGTTTTTAGTGTCGGTTTTGGGCTTCATTACGCAGACTTGGTGGCCGCGTTCTTCGTAGTTGAAGGCGACTTGGAGGAGTTGCATGGTTTTTCCGCAACCCATTGCGCCGTAACGGAAATAGAGTTTTGACATAACAATATAATTTTAGCACAAATCGTTTGGTTTTGCTTCTAGGGCTTGCGGTCGGAGTTTTGAATAATAATCTCAAATAGGTCTTTTCTCGACGGGGTCGCCACCGTCGCTAGCGCGACTTCGCCGCAGTCGTCAAAAATACCTTAATAGTCGGATTCTCGACATCGGACTTTTGAGTCTTGAATCCGTATCAAGGTATTTTTGACTGCTGGGCGTGGCTTCTTAATGTCTCGAAAAGTCTTATTTGAGATTATTCCGAGTAGTCGTAGGACAAGGGGCTAGTCGTGGGCAAGGCAGCGGACGGTCAAGCCGTCTTGTTTGTAATTGTTTGTGGGGATTTCAAATAGAATCGTATTATTTGACCATGCACCGAACGCTATACCGTCAACGACGCCTACGGACCCGACTCTACTAGACGAGTATAATCCATTTCTTCCACGCCATTCGGGCATATTGTTTCGGAAATTAAGGTAACCAGTCCGCTCTAAGGATATTGGTATGAGATGTAAATCTCCTTCAAAGTGCTCATCAACGCCTTGGTATGCATCGACAATCATGTTACGCCAGCTTTTATCTCCGGAAGCTGTTGGGAGTTGCCATCCGAGTGCGCAGATTGAGTCTGGCGCGTTTTGATAGGTCATTGTTGGGGTGCCGCTATCTGCCGTGGCTGCGTACCAGTTGTAGTAACTGCCTACATACCACGAAGCGTGAGAACTGTCATAATTCGCGTCTTTTGGGTGCACGGAGTTGTTTGGGTCAACATACGTCAGGTTGTATTCGCCGTAAGTTCTGGGCGTGGTGGCGTCGGTGAAAGACGCGGTAATCGTCGAGGTGTTGGGTCCCCAAGTAGTTTTAGATTTTAGGTCAGTATCGGAGGAAGTGAGGGTGCCGACCGTGGTGAGGTCGAGGTCAAGGTTCTGTACCATCCAACAATTTCCGTCGGCTAATCTTCGAACTTTGTAATCTTTCTGGTCGCGGTTGTCGGTTAGGAGAAAACTAGAGATTCCGACCGTATCGACGCCGGCGGCGAGAAGAGGATTGTTTTTGTCTTCGCCGAGATAATCATAAATCCTAGCATTATTTCCTGTCCCTGTTCCCCACATATTCGTGTTTTTGCAAATGTTCCCCGTCATCTCCTGCATCTCCGTAACCACTAGTTCGTTGT
>JAFWGN010000015.1 GCA_017515285.1 Candidatus Saccharimonadota bacterium | reverse complement strand
GTCCCTTTTATCTCACGAAAACGCACTCGAAGGGGGGCTCACTTGATGTCTTTGAGTGTCGCCCGCTCTCCGAATCTGATGTCCGTTTCTGTTACATCTGATCCATCGAGGTTCATCCACCGATGTTTCCCGGATAATTCGCATACACTATGACGAAGGACCTTCGTCTCGTTGTTTATCTTTACTTTGTACAAGCCCGGACGATCGGGCCATCCTGTCGAGTATTGCATCGAGATCCATTCCCCTTTTTCTTGCGGTCCTTTTGAGAAGCTCGAGACCCGTCTCGGTCAGAGCTCCCGTGCTCCGCTCGTGCATCTGATTGTGTTCGGCACTTGTTATCGTGACGAGGTTCCAATCTGCGAGCTGATACTCCGGGAATATATCCCTCGGGAATATGTGATGAACGGTCTCCCCTGGAACTCTCTTCCCGTATCTTCTGGACTCTACGGACATATATCCATCCCGCCGAAGTATGAAGGCCCGCTTTGATTTCCACCGCTTCGTGTGGTAGAAACTCTTATTGTCCATCACTTCTTTGCGGCCTTCCTCTTTGTTGCCTTCTTTGTTGCCTTCTTCTTTGCCGGCTTCTTTTCTTCCGGGATCTCCTCGATCGCCTTCGCCGCTATGCTGAATTGTCCGCGCTCGTTCTTAATGAGCGCGGTTCCGCCGACGATCCTCACGAGCTCGAACTCTTCCCCGAGTGCTTTGACCTTCTTCATCGCCTTTGTCCTTTCCAATAAAACCGCCCGACCGCGGAAGACGGCCGGGCTCTGGAGGTGATTCATATGGAGTGTGTTCACTTCCTACTCTTCACAGTTTATATTATAACACGGATTCCCTTGGACATTGCTGGACATCGCTGGACATTGCTGGACATTGCTGGACAAGTTTTCAATATCCGCTTTCATATTCAATTAACCACTCTTTCAAAGCGGCGTGAGCCTTTGCACATAATAGTTCGAGGTCCAGGTCTTGGCCCCTGAATATTATCACGTCATCGCCGTCGAGGTCCGCTTCCGGATAATACTCCGCGCAGTTGTGCTTCATGATTTCGAGCTCCCAGTCGCACGTCTTTGAGTATGTGAGAGTAAAGTGCATCGGAAACACTTTGACCTTGTCCTCGAAAAACCTTAAAAAATCAGCCATCGCTTTTCTCCTTTTCTCTCATTCTTTAGTGCTACCGCATACTTCCTCGACGAAGAACTTCCCGAGCCTCCTGCCGATTCTCGCGATCTCGTCGTTTATGACGTTCACCTCTTCGTTCTTACCGCAATATATATCGGTCTCATATGCTCCTTCCATCCCAATGCCTTCGACTCGATCCTTGTAATCGACGAGCATTTTTCTCATCAAGATGTCCTGTTCTACCCACGGCGGTCTCTCCAGAATTCCTTCTTCCTTCCGAAACTCGTTGAAGAAGTCTTCCTCGGTCTTGCTCGGTAGATGCTCGATCGCGTCGTTGTCAATCTCCCCGTGGAGTATTGCGAGCACCTCGTCTCTATTTATATATTCACTCATGCTCTTGCTCCTTTACTTCGCTATCGTCCCACAACCCACCGTTACGCTTATACATAATCTGTATTGGGTGACCGCACTCGGTACAATGTCCACCGTCCCCATAAAAATCTCGTCCATCAAAATGGTGTGTCATTTGTATTTTGTTGCTACCACATTTTTCGCAAGCAAGGTAACCATTGTCATTAACTGCCCCTGTGTATTTAACTCTTTTGTCATTTCTTAAAAAACTCATGTTCTTGCTCCTTTCGTTCTCCATAACTGCAATAGTCAATGCTCACAGGCACACCGACAGGGTCGTCAATTATATTTCGGCAACAAGTCTTTTCATATCTACAATCCTTGCACCGTACTACCTCGACTGCATCAACAGGCGGTAAATCTCTTACCCTGTCTTGTGTTTCTAACGCTCCTGTTTCCGCTGTAATGTTCAGCACTTCTTTCACGCTTACGAAGTAGTCCTTGTCTATTCCGACATATCCCACACCGCTTTCTGCATCCTCTCTCTTTATATAGTCACTCATGCTCTTGCTCCTTGTCCGCCCATAAATGGCAGTTTATTCTCACCATTTCTCCTGGCTTTGGCTTGTACTCGCAATTCTTTTTACCACATGTATTGCAGTCGTCATATGATTGAACTCTCAAAGCATACTGAACTTCATCTGCGATATGGTGCAACATGCGAGCAAACTCCTCTGTCTCCATATCATATCTACTCATGCTCTTGCTCCTCTCCGTATTCCCAAAATCCACACGCTGATGTGCTCACTTTCTTACTGTGTTGGATATTGCCCTTCCAACAATGACCCCAGTCCAACGCTTCACCGCTTTTTGCATAATGCTGTGTAAAGAAATGGCACGTTCCGCAAGCACATAACTTCTTCGCATATCTCGCAAGGTCACACGCATTGATGTTGTGTTCTGATAAGAATTGTCGGACTGCCTGCATATTATCCAACTCCATCTGTTCCCACTTAGTCATGCTCTTGCTCCTCTCGCTTTTCTAAAAAGTCTAAATAAAGTTGGTCGGGCTTTTCACTTATGTAATGCCCTTTTCTCGGCATATATCCTCTTTCGTTTTCTCCAAGCGCATCTATTGGGAGAAAATCAAAATATCTGCATTTGTTCGTGTGCTTTATTACTCTATCTGAAAAGCAACACTCATTCACTTCACAATAGTTGCTGTCACCACAATACATATGACTGCAATATCTACAATACTGTATCATGCTCTTGCTCCTTTCGCTCAAAACCTGCCTGTGGTGTATCTGATGGTACTTTCGGCAATTCTCTTTCTTTCTGTAATTCGGGATGCCCTAACGCTCGTTTCAAGTCATTTCCGCTTGCGTAATCGTGCAAATCATCAAGGCTTTGATTTCGTTCTTCATCCATCAGTTTCATTTCGTAATCGTAATCCTTGTATAAAATGCTCATAATCGTTCTCGTATCGCCGTTTGTCCCGTTTAATGCGTCTACTCCCTTATAGGGTTTTCTGCTTAATGCCCTCGTCATTGACAGACTCCATAGTGTAATTTCGGGTTGTATGGCATTGAGGAAGTATGCCAACTGGTCATCTGACATATTTCGGATATGGTCTATGTATCTACTCATGCTCTTGCTCCTTTCTCCAACGCATAATTTGTGTTGGTGATGCGTTGGATTGCGTTACCCGTATATCGTTCGAATCACGTTGAAGTGTATTCTCCGAACGTGTCTTCCGCTGTACCCGACGACCTTCCCGATCTCGTTCCAGGATTCCCCCTCGCAGTACCGAAGGATCAATATCTCACGATTGATCCCGTCGACCTTATCGTAAGCCGTAGCCGCTTTCGCCTTGAGTTCCTCGAAAGCCTTCTCGTCCTTTTCGATTTCCGCTTGAAGGTCACAAGCGAGGACGGCGATCTCGGTCATCGAGTCTCCCGAAGGCGAGGTCTGAACCTTCTCCGTGCTCTTAATGCTCGGCGGTGATGTCGCCTTATCTTGCAGTCTCTCGAGCCGCTCCTTCTTGCGGCGGATCTCCTCGATCTTCCGCGGCATCGAGAATAATTCTTCTTTTGTGATCATCCCTTTAGTCCTCACTTAATCTCTTAAATAGGCTCCTGTCCATCCATTCGGCCTTGACCTTCCGCCGTATCGCATTGACGACGTGCTCGCCATCGAATCCGAAGATGTCCTCGCCGTATGCAGTCATCGCGAACTTTTCGACCTCTTGCATCACGTTGTCGCAGTCCGTGACGATGTGCTTGAGTCTCCGGTATTCCTTTTGCTCTTCTGGTAGCCGTTGCTTCATCGTCTTGTACTTAAGAAACTTCTTGAAGGTTCTTTTCTTGAGCGAGTACGCGTCGCGGTAGTCCTTCACGGCTTGAAGTCCGATCCGTGCCTTGATTAGCCGCAATGTGTCGTCCGATATCTCGTCCGCCGTGATCCTCACTCGGCCATCAATTATTATCTTCGATTTCATATCCCATCTGCTCCGCGAGTTCTCTCGATGAATGATATTCGCGATATATCTCGAGCCAGTCGTCCATCGTCATCGTGACGAGCCACTCGCAGTTGTTTTTCCTGTGGAATACTGCGGGGAACTCGGACATCTTCGCATCTGCTCGAGCCTGTGAGATCGCGTCGTAAATATTGAGTCGCTCGTTCCGTTTACATTCGATGTGGATGTCCGGAAGTCCGACTACATCCGCGTCTCCGTTCGCTCCCGAATACTGTTGACCGCGGCGAGCATCATCGAACCCCGCGGCTCGGAGAATGCTCGCGAGTTCTCTCTCCCCCCGCGCGCCCTTTTGTCTGCTGTTCATCTGCTCCCCCTTTACGAGTTGAATATCTTGACGAGTTCCATTATCTTGTCATATTCTTCGCGGTCGAGTGTGACCTGTTCGTCCTTCTTTTCCTTCGACTCTTTCGCCACGAAGAACAGGTGAGCGTTCTGGTCGTATTCCAGTTTTTTATATTTCCCGACGAAGCTCATATACTTCTTACTCACTTCGATCGCGATCACGGACGAGCTCGAGCTCTTATTCTCCGGGGTGAGTTTGAATCCCCTGTCGTCCGGGAAGAAGTAGAGCCTTTCATTGTCGGGAGATAATCCCACGGCCACTTTATACGGAAGCCGGTCGACATCCTGTCCCAGGAACTTGATCCTCAAATATTCGCGATTGTTGGCGGTCCTGCTTACGTAGGTATTAATGATTACCCCGCGGCCCCTGTCGTCCTTGTATGGTCTCTTTGATCTTATGATATCCGTAAGGAATAATTCTTCTTTTACGTCCTTATCTTTGAGCGCTTTCATTATGGCAACTTCCTTTCTTTGTTCTTCGCCCTGTAGAGTGTTTCAAGAGCTTCGAGGAACTCTTCCTCGTCCACCTTCCTCGCCTCGATCTCCCCGATCCTCTTGATCAGGAACACCGCGGCGACCGACATCGCGACCATTATCCCCCATATCGCCGCGACAGTTAATATCAATACCGTCTCCATTATTGGCCCCCTTTTCTTACTTCCTCGAGAAAGTCTTCCGCGTCGCCCTTCGGAGTGTGCAACACTTTGTAAGCCCACATCGGCATTTCGAACGGCGTCTCTCGGTCGAGCTTGTTGAACACCTCAATCGATACATCCGCCATGTCCCTCGTCCCGATCGCTCTCCTATCTCGATGTACTTTGCTATTTCTTTCTTGTTCATCGCTTACTCCTATATGTGAAGCCCTCGCGTTGTCCTTATCAAGTCGCCCTTAAGGATTCACAAATCGATAAAAGTATTAACTTGTCGCGAGGGCTTTCAACCCATAAAACACGGCGCGGGCTTGTTTTGATTTTTCTTTCAAAGGGTAATTTTGGGGATAAGAGAAAATAGTCGCCCCCGCGCCGCCATCTATATTAAGCCGCCGAGCATTTCGTCAAAGGAGAAAAGAGCATATGTAAACAATGAGCGGTTCCTCGACGGCTTAATATCACTTTATCGAGAGATTGTTATTCTCTCGTAGTATGCACCCAGGAACGGTCTCGCCCTTCTGGAGTGCTTCCTTAATTGCTGTTTTGTCCGGTGCTCGTTTCACCGTTTCCTTGATGAATCCGTCGGGGATCTGGAGCTCGTCCTCGATCTCGACGGCTTTCGACTTTCTGAACGAGATCCTGACCTTTTCGGTCTCGAACTTCTGACCGTTCAGGATCGTCTTGAGAAACTCTTTCGTCCCCTCGTTCATATTCTTGAGCGTTTCCTTCCGATCGCGAAGTCTTTTCATTTCCTCGTCTATATTCGCGATCAACATATCTCTCGACTTAATCATCAGGCCGACGCCCTGGATCTTCTCGTCCTTCGCCGCGGTCAGCTCGTTGAACTTATCCTCGTCGAGGATCTCACCCGTCTCGGGATCGAAACAACTCGAGAGCGCTTCGTCTATTTCGTAGAACTTAAGATTTTCCATCATATTTCCCTTTCGATTTTACTGAATATTTTACGTAATATTTTCGGCCTTTAGAACGGCACATCCTCGTCCACCGCTTCGAAGTCTTCCGGTGGTTCTTCACGGCTCGGGCCGCCAGAATATCCGCCAGCGTGATGCTCGGTCTGTTTTCCGAAGTCAAAGGCCCTGACCGCCACGTTCCAGGTATACTTCTTGTCGCCGTTCTCGTCGACATAATCCCAGGTGTGAATTGACCCGTCGACGATGATCTGGTCTCCCTTCTTGATGTACTTCTCGATCGTCTCCGCGGTCTTCCCGAATGCTACGCATTTGATAAAGTCCGCTCCTAAGTCCTCGCCGTTCTTCTTTCCCCTGTCCGCCGCGAGCGTGAACTTCGCGACGCAATTCTGTGTCTCCGCCTTGTAACTTACTTCGGGATCTCTTACGAGCCTTCCCGCGATGATTGCTTTGTTCATTTCCTTTTCATCCTTTCCACGAAGAGCTTGTGGTTCGCATCCAACAGTCGACGGGTCTCTTCTTCCGTGTACTGTTGCACCCCGTTAATGAGGTTGACTTCTTCTCCGTCAGCGAAGCGGAGTGTCTTTCGTTCTTCACTCCCTTCACCGAGCTTTATCTGATTTCTTATCATTCTTGATTCTTCTTTTTCTTTTTTATTATTCTTGTTAGTTGTTAGCTGTTTGTTAGGTCTTTGTTGGTTGTTTGTTAGGTCTTTGTTAGCCAGTGTGTTAGATACCTTGTTAGCACCCGAATCGTCACCTTGATACTTCTCGTATTTTTCAACAGTTATGAGCGTATATCTCTTTGTTGGTGTTATTGTTAGTTCGTGTGTTGATTTTAGGTGATTGAGCGCTGTCCGCACGTTCTGACTTGAGAGACCCGTCTCTTCTGCGAGCTTCTTTATGCTCGTAAGATGTTGACCGCGATCGATCTTGATTCCTTGCCAGCGTCCCGGAGAGTGGTTCGCCATTATGAGTAGATGAAGGAACACGGCCTTCGTGTTCGGTTCCTTGTACCATTCCCATTCCGTCATCTGCCTGAATAACTTGATATATCCGTTCATTATTCCCCCCACTTTGATTTTATTTCCGCCAGTTCGTCCGGAGTCATCGTCTCGATCTTGAGTTCCTTCGCGTCGTAGACTACCGAGTCGATCAAACGCGACATCTGCTTCGAATCGTATATGCTCGATCCGTAGTAAAGCCGGAGCTTCTTGCATCCTGGAAGCGAACTCTCGAAAATGTCGCAGAACCATCCGACCCCGTGGGATTCCCATCCCGAGACCACCGCTTCGAGAGCCTGTTCCGTGACTGCTACATCGTCGAACACGCCGTTCTCCCGAATCGCGTTCCGATAGATGTCTTCACGCTTCGTCCTTGTCTTATCCGCGATCTTGTCGATTAGTTGCCACATATAATTGTTCGCATCGATGGACCGCTTCCCCCGTATCTTCTTTATCTCGAGGGAATACGCGGCCGTCTCGTCGAGTTTCCCGAGATCATCAATCATCGTCTCGATACTCGCCCGCGATGACCGCTTCGTGATGATGCGGAGTTCGTCCGCGTCATAACCGAGAGTCAAGGAGATCTCTCGGATCTGAACCGTACTCATTTAAGTAATCCCTTCCGAATAACTCCATAAACCTCGAGTGATCCGCCACGGTCTCGAAGTAGAGTTGACCGAGAGCGTGAGCCCATAACATCATCTTGTCGTTATGATGGACCCCGTTCGGCGGCTCGTTGTGGTGCTCGTGACAAAGCGGAATAATTAAATGATACTTCTCCGAATTGCCGCGGTTCGCGCCGCCGAAGATGTGATGGATCTCCACCCGAGGACTTCCGCAGATGATGCAATGCTCGAGGTCGTCCGTGATTATTGAAAACCTACTCGCCATATTTCTCTTTCATCTTCTGGAGAGCTTCGAGACGATCCTTCTCCGTGCTCTCTTTCGTGAGCCCGAAGTCTTGAGCGATGTCTTTCGCATCAAGGCCCTTTATCTTGCAGTATATGAGAATCTGCTCTTTCGCGGTCCTTTTCTCAAGCGGTCTCTCTTCCTTCTGGTTCTTGATCGCGTTCGCGACTTCTTCCGCGGAAGCCATACTCGCATCGATCCCGATCCCGACGAAGCCGAGAGCACGACCGACGGCCGAGGTCTCGCAGTTCTCGATGTAACTCGTCTTATTTATGAATGACGATGCTTCTTTTTCTTGAGCCATACCTGTTGCCAGAATAGAGCCTTTTTCGTCTGCGACAGTCGCTTTGATCGTCACGATCCCGTTCCCCGTGAGTTGCGGAACGATCTCCGTCGTTATGAGGCCCCCTGGTATCAATTCCCGGAAGGCCGCGACTCTTTTATTCACGAGGACGTAATCCTTCCCCTTGATGTCGACCGTGCTCTTCCCGAGCTCTTTATTGATTCTTTCCAGTTCTTTATAATCCATCATTTTTTATATTCCTCTCTTAATGCTTCTACGACTCCCCTCGTTATCATGTAGTATTCCCCTTCTACGAACTCACCGCAGAAGCTATCGATCTCGTCCTGGAATAGATGCTGGGTCTTCCCTCGGTCGTCTATTACCACGTACCCGAAGCCGAATCCCGCGAATTTTCCCACGATCGGAAGGAACTCCTTCCCGTATGACGTGACCTTCAATATTACATCCATTACATCGTCCATAATCTCTTCCTTTCCTACTTATAGATTAGAAAATACAGCCCCCACGCGAGAATCCTTAATATCTCCCACGCTGTCCAAATCAAGCCGATAAACCCCGCGGCTATCGCATAATACTTTAGGTTCCTTATCTTCATCTTCATCATCCCCCTTGAATCTGTACTTCGCGAACGTGACCTTGTCTCCGTATCTGTTCTTTGACGTCACGAACTCGGTCTCTATCTCATACCCTTCGGCCTTCAGATCCGCGATCCTCGCGGAGAGCCGATAACATCCTATCTCCGAGACGGCTTCCTTTTGCGTAATGCTCCCGAACTCTTCGATGTATTGTTTTATTCTTTCCGTCTGATTCATAGCTTCTTTTCCCCTCTCGGCTTAATTTTGCCGATCATAAATTGACGATAAAACAAGTCGCACGCTTCAGAATCTTTGAACGCTTCGCCATACTCCGTGAACATACAAGGCCACCACTTCCGCCTTTTGTCGTTCCCGAGTTCGAGGTGCGGGCAGTCCTTGCAGTGAAAGACGATCCCGTCTTCTTCGCATTTCTCTTTTGCAGTCTCCGGGATTCTCTCTTCTTCTTCGTAGGTGAAGAAGGTGCAGAACCGATTGTTCGAGGGAACGTCCTTGATCTCGGGATTCTTCTTCGCGAGCTCCTCGGACATCTGGTTGAACGCTTCCTCGTACTTCTTCGGGTCGTCTTCCGCCACGACCCTTCTGTAAGTTTTAGTGAGATACTTCATAAGAAAAAACACACTCCTTTCCTGCGTGAGTGTGTTCATTGTATTCCATATAGTGTCTATGAGAAGTATTCTTTCTCTTATGATTTTAGGAATTGTTTCGAACACACTCCGCCGCTTCTACAGGGCAGACCTTATGGCCTGCTCGATCCACGCGGTCACCGTGATACCCTTCGCGATCGCCTGCTCTTTGACCTTTTTTGTCAAAGCTTCCGACAGTCGAATCGAGAGCATTTTCTTGTCGCTTTTTGGTCTCATATATTACCGCCTTTCCTGTATTACATTATATCACTTTGAGATGCGGTGTCAATACATTTAGAACTTCCGTTCTTAATATTCCTTAATTAAAAAAAACGGCCGTTCTGAACGGCCGTTCTCTCGTTATGAGTAATATATCATTTTCGGAATGCTCGTCGTTCTCAAGCGTGCTCCGTGCGTGGAGCACCGTCTCGTTTTGTGTACTCAATCACTACTATCGGGAACAAGTCCTCTTTGTACGTGTTGACCTTCCATTTGTCGTTATCGTCGACTACGAGCTCTTTGATTTTTCCGCCTTCGATCTCGATGTGCTCGTCGTGGTCGTGCTTGTGGATATCCAGCGCGACTTCGTTCGCATACTCCGCGGGAATCCATCCCACGTCTTCCCGCTCGCCTTCATCGTCGAGCATATACACCCGGACGGCGGTCTTTCCTTCGAACTTCGTCCGCTCGAGTTCTGCGGGGATCTCGACCCCCGCATACTCCGAGACCGAATCCCCGCAGTTGTCGATCATCTCCTGTTTCGTTATGCTCTTGTAGTAAGACTCATACTTGACCTCGTTTTTCGCTCGGGCCATTATCACATCGATGACCCGCTTCCCCTCGCTGTTCTCGTGATTGAGTCCGTGTATGTAGTAATACCGCGTGAAGTGCTTTGTGTCCTTCTGGATCTCGTCCGTCTTCACCGGAACGTCAATCGACTCGATCTTCGGGATCACGATCTCCTTGAAGGCCACGGCCGCGATGACGATCGCCATCAATATGAAAAAACCTAATATCATATCGTCGCCCCCTTTCCTATAACGCCGACCATACCGGAGTATAGTCGAACGTTGCCGGCTGATACTCGAGCTCGTCTTCGTCCCATACGAGCGGGAACTCCGCCACATAGAACTCACCGCACGGATCGTCGATGTATGACCGCTTGTCCGCATCACATAAACGATCCCAATACTCTTTCGCTTCCTGGAGTGCTTCTTTCTTCGTCGCGAACATCTGGTTCGTACCAGCGCCCCGCTTGTCGCGATACTCATTGAAGAACCACCCCGTCAAGTTGACGTTGTCAAGGTCAACGATTTTCGCCAGCATATCGACCACGTAGTCCGGCGGAACCCTGTTCCCAAGTTCCCAATCCTGGAACGTACGGAACGGGATTCCGTACTTATCCGCAAACTTCTGGATGGAGAGTCCTGTCTTCGCCCGTAACTTCTTGATTTCGTCCTTCGCCCATTCATCCTTCATTATTATCCTTCCTTTCCTGCCGGGGATTGACCGCCCCGGCTTCGGCTTTTGTCCTTTGTTCTATGCGTGCCATTTTGCATCCAGGATGAGATTGTGTTCCTCGTCGAAGTGGTACTGTCTGACCGTCACTCCGTCGCCGTACTTGTTCCACATTCTGTTTGCGTAATCGCTAACGCCTTTTTCTGTCTTTCTGAATACCGGTGAAAGTATCTTACCGCTTTCGAGTTCCGTTACCATTATGATATCCTTTTTCATCTCGTGCTCCTTTCGGTTCGTGCTCGTGCTCGCTTTGTGCTCGCCCGTTCTTTTCTAACTGTCTATATTTTAGCACGCATTGCGTGTATATGTCAATACATTATTTCATATTCGATTATTTATTTCAAAAAAATAAAAAAGCGCCGCACCCCGTATGGAGCGCGGCAGAAAGGAATAATAATGAACCAATTCCCAGACCTATTTCTTTATCATATATGTCGTCGAGCCTTTCTTCGTGCAGACCCAGCCTTTCGTCTTCCCGTATCTCCCATAAACCCAGGAACCCTTCTTCTTCGTGGCCTTGAAGGTCTTCCCGTAACCGATCCCGCCGACTCTCTTTGAATCCTCGGTCGGTTTCTTCCTGATATTCATCCCGAGAGCGCTTACGACTTTATATCTCGCTTTGATCTTCTGGATTGCGGTCTTCTTTGACTTCTCTTTCGGTTTATCTTCGGCCTTCTTTTTGTCCGTCTTGTAGTTCGGGCGATATATCGCGAAGATATACCGCGCGTCACGTGTACGCTTCATTACGTGCGATCTTCTGGGATCGCTCGCTCCGGTATTCCCCTCTATCGTGTAGACGGTCTTCGATGTGCCCTTCTTCCGAACGAAGCCGATGTGGTCTCGGGTGCCCTGTTCCTTGTTATATCCGCCGCCTGTCCACGTGAAGATCACTATATCGCCCGCCTTCGCATTCGTGAGTGAAACGTGGTCGCAATGAGCCGCGAGCCACGCTTGAGCGGTCGGAACGTAAGCGGTTTTCTGACCGCCGAAGAAGAGCTCGCTCGCGTCTGCGATCCTGAAGATGTCCCACACGAACGCACAGCACCAATGAGACCCCCACGGGAGACCGTAGTCCGAACAGGTCTTCTTCCCAGTATCTCCGAGGTACTTGACGGCGATATCTATGATCTTACTCCCATTCATTGTCTTTTCCCCTTTCGTCTCCGAGCGGATCGGTCTCCCCGCCGATCTCGTCCCTGTCCGCTTTTAATTGATCCGCGATCTTTTGAGCGGTTTGAGCTTCTGGAGTGATGTTCTGATTTTTCCACCACACGAAGATGATGTCCGCCGCGGCGATGATACTCGAGATCGTGACCGCGACCGAATCTTCGTCGATCGGGATCGGACTCTTCCCCGCCGCCGTAAGTAGTGAATTGATGAACAACACGAGCGCGATTATGATGTTCGCGATCGCCTTTGATTTCTCTTTCATTGCTTTGTCCTTTCCTTGTATATATAAAGTCCGCCATCAGAGGCCGGCTGACTGCAGATCCACCTCGTCAGCCGTGAAGGACGGCGGACTTTATACCGTGTTATTTCATCTCGCGATCCTCGAGCCGCTCGATCCTTTGCCGTTCTTCGTCTAACTTGTTGAACGCCGTCTTGACGTCGCTCTCGAGCTTATATGTCCGTTCGACGATCTGGTTGTGCTTGTCGACCTTCTTCTCGAGTTCCTCGATCTTGACCTTTACGATCTGGTTGTTACTGATTATCGATACCACCGCGACGAGCACCGCGGGAACTATTCCGATTAGTGAATTGATTATACTTTCTGTCATATTGTGCCCCCTTTACTCGTCGATGTATTTGACCGTCAAGAACGCGCTGTTCGCGGAGATGCTCCCGCGGGCCGCCGTTCCGTTTTGCGCATAAAGATATATCACGTCACCCGCCGCAACGTCCAAGAGCACGGGCGAGATCGATATATTCTCCGTATTGCCGCCCGCTCGTCCTGCGGAGAAGTACTGCGAAGAACTGCCCTTGTATATGTCTAATCTGCAAAGGTCCGCATCATTGACAGGATAGAACCTCGCCGTGCAAGATACTTCTACGGTTCCCGCCACGGCGCACTTGATGCCGCCGCTTGATATGCTCGTGTTACTACCGCAATATGCCTTGTTTGCGAGCGTTACCTTCGCCGCAGAATTCGTGAGCGTGTATGCGCTCGTATTGGTCGCTGTCCTTGCCGATGGAGTCGGGACCGATGTAATGAACCCCGAGTCGTTCGTGAGGTCGGATGTCTTTGTCGGTACCGTGATATTTGCGGTCTTGTTTGAAGCCGCGTTCGCCGTGAACGTTTGGACGTTCGTTCCGTTCTTCTGGATAGTCAAAGTCGCGTCGTTCACCGTCGGGATCGTCGGCTTATTAGACAAGTCGTTATAACTCCCCGTAGTTGCCACCGTTGCAAGCGCCGGCAGGTTTAACAAATCGTCGTAACTTCCCGTAGTCGCTACCGTGGCGAGTGACGAACTGTCCGCCTTATCTGCGAGCACGTTCCCGCCCCCGTCGGTGATGTCGCCCGCCGCTTCGGTATTCCCGCTCCAATCCACCGTGAAAGCGTTTGAACGTGCGGTGTCGCTCGTGCCGTTCCCGATTATAAGCGCTTTTTGCTTTGATGCTGTTGTTTCGGTATCTTCAACGTTATATTTACCAATTGCGGTTTGATATATTTGGGCCGCAATTGTGCCGAAATTTTGTGCATGAGAATTTGAACCACTCGCAATGGCGGCTCCCCCTTCTGCATGTGCTCTAAACCCACTCGCAATGGTTGCTTCGCCTTCCGCATGAGAAGCCATCCCGCTCGCTGTGGTTTCGAGTCCTTCTGCGTGAGATTCATGTGCACTTGCCATTGTTTCATATCCTTCTGCATGAGAGGTATATCCTCTTGCTGTAGAATTATATCCCTCTGCCATTGAATAATTTCCAATAGTATTGCTTGTGTTTCGCGTTCCGAGCGTATAATATGGCGCTGTCGCGGTTCCGCTTTCGCTTGCTCCCTGTCCGTATCCTATATTCGCGAGTTGTGTCGTTCCGTCGCTCGCATAGAAACGTTGACCGTCCGCGTCAATTATGGAGTGCGCCCCGTCTATCTGCCCGACAGTCGCGCCTGTCGTGATGAACTTCGCGAGCACCTTATCCACGTTGTTGACCTTGCCGATGATGTAAGTCCCTGCCGTTGTGTAACTCGAGCCGTTACCCGTAGCAATTAAGACTTTGTTTCCGCCCGCGTCGGGGATTATCCAGAGCCCCTCGGAGTCAACGACAATATGTGTCGCGACGTAGTTTTGGACGCTCTCGTCCACGGAGAGCACGTAGTAAGAATTGATGTCCGCCGCCTTCGGTTCCGCGACGAGTGAGTATCTTACCCCGCCCACAGTATAATCGCCGTTATTGTCTTGTATGAAGTACACTTGATTATCGTCGAACGTGCCGCCGCTTTGACTCGTCATCGTGCCGTGAGCCGTTATCCAATTGAGCACGCCGACCACGTCTTGAACGGTCGAAAGTCCAACGAGAGCACTGTCCGCCGAGGTTTGAGCCGATGCCGCCGCGGTCTCCGCATTACCCGCCGCGGTCTCCGCTCGGGATGCCGCCGCACTTGCCGTGTCCGCTTTCGTCTCCGCACGTGTTGCGGCCGCGCTCGCCGCGGTCGCTTTTGAGTCTGCGGTTGCCGCCGCGGTTGCCGCATTATCTGCGGACGTTTGAGCGGCCGCCGCCGCTGTCCCCGCCGCCGTTGCCTTTTGGTCTGCCGTGGCCGCCGCGGTACTTGCCGCGCTCGCCGCGTCTTCCGCTTCTTCCGCTTTCGAGAGCGCTGTCGATGCGGCACTCGTTGCGGTTGATGCCGCTTCCGCCGCCATATTTGCGGATCTTGTCGCGGATGTCGCCATTTCGTTTGCCTTGTCTGCGGACGCTTCCGCCCGAAGTGCCGCTGTGTCGTCCGTCGGTGGATTCGTCGCATTCCCGACGAGCCACGCCGTGCCGCCAGCGACTCGGACTTGTACTTTGTCCCCCGCCTTTGCGCTGATGGTCTTTTTTACGGGAGTTTCGTCTATTCCCCCAGGGATATGAACCCAAGCGGTCGAGCCTTCAACTCTCGTGACGTCCGCCTGTGTGTCGTATGCTTTCGTCTTGTCCTTCTTCGATTCTTCGATGATCGTCAGAAGATCACTCGTCAGATTCGTCTTCTTCGTCATTTGTTGCCCCTTCTGTTTTGACTTCTTCCGCGGTTGTCGCTCCGAAGTCTAAAGTGATTGACTGTGACGAGACTGTAAATGCCCCGTCGATTCCTTGATTCGGATAATGGAGATAAACGCTGTCGCCCGGCAAGATGTCGGGATCGTATCGTCTATTATATGAGATTTTCGTCGCGGCGTTCTGCAGTTCCTTGAGTTTCCGGAGCGCGAAAGCCGCGAGCGATTCATTCTCCGCGAGATCGACGGAATCTTCTTCCGCCCATATCTCTCGGCCCCTGTTCGGGATGGATAACGGCGACGAAGTCGATTCGTCTCGAGCCACGGCCGCCGTGTCTTCACTTACGGCCCGAAACACGTTCGGGAGTGAATACCAGTCCCGCGTATATGTGATTTCGGGCTCGATCATATCGTTATCGACCGCATCGAACCGCGCCACATATCCCGTCGTCCTCGGCCTGATGTGGATCGTTCCGTCCCCTGTCGTCTGAATCGTCCAATCAATAGCTTTGATTATCTTCGTAACAAGCGAGAGCGCCGTCTCTCCGTCTTCGGAGATAAGAGCGCTCTCGAGTGCCGGCATATCGCCTTCGATCTCCACCGGTGCGGGCGTGGTATCAAGAAGCCGTCTCACCGCGTTATTGAGCGGTAATGCGGCCGGTATATAATACCCCCTTTGAGTTAATACGTCCGCGCACGGCTTGAGCACCGAATAGCAGTCCACCCTCGAGGTCGAGAGATTTCCGTCGATGTTCCTCGTCGGGCTTGCCGTGAGACCCGTAAAAAGCGGAGTTCTTACTTTGTCCCCCGCCTGTTTCGCTTCGAGGTATAGTCTGACCCAGCGTTCCGCCCCGTCGTACTCCACGGCCGTGAAGTCCGCCGAGTCTCGGAGATCCGAGCTCTCTCGCTTCACGTTTCCGTCCACGATCTCGAGACGACTCGTCTCCGTCCACGTCCTCGGGTCTATGATGGCCGCGTAATATGCGGCCGAGAATCCATTCGCCCAGTTCATTCTTCAGCTTCGCTCCATTCCTGGTAAGTTAATCCGTCATAGTCTTCGGGATCGACCTTCGTGAATGAGAGTGAAAACTCGGTATAGACTCCACGGTTCCCCGAGGGCCGATTCTCTTTGACTTGTATATTCGCATTAAAGGACGAGCCGTCGACCGTCCTGATGTGGCAGATTCCTTCGTGTCTTGCGAGCCGTCTCCAGTCTTCGACTTGATCTTCATCCAATAGGTTGATGAGGTTCGTCGTGATCGTGCCCGTTCTGGAGACTCCAGCATTCCAATCCCCGCGGATCGCTCCGCCGAGATACTTCGTCTCTCGGAACTCTTTTTCGAAGTCGTTGTCGACATCTACGTCGTACATCAAGGGCACGCTTCGTCCGTCGAAGTCGATGATCCCGTATATTGTCTCGATGAAGTCCCCTTCTTCCGCTCGAAGGTCTAACCAAGCGGGAGTTTCTCCGCCATCTTCCGCCGTCGTGATATAGTCGCCGTTTGCCGTTCTCGTCACGATGCGATGCCCGCCGTGTTCTCCGATCGCGGGATAAGGATCTACGTAAGTAGTCCCGAACTCCGCGTCGGGATAAATTAACTCGGGTTTATCTGCGGACAGTCTGTATATATCCACGCGGTCCGTCTCCGCCGCGCCCGAAGGTGCGATCGGGGTAATGAGCGCCGCGTTCCTTTCGTAATCCATCGTGACCGTCGCCCCTGGTTTCAAGGCCTGATGGTCCCATATCACCATAAAGTCGATTTCTGACTCTATCGATTGACCGAGGGAGTCGATGACTTCCGCGATCATCTTGTATCTTGCGCCGTCATCAAGATGCCCGATTAAGGTCTCTTCTGTGATGCTCATCTCGCCTTCTCCGACCATCTCGGCAAGAGCCACGACTTCGCCTTCGAATCCGTTGAAGTCCGTCTCGTCGGGCCTGTCGACGTGATAGTCTTCCGCACGCTCGAAGGTGATCCGAGTGGTCCCGCCTTCGCCCGCGCCCGTCACGATTGCCGTGAACGGGAGCTCGACAAGAGCGTTGACCGTCTCCGTGAGCTGTTCTTCTGCGTCGATTGTGATCGTTCTTTCCTCGAAGGTCGTCGAATCAATCGAGATCGTCGGGAGTTCTGCGATTGTTATCGGGGCCGGTGCGCTCCATCCTTCCGACTTCTCGCCCGCCGTGCTCGTTACTCTTACGCATAAGAGATAAGTCTCGCCCGAGACTCCCCCGAATGCCGCGGGAGTCAGGTTGACGAACTGTTGGGAAGCCACGCTGATGAACGGCTCGTCGTACGAGAGCACGCCTTGATCGTCCCTCGTTGCGAGACAGAGTTCCGCCATCGCTTGCGGTTGATTGTCCGCGGACGAATACGCCCACGAAGCTGTGAAACTCCCGTCTTCTGTGATGTTGTCTTCCGAGAGCATAAGCGCGGGAATCGTCGGTTGACTCTTGAGCGGGACCGTTATCATATCGGACCAGGGCCCGTAGACTCGCCCCTCTTCGCTTCCCTTGTAGAATCTCACACGGACGAACCAGTCCTGACCCGTCTCGAGGCCCGAGATATTCCAGTTCGACCCGTTCGCCTTTGACACGTCGTACGTGTCCGGCTCGTCGGTGCTCCCCCACGCGTCCGAGTGCTCGGACCACGAGAGTTGCGCGCCGTCTGCTTCCGTCCAGTTGAGATCCCAAGAGCACGAGATCGTTCCAACTCCGTTGACGATCCTCGGAACCGCCGAGAACGTGGTCGGAGCGTTCGGAACATATCCGCCGTCCCAGATGGTCGTCGAGAGCATCTGCGTTGAATCGATCGAGTAGTTGAGGACGTTGTCCTCGTCTTCCGTCTCGCTGTATTCGCCGACGAAAGCGAACACGCCGAACTCCGGAGTGCTGTCGCCCCATTCCGGGGTCTTGAGTATCGCTTCGCCGCCCGCGTGCGGAAGGTTCCCGATGATTAACGGTTCCCCGTCTCCGATCTTGCAATATATCAGTAGTTCGCTGTCGGGGACTTCCGACGTGTTCGTCGCCGTGATCGTGACCGTTCGTGTCTCTCTTACAGGAACGCACGAGTCGATTGTCGGCGGTTTAAGCACTCCGATCGCGCCTTCCGGTATCACCGGAACTGACGGGACTTCCCTGTCGTCGTAGTAGTTGACCGCACGAACGAACAGGCACTGATCGAGTCCGACTTGCGAGTCAACGACGAATGACTTCCCCGCCGTTCCCGATGTATCTCTCACGGGACCCGGAACGGGATCGAACCCCGCGTCTTCCGGACACGTCATCCCCTCTTCTGGAGTCACGATGACCCATTCGGCGACCGTCTCTTTTACCGGACGCGTTCCGCTCGATGTGCTCGTCTTCCAGTACATCTCGACCGCCGTCGTCCCCGCTGTCGTCTCCGTTATCTTTGCCTTCGTAATCACCGGAGCGTTCGGGGACGCGTAAGTGTGCTTCGCTCTCCCGAACTTCTTGTTATGTCCGCCCGGGCCATACGCGATTCCCCTCACCCATCTCGTCCAGGAGTTGCCGTCCGCGAGTGTCGCGGAATCTTCCGGTATTGATCGAGATCCTGTCGGGTTTGTATATATTCCGTCCTCGAGGTCTTTCCATTTCTTCGGCTTCGCCCCGTCTTTGACGAGACAAGTCTGAAGCTTAATCCACCGGAACCACGGATGAGCCTTGTCGCTCGCCTTTACCTTCCATTTAAACGTCGCGCGGTTTCCGACGCTCGCCTCGAAGCTCACCGAAAGACTCGGAGCATTCGGGACCTTGATCGTGAACTTGTAGTAACTCCAAGCGCTGTATTTGTATTTGATCCGTAAGTCCCGATACTTGTATTTCTTGTCCTTCTTGTCGTAGTATTTCTCACGCGTGGTTCTCGCCGTGCGCTTTCCGCGGACGCGGAACTGAATCCCCGTCACTCTCGACTTCCCCTTTGTCGGATAGTATTTCGACAGCGCGAGCGTGACCGTCTTCTTCGTCACGTTGTGCGCGACGGAGATCGTGTGCCATTTTCTCCACTTGCCGGCGATTCGGAGTCTATACTGAAGTTGTTGACCGTCCGAATAGTTCGAATCGCCCTTCTTCCACGAGAGGGTGAACACGTTCTTGTCTCTCGAGATCCCGAGCCCTGTCGGTTTTCTGGTTGTCTCCGTGTTGGTTTTCATTAGATCGTTCTCACTTTCAATTTGAGATCACGGACGAGTTCATCCGCGAACTGTTCGGGACTTTCGCCGCCCGAAACTTGTATATTGAACACAGCGTTCGTCGCCGGTTGTTGCTGATTCTGCAGACTTACGTTGATGCCCTTCTGTACTTCCGCCCCGACCGATGCCGCGATCCCCTCGGCCGTTATGTTCGCCGCCGGGACTTTAACCGTCGCGTCGTGAAGCGCCGCCGAGACCATTTGATCCGTGGCCCTTTGAACGAGACCGATGTTCTTCTCTATTCCGAGAGCATACCCCCACGCGAAGTTCTTTCCGTGCGGAATCATCTTCTTCGCCGGTGAGCCGTCGTCTTGTTCCTTGCTTAAAGCCTTTTTTGCGCCTTTATACAGTTTGATCGCCGCGGACACTATTCCAGGAAGACCCCCGATCATACCTGACGCGAAACCTGCCGCGAAGTTTCCGCCCGCCTTGTAGATGCTCGACTCTTTGTCATTCTGCTTTGTGTTTGCGCCTTTAGACGCCGCGGATTTTAGTTTCGCGCCGTTCTTCTTCGCTTTGTTCTGGTTCCCTTTCGAACCTACTCCCGAGCCGTAAGAAGAGCCCGTCTTCTTCCCTTGATTCGAAGCCTTCTTCGGAGCCTTTCCGAGTTCTCTATCGACGGCATTCGACAAGGTTCTCGCCGCTTTTGCCGGCTTGACCTTACCTTCGTTGATCTTCTTCTGGAGTCCTTTCGGGATATCGACTCCCGCTTTCCTCGCTCTCTTGACCGCTTTCGCGAAGGCGGGATTGATCGCCTTATAAAGTTGATTCATCGATTGCGGGATCGCGATCGACCCGTCCTCGATTCCTGTCTTCAGGTTCTTCGGGATCTTGACTCCCGCGTTCTTCGCCGTCTTTGCGATTTTGTTATATTGCTTTTGCATTTTCGGAGCGAGATTCGCCGCGGCTTGTGCGGATTGATCGATCGAGTTGCTCATTTCCTTTTGAGCCTTCTTATTGTCTTTGATCTTTCCGTTGACTTCCGAAAGTTGTCTCTTATATGTCGCAGTCACGGCCGCGGTTTTGTTCGAGATCCCGTTGTAAGTCTTCTGGATCGTCGTCCGCTCTTTCTCGAGCTTCTTCTGTTTCTCTTTCAGCTCGAGAAGTTTCTTCGCGCCTTCCGTGACCTTCTCTTCGTATGCCGCCGCAATCGCGCTTTGTTTTTGCGCTTCGATCTTGTCTTTGATCGCCTGTGTGGTCTTGTTTAACTTGTCTTTTTCTTCGTCGTACTTGAGATTCAATCCGTCGATCGAGCCGTTCAGCTTGTCGACGTATTGCTTTATCATCGCTTTATCAGTTGCGGTCTTTTTCTCTTTGCCCATCAGCTGATTGAGCTTGTTCATATATATCGTCGTTTCGGTTGACCCGTCCTTGATTGCCTGGATCTTCCCGGCTTGCGATTCTTCCCATTCTTTGACGCTGTCGGTGTATTGCGTTTGAGCCTTCTTCGCCTTATTGTATTCAATGACGATCGCCGCGACCCATCCGCCGAGAGCGAGGAAGCCAGCACTCGCCACCGCGAGCGGCCCCGCTGTCGTTCCGAGTGCCGTGGCAAGTTTCGCAACAGGCCCGACTCCCGCGGCCGCGTTCATCTTCATTGTTGCGAGGTTCGCCCCCAGGTTCGATAGTCCGACGGTCATCTTCCCGACTCCCGTCATCATCGGGCCCCCGAATAGAGCGAACGCCCCGACGAGGCCTTGAACCTGTGGCGGGAGTTTCGCAAAGGCCTGAACGATTGACCCGATGGTCGTCACGATCGGAGAGAGCGCCGTGATCATATTCTTCGCGCCCGTGGATAGTCCGTCCATCGACGCTTCGCCCTTCGTGAACCAGTCGATGAAGTATTTGACCGTCTGCCCGAGTGCTTCGCCCCACGCCTTGAACGTGCCCGACTTTCTTAAAGATTTGATTGACGAAACGAGCCCCTGAACCCCTGTCTTGATAGGTTCGTAAACTCCCTCGAGGAACTCCGCACCGATGAGTCCGAACTGTTGCGTGAGAACTGTCGCCGCTCCCGAGAGTGTTTCGGTCCCCATCTTCTGCGCGAGTCCATCGTATCTGTCCGTCGCTTTGTACAAGTCATCGAAGCCGATCTCTCCCGCTCTCGTCATCTTTGTCAGTTCGTCCGCAGTGACCCCGAGTTGTCTCTGCAAGAGCTTATATATCGGAATGCCCCTCGCATTGAACTGATTCAGAAGACGCGCATCGACACGGCCTTTCGAATAAGCCTTGTTCATTATCGCTCCCATCTCGGTGACGTCCATTCCCGTAAGTTGTGCGAGATCCGCCGTCCTTGAGAGATAGTCGTTCAACTTATACTTTTCGGTGACTCCAGATCCGAGCGCGCCCGTCGCGACCTTCGCCATATCTTGAAGCATAAAGCGCGTTCCGTCGACCGATTGAGACGTCGCGTCCATTATGCCTTTGAGCTCTTCGCCGCGATATCCGAGAGCCTTCATCGAGGTTTCCGTCTCGTCGAGTGACTTCAGTCGCTGGAATCCTTTATATAATGCGATCGCTCCGAGTGCTAAAGCGAAGCGGCGCGCATAACGTGTCGCGTTCGTGAGTTTCTGTCCGACGTTCTGAAGGCCTTTCCCGAGATTCGTCATCCCCTGGAACTTCGACCGCGCGAGTTGCGCGTTGAACGTGCGGATCTTCGACTCCGCTTCGATAATGCTCCGCCTTACCTTCTGGTATTCGGCGGATGTCTTCGAGACGTTCTTCGAGTCGAGTTGTGACTGTATGTTCTTGAGATCCCGAAGCGATTGCTTCGTCCCGTCTATCTTCTGTTTGAGAAGTTGTTGTTTTTGTGCCAGCAGTTCCGAATTGTGCGGATTAAACTTCAGGGCCGTGTTTACGTTTCGGAGCTCTCTATTGATCGCGCTCGTCGAGTTCTTGACTCGCTGGAGTGCGGCTTCGAGTTTCGTCGTGTTCCCCGAATATTCGATTGTAATTCCTTTGATTTTTCCCGCCATTTTTTCATCCTATCCGAAGAGCGCGTCCCAATCAGCTTGAGTGGCCTTCCGCTTCTTCGGTCTCTCTTTTGCTTTCGGTTTTTCTACATCGTGTAGTTCGTTGTACTCGATGCAGTAATCTATAATGTGCCCGAGATCCATTCTTTTTACGTCCTCGGGAGCAAGTCCCCGATCGATACAAGCGATCATCACTTTGTCGATGTTGATGGGGTCTCGGTCGTTATCTTGAACCTCTTGATCTGCTCCTTTAGACTTTTTACTTTTTTTTGACTTACCGTTGACTCGCAAAGAGCCCAGAACGCTTCGGGGATGACCTTGTCCATCGGGAACGTCTCGAATGAGTTGTACCATTCCCGAGCATTCGGGAGATCGTCGTTCGCGTTCTTCGCGAGCGCCCAGATCACGTTCGTGAGAGTCGTCGCTTCCGTTCCCGCGATCGTGCCCGCGATCTCCGATATTACATCCCGCGCGTCCACCGCGTCGTTGTTCTCGAAGATGTCGGCCGCGATCCCGATCGCCGATTCCATAAGCGGAACGATCTCGGGAAGTATGTCTTCGCCGAAGTGCTCTTTATATGTGTAGAGCCAGCCGTAAGATGTGTTAATCTCGAACTTGTTGTCTTTGTCGATTTTGATTTCTCGGATCATTTTAGTACCTCTTTTATATCCTTGACTTTATGAGCTGTAAAAACGTCGCGATTCCCTTCTGTTCCACAGGCGAGATGTGGACTCTCGCTCTTACTCGTCCGCCGTTCACTTTCGCGTGTCCGTTCTCGAGTAGATGCGTGAGTTCGTAGTGGTCCTCATTCTTGACTCGCCAGCCTTCCGACCCCGCGAGACCGCCGCGGATTCTTTCCATCGTCCACCCGCGAGCGTAGTCTCCTCCCCCAGGCCTCCTGGGAGATACCGCTCGAAGTGCCGCCGTGGATTGACTCGCACATACTCGGGCCGCCTGATCTGTCGTTACTTTGACATTCTTGAGACTTGCATCGAGGATCGCGTCCATCTGTTTTTTGAGTGATTTCTTCATAGTGTTATATATCGACCGCCTTAATTAAAATCGCTTAAAACGCAAAATACGCGGTCGGTTTTTTCGTCAAATATCAAAATACGGCCGGGAAGAGCTTTCGCTCCCCCCGGCTTGATGTTCTTAAGATTCTGTCGGAAGAACCGGAACCGGTGGAGTCGTGAAAAGACTCGCATATCCCGCATCGGTCGGTTTATATCCGACGATTGTGAGTCCGGTCAGATTATCGCCTGTGACGGTGATGTCGATCGTCTCGGTCGTCGGCTCTTTGTCTTCTTCGAGTGTGTTGTATTCTCTCTGTATTCCGCCGAGAGTCGCGTTGTACATAATAAACCTTCTGGATTCTTTGTCGCCTTCCGTCTGTCCGATGATATAGACGTTCGGACGAACGGCACCCTTGACCATCCCGAGTCCACCATCGGTGAGCTGGACATAGCCGAGGAACTGCTTCTTGAACTCGTCGTCGAATCTTGCGACCTCGATCGAGCCGCTGAAGCCGTTGTCGGAGAATCCCGAAAAATAAATTACGTTGTCAGCGTAAAAGTTGTTAGAATCGCCTTCCGGTTCTACAGAAACGGAGACGGCGCCCTTCTGGGCGTACGGAGTCCCCAGCGTAACCACCCCGTCGGTCTCTGTGAAAGTCCCGATGTGGAGCTGTGAGATTCCGAATTCGACTTTGTTGTTGTCAGCCATCTTTATATCTCCCATACGTCATAATAAATAACAAAAACTTTTTCGTCCTCGATGTAGACGTCTTCGCTTTTTGTGTACATATAGCCATTAAAGACGAAGGCATCCTCGATCGCGCTCTCGCGCTTTTCGTCCTTCATCGAGAAGTAATACTCGCACGTGTATGTGTTCGTCTTGTGGTAGACGGTATCGTCCGCGTGGAACTGACTTTGTCCGCTTCCGAGGTAGGCGATGAAAGGCGGAGTCTGACGATCTTTGAATAGTCCATACGCGCACGGAATACCGAGCGTTTTCAGAACTTCGTATATAGTCATCAACTCTCACCCCTTTCGTCGTCTCCCACTTTTCGTTCAAGCGTCAATTCGACGGAGTCGCCGTCCCTATATGTCCGAATAACCGAATATAAGTCCCCGTGGAACCTTGCGAGCTTCTGCTCGTTGTAGTCGATACCGTTCGAGATCGTTATCGTCCATTCCGGCTTTAGCCCCGCGCTTGCCGCCGAATAAAACTCGGAGCGGCTCACGCTTTCCGCAAAACAGAAGACGGTCGTCTCTTCCCTGGTCTCGATCTGGTTCCCCGCTTCGTCATATTCAATTGTCCCGTCGCCTATCAAGGTGACTACATCGTCCATCATTCTTCCGACTCCCCCATCTTCTCAGCGAGTATTTTGTTGTTCAGTTGGTAACGGAGCATTCTCGGCATCCCTTCGCCGCTTTCGCGCTTTCGCCACGTCCAAGCGGCATAATCAATGACGAGATTGTTGTCGTCGATGCTTCCGTCGAGATCGAGGGTTGCGCCCTCGCGTTCGATCTCCGTCACCGCGGCGGTCAGATAGTGTCCGAGCCGCCCGTCATATTCCGTGGCCGTGATACCGAGATCGGTCTTCAATGAATTGAGCCTTTCTGCATCCGTCATCTTGAACTCCTTACTCGGACACGTCCGTGTTCGCGGTGTCCGGTGCGAACTGAACAGTAGTCGTCGGATTCGTGTTCTTGACGTTCATCAGAACGAACCCTTCGGCGATGACCGGAAGTCCGTCGTATCTTGCAGTACCACGGAAGACGGTTCTGTCGTTCAGGAACATCACGTGTTCGGACTGATCGATTCTGGTCTCCGCTCTCTCTGCGAGCAGATAGAGATCAAAATATCCGGTCACGATATCGTAATCGGGGATGAAGTCGAGCACTTCGACAACTCCGCCAGCGACCGGCATCGCTCCCTCGATTCCGGACACGATCGCACCTGCCGCATTGATCGAGAGACCCTGGGCCTTGAGGAACGTGTAAGTTGTTTCGTTCATAACCCATACCCTCTCACCGCGAGAGTATTTGCCTTTGGAAGCCGCGGACACTTCGAGGATAGCCTGGAAGAGCTCGAGCCCCGTCTTGTTGATCTTCTGGATGTTCGTCGTGTGAAGGTCGACCCACGGTCTTGCCGTTGCCGGATAGTCCGCGGGCTGTGAAGTCTGCGCGAGCCTTGTCACGATTCCTTCGGGCATCCTTGTTCCGAGACCGTAGATTATGGCCTTGTCGAGCGCCATTCCGATGGCCTGACCGAGTACCGTGATGAGTTCGGTCGCGAGATTGATGTCGTTATCCTCGAGCGTTGCATTACAAACGTCGAAATACCCGCCGACTTTCCAGCAAGCGACTTCCGCGTCGTTAAAGACGAGCGAAAGATCGTTGATGTTTCCGCAACAATCGGTCCACACTGCTTCGGGGATAGTTCCCATCACGACTTCGGTTCCGTTGCCCGCGATCTGTCTTACGTTCGCGTGCTTATAGAGTTTCGAATACTCCGCGATGTTCTCGCGAAGGAGTCCGAGCGCGATCTCGGGGATCATAACGCTTCCGCCTTCGATCGCCCTCTTTTCCTTGATTGCGCTTCTTACTTTTCCGAGCAGTTCCTGCATCTGCTCATCTTTGACGATGGATCTGATGTCCATCTTGTCCGCTGTTCTAACCGTCATCTTCGGTTCCGCCTTTCTTTCTTCTTCTTTCTTGACTTCTTCTTCGGCTTTCGCGTCCGTGTCATCGACCTTCGCTTCCAGTTCGCTGACCTCTTTCTCGATCTCGCTTACTTTCTCTTCGAGAGCCTTGATCGCGTCTTCGTTCTCGCCCTTTTCCTTCTCGAACTCGTCAACGGCTTCTTCGACGGCTTCCCTTTCTTCGTCCGTCTTTGCTTCGTTGATGTCGCTCTCGAGTTCTTTCTCGCGCTTCTCGAATCCTGCCGCCTTTTTCCTCAATTCTTCGAGGTCTTTAGTGAGACAGTCGATTTCGCGCTTTTTCATTAAAACTTTAAGCATTTTTGATCCTCGCTTTCTGCTTCTCTTTCCACGCTTCCGCCCTTCTTTTCTCGAGGTCTTCCCTTTGAGCCGAACGTGCTTCGATGTGTGTATCTTCATACGCTGGGAATGTGCAACAACTAACCTCGAACAGATCGATGTCCTTGATGGTCCAATGAGTCGATCCATCATCGCGAAGTTCCGTCGCTTCGTCTCTGATATCAAACCCAAAAGAGCACCCGTCCACGTCGCCGCGTGCTACTCTCTCGTACAAGTTCATCGCATCCGAATCGTTCGTATTGACCCGAATCCGCCCGAACAGTCCTTGATCGTCCACGTTCAGCTCTAATGTGCCGGACTTCGTTCTTCCGAGAACCAGCGTTGTGTCGTGGTTCACCAGCGCACGAATATCGTTTTCAAGCGTATTATCAAAAGCACCGGGGTCCACGCTTTCGGACATTCCCGGTGCTATGTCGTAATCACTTCCGAAGACTGCGAAGTATCCTTCGATGATCGGATTCCCGTCTTCGTCTCTCTTTGCCCTGAACTCGCTCTCGCGGAAGTTCATCGTCTGCTTATTCATTGCTTTCTCCTTCCTGGACGAGCTTCTTCTGTAAACTCGCCATATCGAACGGAATATAATTCTCGAGAACTCTCGGTTCGTCCAAGCCTTCGATCGGGCTCATTCCGATTCGGTCTCTTACTTCGTTTCCTGTAATGAACCCGCGGTCCGACAGGCCGCCGAATACATCCGCCACCGTCTTGAGATCCCAATCCATCAAAGATAATACGTTGAACTTGAGATACCATTCGGGCTTCAAGATGAGCTTCTTCGTGAGTTCCTGTTGGATCGCCGTCGCGATCGGTCCGACCGTGTGCGCCACGAAGTCGTTCCAAGCGTCCTTCTTATATTCACCGACCCCGAGCAAGAACGGCGGGACTCCGAGCACCGCGGCCACGGTCCTTTTGTCTATCTCGACCGCATCCGAGATCGCGAGATCCGCGAGCGTTAACGGCTTGACCGTCTGAATATCGAACTGCTCCGCGGGAACGATCCACGGTTCGCCCGCGTTCTCCGCCTTCACGTAATCGTCGAGGACCTTCCGTCTCTTCTTCGGGTCGGCCATCTCTTCCGTGAATGCGTCCGCCTTGATAATCATCGACGGCTTCCACTTCGTTGAGAGAAAACCCTTCTTCGTCGCTTCTGCCTGTTTCAGATTGTCCGCGATCGTTCGGAGCGGTACCGTCACGCCCTGTCCTTTCCAGGGATAGACCTCGTCGGGATTGAACGTGAAGTGGATCACTTCGTCGGGTGCATACTGAACCCCGTCGATCGTGACCGTATAATCCGAGTAACCGTTCGCCGTGAAGTTCACCCTCGCGGCCGCGATCGGTTCCAGGTATTTGATGATTCCCGCTCTTGTCTTCGGCCTGATGATCGCGTTCCCTCGCCCGTACAAGAGCAAGGTCATCACCGAGAACTCGATCCATTGCGAGCGTGTCATATTCGTCATCGGGTTGATGTCGATAAGTCTCGATAGTTCGTTGACGATCCTCGCGTCACCTGATGCCGTGTTGTTCATCAAGTGGATCGGGATGCTCCCGAGGATCTGCGCGATCCTTCGGCAAGCCGTCATCACTTCGGGATTCTTGTCGAGCGAAGTATATCCCGGAACGCATAAATCGTCGTGAGTGCTGTCGACCACGACGGCCACGTTTCCGTGCTTGCTTCGCCTTTGAAAAAAATCAGTTAATCTCATAAATTAACCCCACCAGTTTTTCACTTTCTGTTGTACTGAATACGCTTCTATATGCCGAACGGCCGCAAATACGGAAGCATCAAACAAATCGATCCTTTGTGTCGGCTCGATCTTCTCGTATGAAACCATATCGTCCGTTTTTTCGATCGCTCTCACGTTAGAAACGCAATATTCATAAGCTTCGGAATGGAGATAATAAAGGCGGCCGTCTTTTGCCGCCTTCTCTATCTTTCTGAAGCCTTTTGACTTAATAAAATACATCTGCGGCTGTTCAACTATTTTGAACCCCGCTTCTTTCATCTGCGGATAATACTCTTCGCCCGCGAACTTCCTGTCGTGTCCGACTTCACGGATCTTGAAGCCTTTGTCCCGCATCATCTTGAACCAGTTCACGACATCCGAAACGTTGACCGTCGGATTATTGCACATAGTCAGCCATCCGTCGTCTTTCCATCCGAACAGCGGGATGTTGTCCTCGTCCGCTTTCGCCGCCGCTTGAGTGATCGGGAAGAACCCGTGAGTAATGATGATCTCCGTGTCGTTGTACTTCCCATAAAGCGCCGCGGCCGTGAGATCGTACATCCTCGAAAGGTCCGCCCCGCCGTACCACTCGATCGGGAGCCGTGCGAGTTCGTCGATGCTCCAGTTGTATTTCCTATCGCTCGCTCGGAACTCGTCGATGTCGAACCAACTCCGAAGTGATGCCGTGTATATATTGAGCGACCTTGAAAGGAAGTCCTTTCGTTGTTGCGGATCGTTCATCGCCTGAAGCGAGTCATTCCGAAGTTCCTTCGGGGAGACCGTCACGCCATACGACGGATTCGCCTTCTGATGCTGTACGGGGTTCGTATAGTCCACATCGCCTTTTTTATCCTGGTCCGCTCGAGCCACGAACGAAAAGAACGAGTCGTCCTTGACTTCGCCGCGCGCCACCTTGCAAGCGTACTCTTGCCGACCATATCCGAACGAGTTCACGTTGTCGCCCGCCGTCGTGATCCCGACGATGAGTTTATTCTGGTAAGCCTTTTCGGCTTCCTTGAATCTGTTATATTGTGACGGCTTCTTATACGAAGCCACCTCGTCCGCGATCGCAAAGTTGCAGTTGAACGAGTCTTGACTGTCGGGGTTCGCCGCGAGAGCCACGATCTCGATCGACCCGTCGGGCCTGTCGTCTTTATCGTGGAACGTGTACTTTATTACGTGATCGAACGAGTTGTCCTTGATGTCGAACTTGTCCGCGATTTTCTTATACTCGAGCGAAAACTTGATGAAGTTGAACGCTTGAAGTGTCTGCTTTAATGCCGCCGCGACCACATACACCGTCGAGCCCGCTCGCCTTTGCAGTATCGAAACCGCCCACGCGAGCGCCGCCACGAATGAAGTCTTTCCGTTCTTCCTCGCGATCTCGATGAACGCTTCCTTGAACCGCCTGTCGTTCGTGCCCTTGTACCAGAAGCCGAGCAGATTGTAAACGATGAATATTTGCCACGGGAGCAATAAAAAAGGCGTGCCGAGGAGTGGCCGCCCTTCTTGATCCTCGCCCTTCGCGTGAACGAGTGTCGATTGTATTAAGTTGATTACGATGTCCGGATCTCGTTTCCGAATCTCCAGATCGTCGCGGTTCAGATCGTCCTTCCACCTCTTGCAGGCGGCCACGATTTCAGCCCCGGCGATGATCTCTCCCGAGATCACATCGTCCGCGTATTTGTCCGCGGTTTCAAAGAATGATTTTGTTTTCATATTCCGATGTCTTTTAGTACGTCTTCGAATGTCCCCTCTTTCTTCTGGACTACGATCCCGTCGAGCTTCTTGAACCCTGATGGCGTGAGCCCGAGATCCCGCCAGTAAGCGAGCGCTTCCGAGTTGCAGTCGTTGATTACCTGGAGCGCGGGATTCTTGCGAAGATTAGTGTGCCCCGCCTTGTTCGTATATGCGACTACGGGATGCGCCCCGCTTTCTTGATATTGATCTTGAGCATCGTCCCGAATCTCCATAATCCCCGCGAGGGTGTCGATGACGGAGTCGTATTCCGGTTTATATGTCCCGATACTCTCGCACGATTTCTCTATTGTCTTTTTCCAGTCAGCTTTCTTCATTATTTTTCCCACCTTGAGGGCGTTGGGAATGCCCGTCTTATATAACGTCCGACCCGTCCGTCCGCGAAGGTCTCGTCCATCGTGGACAATAGATCGGGATGTTTCTCTACGTCGACGTCGACCCGAAGGATCTTGACGTCTTGTCTCACTTCTGCGGGTTCTTTCCAGAAGTTCCCGTAACAACTCCGAAAGGCGAGATCGTCATCGAACTTCTGGAACACGATCTCCGCCTTCCCCTTATCGATCAACATCGGAGTGTGCCCTTCGTACGATAGACGATCAAGGCCCATCCCCTTTAGAACGATCGCGGTCTTCTTTAGCCGTTCGGCGTACGCCGTCGGGATGCCGTATCGACGAATAAGGTCGTCGACCTTCGCCCATAGCGTTCCGACGACATAATTCTTGACCGCGCTTTTCTTGAATATGAAGAAGTCGTCGTTGAACAGCCAGAACTCTTCCGAGATCTCCTTCTCCCGAACCGCCGCTCGGATCATTCCCTTCACGTTTTTGTGCTTGTCTGCTTCCTGTCGATATTCGAGCCTTTTATCTGGAGTTAGTCCGTCCGGGCATCCGCCCACGAACCACACGTTCCCAATTCCAGGCATATTCTTTTCGATGCTCCGGAGTGAATATCGAAGTTCCTCGTTTTCTGGAGCATCCTTCACAAAATATACAACGTCTCTCTTCATTTCCTCTCGCTTTCGGGCCCCGGGGTGTTCCCCTCTGTCAAAATCGGGGTCGTATATATAAACGTT
>JAFWGN010000005.1 GCA_017515285.1 Candidatus Saccharimonadota bacterium | reverse complement strand
CTTGACCCAAACGTCACGGATTTCTCCCATGGAGATGAAGTAGCCATGGTTGGGGTTGCCAACGATGAAGCCGTGTTCGAATTCTTGC
The DNA here is from genome assembly GCA_017515285.1 of Candidatus Saccharimonadota bacterium. Taxonomy (GTDB): domain Bacteria; phylum Patescibacteriota; class Saccharimonadia; order Saccharimonadales; family Saccharimonadaceae; genus Nanosyncoccus. Next base: position 71,998 of record JAFWGN010000005.1, on the reverse strand, counting down.
CATTCGATACCGGAAGAAGAGTTGGAAAGGAGGTTGGTGGTTGGGAAACCAAGCTCACCAAGCTCCCAATTATGATTAGCCCAGACTTTGCGGATTTCTCCCATGGAGACAAAAAATCCGCGGGACTTGTTTCCGACTATAAAGCCATGTTCAAACTCAATCCATTGAATTCCCGAAGCGCTGTTTTGCTTTAAGCCGGTAACCGGGGCGCCGAGAGTGGACTTATAATCATTATATACACTAGTGATTCGGTCGACGGCTTCTTTTTCTTCGACGGTATAGCCCTTCGTGTCGATTAGACTTGCAACGGTCACGGTTGGGTCGCCGAAGTAATCCATGAAGTAAAGGTAGAAGTTGCGGTTACCGTAGGCGCCGCAAGGGGCGGTGCCGTAGCCGGCGGCGATGGCGGCGGGGTTGGGTTGGTAGGGCGTATAGCGGTAGAGGGAGGAAGTTGCGAGGTTTTCGACATTGACGACGGAACCGCCACAGGCGGAGTTCGGGTTGTAGTGGATGTAGTTTTCGCCGACGGGATAGTTGGTCCAGCCGCCATCGAGGACGGTTCGGAAGAGCCAGGCGGCGCTTTCGATTTGGTTTTTGAGGCCGTAGTATTTGGAGTCGCAGGCGGCGGTGTCGGGGCAACCGAAGCCGGTCGCGGAGCGGAATTGGGTGGAATTGGGCCAGGAGTCGGAGATTAAACCTTGTTCTTTTTCCAGCAAGACGATTAGGACTTGGGGGTTAATCCGGTAGGTTTGGGCGGCGTCATAAATGATCTCGGCGGCGGTTTTTGAGGCTTCGTCTGCGCTAAGAAGATCGCCGTAATTTGAAGAGGTAAGAGAAAAACGTTCGTCGGCAAGACAGACAAAGTGGCCGTTTTCAATGTGGTAATGAAGAGAGGGATACCAGGAGGCTTTTACCGTGTCTGAGTCGGCGCAGTTGCCGTGGCTTTTGAGAAAAGCATCGATTTCGGGGAGGGTCATGGAATCGAAATTACTCATCGTGTAGTCGGAAATGATGTTGCCGGCGCGGAAATTCTCGAGCGAAGCGGCGGAGGAATTATTCGGGAGTCTTAACGCTAGAAAGATAAAGGCTGCGACAAAGGCGAAGAGAAAAGATAGTTTATATATCAGCCCGGGGTGGTTTTTATGAAGTGTTTCAATCATTCGACATTCCCTTCTATCGTTCCGGATTTAGCGCCGGAGGTTAAAGCGATTTTGATGTTTAGAGGACGAGAAAAACCTTTGAGTTCGGAGGTCGGGACGTCGAAGCCTTCACAGGAAGAGGTGCTTGCGACGGGGGAGATATTGGCGGTTTTCTGAAGGGAGCGAGTGCCGTCGGAAATCTCGAGCGAACATGTGCCACCGGGGAGGTATTGGTCGATGTTGACGCGGAGGACGAGTTTTTCTCCGTCAAAACGGGCAGCGGTCAGGTAACCAGTCAGAGATTCGCCTTGGTTTGGGTCGGGACCGTCGAATTTTTCCGGGGTCTTCCCGTCGGAGTCGGAGGGTTGGTCGGTGTTTGAAGCGGGTTCGGTAGTTTCCTTCTTTTCGGTTGCAGGAGAGGTGGTTTTTACTGCGACGGAAGATTGGGGTTTAGAGGTTGCACTTTCGGGTTGTTTCAAAAAATGCAGAGCGAGAAAAATGCCAATTGTTGTAAAAATTACAACAATTATCCAAAAGAGGGGGGTTTTCAAAATTGGGCGATGACGGCGGACCGCCGGAGTTGGTTGGTTTTTTTCTTGCATAGGATTTACTCTTATATATATTATATATAGGTTAGACGTCGAGGTCAAGGTCGAGAAGATCGGCAGCTTTGAGTAAAATCCCGATTTGTTCCTCGCTTAAATCGGGGGAGGAGAGTTTTTCATTGAAGAGTTTTACGGTCTCGGGGTGAGAATTATATAGGACCTCGAGAGAGCGAGCGGCGCCGGGGGTTTTCTTCAAAACGCCCTTTTCGATTAGGTTGTCGATGTGTTCGGCGACGGCGGAGACGCTAGAAAGGCCGAGGCCAGACATAATCTCGCGGTAGGTTGGAGAATAGGAATTATTTTCGGTGAAGTCGAGGATAAAATCAACAATCTGCTTTTGTTTTTTGGTTAATTTCGTGGACATGTATGTTATAATTGTATAATAAATGGTCAAAGAAGAAAAGACAATCGATGGGTTTCCTGTTCGTCGCGCGGAAGATTCTGCGTTGGTCGCGAAGTCGAAGGCAAAAACCTTGAGTTCAAAAAAACAGGTTAGAAAAACTAAAACCGTTACGGAGAATGACCCGTTGGTTAAGAAAAATGTTGTAAAAATTACAACAAAGCCAGCTCGGGTTGCCGAGAAACAAATTATCGAGAAACCGACCAAAAAAGTTTCGAGGAAGCCACGGTTGATAAAACCGAAGAAGCGCATTTCCCGAAAAAAGATGATGGAGATGTTCACGGCGGAGCCGGAGGCGTTTAATATCCAGATTGACAACGAACCGAAAGATGAGATTGAGATTTTGGATGAAGAAAGAGAATTCAATAACGAGATTCGTGACGAACGGCTCGAGGAAGAATTGTTTGGGGATGCGGTTCTTGAAGAGGCGCACGAAGAGTTTTTGGCGCCGGTGGAGACGTTTGATTTTAAGAACGCTTCGGAGGATGAGGGTCAGTCGCGCGTGAATGAGATGGAGACTATCGACGTGAAACAATCCAAGAGAGAGCTTAAAGAAAGCCAAAAGCGGGCGGAGCTCGAACGAAAGCGGCTTGCGAAGGCGAAACGTTCCGAGAAAAAGCGGAACCAGTCGAAGGCGAAGAGAATCATTAAGTGGGTTTTGGTTGTTCTTTTGGTGCTAATTCTTGGGGCGGGGATTTATCTGTATTTTTGGGGAGATGGGATTATTAAGAAAATTACCGGTGGGAATGGAGATATTTGGAGTGCCATTTCGGCTGTGACGACCGAAACATATGACCCGCTAAAGACCGATGGAAACGGGCGGACAAATATTCTTGTTTACGGAACGAGCGGATTTGATACGCAAGGAACTGGGTTTGATGGCTATCAGCACGACGGAGCGGACCTTACCGATTCGATCATGGTGGTCTCACTCGACCAGGAGACGGGGGATGTGGCGATTGTTTCGTTGCCGCGCGACCTTTATGCGAAGCCGACCTGTACAGCAACTGGCAAGATTAATGAAGTTTATTATTGCGCGATGTTAAACTCCGATAATGAAGCGGACGGCGCGGCGGCGCTTCAGGCCAAGATAAAGACAATTCTTGGAATTGATACGCAATACTATGTCCACATGAACTGGGGGGCGCTCCAAAATATCGTCGATGCCGTTGGGGGGGTGACGATTGTGCTTGATGAAGATATTGAAGATTATTATTACACCGGCGCGGTTTATTCGGCGGGGGTGGCGTATAATATTGGGGGCGCGGATGCGGTGGCATTGTCAAGAGCGCGGCATGGGACGTCTTATGGAGACTTTTCGCGTGCAAATAGCCAACAAAAAATCTTGATTGGGATTAAAAACAAGGTTGTCGAAAAGGGGCTTGGACTTTCCGATGCGGTTTCGATTATCTCGGCGCTTGGAGACAATCTCCGGATGGATTTCTCGATGGCGGAAATCAAAACCGGGATGCACCTTCTTGAGACCCTTGACCTTGGTAATATACGCCAAATTCCGCTTATGGACGACAGTACAAGATATATGACCTATGGGATGGAAGACGGGATTTCTTATATCGTTCCGAGTGCAGGGATTGGGTTCTATACTCAACTCCATGAATATCTTGCGCAACAGCTCAAGAGTAATCCGGCCGAGCGCGAGGGGGCGGTGATTATTGTTTATAATGGCTCCGGTAAGGAAGGTGTGGCGGCGCAAGAGCAAGCGGCGCTTGAGGGAAAGGGCTTCCGGGTTAAAGAGATTGCGAATGCGCCGGAGGGAGAATACAAATACACTGAAGAAGTGGAGATTTATGATGCGAGTGAGGGGCTAAAGCCGGATACCAAGAAGGCGCTCGAGAAGTATTATGGGCTTTCGATGAAAAGTATGAGTGAGCTTCCGAATGGGATTAGTCCGATTGGATATGACTTTATTATAATTATGGGTGGGGCGACGGAGTAATAATTAGGCGATGCGCGGGGTGGCTCGTTTCACTAGCACAATAAAATCCGCCCCAATCTTCGCGACTGGGGCGGATACCTAGCGGGTTAGCAATTTCAAGGTTGACACTATTGTCTTTATCGTTTATACTAGGGGTATGTGATTACCGACGTCGCCTTCTACTGAGGGCGATTGTCAGTTTGAGGTGTAGTCGCCCCAGCTTGACAGAAAACGTCATTCATCAGCATCTCCTTTCTACCGCCAGATTATTAAGTATATCCTTCCTTTAACCTCGGAACTGCTACCCTTATACTAGCATAAAAACATCCCTATTACCAGAGGTATTTTCTTTCTCGCTTCCCTCGGCCCTAGGTCTTCTTATTTTTGAACATAGAGGACTAAAGAACTAGATTTATATCTTGGTAATAGATTATTGAAGACCTAGAGCAGAAGAAAGCTTAAATGCGGGGCGAGCTTCAGTTCTGTTTTTGTCCAGGTGCCGAGCTCGGCTTCTAGGGCTTGCGGTCGAGCGCTCTTTTCGGAGTCTGCCGAAGACCTCCGGGGACGTCATACTTCGTAGAAATTTCTGCGTCGGCTCGGAAGAAACCACTTGCGGTTTCTTCGCTCGCGCTCCTTGAAGTTTCATACGCTGGGCGTCCGGCAGAACCGCCCTTCGGGCGAACCTGTCGGCGCCGTCAGGAATATACGTCTCCTCGGTCTTAGGTGAAAAAGACTCCGAGAAAGAGCATCTCTCCCCGCGCCTAGAAGCCTCGAATTGTTAAATTACTAATCGCGGGCGACGCAACGGACGGAAAAACCATTTTTTGCGTCCGAGCCACTCACAGAATACGACGAATTAATGTTGTTAAATTCGAACCTATTCGGGCCTACCCAATAATTGCCATCTCGAGACGCCATATATATTTTATCGTCTGGATAGAGATATCCAGTTACATCAAAGGACATCGGGATTTGAAGAAAAGGTGACGGTAGTGAAGAACTCATATCGATACCGTATTTTGATGCTAACTGCACTGCCGAATAGCGCGCCGTCCAGCCTTTGGGGCATATATCATTATTATTGTCCAATTGATTACCGCTCTTTGCGTAGAAATTATAATAGTAGTAGCCGTTCGTGTATTTTTGACGCGGAGTAGTTGCGCCGGCGAAAGAGCTAACAATTTCTTGGGCATCCGGAGTCCAGCTGCCAGATATGTTTGTGTCGCTTTCGTCTAGCGTGCCGATAGTCGAAAGATCTAGCGCTAAATTTTGCACCATCCAGCAGTTTTCATCCGCTAACCTTCGAACAAGATAGGAGTTTTCGTCGCGGTTGTCTTTAAGCGCGAATGTGCCGAGGCCGAGAGTGTTGGCGGCGGCACCGGTGGCAAGGTTGGTTGGTGCGTCTGCATCCATGCCTTCGTAGTTATAGAGCTCGGCTTCTGCGCCAAGAGTAGTTCCCCACTCGTTGGTTTGGCTACAGATGTAGCCCTTCATCTCTTGCATTTCCGTGATATAGGCATCCCCGTTTGCATCAGTAGATTGGAGACCGGCATAAACAATGGAGGCGATGGGATCTAGCTCTTTAGTGTAGCGGCTAATATAGTTGTAGCCGTAACTTTCGATATTAACCCAAAGGTCGAACTCGCCTTTTTCTATGGTGACGGTTTCTTCGTTCGCTTTGCCTTCATTGTAAGTGATTGTATCTTCGGCGGTAATACCGTCGTCAATGCCGTTGGGCGAGGCGGGGAGAGTGCAAGTGACAGTAGCATCGGCACTGGTGGTAGTGAGACTAGTGATAGTGCAGGTGTTGGCGGCGACTTTATAAGCAGCATAGTCATCAGTAATGGTGTAGTTGCTATGTTCTACAATATAGTGCGGAACGAGATAGACTTTGACTTGGTCTTGAGTGATTGCGGAAGTAGAAGCAGATAAGTCGAAGGAGAGAACCTCTTCGCTACCTTCGCCAACGTATTCTAGGCTACGAGAAAGATTAGAGGAGGCAGAGTCAAGGTTTTGGGAAGAAGCGATGGCGGTATAGATTATACTGTTCTCATAGGTTCCAGCCATGACGTTGGTGTCGATAATAGCAGCAAAGTAGATGTCAAAGTGATCCTTATCGCTGTCGCCTAGTTCCCCGCCGAAGCCGTTAGTGTTGGACGTTTCCGCTTTCCAGATTTGTTGAGGAGCGACATCCGTATCGTTAACGGGTATAGCGGCCCAGAGGCCGGTGTTATAGACGCTACTACCGGTGCCAGTCTTAGTGAGATCGCGGCCGAGGAGAGTATCATAGTTGTTATAGATGGCAGGAGTAGAGAAAGGAGTAATGAAGGTTCCGGCGGTAGTGTTTCCAGTAGGGACGGCATAACCCCATGAGGAGCCAGTAAAGGCGGCAGGATTGTCCCAAGTGCCGCTAGTAGGCTCAATATACATATTGGTATTATTGAGGAGGAGACGATTGCTATCTCCTGACATGGAGAGATAGACGCTATAATATTGTCCGGTAGTTTCTACGCCGAGAGTCTTCTTAATGACACGCATGGTGCCGAGATTGCCTATATTGTCCGTAGAGGTAGGAACGATGTCACCGAAGAGAACGTCGCCATGAGTGGAGAGAGCTTGTTCAGCCTCGGGGTCGGCGGCGGAGCTGGTGGCGGCAACGTCCGGATCGAAGCGGAGGCTAACCGCGTTCCAGGCGGCACCGACAGAAGTAGTGGTGGCGGAAGCCTCGGAGATGAGAGTCGGGACTAGGCAGAAGCCGAGAATGAAAAGACCGAACGAGGCGAGACTGACCCGCAGAGCTCGGTTGATTAGGTTTATTTCTTTTAGGTTTTGCATAGTCCTCCTTTTGGCTGTTAAACCCCGGGGCTGATACAAAAAGGCACCACGAGGTGCAAGAGTTAACTATACCGCTAACCCGCCTAAACGAAGTTAGGCTCCTCATGGTGCCATTTTCTCGTTTAGTGCGGGTAAAAATATATACCTTTAGGGTGCGGTCTGGTAAATACCAGAAAATTGGTTAACTCTTGCTCCTCTATTGTAGCATAGTTAATCCGCTTTTGTAAAGATTTTATTCGTCTATGGGTTTCTTTTCGATGATGAGGACGCGGTCTTTGCCTTCGCCTTCGGAGTGGGTGGTGATGTCGGAGTAGTCTTCGGCGAGTTTGTGGACGACGCGGCGATCGGCGGCGTTGAGGTTCACGGTGCGCGGTTCCCCGGTCCGGCGGACGGAGGCGATCCAGCCTTCGGCTTTTTCGGCAATACGGTCGGCGCGTTGGCGTTTGTAGTCGGCGATGTCGACGTTGACGCGAGTGAGTTCGGCGTGTTTGGCGACGAGGGACATACTTACGATATGTTGAAGACAGCGGAGGTTCTCGGCGTTTTTGCCGATTAGGAGGTTGTTCATGCTTGTCGAGGGGACGCTTAATTGAATCACGTCGTCATCAACCGTGGACCAGACGGCGACGTTAATTCCGAAGAAACTTAAAAGGTCTTCGAGGTATTTGGTTGCAAAACGGATAGATTCATCTCTGTCCATGATTTTATCTCCTTTTCTTTTTAATTTCTTTTGCGGAGATTCTTCTTATTTTGGTGCCGGTTTTTTTATTTTCTATGACTTCAGCTTCCTGAATTTTTTTGAGTTCTCTAATGACGGCTTTATCGGCGGAGATTTCCATTTCTTTTTCCGCTTTTGAGAGGGCGTATTTTTGTTGGAAGAAGGTAAAGACGTTCGAGAGGAAGTAGTAAAGAATTAAGGCGCCGGGGAGGTTAATCATGATTAAGAGTAACATAATCGGCATCATGACACCCATTTGGGCGGAGGTCATGTCGTTAATATCGGCTTGGTCGATTTCTTTACCCTCGCCGGCTTCCTTCATGAGTTGGCGGAAACTTTTAGACTTCGACTTTCCAGAGGGGCGGAGTTGTTTGCTGGTTAGGTATTGGACGAAACAAGCGAGAATTGCAACGAAGAGAGTGGTGATTTCCGAGGCGGACTTGAACCCGGGGTTTACCTCGAGATTCCAGAGGCCGAGGAAGGACGGGTGAAATTCGTAAACCGGGGCAGATATGGCGCTCTTTTCTTCTTCGGACTTCGAATCGTAGGCGGATTTTTCTTCCAGGTATTTGTTTTGGAGGGCGATTACTTGCTCGATGTTTGAGTCTTCGTATTTTACGAAGGAGTAGGCGCGGACGTCGAGGTTCGAGTCGGCGGTCGGGACGTTGACCATGACACGGATGGCGCCGAAGATGGCGATGAACATCGGGAGTTGAATCAAGATCGAGAGGAGAGAGCGAAAAGGCTTGACGTTATATTTCTTGTAGAGGTCCATGGTTTGGAGACTCTCGAGCTGGCGGTTGCCGTTGCAGTTCTTTTTGATTTCGGCGAGCTCGGGCTGAATCTTGCGCATGAGCTTGGTTTGGTGAAGCTGGCGCTTGACGAGGGGCCACATACAGAGTTTGACTAGAAGCACAAAGAGAATAATCGCAAGGCCAAAGTCGCCAACGAGGTTGTAAATCAAAAAGAGGATGTTGGTGATGGGGCGGACGATTATTAGATCAATTAGGCTAAACATATCTTATACTATTGTAACATACTTTCTTTTAATAGAGAACAAAGAAGTTTTTCGAGGTCTTCGAAGGGGATGCCAATGAGTCTTTTGCTATATATGACAAAGATGTAGTCGCGGGGCTTTTTTAGTTTATCGAAGTTTACTCGGACGGCTTCGTAAACCCTTCTTCGGAGACGGTTGCGACCGACAGCGGTTTTTTCCACCTTTTTGGAGACGACGACGGCGACGCGGGTTCTTCCCCGCTCGTTATTGCAAAAAACAAGCGAGCAATCGGGCTTTCTGATAGTCTTTCCGTGACGATAAACATATTTGACGCCGCCACGGGAGTGGAAACGGTATTTTTTGTTTAACATATTATATATATTATATTACAAAACCCCTTACGGGGTTCCATAATTGCTAGTAGGTGAGTTGTTTGCGGCCTTTGAGGCGGCGGCGCTTCAAAACGAGGCGACCAGAGTGGGTGGCGTTTCGCTTCATGAAGCCATGCTCAGCTTTGCGCTGGCGCTTGTGAGGCTGGTAGGTACGTTTGGGCATAAATAAATCCTGTATAATTTGTTAGTTTAGCAAATATTTGGTTTATTATACCGCAGTTTTCCACTAAAATCAAGGAGTTTTCCACAGGTGTTACAGATTGGTTGGGGGCGAGGTGGAAAAATCCACCCCTGTTATAAGATTATGATATTATAAAATAAAAAATCGGGATGCGGGGCTGTGGAAAACTTTGGGGAAATAGGGTATAATAGGGGTGTTAGAAGGAGGTCGAAAGAAAAATGTTTGATGTATTCCGAAACGTTCTCGCAGAGGTACAGAAAGAAACGAGCGAGATGGCGTTCAAGACGTGGTTCAAGAATGTCGAGCTTTCGGCTTTAGACAGAGAGGCGGGTGTAGCGACGATTGGAGTGCCAAACGTGTTCTTGGTGAAGACGCTCGAGACGAAGTATCGCGGGATTTTGATGGATGCTTTTCGGCACAACAAAATCGACCTTAAACAAATTGATTTCGTTATAAAGTCGAATGATGGCATTAAGACAAAATCCAGAGAAGTGAGAGATGAGGACGGGATTCGACTCGGGGGCGGAGAGAGGGTGAAGTCCGTTCGGGACCTTACGGAACATCTTGTCGCGGCGAGGCCGGCGGCGCAGACTTCGACGGGGCTTAATTCGAAATATACGCTTGATAGTTTTATCGTTGGGAGCAGCAACGAACTTGCCGCGGGGGTGGCAAGGCTGATTGTTAAAAACCCGGGGGTAGGTTATAATCCATTCTTTCTTTATGGTGGGCCGGGGCTTGGGAAAACACACCTTGTTCAGGCGATTGGGAATGCGATTTTGGAGAATGACCCGACGAAGCGAGTGCTTTATATTACGACGAATCATTTTTATTCGGAGTTTATCAATGCGGTTCGAGCAAACCGGGGGGAGCAGTTTATTAAAAAATATCAGCGGCTTGACGTCCTCATCATAGACGACTTCCAGATGATTATTGGGAAGGACCGGAGTCAGGAAGAATTCTTTAATATTTTTAATGACCTTCATCAGGCGAACAAGCAGATTATTATTACGAGCGATCGGTTGCCAGAACAAATTAAGACGCTTGACCCGAGACTTTCGAGTCGGCTAAGGGCGGGCGGAGCATATGATATTCAGTTCCCTGGTTTCGAAGACCGTTGCGCGATTCTGAAAGCGAAGGCGGAGTTTATGGGGCAAGAGATTGAAGACGCGGCTATTGAATATCTCGCGGAAAATATTAAGACGAATATTCGCGAACTTGAGGGGGAGTTCCAGAAACTGATGGTGACGTCGGAGATTAAAGGGATGACGCCACTTGAGTTGATAAATGAGGGGTATATGTCCGGGGCGGTGGTTCAGAGGCGGAGGAGCGTAACGCCGAGAACCGTCGTTGAGAAGGTGGCAAAATACTATGATTTGACCGTCGTGGAAATGACCGGGAGAAGCCGAGTGGCAATTATTAAGACGGCGAGACAAGTGGCGATGTATTTACTCTCAAAAGAGCTTGGGATGTCAACTAATAAAATTGCGCCGGAGGTTGGAGTAAAAGACCATACGACGGTTATGAACGGAATCCGAAAAATCGAAAAGGATTCAAGAAGCGACGCACAGCTGCACGACCAAGTGGAGCAGATTCGGGAGGCGATTTATGGATAAAATGCGGTACCTGTGGAAAAACTTGTGGGAAAACCGGTGGGAAAGTTGTGGAAACGGTGTGAAAAAGTTGGTGGAGAGCGGAAGGTTGGCGTGTTCGGGTTGTTCGGTTTGGTGGGAAAATGTTCGGTTTTACACGTTGTTGTTCGGTTTTGGTGAGTTTGTTCGGGTTTGTGGTGGAAAAGGTTTTACGGATGTGATTAATACGTTTGTCGTGGTTTTCCACGGTTTCCACATAGTCTATAACTACTATTACTAATATATTTATAAAGGAAAACTGAAATTATGATATTATACAAGAAAGGAGCAACATGGAAATAGAAGTTAATTCGGGAAAACTAGCAAGAGCACTTAATGTGGTTAGTAGGGTAGCCAGTTCTGGGAAAACGACACTGCCGATTCTTAATAATGTTTTAATTAGAGTCGATTCGGGGAAAGTGACGCTCACTACCACCAATTTAGATATGGCGGTGGTGGATTATTTGCCAGTGAGCGACTCGAAAGACGGGGTGATTACCGTACCAGCGAGGTTGCTTGCGGAGTTTAGCTCGAATTTGCCAAAAGGAAAAACTGTAAAGGTGAAGACGGAGGGGCTTAAAGTTACACTTGAGTCGGGAAAGTATCGCTCGACGCTAAATGGAGTGGTGGCGGACGATTTTCCGGAGCTTCCGGAGATTGATGAAGTGAAGATGGTTCGGTTTAAGATGAGCGTAGATGAGTTTAAGAATGGGGTGACGGAGGCGATGATTGCGAGTTCTAACGACATGACACGGCCGGCGCTTACGGGAGTTTTCTTTAGTACAATCGAGGGGTCGCTTCATGCGGCGGCGACGGACGGTTATCGACTCGCGGAACGGAAACTGATTGATAGAGTTGAGAGTGAGGTGAAGGTGATCGTGCCGGCCTCTTCCCTTTCTGAGGTGATGCGGTCACTGTCAGACGAGGTGGAGGAGATTGAGATTTTGTTTGACGAGACGCAGGTGCGGTTTAGATTCGGAGAAATTGAGATTACGTCGAAGTTGATTGACGGAAGTTATCCGGATTACCGACAAATCATTCCGAAAGAAATAGAGGCGACGATTATTGTTGATAAGGCGGAGTTGATGAGGGCGACAAAACTGGCGGCGCTGTTTGCGAGAGAGGTCGGGGGGACGATTGTGCTTGAAGCGAAAACAGCGACAGGAACATTCTCGGTTGCGTCGGTGGCGAATGAGTTTGGGGAGAACTCGTCGGAGATTGAGACAGAAGTCACAAAAGACGAAAGAATGACGCTTAACTCGCGCTTTTTGATTGACGCAATTAACGCGCTTGAGGAAGATAAAGTGAGGCTGGAGTTTCCCGGAAAAACGTTGCCGATTATTGTTCGGAATGCAAAAAGCGATAATTATACGCATATCATCATGCCATTAAAGTCATAATGATTATCGAGAGCTGTAAATTAACTAACTTTAGGAGTCATGAGTTTTTTGACCTTGAGTGTTGGAAAGAGACGACGATGATTTCTGGGGAGAATGGGGGTGGAAAGACGTCGATACTTGAGGCGATTTATGAGGGACTTCGGGGAAAAAGTTTTAGGGCGGTCGATCGGGAGATTTTGCGGCGGGGGGCGGAGTTTTATCGGGTTGAGTTGCAATATGTTAATGGGGAGAAAATCGTTGCGGTTTATCAGAAAGATGGAAAGAAAACGTTTTTAGTTGGAGATAAAAAGACGGCGAGGTTGCCGAAAAAATATAAGTACCCAGTGGTGCTGTTTGAGCCGGACGACCTTAATCTTATATCTAGTTCCCCGTCGCACAAGCGGGAGTATTTTGACCGAATTTTTAGTCAGCTTGACGATGGTTATGGGGCGGCGGTTTCGAGGTATAACAAGGCGCTTAAACAGAGGAATGAACTCTTAAAAGCGGAATACGCGACGACGGAGGCGGTGTTTTCTTGGAATGTGATACTTGCGAAACTTGGGGCGGAGATTTGGAAGTTTAGAGAGGAGCAGGTAAGGCGGATTAATGAGAGGCTGACGGAAGTTTATCGTTCGATTGCGGAGAATGAAGACGAGGTGCGGATTTTTTTGAAGAAGGATTTGGAGAAAATAAACGAGAGCGCGTATCTTCGAGAACTTGAGAATAGTTTTTCGAGAGATAAAATCCTGGGACACACGAGTTTTGGGGCACATAGAGATAACTACGAATTCTTCTTTAATGAGGTGGCGGCGGGCGGATCGGCGAGCCGGGGGGAGGTGAGGTCGATTATCGTGGCGCTGAAGTTTATTGAGGCGGACATCATTGTCGAGGTGACTGGGAAGGCGCCGGTGGTGCTGCTTGATGATGTGTTTTCTGAACTTGATGAGACGAGGCAAAAGGCGCTAGTTTATAATTTTAAGAGAAATCAAGTAATTATTACAAGTGTTAACGCGGTGGAAGATATTGAGACGAGTTAATCGTTGGCGCTAGTGGAGCCACTGGAGCAGCTTGAGAGACCGGTTGAGTTGGCGGTGCCGACGGCTTTGGCGATGTCGGCGAATTGAAGGACGTTCTCCGCCGGGAAAACCCAACCGGTGGCAGATTTGCTTCCGAGGGCGGGGTTGCCGACGACGAGCTTGTTGTCGGAAGTGACGCCAACGATGGAGACGTAATGGCCGCCGTTAGTGAAAACGCAGTTGCCTTGATTGGCGAAGGTGGTTCCGGAAACGCCGGCGGAACTGGCGCGGTTGCTACACGAACCGGAGACTTGGCCGCTGACGACCACAGAGAGGTTGCTCGCGAGAGCTTGCTTTATGAGGGCGAGTTTTTCGGAGACGTTGGTGGTTTTGTTGCCGCCGGAATGGACGTTGTCGAAAAGGTCGTAGAGTTTGAGACCGAGGTGGCTAGCGATAGGCTTGACGGTGCCGCTCCAGCTTCCGGTGCTGACTTTGAGGTTTTTATAGGACCAAGCGGCGACGGATTCGATGGTGTTGCTTTGCCCGAGGGCGTTGGCGGCGTTGACGACGGCGACGAGAGAGCAACCGGAAGTTTGGACGTCCTTGTCTCCGCCGGTTTTCCAGAGGACGGATTGGTAGGTGTTGCGGCCGTCATTTTGACTAAAAAGCCCACTGGCGGATTGTTTTCCGCAGCCGTTTTGGCAGGCGCAGTTACCAGAAACGGAGGGTTCGGAATCTTCGGAGCCGTCTTCGGAGTCTTCGGGATTCTCGGAACCTTCGGAGCCTTCGGAACCTTCGGGGGTTTCTTGGCTTTCGGGATTTTCGGGGGTGGAGGGGGATTCGCATTTGGGGTTGGCGGAGCGGAGGTTGAGTTTGGTGGAGCTACTAGCAAAAACGGAGGTTTTTAGGGCGAAAGCACAAAAAGTAAGCAAGAGAAGAGAGGAGAAGGTGAACTTGATGACCTTGTTCATTAAGATTAGTTTAGCATAGACGGAATGATTATTCCAGAGCGTTGATGGATTTTACGATGGATTTTTCTAGGAAGTCGAGGTCTTTGTAAGTAAAGAAGAGTTGCGGGAGGGTTTTTGGCTCGCCGTTTTCTAGGACGTAACGGTAAGTGTTGGTGGAGCCGTCGTAGAGGGTGTGGGTTAGGGTTTGGACGGTGTATTTTGAGTCGCCGAATTTGTAGAGGTTTCCGGTTTTGAAGTTTGTGGGGAGGCGACCGGATTTTAGATCGTCGAGAGAGAAGTTTGCGAAGGGGTTGCGGTAGTTTTCGAGGACGATTTCGTAGTCGAGGGGGTCGTAGCTGCCAAAGGATTCGGAGAGGAGGCGCTCAATCATGGGTGTGCGGGCGGAGGCGGTGAAGGCGTTTAAGGATAATTTGAAACTATAATTCCCTGTCTCGTCGCGGTCGAGGAGGTAAGAGATTTTATAAGCCGGGTCGGCGGAGGTGATGGGGAGGTAGGCGGAGATTTTGAAGGCTTCGGTTGCTTGGAGGGCTTTTTGGTCTTCGGCGAGAGAGAGGTCGGCCGACCTCGAATCGGTGCCGAGAACGCCGTCGTCTTCTCGTAATGTTGTAAAAATTACAACAATCAAGATAAGGATGAGGAGGGCGCCACTAAGGAGAGAAAAGAAAGCGAGCCTATGTTCCTTATAAAAGGTCTTGAGGCGAGAAGGGGGTTTGACGCTAGTTTCCATCGACTTCTCCGGAGTCAGAGACGACTTGGGCGGCGGGGGTGTTGGTCTCGGGAGAAGCGGCAAAACGATAGACGGAATAATAGTATTTAACGCCGTCGTAAGTGGTGGACGTGCGGGAGGTGTAGTTTAGAGATGGGGTCCAGGACTGGTAGGAGGCGGAGGCGATGTTGACTTTGCAGGTGCCGCCGGGGCAGGCAGCGCCCTTGACGGATTGCTCGCCAATCCAGATTTGGATGTGTCCGGCAGTGGCGTCGCCCGAGCCGGCGGAGTAGGCGAGGACGTCGCCGGGTTGGAGGTTTGACATAGAAAAGGCTTCTCCGTCGGTTGAGACTTTGGTCCATTTGTTGCTGCTGTTCATGTAGGCCATTTGGGAGCGGACGCCGACCTTGGGGAAGCTCGTGTCGATTCCGCCGTAGTTCATGACGGCGCCGACGAATTTTCCGCAGTCGCGGAGAGAGAGGCCGCCAACGGCTTTTTGGGCGAGTTTGGCGACGGAGTTTAGAGTGTCGGAGCAGGCTTGGACTCCACCGCTCGCGCGAGATTTCCAAGCAACGAGGCCGAAGGCGGATTCGCAGTTACCGTCGGAGTTGGGCCAGGACATCGAGACGGCAGTTTCGACGATTTTCTTGGAGCCGGCGGAGCCACCGGTGATGCCGGAACAGGTTAAGCTCGAGAGGGGGGTTGTGGCGGAGCCATCGACGGTTGAGGCGGTGAGGTCGCCCACTTCGGCGAGAGCGGACTTGGCGTATTTGAGACGATTCATGAAGGCGGAGTAGGCGGAGGAAGTTTCGGTTTCCGAGAGTTCAGAGTAGGAAGAGGGGGCGTAGTTATTGTAGCAACCGGCGCCGTCGTTAGAAGTACAAAAACTGGAGCGAGGGGTTTCGAACTTTCTATACATGAAGAAGGTGGCCTCTTCCAAACTCACCGAGTTCATGTTGGCGACGGAAGAGCCGGAGCCGCGGACTTCGCGTTGAAGTTCGTCGAAGAGGTAGCCGAGTTGGGCTTCCATGGAGATTACGGGGAGACCGTTTGCGTCAGCGAAGTTTTGGAGGGAGGTTTGACGACCCGAGGAGGTCCATTGGGCGATACCGAAGCCGCGGGAGCCAAATTTTTCCCAGTCGGTCAGGCGCCAGGATTCGTCGGTGATTAGTTCCCCGCCCTCCTTTTTGTTGGGGACGACACTCGATTCGGCGATTAAGTTGCCGACGATGGCGGCGGCAGAAGAAGTGGAGTAGCCTTTTTGAATGAGGAAGTTGAGGGCGGTTTTGGAGTTGTCGCCAAGGTCAACGAGATCGCCATTAAGGCAGTCGGAGAGAAGGGAGTCCTCATCGTCGATGAACATGATGTTGTTTTGGGCGTAAAAACGTAAATCGGCTTTCGAAAGAGCAGTGGCGGGCTTAGCGGCGGAGAGCGGGGCGAAAAAAACTAGGGCAAGAGACAGGATTAGGAGACTTAGGCGTTTGACCATAATATATATAATATTATATCAGAAAGAGTCGGAAAAGAAAGCGGAAGCGAGTTAAAGGTTGGTTAAGGTGAGTTCGGCCTCTTCGGTCGCGGTGAGAGCTTCGAGGGTGGGGCGAGAGTAGTTGGTTTTAGCGGAACAGGGGCTCCCAGAACTTTCGGTGCAATAAATAGTTGCGAAGGCTTCGGATTCGACGGAGCGACCGGCGAAAGTGCCGTATTGGAAGGAGACGAGATAGGTTAAGTTGAGAGACGGGAGGGTGATGAGAAAGTCACCGGTGGTGTAGTTGTTGGATTTTAGCGAGAAGAAAGAGTCGGAACTGATTTCGGCGGAGGTGGTGCTAGAAAAAGAAGAATCGGCTAAGGATTGAGTTAAGAGGCGGCTTTCGAGGTTGTCGAGAAATTCGCCACTTAGGTCGGGAAAAAAGTCGGAAAAGTTCGAGACGGTGATTGAGGAGGCGGCGGGGGCGGTGGCAGACTCTTCTTTGGGGCGAGAAAAAGCAATAATAAAAACGGCGATAAGGGCGGTAAAGACAAGAATGCCGGCGATGAGTAGGGTGAGCGGAGAGCGAAGAAATTGCTTTAAGCGAGAGGGTTCGGGGTTCATTAGAATTATTATAGCATAAGATTATTTAGTGGCGGCGGGGTTGGTGGTGATGAGGGATTCTTCGGTTTCTGACGCGATAATCTGAATGTGGACGTGGTTGGGGCCGGCGAAGAAGAGTCCTTGGCCGACCGGGAAGTTGGCGAGGCGTTTCTTTTCTTCGTCGGTGAGTTTGAAGACGTCGGAAAGAACATCGACGGCGGAAGCGTTTTGTTTTAAGAGAAGTTGAATTGAGGAGTTGGCGACGATGGCGCGTCCCATTTTGGTACTCATGAAATCTTCGACGTCTTGGGTGATGGTGGTGAGGCCGAGATAGTATTTCCGAGCGCGTTTGGCGAGAGAAAAGAGGAAGTTAGCGGAGTCTTCGTATTGCATGAGTTGCCAAGCCTCATCGACGAGGAGAAGGCGGCGTTTTTGTTCGGCGCGGACGACGTTCCAGATGTGCGAGAGGACGATATACATAGCGACGGGGCGAAGTTCGTCTTCGAGGTCGCGGATGTTAAAGACGACCATGGGGTTGTTGATGTCGACGTTGCTTTGTTGGGAGAAGATGCCGGCGAAAGTACCAGTGGTGTATTTGCGGAGACGTTGAGCGAGTTGAGGGCCGGTGCCTTCCATGTGAAGAAGAGTATCGTAGAGGTTTAAGATGGTTGGAGGGGTGGACTGATGAGTTAAGGGGTCGGAAGTGATGCCGGCGCGAGCGTAAGTGTCGATTAGGGCTTGATCCAAATCCGCTTCTTCGTTCGGAGTGAGGGGAGCGGCAGGTTGACCGGCGACGGTGCTTCCGCCGAGCATAAGACGGAAGAGGCCGTGGAGTGTAACGAGGTTGGCGCGGAGAGCGTCGTTGGCGTCTTCGCTGTCGATGACCTTGGGGAGGTCAAAGGGGTTAATGCGGACGTCGGAGTTTAGACTCAGGCGAATATAAGAGCCGCCGACGGCGTCGCAAAGTTTTTGATATTCGTTTTCAGGGTCGATGATGATAATTTCGCTACCTATCATCATACTGCGCATGGCTTCGAGTTTGACGGTGAAGGATTTTCCGGCGCCGGATTTAGCGAAGACGACCATGTTGGCGTTTTCGAGGGAGAAGCGGTCGAAAATGACGAGGCCGTTATTGTGCATATTGACGCCGTAGAGAATTCCCTTTTCTTGGGTGAGGTCGGCGGAAGTGAACGGAAAAGAAGTGGAGATAGCGCCGGTGTTCATGTTGCGGCGAATTTGGAGTTGGTCGGTGCATTGAGGGAGGGTTGATTGCATTCCCTGCTCTTGTTGGGACGAGGCGACCTTGGAAAAAACCATTTGTTGACCGAAGATGGTTTCGATTTTTTGTTGGACGAATTTTAGTTCGTCGAGAGAGTCGGCCCAGAGAGTAACATAGAGACCGAAGCGGAAGAAACGTTCGGCGCCGACTTGAAGTTGGTCGCGGAGTTCCTCAGCGTCGTTGATAGCGGCTTCGAGTTCCGGGTCGCGGACTTTACCGCGTTCGGCGTTGACGTTCATGGAAGCTTCAAGTTGCGTAACTTTTTTTCTAAGGTTTTTCATAACGACGCCGGTATCGACGGGGTAAATATACATGGAAATATCGAGAACTTCGTCGATGTTGATGAGGGGAGAAAGCCAACCGGTGTAGAGAGAGCGGGGGTACCCGTAGATATAAAGAGTGCGGCCGTATTTGGTGCCAAGGCGGAAATAGTCGGAGTTGATTTCGATGGAGCTGGGGGAGATTAAGTCGCGAAGGGTGGTGATGCCGGCTTCGAAAGCCTGTTGGATTTGTTGGTCTTCGGTTAACTGGCTTTGAGCGGCAATTTGAGCCGCGGTTTGTTTATTCTTTCTAGGCATTGGGTTCTCCTTTTTTGACGTAAGTGGTGGCAAGTTGAGAAAAGTCAACGAGCGGTTCGCGAACAGCGGTGTCGGGGTTGTTGAAATCATAGTAAAGTTCGGCGAGTTGCTTGGTGTTGAGGCGGACGGAGTGAATTCCGATTTGGTAGAGGCCGGAGGTTACGGTTTCGACGCGGTTGTTGATTTCTGCGGAGGCCTTGTCATAAGTGGCGCGGTCAATACGAGTGACGGGTTGGGCCTTGGTTTTTTGGAGAGAGGCGAAGAGGTTTTTGGTTTCGTTGAGCATTCTTTCCTTTTCGGCGTCGGGGTAGTAAGGGACGATGATGAAGAAGCTCTTGTCCATGATGTTGGCTTCTTGGGAGAGGACGTCGATGAAGTTAATGTAGTCGTCCATTAAGATTCCGAGAAGCATATTGTCGTTGTTACGACGAATGTCCATGAGGCGATTGATGTAGGGGCCGATATCGACGCGTTGAGAGCGAATGAGGATTTGAGTCGTGAAGTTTAAGGAGTTTAAGAAGTTTTGGTAGGAATATTCGACGCCTTCGCGCTCGGTTTCGCTCATGAGGTCGAAGTTGATGGACTGGCAGGCGACAACGGCGCGGAAGGAGCCGTCTTTCATGATGACCATGCTGTCGCGGAGTTCGGAGATTAAGAGGGTGGATTGGGTGGAGCTTGGGTGGTCGGGAGTGGCCTGCGTGGGGGCTTGTTGCATTGGAGATAGGACTTGGCCGTTGACGATGGGGGCGCTAGTGATGGTCGGGGCGGAATTGGGTAAGGGTTGGCCGGGGAAAACGCCGGCGGCGGCAGAGGCGGTTTGGGGGGTTGGAATAGAGGGGTTCATGATAATCTTTTCTCCTTAATGTAAACTAATATATACTTCTTCTCCGTCGGCTTTTCTTGGGCGGTGAGCTTCCTTGGCAATGGTAGCGACGGAAAAATCATTGTTTTCTGAAAGTTCACGGAGGCGGTGGAGTTCGGGAGCGGGATTCGGGATGGTTGGCTCGGCGGCGGGGAGGGTTAAGTTGGCGGCGTTAAAAACTGGAGCGGGAGGTTCGGGAGCGGCGGGGGGTTCGGTGTGAATCGGATTGTTGGCGGCGATGGCGGCACGCATTTGTTGGACGATTTCGGCACGGCGACGGTCGGCTTCGGAGGTTAAATCGGTGCCAAGTTGGGCGGATTGATAGTTTTCGAAAATGTCGGGGGTAGAATCGGCTTCGGCGAGAAATTCTTCGCGGACAGGAGATTGAGAAGGGGTGGTTAGACTGTTTTTTATTGAGTAACCTTCGGAGTCAACGAGACCGGCGAGAAAGGAGATTCGACGCCCAGCCTCTTCTTCGGAGAGGTTTTTAGTGAGGACTTTTTCGACGATTTTAGGGGCGGTGATTTGGATGGTCGATTCGCGTTGGCCGGGATTCCAGAGGCGTTTGTTGGGTTTGGTGTAGTAGCTGATGAGGGCGGCGATGTAGGTTTCCATAGGTTGGTCCTTGCGTAAGGGTAGAGCGAGGACGAGAAGAAAAAGAGCGGGTGGAATTGGAAAAATTGCGAGTAAGGGGAAAATTTGAGACAAGGCCCAAGCGAGGGCGATAAGGGCGGCGACGATGAGTAAGTAGATGAATTGACGAAAATTAAAAGGGCCGAGAAGTTTATCGTCCGCTTCGACGTCTTGGGGGACCTTATATTGCGCCATATATTATATATAATATCATAATACGGCGAAATTTACGAGCATAAGTTATTAGAAGTTCGCAGAGCCGTCGAGAATGTATTTGATGAGACCGAGGAGTTCTTCGAAGCTGGCGTCAGGATTGCGCTCGTAATATTGAGAGAACTCATCAGCTTCGACATCGAGACCATTGCCTTGGAGGTCTTCGACAACATCTTCAACGAATTGTTCCTCGTCGGCGTAGCCGCGTTCATCAATCCAGTCAGAGTAAGTCTGCTTGAGGTCTTCGCGCTTGGCGTCGTCATAGAGAGGAGCGGAGTCGCCACCGGTTTCCGATGCGGGTTCTTCGGGTTGTTCTTCGGTAGGAGCTTCCGCGCGTTTAGAGGCGCGGGCGCGGCGAACGGCGTCGTTGCGAATCTTCTTGAGTTCGTCTTTATAGAGGATTGAGAACGGATCTTGGTCGTTGACGCCGAGGAAGTCACGGACGACACGTTTGGCGCCACCGACAGAACCGGACGCGAGAGTGCGGATAATCGGACCGAGGGTGTTAGCCTTGTGGAGGGTGCCCATGAAGTTAGCCTTGGCATATTGGTCGCGGGCTTGTTTCTTTCTCTTTGCGAGGTCTTTGTTGCGAGCGCGCTTGGCTTCTCTTTCGGCGGGAGAGTCGGTTGAGAGAATCTTTTCGGGTTCTTGGGACAGGATGTCAGGAAGGTCTTCGGACGGAGCGATAGCGGAATCCGGAAGAATGGAGGCTGGGTCGGGGACGTGTTCGGGGTCGGCCTTGTGGCGCTTGATTTGGTCGATGTAATCGTCAGCGAGAACCTCGACGAGCGGGTTGAAGGTGTCGGTGCGGAGAGAAGTGATTTGGTTCGGGACTTGGGCGGAGAGATAGAGTTTGACGAAGTCGGCGAAGTAATCTTGGTCGAGACCATAGAGCGGGTCGCTTCCTTTCTCCCAACGCTTTGTGTAGGTGCCGTCACCATTGGCTTTGAGGCCAGTGATGTAGGAAGCGAGGTTAATTCCCTGTTCGGAGCCGGAGGGGAAAGTTAGGGCGGCGGTAATAATGGCCGGAAGCATGGCGTTGTTGACTTCGTTACGTTTGGCCTTGAATTTTTCAATATCGACGTTACCATGTTCGTCGGTGTAGGCGAGACGGAGGTTCGCGTCGAGGTTTTCGAAGGTGGTGCGCTCAGCGCCGTTCAAGGAAGTACCCATGAGAAGTGGGGCGACGGAAAGCTTGGAGCGGCCGAGATTTTTGACAAGATTGCCCGAGTCGTCGTATTCGTCGTATTCGCCGGTGATATATTCTTTGAAGCTTAAGGTGTCGTTCTTGCGCTTGCCCTTGGATTGGCCCTCGTTAAAGACGCGGGCGGTTTCAAGGTTGATATATTTACCATAGCGGCGAAGGAGGACGTCGGAATCTTTAACATCGAACATGCAGAAGTTGGCAATAGCTTGGGAAGCATGAGTGCCGAGCCTGATTTGTTTAGTCTCAACGATACGGCGCATAACGTTGGTTACGAGGTCGGTATCGCCGCGCATGTTGAGAGCCTTCATACCAGTCAAAATCGGGTCAATATCTTTTGCGATAGTGTCGGTACCAGTAAGTTGGAAGAGGCGGTCATAGAGCTCCTGGGTCGGCGGGAGAGAGGTAAAGTAAGCGTCGAACTTCTTACCGAGGAGGGCAGTTTGACTCGAGTAATCGTAGGCGGCGTTGGCGCCGATGAGGTGAGTGCCCATGAGATCGCCTTCGAGAGCGGAGTTGATTCTCTTG
The DNA here is from genome assembly GCA_017515285.1 of Candidatus Saccharimonadota bacterium. GTDB lineage: Bacteria > Patescibacteriota > Saccharimonadia > Saccharimonadales > Saccharimonadaceae > Nanosyncoccus. The sequence goes on along the minus strand of JAFWGN010000005.1, from coordinate 49,727 downwards.
AAGCGGGCGAGGTCTTCGGAGTTGACGATGCGGGCGGGTTGAGTGCCGCGAGAGGCGTTGAAGATGGCACCGGAGTTGGCATCGAAGGCGGCGTTGATGCGGTCGGCGCGAGATTGGGCATTGTCGAAGCGAATCTTTTCGCCGCGGCCGGTTTCGATGTAAAGATCGTCGGCGGCGGTCATGTTCGCGTGGTCGATAGCTTTGAGCTTCTCCTTGTCTTTATCGTTCTTGGCATAGTGGGCGAGACCCTTGTCCATGTCGTTGGCGTTACGCAGAGCTTGGCGCTGATAATCGTGTACCTGGGCTTGGAGGGCGGTCATCTTGCGACCGCGACGAGAAATAGCGCCGGTACTGGTGTGAATATTCGAGGCGAAGGCGGCGCTACGGGTGTTTGCCATTTCGAGATACTTCTTCGTATCGGAGAGGCGACGGTTTTTAACGTCGAAATTGTGTTGCGCGAGGGCGCGGCCATATTGCCAGTCGCGGGGTTTTTCGCCGAGGTATTTAGCGCGGCGAAGGGCGGCTTGTTCGGCGGTGTAGTTGCGGAAAATGCCGAGGGGCTTTGCGGAGAGATTTGTAAGGGCGGAGTTGAGTTGGCCGGGGATGGTGCCGGACATTTTGAGAAGAGGCCAAGCGGCGAAGAGAGGGATTACGCGGACGGCGATACCCATAATTAAGGTTAAGGCGTCTTCGGCGGCGGCGATAATAGTCCAACCAACGAGTGAACAAGCACCGAAGAGGGCGGCAAAGAGGGGGTAGAAGAAAAGCATTTGGGACAAGGATTTTTTCCAGGAGCCGAACCATTTTTCGGTGTTCGGGAGAAGGTTACAGACGAAAGCGAGGGGGCTTACCATGATTAAGAGGTAAACGAAGGCTTGGCGGGCGGCGATGGTGAGGTAGGCGATGGCGACTGCGACTACGGCGCCGAGGAGGACCGGAATAAGAGAGATAAAGAGGGCGCCGAAACCACCGGTGACGCTAATTGCGAGGCCACCGAGGAAAGTACCTCCGACGAGTCCAGAGACGATACCAGAGTAGTTGATTTCTACGCCTTCGGTGGCGTTCGCGACGAGACCGGTGGCGGTGATGTTGTCTTCTACGCCTTGGAAGACGCCACGGAGGGAGGAACCGGCGATGTTCGAGACGTCAACGAGGGCGGCGCAAATGATGTAGGAGAGGTTAATTAAAATGGCGGAGACGATGATTTTGGGGAGGAGTTTTTTGATTCCGTAGTTGCTGATGCCGACGCCGGTGAGTTGGGAATAAATGATGACGAGGAAGAAAATGACGAAGACGACGTTCGTAAAGTCGCGGAAGATGGCCCAGATTTGGTGATAGGGGGAGTCGGAGTCGGTCGTGAGGGGTTTTAGAACGAGGAGGCCTTCGATAACTCCGTAAAGGCCGTCAACAACACGAGCGAGGAAGCCGGTGGTCGGGCAGATGAGCCAGCCGAGGGAGCCGGATTCGTCGTAACAGACGTTGGTTGAGGGGGCGTCTTGGGTTTCTTCGGTGGTAGTTGTAGCGTCATCGGTGGTTTGCGAGGAGTCGGCTTGCGTTTGTTCGGAAGATGTGGTTTCGCTAGTTTCTGGCTCGGCATGTACAGGGGTAGATAGAACTGCAAGAGGTGTAGAAAACATTAGGAAAAAAGCGCCCAGAGAAAGTGTAATTTTCTTAATTTCTTTTAACACACTCATACAGATAAGATTATCTCTTAAATTATAGCACAGAAAAAGCTTTCCGTCAAGTAATTAAAGAGAAAGCTTCAATAGCTTCTTTTCTTGACAGAAGTCTCGCCGCGGTTGTTAAGAAAAGAACTATTAAAGCTTCCCTTATGTGGTATAATGAGGGTATGAGAAAGAAACTTTTAAGTATTTTGGCGGGGATGATGATAATGGCGGGGGCGTTGACTCCGGCGGGGGCGTTCGCGACGGGTGATGGGGGTGGAGGGAGCTGTCGGCAGATTAAGTTTTTTGGGTTGGACCCGTGGTATGCGACGCTAATTTGCGATTCGGACGGCAATATTTCTGGCAAGAATTTTGAAAAGGATAAGTTGCAAAATACGGTGATTGGGATTGTCGGGACGGTCGTGAAGGACTTGCTGTTCGTGGTGGGGATTTTGTCGGTAGTGCTGACTATGGTCGGAGGAATCCAGTATATGTTGAGTGCCGGGGACCCGATGACGATGACGAAAGCGAAAAAGACGATTTCTGGGGCGATTACGGGGCTAGTGATTTCTCTGCTTGCTTATGCAATCGTGACGGCGGTATTAAAGACGGTGGGGGTTTAGGAGAAAGAGATGAAGATTTTGGAAATTTTCGGGGTGGACCCAAATGCGGGGAAGTCGCAAGTGGTGGAGGTTTTGGAGTCGCTTCCGAAGACGAGTTCGGAGACGGTTACGAATAACGTTATTAACACGATTTTTTATGCGACGGGGATTATTGCGGTGGTGATGATTATTATTTCGGGGATCCAGATGACTTCGAGCGCCGGAAATCCGAGTGCAGTGGCGAAGGCGAAGGCAACGCTTGTCGCGGCGATTGTCGGGCTTGCGATTGTTATTCTCGCTTATGCGATTGTGAACTTCGTGCTGACTACTTTGACGAACGGCTAGATTATTCTTAAAAGGCTTGATTTTTAGAGAGTAGTTTGTTATTATATGCTTAAGCTAAAAGAAAGGATAAAATGAAATTATCTAGTAAACTCAAAACTGCGATGATGGCGATTGTGTTTGCTGTCGTTGGCGTAGGTGCGGCGGCGGCGCCGGCGCTCATGGAAACAACCCCGGCGTATGCGGATGCGGCGGATTCAGTCAGGGATGCTTTGAGGGTTGTTGAGCCGAGCAGCAGTTCGGCCGACCTGGAAACGATAGTAAAGAGAGTAATTAATACCTTGCTCTATGTTATTGGTATTCTTGCGGTCGTGATGATTATCATTGGTGGCGTGCAATATGCGACGTCGGCGGGTGATCAAGCTGCCGTGACGAAGGCGAAGAACACGATTATCTATGGGCTCGTTGGGCTTGCGATTGCCGTGCTTGCTTATGCTATCGTCAACTTCGTGCTTGGCGCCTTAACGGGCAGAGACTAAAATGTTTTTACTTTAATCCCCTACCAGTACGGTAGGGGATTTTTTAAGGTAAAGTGTTGAGTTCATGAATAATGAATAAAAATTAGCCCGGAGGGTTCCGGGCTAATTGGGGTTAGTGAGGCGGGTTATTGGACGGGGATGACTTTCGGGGCTTCGACTTTTTCTTTTTCGAAGGTGATTGTCAAGACGCCATCTCGAAGTTCGGCTTTGACGGAATTCTCGTCTTCGCGGACGGCGACCGGGAGGGCAATCGTCCGGGAGAATTCGCCCCAGTAACATTCTTGGATGTGCCAACGGGTCGTTTGGTCATCTTCCCCGCCGCTCAAAACGCCGGAAATTGTTAGAATTGAATCGTGAATCGAGACGTTTAAGTCGGATTTCTTGATTCCGGCGGTGCGGGCCTTGATTACTAATTTGTCGGCGGTTTCATAGACATCTACGGCGAGTTGTCCAGGAAAATCATCGCCAGTTTCCCACCCATCATCCCCCTCGTCTGATGGTTCGATTGTTTCTTCTTCTTCGGGTGCGACGGCAGCTTCTTCTTCCGCGGGAGCGGAAATAGGCTCGTCGGGCTCGAGCATAGTGGCAGCGTCGTCTTCGAGGAAGGCGGCAGCTAGTTCATCTTCCATCAGCATGTCATCGTTGGTTTTACGAGCCATACTCGGTTTTCCTCCACTTTATATAGTATATGCTTAATTATAAAGCGGTTTTCTGGTAAAATCAAGAGAGATGACAAAAATTAACATAAAAAGTGTTGTAAAAAATATAATAAACGGGCTTTTCCCTCCCCGTTGTCGGGGGTGCGGAGTGAGCGGAGAGTACTTGTGTGGGTGTTGTAAAAAATACATAAGCGAGAATATGAAGGCCTCCATAATTCAGGAGAAAGGGGAGTTATTTCGCGCGAGGTTTTTGGGGTTTAGGGATGAGATTCTTGGGGAGATGGTCGAGGAGGCGAAGTATTATTCGGTTAGAGGGCTTTTTCTGGAGATTGCGGAGGTGGTGTATCTGGGGTATTTTTCTAAGATGACGAAAGAGAGCCGAGAGGAGGTGGTTCTAGTGCCGATGCCGACGAGTCGGAAGCATATTCGGGAGAGGGGGCTTGACCATATGGATATGATTGCGCGGGAGATTGAGCGACTTTCGGGCGGGGAAATTCGGAGAGTGAGGTTGCTTTCGCGGGCGAAAGATACGGTGCAGGTGGGAGCGAGCGAGAAAGTGCGACGGAAGCAGGCGAAGGAGGCGGTGCAGATTAATTCGGCGATTGATTTTGGTAAATATAAAGATGCGAGAGTGGTGATTTTGGATGATGTTTGGACGACGGGGGCGAGTTTGACTGAGGCGGGGAGAATATTGAAGGAGGCGGGGATTTTGAAGGTGGAGGCTTTGGCGATAACAAAAAACCGGCCTCGGAAGAAGCCGGTAATTCGACAAGGCGAAGTTGACTAGGCGACGACGCCAAGAACGAAGCTGACAATCGCGTAAGAAAGAAGCGCGACAGCGAGGCCGATGAGGGCGTAGATGATGGTGTTCTTTGCGTCGGTGACGGCTTTGGAGTCGCCGCCGGAGAGAGCGTATTTAACGCCGCCGACGATGAGCATAATCACGGAGATGATGCCGAGGGCATAAAGAATGTAAGAGGTGATCTTGTTGATGACACCGCCGTTGCCAATGAGGTTGTTGGGCATTTCGGAGGTTTTCGCGGTTTCGATTCCCTCTTTGACGGAGTAGGCCATAACCTTGCCGGCGCCGAGAGTGGCCATAGTGGCAGCGCCAGTGAGGACTTGGGAGGCTTTTTGGATGATTTTGTTCATATAATCTCGCAGTTATTTGATTAAATGGTTATATTTTATAATTATATCACAAGTTGTAGTAAAAAGCAATGGTGTATTATTTTCAGTTTTATGGTAAGATATAGAGGATGGAGGGTTACCCAAGTGGCTGAAGGGGACGGTTTGCTAAATCGTTAGTCTGGAGTAATCTGGAGCGGGAGTTCGAATCTCCCACCCTCCGCCAAAAATTTGTTGCTAGAGTCGCCGATCTTGGCGATTTTTCGTTTTTGCTCGCCGATAGGCGCGCGTCGAACGAAGAAATCACCAATCTAGGCGATTCTAGCTAACAAATTTTAGTTAGTGCGTGGTATAATGGGGCTATGGTAAAGAAAAGTTCTAGTGCGGTTAATGCAGAGATTGTGAACTGGGAGGCGGAAGAGTATGTTTGGCGAGAGAAAAAGGCGGGGTGGTATATTGGATTTGCGGTTGTTGCGGTTATACTTGTCGCACTGTCGGTTTATTTGAGATGGTGGACGTTTACGGCGCTCGTCGTGTTTTCGGCGGTGGCACTGATTATTTATTCGGTGCGTCCGCCAAGGAAACTGCGTTATTCCCTTTCTTCGAAGGGGCTTTTAGAGGGGAATAATCTTTATAAATACGAGGATTATAGGAGCTTTGGGATTTTGCAAGAGGGGGAGAATTTTGCGATTGTGCTTCGACCTAGACGACGATTTTCGCTTCAGGTAACGGTGTTTTTCCCGAAGGAGAGTGGAGAGGAGATTGTCGATGCGTTCGGGGCGAGGTTGCCCATGGAAGAAGTGCAACCGGATTTTTTGGATAAAGTGGTGAGATTGCTGCGGATTTAGCTTGTGCTTTTATTCGAGATGTGGTATTATGGGGGGTAAGTAGAGTTTTATATTAAAAATAAAATAAGAAAAGAAAAGGGTGGTAAATGAATAACGACGAATTGCAAAAAGCAATTGATGATATAACCAGGGACAGTGCACCTGCGGAAGCGCCGGTGGATTCGGCGACTTCGGTGGCGGAAAACGAACAGCTCGCGAACGAACTCGCGGCGGTTCCGGGTGCGCCGGTAACTGGGGCGAGAGTTGACGTTGCTCCGGTCCAACCGGAATTTGCGGCGGCGCCGGCTCCGGAAGTTCCGGCCGAGCCTGCGATGCCTCCGATGCCGGGGATGGTGGCGCCGGCGGTTCCCGAGGCGACAGCTCCCGAGGCGGTAGCGGCTCCGGCGGCGGGAGGGGCAAATGAAGACACTTTGAGCGAGGCGTATCGGGCGCTTTATCCGTTGCTTGATAAGGTCGAGATGCCGGTTGAGGAAAAATTTGATATTACGTTGAGATTTGGCGAGCCGGCGAAGGCGCTTGAACTTGCGAAGCAGATTGCAGACGAAGGGAGTAGGGCGAAGGCGCTACTTGAACTTGTTAATAAGTTAAAATAAAAAATAGCCCCCTTTTAGGGGGTTATTTTTTTAGGGTTAGTACATGCCGCCCATGTTGCCGGCGGGAGCTTCGGGTTCCTTTTCCGGGATTTCGACGATGAGGGCACCCATAGTGATAGCCGTGGCGGCGATAGAGACCGCGTTCTTGACGGCTTCCTTGGTCACGCGGGCGGGGTCGATGACGCCGGATTTTTTCATGTCAACGAGACCGTCTTCGGGGTTCATGACGTTAATGCCGAAGCCGGGCTTTGCTTTTTCTACCTCGGCGAGGAGAGCTTGGGCATTCAAGCCAGCGTTTTCCAAGATATGGAGGAGCGGGCGTTTCAAAGCGTTTTTAACGATTTTAGCGCCGTCATCGGTGGCTTTGAGGTCGTTTGCGAGATTGACGAGAGTAACACCACCGCCGGGGACGATACCTTCACTAAGCGCGGCTTTAGTGGCAGCGACAGCGTCGTCAACGCGATATTTCTTTTCGTCGATTTCGGTTTCGGTGGCGCCGCCGACTTTGATGATAGCAACTTTGCCTTCGAGGGCGGCAGCGCGTTTTTCGAACTGCTCCCTTTCGTAGTCGGAGGTAGCGAGTTCGGCTTGGGAGTGGATGAGGTCGATGCGGGACTTGACCGCCTTTTTGTCGCCGGAACCTTTGACGATAGTGGTTTCGTCTTTGGTGGCGATGACTTTGCCGGCAGAGCCGAGGACGTCAAGGCCAGCTTCTTCAAGCTTGAGGCCGCGGTCTTGAGAGACGAGGGTGGCACCGGTCAAGATGGCGATGTCTTCCATGACTTCTTTTCTTCTGTCGCCGAAAGCGGGGGCTTTCAAGACGAGAGAGTTAAAGACGCCCTTTAACTTGTTCAAAACGAGGAGAGAGAGGGCTTCGCCTTCGACTTCTTCGGCGATGATGACTAGGTCTTTCTGCCCGGCCTGGGCGCACTTCTCGAGGAGTGGGAGAATGTCGGAGGCGGCGGAAATCTTTTTATCGGTGACTAAAATGGCGGGTTTGTCGAAGACGGCTTCTTGGCGGTTGACGTCGGTGACGAAGAACGGGGAGGAATAACCTTTATCGTAGGAGAAGCCTTCGACGATTTCTTGCTCCATCTCGAGGCCTTGGCCAGCTTCGACGGTAACGACACCATCTTTGCCGATTTTGCTGATGACTTCGGCGATGAGTTTGCCGATTTCGGCGTCGCCGGCGGAAATGGTCGCGACTTCGGCGACTTTATTGTCGTCGCCTTCGATTTTTTCGGCGAGTTTGTCGATTCCTTTGATGATTTCCGCGCCGGCTTTTTCGATTCCCTTTCTAAGTTCCATGGGATTGACGCCCGCGGCGATGAGTTTGTTGGCTTCGTTCAAAATCTCGTAAGTTAAGACCGTGACGGTGGTGGTTCCGTCGCCGGCGGATTTGTTGAGTTTTTGAGCGGCGGTCTTGATGAGTTTGGCGCCGACTTCTTCGCCTAGGTTATCTTCGGTTTTGCCGAGTTCGACGGCTTCGGCGACGGTGACGCCGTCGTGGGTGATGGTTGGAGCGCCGTATTCTTTTTCGATCACGACGTTTTTGCCCTTCGGGCCGAAAGTAACTTTAACGGCGTCGTAGAGTTGTTTAGCGCCGGATAGGACCTTTTCGCGGGCTTCGGCTTCGTAATAAATCTTTTTTGCCATATAATTATATCCTGTTTAGAGAGTTGCTAAAATGTCTTTTTCGTCGAGGATGAGGTAGTCTTCGTCGCCGAGTTTGACGTTGGTGGTGCTGTATTCTTTGTAAATAATCTTGTCGCCTTTTTTAACGGACTTTACTTCTGGGCCGACGGCTTCGACGACGGCGAAGCTGGGTTTTTCTTTGGAGTCGCTCGGAAGAAGGAGGCCGGAAGCGGTTTTTTCCGCCGGTTTTTCGACTTTTGCGACAACGCGGTCTTTTAATGGTTTTAGCATGTTTTTCTCCTTTTCTGCACTCTATTGTAGCGCAAAAATTAGCACTGTCAAGGGCGGAGTGCTAGACAGTGGGGCTTCTTTTGCAAAAGAAGCCCCAACGAAGAAAACTTTAGGATAAAAAAACGAGACGGAAGTGAATTCCGATCTCGTTTTTGGATTATTATTTTCTCATTTTTCGTTTATTTATCAGTAATACTAGTGTTGTAGTCAATAAAGCCGCAAAGAGGATTCCTGGGAGGGCGAGAGTGATGCCAATGGTTGGGGCGGCGCCGGTGTCGGGGGCGATTATTTTGCCGTCTTTGTAGGCTTCGGCGGTGAAAATCCAGTTAATTCCGCCTCCCGCAAATTGAAAATCGTTTTCGAGAGTGAGCGGGGCGGAGAGTTCGACGGTGAGGAGGGTTTCGGCGCCGGGATTGAAAGTGCCGAGTTCGAAGTTTTCGGTTAAGACGGCGGGATCGGAGGCGGGGGCGCTGGAGAGAAGGGTGCCGTCTTGATAAAGGTTTAGGTTGAGTTTCTCGAGAAAGGTGGAGCTACTTGGGTCTGGTTCGGCGCGGAGGTAGATTTTAACAAAATCGTATTCGGCGGCGGTGTTCTTGACGGCGATGTCGGCGGAGAGGGTGTCGCCCGGCATGAGGGCGTGGAAGTCGGAGAAGAGGTCGGAATCGGAGGCGTTGTAGAAAACGAAGCGGTCGGCGTTGTTTTCGAAGGAGACGACGGAGGTCGCGTGAGCGTTCGGGGTCATGAGGAGGGTGAGAGCGAGGAAGGTGGAGGCGATATAATTAAAAAGCCGTTTCATGATTAAACTCCACTTTCGGTCCAGGCAGCATCAAGGGCGCTAGAACCGTTATGTTTGACTTGGGTTGCTTCGGCGGAGACGGTTAAAGTGTAGGTCGAGAGTTGGAATTCGCCGTCAATAGCGTCGGCGAATTTGACGGAGTCGAAAATTGGCGTCGACGATTCCCCGCTTGAGAGGGGCGACGCGTAGTAATAAAAGCCGTCGCTATGTAAAGTCCAATTTGGGCCGATATTTTCGAGAGTCATGAGACGGGAAAAATCGGCGACTGCGCTTTCGGTTCCATCGTTCGCGGTTTGTTTTAGCGAGACTTTAGCGCGAATCCAGACGGGTTCGGGGCCGTTGTTTTCTATGTAAGGGATTTTGCTGTAAGTTTTTCCGGGGACGATGTCTTCGAGGTCGTGGAAGGGGTGAGAGCCTTCGGGGCCAGCAAATTCGTTGAGGAGGATGCTGACCCCGCTCATGGAAACGACATTATGCGCCGTCTCGGACGTGACGAAGTAGGCCACGGTGCCACCTAGGCTCAGGAGCGAAATTGCTCCGAGGACGATGAGAAGGCGAGTGCGAGAGTTTTGGCGCATAAGGTCGGATTCCTGTTTGTTTTAGCTATTAAAGGTTGTTGATGGCTTCGATAGCATTGGAGAAGGTTTTGGCCTGGATAGCTTGGGCATCAACTTTTACGTCAACTTGGGAAGATGGAGCGACATAGTTAGGATCGGTAGTGTCGGTGTTAATGACGGTTGTTTTGAGACGGACGTTGTTGACCGGGCTCCAGAAGGTCATTTCTTCCGGTTTAAGAGCCTGAGTGGTAACGGCGGCATAGACACGATATTCGGTGCCATCGATTTCTTGGATGTAGCCAGTGTAGTTGTCCATCGAATCTTTGGCGCTAGAATCGAAGGCAGTGTAAGTATTGTTAGTGGAATCGTAAGTGACGGCGGTGAAGTAGCCTTGGTGACCGGTGTCAGTGCTGACGTCCTCTTCATACGGGGTGCCTGGAACCTTGACTTCGATGTTGTTAGCGTAGCTGGTCGGGACCATGTAGCGGATCAAGACATAAGCGTCGCTGCTGGTATCATTATTCTTAACGTAGGTAAACTTGCGAACCCAAGCGCCCGGGACGATTCCTTGGGAGACGCGAGTGAAGTAGCCATCGTCGGTAGTGTCAGTGGTGTTAGCGCCGGCTTTGTAGTTGGCGGCGTCGGCGATGATTTGAGCGTCGGAGAAGCCCCAGGAGCGGCTTGCTTTGGTGTGCCCGTTGGCGACGGCAGTAATGTCGTCGGCGTAGTAAACGTCAGTACCCATGTTCGGAGTGCAGTAGCGCGCTTTATCGTAGGAGCCGTTGATAAGAGTGCTGTCGCCGGCAGTGGTCGCAACGGCGCTAGAGACGGTCCAGTCGCAGTAATCGGGGTCAGAAGCGAGGCTCGGGAAGTTGCCCATGCGACCAGAGTTCTGGCGGTGAAGTTGGGATTCATACATCGTGATTTTGACGTCACCGACAGTGAAGGTGTTGGTTTCGGTCTTGGTGTCGGTGAAGTAGGCGATGGTGCCACCGGCGACTAAACCGGCAACGCCAAGGATGGCGGCGGCGGAGAGAATGGCTTTATTGTTAGTTTTCATTTAATAACTCCTTTTTAATTATTGTTAAACGAAATTAATTATTGTTGTCCAGGTTTGCGAAGGCATCGTCGGCGTTTTCGAACCCGGTAGTTTGAATTACATCCGAGTGGACGTTGATGCCGAGGACGCAGTCGTTGGCGCTGGTTTCTTGACAAATATACGCGGACGGGTCAACTTCGGAAATGTCGCCAACTCGGATAGAAAGGGTCGGCCAACGTTCGGTCTTTCCATCTACGGGCAGAACGTTGTTGCTGACGATATAATAGGTGCCGGGTTGGGGGGTCGTTACGGTATAGTTGTCGGTGGTTGTAGGTAGATTTAGCGTGATGTAATCAGCTAAGGCTGTTGGAATCACGATGCGGAATCGTTGATAAACGGGGATGTTGCCGGTGTTGGTCGCTTCGAGATAGAATGGAATGTCATCCATGTTTGGGGTCAAGGTGTACTCGCTGGCGTCGAAAAGGGTTTCGCCGGTGTCGTCTTTGAAAATTGACAACGTGGACGCGGCGTTACCGATTTTGAAGCTGTTGACCGAATCGACAGTGTCCGTGAAGTACGATAGCGTGAAAGTTGAGCTTAACAAACAAAGCGCAATTACTGCTATTGAACCGATTGTGATTCTAACTTTTTGAAACATTCGCCTCCTTTCTCTACCTTTAAAGTTAATAATCTCACACTTTAGCTACACTTTTTCTCGCAGTTTTCCTCCTTTCTTCCAATGTCCCTGGTAGGAATGTCCACGCTAGAAGGAGTGTGCCCACGACTAGTGTGATATAAATGCCAGGTGGCTGTTGGATGCTATGTGCGATGTACCCCAGATAAGGAATGGTGACAACGGGGGTGCCAAGGACATTCTTGTAGTGAACGAGATTGGCGTCGGCGGAGGCGTTGGCGTCGCCTTGAGTCTTGAAACGAAGGACTTCGGAATCTTTAGCGTCGGGTTCGATGGCGACGATGCGGTGGGTGACGACGGTTTTGTCGTTGTTTGCGACGTAGGAGATGACGTCGCCGACCTTGAGGGTTTTATAGTCGGTCGGTTTGACGTAAATGAGGGAGCCGACGGGGAGTTTGGGCTCCATGGAGCCGGACATGACGGTAAAGGTTTTGAAGCCGGCGATTTTGACACCGACGAGAGTAAGGGCGACGACGACGATTAGAGTGGTCGCGAGAGTGCCAAGGCGGAAAAGAAGCATTTTGAAACCGCGTTGTCTTCGGGTTTGCCGAATTGTCGGGGTCAGTTCGGACTCCTTGGCCTCTTCGAGTTTAGAATAGACGCAAGAAACCTTAGGATAATAGACCTCGCTTTTGTCTTCGATGTGTAATATTCTGCCCACTATAACGTGGACGGAACAATCCTCGGACATTTTACCTCCACACTTGTTTAACATAACTATTTTATATTATTTTAAGCATAATTTCAATACTTTTTTTGAAAAATAGCTTTCGTTGGGGTTTGTGGGTGGAGTGTGGTATAATTAAGTTAATATGAGTTTGAAGAAGAAGTTAGAGGGGTTGTCTTTCTATAATAGTGCCGTGAAGCCGGTGCATTGGGTGCGAGCGGTAGTAGCGGCGGTGAGGTACCGGTTCCCGGCTCGGAAGTTGAAGGTGATTGGAGTGACGGGGACGAATGGGAAGACTTCGACATGTTTTTATATCTGGAAGATGCTGAATGAGAGTGGGCGGAAAGCGGGGTTGATGACGACGGTGGGGTGGGGGTACAAGCGGATTCATAATGAGTTGAATCATATGACGACTGTCGATAGTAGGACTTTGAATAAGAGGGTGAAGACTATTGCCGACGCGGGGGCGGAGTATTTGGTCCTTGAAGTAACGTCGCACGCGATGGAGCAGTTTAGGACGCTTGGGGTGCCAATTGAGATTGCGGTGTTTACGAATTTAACGCATGAACATCTTGATTATCACAAGACGATGGAGAGGTATGCGCGAGCGAAGTGCAAGTTGTTTCGGAAAGCACGATTCTCGGTGATAAATGCAGACGATGAATATGCGAAGAAGTTTATGAAAGCGGCGAAGGATTACATCACTTATGGTATAAAAAATGGAAAAGTGCGGGCGAAGAATGTTGAATTGACGCCAAAAGGCACAAAATATTCGTGCGGTGATATAAAGGTCGAAACGCAAATTCCAGGGGAGTTTAGTGTGTATAATTCCCTGGCGGCGGTAGTGGTGGGGCAGAAGCTGGGACTTAAAAGCGAGGAGATTTCTCGAGGGATTTCTGCGCTTGAGAGCGTCGAGGGGAGAATGACAAAAGTGGATGAGGGGCAGGATTTTACGGTGATTGTGGACTATGCGCACACGCCGGACGCGCTCGAGAAAGTGTTTGGGGCGTTGGGGGAGGTTTCTGGGCGGGTGATTTCGGTGCACGGGGGCGCGGGGAGGAGAGACGAGACGACGCGAGCGGAGCGGGGAGAGATACTTGGGAGGAATAGTGATATTGTGATTATTACGGAAGACGATTCGAGAGACGAGAATCCGGAAAAGATTGCGGGACAGTTTGTCAAAGGGGCGGAGAAGGCTGGGAAGAAACTCGGGAAGGATTTGGCGGTGAACCTCGACCGAGAGGAGGCGATTCGCGCGGCGGTGAGACTGGCAAGGAAGGGGGATGTAGTGTTGCTACTCGGGAAAGGACACGAGAAGACGATTCTCCGTGCAGATGGGGCGCATAAGTTTGAAGATATTAAGGTAGCTAAAAGATATTTGCGAGAGAGGATGCGCGAAGATGACCTTAAAAAAGAGGCGGCGGAGCAAGCGCGGAAGCTGCGTGAAGAAGTGGAGCGGAAAAGGCGGAAACGCGAGGAAGGTGAATACGGGAATATAGTGGAATAAAAAATAACCCCTTTTTTCGGGGGTTATTTTTTTCGGTTATTTAGCGTATTCGACAGCGCGAGTCTCGCGGATGACGTTGACTTTGATGACGCCGGGGTAAGACATCGTGGCTTCGATTTTGTTGGCGATGTCGCGGGCGAGCTTCAATGCGGTTAAATCGTCGATTTGCTTTGGTTCGACGATGACGCGGATTTCTCGGCCGGCGGAGATGGCGTAAGCCTTGTCGATTCCGGGGAAAGAGGTCGCGATGTTTTCGAGGTCGCGCATACGTTCGGCGAAGTTCTCGGCGCTAATGTTTCTGGCGCCGGGGCGGGCGGCGGAGATAGCGTCGCAAATCTTTACGATGAGGGCTTCGGGGGTCGTCGGTTCGATGTCGTCGTGGTGCGCGGCGATGGCGTGGACGATGGGCTCGGGCATGCCGTATTTTTTGGCGAGTTCGGCGCCGATTTCGGCGTGTTTGCCTTCGATTTTGTGTGTGACGGCTTTGCCCATGTCGTGTAATAAAGTGGCGGTTTTGGCGACGCGTTTGTCAGCGCCGATTTCTTCGGCAATCATGCCAGCCATGTGGGCCATTTCGATGCTGTGCAAAAGGACGTTTTGGCCGTAGGAGGTTCGGAACTTGAGCTCGCCGAGGAGATGTAGGATTTCGCGCGGGATTCCGACAACGCCGACTTCGCGGGCGGCGTCTTCGCCGGCGCGGACGACTTCTTTTTCGATTTCCTTTTCGCCTTTGGCGACGGCTTCTTCGATTGAGGCGGGGTTGATGCGACCGTCTTTCATGAGGCGCTCTAAAGCGTAGCGGGCGACTTGGCGGCGAATGGGGTCGAAGGAGCTTAAAACGACCATGCCCGGGGCGTCGTCAACGACGATGTCAACACCGGTGGCGCGTTGGAGGGCTTGGATGTTTCTTCCCTCTTTGCCGATGATGCGGCCTTTCATTTCGTCGTCAGGGAGTTTGAGGGCGGTGATTGTTCGGTCGGCAGTGACTTCGGAGGACATTCGCTCCATGGCGGTTAGTAAGATGCTTTGGGCGGTTTCGTCGATGTCGTGTTTGATTTCTTTTTGTTCCTTGGCGACGAGAGCGACTAAATCTTGTTTAATGTCGTTTTCAGTCATTTTCATGAGTTTTTCGCGGGCTTCGGCTTTGGAGAGACCGGCGATTTTTTGGAGCTTTTCGTGTTGCTTGGTTCTAATGTCGCGAACTTCGTTTTTTAAATCTTCGAGCTCTTTTTCGGAACGATTCAAGCGTTCGGTTTTCTTTTCGAGTTGGTCGAGTTTTGAGTCGAGAGAGGTTTCGCGCTCGGCGAGGCGATTTTCGGTGCGTTTCCACTCTTTTCTGCGCTCGGTTTCTTCTTGGTTGGACTTTTCGGAGATTTTTGAGGCCTCGCGCTTGGCTTCGAGAACGATGTCGCCGGCTTCATGTTTGGCTTTTCTGATGAGGTCGTCGGCCTTGTTTTTGCCGCCGTTTTCTTTCTTTTTGTTGTATGCAAAAATACCGCCAGCACCGACACCGAGGCCGATTATGCCAGCAATTGCAATGGCTAAAATATCCATGGTTGCTTCTTTCTAATTGTTTGTCTAGGGTTTGACTGTCCTAGACGGGTAACAAATTATCAATATTTAATATTCCGTGTCTAGTATAACACGTTTTCTTGCGATTGGCTAGCGTGAGGGGGATGGGTGGGGCAACGAAACGGTTTCGGGTGAGATTTGTTTTGAACCAGAACGATGGTCTAGACAAAAGTATTTTGGTTGTGGTATTATAGAGATGCAGAACTCAAGACTTTGTTTCTGGATTATATCCAGGTAACCGCACATTAGATACTAATGTTGGATTTCTAACTTTTTTCGTGAATCAGAATTAGAATTGGCACCATGAGGAGACCCAATCGATTCTGATTGCGGAAAGCGGTTAGAAGTCTTTTGAGTTCTGCACCTCGTGGTGCCATTTTTGTATATAACCCCCGAGGTTCAATAACCCCAAGGAGGCCTATGCAACCAATCAAAGAAATCAACCTAATCACCCAAGCCTTGCGAGCTAGTCTCACCATGCTCGGTTTATTTGTTCTTGCCTTCTGTCTCGTTCCAACCCTAATCTCTGAGGCCTCTGCTGCCGAAGATATCTCCGTCACCGCCACTAGAAAGAGCATCTATCTTATTCTTGACCCAGACTTTGCCGCAACTGAAGCCGGTGAACCGATTTCTGATACTAGGCATGGTGATGTTGACTTTGGCGAGATTGTTCCTACCAAGCTCGATACCCTTACCGGCAACATTGGCACTATGATCGTAAAGAAAAGGACCATTAACGTAGATACAAACGGTAACTATTATGCGGTCTACCTTTCTTCCGGCTCTAGCAATAACAACCTTAACCTTACCCACAATTCTACTAGCAACTCAAACATCTATATTCCCGCTTCTTCCGGTACTTGGGCGTCTCCGACTCCGTTTACTGGTGCCGGTTGGGGTTATGCCGTTCCGGGAACGCCGGTCCCCATAGACCCTGCTGCTACTACGCCAACTTATCCTAACTTCTCTGCAAGTAGCGTCTTTTCTCCTACTCTTCTTGACACGCCACTTATTTATAATAATGGCGGTAATGTCTATACGGCCAACTTTGCCGGTGTTCCAGAAGGTAGTTCTGCCCAACAAATCTGGAAGGCAGGAACCAGTAATCTTTATGGCTTCTCTTCCGGGAATAACGGCATTGCAACCGGAGATACGGTAAACAGTAAGTTCGACATCTACTATGCCGTAGTCGTAAACGACCATACCGTGAGCGGGGCTTATACGAACCAAATAGTCTATACGGCAATCTCGAGTTCTTCATCGCTTGATGAAGTTTCTACTAACCTTTACCGTAACATTAGAATCGGTCAAGGCGGAGAGACGGTGGATTTGGAGTTCGAGATTGCAGGAGCCGTCACAACCGCTATCCAAGAAAACCAACTTACGGTTAGGCTTGTCCTCCATTCCGATATGGTAACAGCAAACTACGACCCGACCGCCTTAACCTCTGCCCAACTTGCAAACATAAAGAACTGTCCAATCAAAGCTAACTCTTTCTCGATTAGCGAAACCGGAACAACCGCAGGACTCGGTAAAGTTTCTTGCACAATTCCAGCCGGAACTAACGGAACAGGTTTTGACTTTTGGCTAAACATTGGTACCTACAATTACGACTACGTTAGCAAGTACAATGCAAACGACGAACATAGCACCAGTTCTTCCGATGCTCTCGTTTCTAGCTTCATCTACGCCAACTCTCTCCAAACTCCCCACCCGGACCTTGCAAACGAGAACGCGGTGAAGTATATGCAGGAGATGACGGGGAGTATTTGTCAGAACACCACCGCCTTTGATTCGGCTAGTTCCGTCGCCACCACCTTCCCCCTCAAAGATGTTCGTGACGATATCTCCTACAGAATCAGAAAACTCGGAGACGATTGTTGGATGGTTGATAACCTCCGCTTTGTCGGCACCACCCTCGACCCTGAGACGAGCGACGTGGCGGTCGCGACAAGGTTTGACTACGGTGACGCCTCTATATCGTGGTCATACACGGAGGCAAAAGTTCATGAAGGTCTAAACCCAGATGGTATTCCGACGGTTTGGTATAATTATGCCGCCGCAACGGCTATGACTGTAGCGGTACCAGTAGATACCGCATGGAGCGAAGCTGAACATAGCGTATGCCCGGCAAACTGGACTTTGCCAAGTTACGAGCAGGCGCAAAATCTACTCCCATACGGCAATGTTTTCTTGCCAGTTAAGGGAGGAGCTTACGATCCGAGCGGGGACGGGACGCAATTATATGCCCAAAGCAACGGCTATTGGAAAACGTCCACGCCAAACATGCACTACTCACCCCGCGCATCAGAGAATTTTCAATGGACCGGTTCACAGTTGATTAGAGACGGAGGGAACCCGCTACGCGCCTGTGCCCAATTCGTTCGGTGCGTCGCCCGAAATTGACAATCGCTCCCAGAAGGAAGCGATAATCTAAAAACCTACCTTTAGTATAAACGATAAAGACCATAGCGTCAACCCCGAAATTGCCAACCCGCCAGGTACCCGCCCCAGTCGCGAAGATTGGGGTGGTTTTTGTGCCAAAATTGACTAAACCGTCGGATTATGATAATATAGTTGACAATATGGGAAGAAGTCAGAAAGTTGATTCGATTGACCGAATCGAACAAAGATTAGACGAAGAAACCGCAAAAATTGAAGCGGCAAAAACTCCAAAGCATATCGAAAGAGTCCTCCGCCAAAGAAGCGCTCCAAAGGAGCACGCCCCGACTAAACACGCTATTATAAAAGCGCTTATCGCGGCCGTTTTGATTATGGCGCTTCCAGTTTTTCTCTATTTCCGCTATTTCGGTGCATTGGAAGGCTACCTAAAATCTATCAGCGAACAAGACGAACCGGAGACTTCCGAGGAGCAACCCGAAGAAAGAAAGGAAGAAAAACTATCTTTCGGCGAATCTCCGCTCGTCTTCTATATCTCCGGTTCCGACTCCCGCGTTAGCGTCGCCGACTCCAAGGCGCGAAGCGACGTCAACATCCTCGCCGTCGTCAACCCGACCACCTCAAAAATCCTCCTCGTCTCTATTCCTCGCGACTACTACGTTCAACTTCACGGAACAACCGGCCTTCGTGATAAATTGACGCACGCCGGGATTTATGGAATCGGCATGAGCAAGGCGACTATCGAAGACCTCTTGAGCGTCCATATCGACGAAACGATCAAGGTCGGCTTCGACGCTCTCGAAACTGTTGTTGACGCGATTGGCGGAATTGACCTTTATTCCGACCAAGATTTAACCACGCACAATAACAAGTGCCACTTTTCCGTCGGTACGCAACACGTCAACGGTTTCTGCGCACTCGGCTTCTCTCGCGAACGCTACGCCTATTCGACCGGCGACCGTCACCGTGGCGAAAACCAGGAGCAAGTCATAACCAAGATTATCGAAAAAGTCGCAACCCCGGCATACCTTTTGAAGCTCCCGGAAATCCTCCGCGCCGCCGACGGACTTTTTGAAACTAGTCTCACCTATTCCGAGATTCTCGACATTATTAAATATCAACTCTGGAACGGCCCTTCCTGGACCATCGAGTCCATCTCGCTCGACGGCACCGGCTCAATGGCGCCGACCTACTCGATGCCGGGTCAATCCCTCTACGTTATGCTCCCAAACGACGCCTCCGTTGCCTCCGCGAAGCAAAAAATCCAGGATTATCTCAAAACCGCCGCCGAATTAGAGAGTGAAGCGAACGGCGCCTCCAAGGACATCACGGAGGTTACGACCGAGTAATAGGCGCGCGACCCCCGCGACGCCGGGTCCGAGGAGGTGCCGTTCGCGAGCGCACCATATTCTTGACTAATTAGCCAATCCGTGATAAAATAAGAAGAATTATGGAAGAGCTAGACTTAAAAGACTTCTTGAGCTATCTCAAGAAATACCTCATCTCGCTAATCGTAGTCCCTATTTTGGCGGCTATTTGCGTTTTATACTATGACACAAAAATTAAGGTCCCGCTTTATGAATCCTCGGCCCAAGTCGCCCTGATCCAGACCGAATCTTCCTCGGCCGCCGCGACCTTAAATGAAATCAACGCGAACCAAAAACTAACGAGCACCTACTCAGTCATTGCAAAAAGCAAAGTCGTTTTGGAACAAGTAATTTCCGAACTCGGGCTCAACAAAACCGTCGATGAACTCTCAAAAAACGTCAAAGTCACCACGATTTCCGAGACGACGATTTTGAAAATCACCGTTTCCGACCCGGACGCCGCGCTTTCTGCTTCAATTGCGAACGCCGTCGCTGACGTGTTCACGAAAAAAACCGACTTAATTAAGACGCTCGACAACGTTGCGATTCTCGAAACCGCCGAGACTCCGAACAAACCCGCGAATAACACCCTTCTCCGCGACCTCGCCCTCGCCGTCGTCATTTCCGTCTTCGCTGTCGCCGGCATAGCCTTTGTGATTTATTATTTCGACGACACGATTAAATACAGCGACACTTTAGAAGAAACCATCAAACTTCCTATCGTCGGCAAAATCATCAAAAGCGACATCAAACTCAAGGAAAATGATAGCGAACTCATCGTCACGAAGTATCCAAAGTCAATTGTCTCCGAGTCAATTCGCTCTCTTCGCACCAACCTTCAATTTGCCTCCGTCGATAAAAAGATTAAGACTCTTCACGTTACCTCTTCCGTTGCGAGCGAAGGTAAAAGTTTCGTCTCCGCAAACCTTGCCGTCTCTTTCGCGCAAGCCGGGGAGAAAGTTCTCCTCGTCGACTGCGACCTTCGTAAAGGCCGTCAACACACAATTTTCAAGAAAACCAATTCCATCGGCCTCACCAATCTTCTCGCCGACTATATTTCCAAGCGCGACGAATACATCCAAGAAACCGAAGTCGAAAATCTCTCGATTTTAACCCGTGGAACCTCAATCCCGAACCCCGCCGAGCTTCTCTCGTCCGAGAAAAATAAAGATTTGATTAAAGCCCTAAAGAAAGAGTTTGACCTTATCATTTTCGACTCCGCCCCAGTTGGCGCTGTCGCTGATCCGCTCATCATGTCCACTCTTGCCGACCGCACGATAATCGTCTCTCGCGATTCGAAAACTCCGCGCGCCGCGCTTCTCTCGACCAAAGATTCGTTAAACAAAGTCGGCGCGAAGATTGCTGGCGTCGTCGTCAACAATATCGACAGAAAAGTTGGTCACTATTATAATTATTACGGTAGCTATTACGGCGACGAAAAGAAAAAATAATTCTCATGATTGACCTCCATTCTCATCTGCTCCCCAGCATCGACGATGGAGTCGAAACTTTCGACGAGAGCCTTGAAATCCTCGCCGAACTCGAAAAACACGGCGTCAAAAAACTTTTCCTCACCCCGCATTATATTCCCGAAACAATTTACAACAGCCCGCGTGTCGATAATTTTAAGTTGCTTCACGAACTTAAAAAACTCGCCGCCGAACAGGGAATCGGTATCGAACTTTATCTCGGCAACGAACTTTATATCAACCGCGAAATCACCAATTTACTAAAAAAGAAACTCATCTCCCCCCTCGCCGATAGCAAATACCTCCTAATCGAGCTTCCGATGTCCGGTCATTTTGAGGGCTATGAAGATATTTTTTATAATCTTCAAGCCGAGGGTTATAAAGTCATTCTCGCCCACCCCGAACGCTACGTCTCGGTTCAAAAAGAATTCAAGATTCTCGAGCGTCTGTCGAGCCAAGGCGTCCTTTTTCAATCCAATCTCGGTTCAATCAACGGCCAATACGGTCGTCACGCCGAAAAAACCGTGAAAAAAATGGCAAAGCGCGACCTCATTTTTGCTTTCGGCACCGACACTCACCACATGCGCGATTTCGACGAAATCGACGACAGTTTATATTTTCTAGCGAAAATCTACGGCGAGGCCAAACTGCGGCGTCTTCTCGAAGACAACCCTCTCAAAATCCTTGAAACTATAAAATAAATCCTAAAGTTTACTAGCCTTGACGCTTCTTTTAACCTTTAGTAAAATAAAAAGGTGAAGCATTTTGGAGGTACCATGAAACCAAGGTTAAAAACTATTCTTTTATCGCTTTTGTGCGTCGGGCTAATTTTTGGCTCGCTTTTTATTTTTAAAAAGCCAAAATCCGCCGCTGGCTCGAGCTACTACGAGTCGCTCAAAATCGCCGGAACTTCGCTTAACGGTAACTCCATTTGGGGCGGTGGTGAGACTTTCGAAACTATCGTTTCCTCCGGCGGCCTCGACAACTGGGCGGCTTTCTACTCCGCCACGAATAAGTCCTCCGGTGGCCTCGACGCCTCCGGTGCTTTAAGTATCAACGGTGTCCCCTACCAACTTCAGTGGACCGGCGCCTCCGACTATACCGGCAACGACACAATTCGCCTGTATCAAGGCCACGAATCCGCCACTATCTCCCTCAACACTATCGGCGCCTACGAAAAACTCTACGTCCTCGGGACCGCCGGCGGTCCGGGCGAGGGGAACTACGCGAACTTCGCCGTTGTCGTCCACTATACCGACGGGACGGAAGACGAAACCGATTACCGTCTCTACGACTGGTATGACGCAACCGCTGTCTCCGGCGTCTATAAATGGCCCGGTACCGCCCGCCGCGTCCTCCAAGCCTCGACCACTACCTCCGGCTCCGGCAAAAACAAGACCACAACCACGACCTACAACTACGAAGGCTCTACTTCCGGCGCCCCCTATCTCCAATCCGCCACCATCAACGTCAACCCGAAAAAACTCGTCTCTTCCGTTGACCTCGTTTTGACCGGAAGAAACGGCAATTCTTCGACCGAAGGGATTTTCTGCGGCATTTACGCCATAACCGGCATGGTCAACATCTCCGCCCCGGACCCCGTCGAAACCATCCGCGTCTCCAATGTCGCCGAAACGACTGCCGACATTTCCTGGGACGCCGTCCCCCGCGCGACGAGTTACCGCCTCGACATTGCCCTCGACCCAGATTTTAAGAACATCGTCCCCGGTTTTAACAACCTTCTCGTAAATAACACCTCCCTCACCGCCACCGGCCTCACTGGCAACACTCTTTACTACACCCGCGTCCGCGCCGAGAACAATGAAGGCCAAAGCATTAGTTCAAATGTTGTAAATTTTACAACATTACCCGAAACCACCCCTCCGACCGTCTCGATTGTTGCTAACCCCGGGCTAATTCAAATTAAAGACGACGCCACTATAATCGGCATCGACGCAAGCGGCGTTAAGCAACTCGACGAAAGCCTTGACGGCGGCGAAACCTGGACTAAACTCGTTGACGGCGACCGCGCCGAACGAGAAATCCGCGAGAACGGCACCTATTGTTATCGCGCTATCGACAACTATAATAATATCTCCGAAGCCACTTGTGTTACCTACTCCAACCTCGACACCTCAAAGCCCGTCGTCCGCGTCAACACCAACGGCTACACCGAGGGGGAATGGACGAAAGATTCGGTTACTCTCACCGTCGAAAGCGTAACCTTAAACGTCGGCGAAACCAAATACTATTATTCCGAAGACGGTGCGACTTGGCTTCCGTATTCCGGCGCCGTTGTCGTAAATGAAGAAACCGGTCTTGATGGTAAAACTTATTATTTCAAGGCCATAAGCGCCGCTGGCGTCGAATCCGATGTTGTCGAAACCCTCGTCCGTCGCGACATCACCGCTCCGGCCGGCGAAATCAATTCTTCCGCGAACGGTTGGAACGAATTTCTAAACACAGTCACCTTCGGCCTCTTCTTCAACGAAACTAAGAACTTCGAGGTCGAAGCCACGGATGATCTTTCCGGTCTCGACCATATCGAATATTTAGTCTCGTCCGCCGCTTTCGACTCGAAAGAATCCGCCCTCTCCGCTGAAGGTTGGGAAACGACGACTGGCCCTGTCGCCATCAACCCCGAAGGTGATTTTATTCTTTACTTCAAACTAATCGACCGCGCTGGCAACGTCGCTGTCATCAACACCGACGGAATTGCCCTCGACACCACGAAAGCCCTAATCCAAGGCTACGTTGACGCGGGCCACACTTACCCCCTCGAAGACGGCGAAACCTACTATCTCACCCAAAAACTCCTCGTCTCGGACAACCGCGCCCTCGGCGAAGTTAAAGTCAACGGCGTCGCAACAACCGAAACCCTCATCAATCTCTCCCCCAACGCAACTTACCACGTCGTCGCAACCGACCGCGCTGGCAACGTCTCCGAGATTACGATTCATACCGCCGGCCTCTCTTCGCTCGATCTAGGATTAAACGAAGATAACTTCAAAACCTCCGACAAACCCACCCTCGAAGAAGCCGGGCAAAAACTCGACGAAATCCTCGAAAAAGAAGGCGACCACGCGGTGGACGAAGAAAAAGCAATCATCGAAGATTTAGTCTCCGGTTACGAAACCCTAGTCGAAAGAATCGACGCCCTTGAAGCGGAAATTAAAGACGAACATGACCGCGGTGACGCCACTCCCGACCTCGAACACATTACTAGCGCCGACTACGACACGATAAAAGAAATCATCGATGACATCAAAACCACCATCGAGCAAGACAGTACTCATCTCACCATCAACGAGACGAACGCCCTTCTCGTTGAAAAACGCGAACTCGAAGACAAACTCCGCCGCCTCGACGAGGTTCAAGACGATTTGAACGCGCTCGACGGTTTGAGCCGCACCGACGTTGATGTTATCAAAACCGAAGACAAATCCGAACTCGAAGATTTGAAGGAGATGGCAGAATCGCTTTTGGAAAGCGAAAACCTAACCGAAGTTGAACGCCAAGACGTCGAAGCCGCCGTCAAAAAACTAAACGATTTATTAGACCGCATTAACGATGCCGAAGCCGCCAAGGAAACCGAAAATATTAAAGACATCGACGGCAAACTCCCGACCGGCTACACCGTCGAAGATAAAACCGATTTGGAGGAAGCGAGAGCGGATTTAGAATCGGCGCTAGAAAACTACGTCAACAACTACACCGACGAAGAAAAACAGACAATCGAAGATGAATTGGCCGCCATCGACCGCGCCCTCGAAGACATCGAAAACAAAATCTGGGAAGAAATCCGCCGGACGACCTTCCCGACCCTCTCCGTCGTCTCCGAAACGGAAAAATGGGTTTCTTCAGACGTCGCCGGCGTCTCTGCGACCGACGCCTATGACCTTGACCGACTTGAAGTCTCAAACGACGGCGGGGAAACCTGGACCTTAATCACTAACCTCGACTCCGGCGTCTATACCGTCGTAGAAAACGGTACTTATCTCTTCCGCGCAACCAACTCCTTCGGCAATTCCGACGTCAAAACCGTCGTCTATCATAACATCGACCCCGTAACGCCCGCAGTCGAAGTCGATGCTCACGGTTATCGCCTCGGTTCTTGGACCAACCACCCCGTCACCCTCTCCGCAAGTAACGTCGCCGGAAACATCAGCCCCGTCACTCTCTTCTATCGTGAGCAATCGACCGTTGACGGCAACGATTGGCTGCCCTATCTCGCGAGTAAAATCGTTACCGAAGATACGGACTCCAGAGTCTTCGAGTTTAAGGCCGTCTCCGCTGCCGGGCTTGAGTCCGAAGTTGTTTCTGCCGAGGTAAAGAAAGACTCCGTCGTCCCCACCGGGGAAGTATCCACCGGTGAAAACCAAACCAACGTCGTCTTAAACGCCATCACCTTCGGTCTTCTCTTCAACGAAACCAAGGTTTACGATATGTCCGCCTCGGACGACCGCTCCGGCATCAACACCGTTGAATACCTCGCCTCCGATTCCGAACTTAACGCCGAAACCTTGAAGTCCTCGCAAGATTGGAAGACTACCTCTGGCTCCGTTTCTCTCGACCCAAACAAGTCTGCGAACCTCTACTTCCGCCTCACCGACCGCGCCGGCAACGTCTCGATTGTAAGCGAGAGCGGTGTCGTCTTCGACCTCCCGGGACTCTCTAGTCTCGACGTGGAAGTCGTCTCGAAGGACGCCGGCTTTTCAAGTCTTGTTACCGGCTCCGGAGAAATTACCCTCTTTGACGGCTTAGAACACGCCAATAAAAACAACCTCGAAACCCTCGAGAACGTAAAAACCGACCTCACCAACTTCCTCGACACGCACGACGACAACCAAATCGTTAAGGACTTCTTAACAGATTACGAAACCGCCATCGAAGAGATTAACGACACGGAAACCAAAATCGTCATCATCAGAGATTCCTACGCCACCGTCCCCGACCTCGACCACGTTACTAGCGCCGACGAAGCCAAAATCGACGCACTTATCTCCGCCATTCTCGCCGTCGAAACCGAAAACGGGAATCGCCTTACCCCCGAAGAAAAGCACGAACTCGACGAAACGCTAGACGACCTTCGTGGAAAACGCGAGCACATCGAAGACACCAAGGCAGAGCTCGAAGCCGTTGACGCCGGCGTCAATTCCTTCACTCTCGAGACCGTTACTAAAGATGACCTCGAAACCCTCGAACATTTAGAGTCCAGAATCGAAACCCTCCTCGAAAGCTTAAACGTTACGAACGAAGAAAAGGAACACTTAGGGGAACTCCTCGAAACCATCTCGGAATTAAAGAACCGCATCGCCGAAGCAGAAAAAGCCATCGAGGAAGCTAAACAAAATGACCATGCCGGCAACATCACCCCCGGAAACGTCACTCCAGACGACCAGACGGTTCTTGAGGACGCCCTGAATGGCTACACTGGCGCTCTCGGCGTCTTTGACTCGAACCTCGCTCTCTCCGACCTCTTCGACGTAAATGGTCGCGTCTCGATTTTAGGCTCCGCCCTCGACGTCCTCGACCAAGTCGCCGAGTTCGAGAACCTCGTCTCGCGCCTCCCGAACCCCGAAGAAGTCAACTATTCCTCCCGTTTGCTCATTAAGGCCACCGAAGGTCTCTATAATGTCCTCTCCGACTATGGTCGCTCCCTCGTCGGTCCGTCCTTAATGACCAAATACTACGCCGTTCTCGACGCCTACCGCGCCTACCTCGAAGGCTCTCCGATTCTCTACGCTTTCGAAACCCTCGACGTCTTTTGGTGGGGATTAACCACCTTCCTCATTGTCGGCGCCTTCATCATCATCGTCCGCCGCACCCGCGAGCGCTACGTCGAATCAACCGAAGACACCGACAACTTCTAGTATGAGAAACCGCCTCCTGGACACGAGGCGGTTTTTTGTGGCAAAATACATATATCTGCCCGGCTTGCAAGAAACTGAACTTTATTTTCTAATAACCGAACAACCCGAACAGGGAAACGCTAAAGTTAAACCATAAAGATTATGAAAAATCAATATTGACTCTGATTCTGCTTGTGATAAAATAATATTAAGAAATTCGAACGGGTCTGACGTTGAGAGGCGTTCGAATTTCGGGAGGTGGGGCATTTATCCGCCTAGAATCTGAAAAATAAACACTCAAAATCGCGTCGGTTTTGTCATACTCGACGCTTTTTTGTGATATAATGTATATATGGCGCTGTGGCGGAGTGGTTACTTTAGAGGCTGCGAAACCGCGTGCGCCGGGTAAGTTCCATATAAGTTTATTCATGGCGCTGTGGCGGAGTGGTTACGCAGAGGTCTGCAAAACCTTGTACACCGGTTCAATTCCGGTCGGCGCCTCCAAAATTTCTAGCTAGAAAGCGCCATCTCGGCATTTCTAACACCTCCAAGCCCGAGTGGCGGAATTGGTATACGCGTTCGACTTAAAATCGAATGGTCTCTACCATATGGGTTCAAGTCCCATCTCGGGCACCAATATAAATTCCCCCTTTGGGGACTTTTTATATCCCCGTAAACATCTCATAGTTCTCAAAAACCCTCACCTCTTCCGCGGTCATCACGGGACTTAGCCGAGTCAGCGCGCGATGATTGATGACGCTCTCCTCGTTAAACTCCGCATCGAGCCAATCCGAATTCCAAAGCCTCACGTCCTCGCCCGCCATAAACCGCGCCAACTTCCCAGAAAATGGCAATTCCGGAAGCTCTAAAATCGTCAACCTCTGCAAACAAATCTCAAGATACTCATTGTGCGACAGCTTCCTCACTTGCCCCGCCAACTTCTCGAGCAACTGCCTCCGTCCCGCCAACTTCTCAAAATCAAGCAACCGGCTCAAAATCCCCGCCGCCACCATCCCCGCCCTTGGGTTTTCCAGAAAGATTTTTGCTACAATCGCAATGAGTTGCAAGTTATCTCTCGGTTTCTCTTCCAGTTTCAAAATCCGTTTCTCAAAAAGGTCCATCAGCGCCCGACAAACGCTCCCCGAATTCGGGAACTCTCGCGCGAGTTCATAAATCCTAAACAACTGTTTCTGAAGCGACATCTCCCTCGGCTCGCCATTCCGGTCCAAAAACACCGTCGCCCGCCGCTCGTCCCAATACGCCTTGTCCTCCTTCCGCGCCACAGCAATCACGTCGTTGTAAAAACGCGTCTTTTTCGTACTGAGATGCAAAGAAAACTCCGCGAGCGCCTCGGAAATCAGCCCCACTACCCCCTCCGCCGTCGGAATATCTTCCGCAAAAATCCGATAGTCATCTCTAAACCGGAGGATTTTAATCTTATCAAGTAAGTTTTCTTGTCTCAATCTCGCCTCAAGCCGAAGGTCAACCCCAAGAAGCAGCATCTCCGCCAAAAAATCCATCACCACGCTCCCCTGCGGCAACCCTTGCGTCGTCCCTTGTAGCCCCGCCTGGAGACTGGTCATGATTTCCTCCCCGAGTAGCCCCATCCCCCGAATCCCCGAGTTTAAAAACTCCCGCTTCAAATCGCCGAACCGAATCGACTCATAATAAAGCTCGATGTCCGTCTCCGCCATCACTCGATAATCTAGCGACAGCATAAGCGATTCCTGCTCAATCTTCTGCCGCCAATTCATGATCGCCGCCGCCGCCCCCGACCTCTCTCGGGCCGCCGCAAGAATCTGCCCGACCGGCCGGATGATTTTTAAGCGCGCCTCCGCCGAGAAGAATTTTTGAATTAAAACCCAATTTTTAGGCTCTGTCAAGCGATTAACGAGTGATAAATATATCACCGGATGAATAATTTGCATTGGTCGCCAACTAAAACGCCCGTCTTTACTCATTAAAAACGTCAAATTCACGTTCTCGAAATCCACCGGGCTCACTCCGATTTTATAAAACTCAGGTAAAGGCCGCCCCTCAAGAATTCTCCCCGCCCTCCCGAGGATTCGATTAAACCGGAAATAAGGCGGCAGTTTCAAGCTGCAATAATTGCCTTTCTCAAGGAAAAACTCCCGCGCTTTCTCCGGAGAAAGTTCAAGGAGTTTTCGACATCTCACGATTCGTTTCATTCGTGTTGGGGCGAAAAAGCTAAAACGGTTTGTGAAGCCCGAGCCGCGAATTGCCCTCCGCAATCCGAATCAGCTCATTATATTTCGCCATGCGTTCCGTTCTCGAGAGTGACCCGGTCTTAATCTGCCCGGCGTCAAGCCCGACCGCGATGTGCGCAATCGAAACGTCTTCCGTCTCGCCGGAGCGATGAGAAATAATCGTCTTATACCCCGCTTTTTTCGCCGTCATGACGGCACTAATCGTCTCGGAGAGCGTTCCGATTTGGTTCGGCTTAATCAAAATCGCGTTCCCCGCCTTTTCTTCAATCCCGCGCTTCAAAAGTCGCGTATTGGTCACAAATAAATCATCGCCAACGAGTTGCACCCGGTCGCCAAGTCGAGCGGTCATCATCTTCCATCCCACCCAGTCTGACTCCGCAAGCCCGTCTTCAATCGAAACCACTGGATAGTTGTCCGCAATCCAAGTGTACCAGTTCGTAAGGTCGTCGGCGCTCTTCCAATCTCCGTTCGTCTTCAAAACGTAGTGATCCTTATCATAAAACTCTGAGCTCGCAATATCCATCGCCATCGCAATATCCGTCCCCGGTTTATAACCCGCGCGTTCAATCGCGATTTTAATACATTCGAGCGGCTCATTATTCCCGTCGCGCACCTTCGGCGCATAGCCACCTTCGTCCCCCACCGTTACCGGATAGCCTCGCTCTTTCAAAACGTCGCGAAGCGCATGAAACACTTCCGCGCCCATTCTCACCGCATCGTTAATATTTTCGGCGGCTTTCGGGATTATCATGTATTCTTGGAAATCGGTCGCCCAATCTGCGTGCTCGCCCCCGTTCATCACGTTCATCATCGGCATCGGCAGCGACATCTCGTCCATCGTCCCCGCAAGTTCCGCAATATAAGCATAAAACGGAAGTCTCTTCGCCCTCGCAACCGCCTTCGCCGTCGCGAGAGAAACGGCCAAGATGGCGTTCGCCCCGAGATTACTTTTGTTCGCAGTCCCGTCGAGGTCAAGCATAATTTGGTCCACGACCGCCTGCTCCGCCGAATTTCCGACGAGCACGTCTTTGATTTTCGAATTCACGTTCCAAACGGCTTTAAGTACGCTCTTTCCACCGAAGAACTTCGGATCCTTGTCACGGAGTTCCAACGCTTCGCCCGAACCGGTCGATGCACCCGACGGCACCGCCGCCCGCCCCGCCTGTCCAGATTCCAAGAACACATCCGCCTCCACGGTCGGATTCCCCCGCGAGTCCAGAATCTGCCTCGCTTTGATGTTAGAAATAGTTAAATTATCCATAAGAATATTATAGCAAAAATAAAAATAATGTGCTATACTAAAAGAGCCTTATTGTTGTAGTTCCCAAACGGAACCAGCGCGCAACGGATAAAAGCCCCCGATTTCATAGTTGCCGGGGGGCTTTTTTATTGGTATAATGACCCTAATGACCAGAGTGTTAAACCCCGAAAAGTCCCGGAAACTTCGTCCCGTGCGGATTATTCTCGCTATTTCCGTCGTCATTTTAGCTGCGTTTTTAGTTATAAAATCCCGCGAAGAGAGCGCGTGTGAAAATTGCGAAATTTCAAGGAGTCCGAACTCGGAAGAACGAAGTTATTCCGAGGGAGGCGACGCAGAAATTTCTGGCTCGCGAAGCGAGACAGACAAAATGTATTATTATTTCGACGGCTTTTCCGACCTTGTCGAGCTCGAACTCGAAGCAAAACTCTCGCGCCTCGGCGTCCCGGGAGAGGATTTCGATAATCCCGGCGAATACCTCTCAAAAGATGAATTATATCTTCTCGACAAGAAGTCCGAACTCGCCGCCAAACTTGACGAGAACGTTCTCGAGGCGACCGCAAAAGACCTCGAAAAACTTACGGAAATCTTTGACTTTGAAGATTTTGAGCCTCTCGACTCCGCGCCGGACGAATACGAAAGCCTAAAAGACTTGCTCGACGAATATCAAAAATCTTTGAATACGGTCGAAGATTACGATATAATAGAAACATGACCGACGAGTTAAAACAAAAACTAAAAACCCTCCCCGCCGCCCCGGGCGTTTATTTTCATAAAAACAAGGCGGGTGAAGTGATTTACGTCGGAAAAGCCGCGGTCCTCAAAAACCGCGTCCGCCAATATTTTAGTAAAACCGAGAAAGACCCCAAAACCACCGTTCTCGTCGAAGAAATCGCGATGACGGATTGGATTGTCGTTGACACGGAGATGGACGCGCTCTTTTTGGAAAGCGAAATGATAAAGCGCTATATGCCGAAATGGAACATCCTTTTAAGAGACGACAAGACCGTCTCCTTCGTCCGTATCGACATGAAATCCGACGTCCCCTTCGTTTCGATCACCCGGCAACCTCTTGGCGACAATGCTCGCTATATCGGCCCCTTCTATGCAAAAACGACCATCGCGACCGCCCTTCGGATCCTGCGCAAGATTTTCCCTTACTACGATAAGCCCTATACCGGAAAGAAAACCCTCGACACGGACCTCGGGCTAACCCCCGGCATCGAAGTCGGGAAAATGACCTCAAAAGACTATAAAAAGATTCTCCGGAACTTAATTCGCTACCTCGAGGGCGACCGCCAAAAACTCCTCAGCGACCTCGAACGGGAAATGAAAGACGAGGCCAAACTCGGCCATTTCGAGCGCGCCGCCGAACTTAGAAACGAACTTTTTGGCCTCAAGGGCCTAAAAAAGAAAATTGTTTTTTCCGATAAAGAGTTTCTTGACATTTCTTCCGACCAAGCCTTGAAGGGTCTCCAAAGATTACTCGATCTAAAAGCTCCTCCCAAGAGAATCGAAGGCTACGACATTTCCCACCAAAGCGGTCAAGACGTCGTCGCTTCCATGGTCGTCTTCGTCAACGGCGCCTCCGATCGTTCCGAATATCGCAAGTTCAAGTTAAAAAAACAACAAAACAACGACACTGAAAGCCTGAAGGAAGTTTTAACGCGACGCCTAAAACACTCCGATTGGGACTTCCCCGACCTGATTATTCTCGACGGCGGCATCCCCCAAGTCTCCGCGCTTTTGCCAATTTTAGAGCCCCTTAAAATCCCGGTCTTCGGTCGCGACAAATCCGGCAACCACTCAAAATCCGCCCCCGTCAACATCATCATTCCGACCGCTGACGGTTACCGCGCCGTTGAACTCTCTCAAGATTCTCACATTGCCCGCCTCATCGCCCGCATCGACGAAGAAGCGCATCGTTTCGCTATCACCTACCACTCGCTCTTAAAGCGAAAAAGGCTCCTAAAGTAACTTGTAAAATCTCCGCCAATAATCTATAATAAAAGTATTATGAATCTAGCCTCTGTTTTCCAAACCGCAATCATCATCTCCGCCGTCCTCGTTATTCTCCTGGTTCTGCTCCAACAACGCGGCGCTTCTCTCGGTGCCGGCCTCGGCGGTACGGGCGAACTTTATACGACCCGCCGCGGCCTCGACAAATCCCTCTTCAACGCAACCATCTTCTTCGCCGTCGTCTTCGTCCTCTCGATTATGGGGCTATTACTAATTCCAGCTTAACATGAAACTATTCTCTAAAAAGCGTGGGCAAAAAGCATTAAAGCAAGTTTCTCGTCTCACCGAGGAAGTTGTTGATTCTGGCGAAAAACACATCAAGAAAAACTTCCTTCGCCGCCTTTCCCACATCTCCGACGTCCGCCTTTTTATCATCGAATGGGGTCTCCTCGTCTTTGCTCTCTTTATGCTCGCCCTAACCCAAAGTTTCTGGTTTACGGACTCCTACTCCATGACCGGTTTTATCGAAGGCGGAACCTACACCGAAGCCACTCTCGGAAAAGTAAGCTCTCTTAATCCTCTCTTTGCCTCGACCAACAGCGAAAAAACCTTGAGCAAACTCATGTTCCTCGGACTTACCGCTTCCGACGCCTCGGGACACGTTGGTAACGTCCTCGCGAAGTCCGTCTCATCCGACGCCTCCGCGAAAGTCTGGACGGTCAAGTTAAAGGACGATTTGAAATGGTCCGACGGGGAACCGCTAACCGCCGAAGACGTGATTTTTACCGCAAATTTAATCTCTGGCCTCGGCCAAGTCTCGAGTTACTACTCCGGCCTCTCAAACGTCTCCGTCAAGCTCAACGACAACGGCGAACTCGTCTTTTCTCTTCCCGCCGTCTGGTCGGAGTTCGCGACCGCCCTCGATTTCCCCATCCTCCCCAAGCACATTCTCGAGGACGCCGACTCAATGACCCTCCTCGAGTCGAGTTTCGGCGCCAACCCCGTTTCTTCCGGCCCCTTCAGTTTTAACGCTCAACAAGCCGTCGGCTCTTCCGGTGAGTCTATCGTTTACCTCACCGCAAACCAAAACTACTACAAGGGCGCGCCCAAAATCAACAGCTTCGTCGTCCACGCATATTTGACCGTTGACGACATCAAATCCGCCATAAAATCCGGCGCCGTTTCCGCAACCGCCGAACTTCTCCCGACCGACTCCGCCGAAATCACTTCTCGCAACATCTACGAAAAGCAGACCGCAATCAACTCCGGCGTCTTCCTCTTCATGAACACGAAATCAAGCGTCTTAAAAAACCGCGACCTAAGAAAAGCCATTCAATCCGGCCTCGACGTTAACGAAGCCCGCTCCGTCATTGGCGACGAACTTCCCCTCGATTTCCCGATTCTAACGTCCCAAATCGACCTCGAAACTTGGCCCGCTCTCCCCGCCCTGAACGTCGAAGCCGCCAAGAACACCGTCTCCGGAGTCGAGAAAAAGACCCTCCGCCTCGCGACCGTTCGTTCCGGCTATCTCCCGACCGTCCTCGAGAACATCGCCGAGCAACTCGAATCTCTCGGCTTCGAAGTCATCCGCTCAATCGAGGAACCCGGCCAAGATTTCCTCGTCAACACCATCGCCAACCGCGACTACGATTTATTATTATACGAAATCGAGCTAGGCAGCAACCCCGACCTCCTCGTTTACTATCACTCCTCTCAAGCCACTCAAAACGGCCTTAACCTCTCAAACTACAACAGCTCCGTCGCCGACGATTTAATCATCTCCGCCCGCGAAACCACCGACGAAAAACTTCGTAACCAAAAATACGAGTCCTTCCTCTCTCGCTGGCTCGACGACGCCCCTGCCATAGGTTTATACCAAGTCAACATGAGCTACTTCTTCGACAAGAACGTAAAACCCTTCTCCGAGGACCTCTCCCTCGTCGTCGCCACCGACCGATTTGTCGATGTCCGATTTTGGGGCGTAGAAAAAGTTGCCAAAAACCGCACGCCGTGATATAATAACCCTATACTTTTACAATCCGTGCGCCTGTGGTGGAATTGGTAGACACGCTACCTTGAGGTGGTAGTGGCGATTTTAAAGCTGTGCTAGTTCGAGTCTAGTCAGGCGCACCATAAAAATAAAAAAAGACCCGAAGGGTCTTGTTTTATTTTTATGATTAATGCCCCTGACTAGACGAGAACGTAGTTCGTCTCGCCAAGAAGCCGAGAGAAAATCCAGAACTTGTTCTGGATTTTCCGAGGCGCCGCCGGCGAGGAGTTCGCGAAGCGAACGATTTCTAGTCAGGCGCACCAGATTAAAAAATCCCCCAAAGGGGATTGTTTTTTATTTGACGTGCCCTGACTAGACTTTAAAAACCTATTTACTCCACCCCTTCGCAACATAAGTCTCAAAACTATGATGTTTAGTCGCTTGACGAACGACATCCCTGTCGGCATAATTCATCGCCGCCATCTCCTCCGGATCGTCCTGCGCCTTTTGAGTGGCTAGCTCAACTGCCTTTGTGAAATACGCATCCATCGCAACAATCTGTTTCTTCGCCTTTTCCAACTCTTCGGGATTCATCCATTTTGTTTCTTCACTGTCCATATGCTCCAACATAAAACGAATATCACACGCCTGTTCGCGACACTCGAGCAACGTGCACCATTTTGCGCGCCGCTCGGCGTTCCTATATTCCATCTTTCTCCTCAAAAAGTCCTCCTCGCCATACCTCTTTCGATACTCCTCGCTCGGCATCCCGACGGACAAAACGTCGGCAATCTCAGTCGAGTAGCCAACCACGAAGCGTGGCATGACATCAATCCGCCCCTTATCATGCATCGGATCCCAAGGATTATTCTTATCTTCAAAATATTTAGCCGAAGAAAAACCCGGTACTTTAAGTCCATACCTATTTTTCAGCGAAAGCGCCCGCCCCCTCAAAACATCTCTCCCATAGTAATCTTTATCCATATAGCAATCGCCGAACTCGGAAACCTCCTCCGGCACGCCCGGCTTTTTTCCATAAACATGTCTCCACCTGAACTTTTGCGCCATTTTTGCGTTGTCGGTATTATAAGTTAGGTCAATCGCGAACGGCATTGTCTCGTGCTCCGTCGTTTCGTTGCTAATCATCCCAATCACGTCAATATGATTAAACGCATCGTCGATGTCGGCGGTAGGGAAGGTAATCAGCGCGAGATAATCCGGGTCATCCCCATACGCTTCTTCTTCGCCGAACCAGTCGCCCCGCTCAACCATGTCCGTAAAAGTTTTTTCCAAAAGTTTAGCGTCCGAACGCTCTCCGCCTCTTTTGTATTCCGGAGTGCGTCGATAATTGTCGAGTTGTTTAACGTCACTCCTGACGTCTTCCGTCGGATAAACCTGCTCCTCAAAATCTCGCGGGTCGGGCGTAAGTTCCGCCAATGTATTTTCTACACGCTCATAATCCGAAACCGTTTTTCGTGCATTGGGATTAAACATCAAAATACCTCCAAATAATAATTACTATTACTATAATATCATAATTGCATTATACATAAAATACATATATAATATATACACAAGAAATAGAGATGTTAGAGTTAAGAAAAATCACCAAGGTTTATAATACCGGCGATTTCGAGCAGAAAGCGCTCGATGGTATTTCGCTGAACTTCCGCAGGAGTGAGTTCGCGAGCATTTTGGGACCCTCCGGCTCTGGAAAAACCACTCTCCTAAACATCATCGGTGGCCTCGACGGCTACACCGACGGAAATCTGCTCGTCTCTGGCGTCTCCACTAAACGCTACAATGATGCCAACTGGGACTCATATAGAAACCATCGCATCGGCTTCGTCTTCCAAAGTTACAACCTAATTCCGCACCAATCAATTTTGAACAACGTCCGCCTCGCCCTCACCGTCTCGGGAATCTCCAAAAAAGAGGGAATCGCCCGCGCCAAAAAGGCTCTTGAAGATGTTGGCCTCGGCGAACATGTCCACAAGCGCCCTGCTCAACTTTCCGGCGGTCAAATGCAACGCGTCGCCATCGCCCGCGCCCTCGTCAACGACCCGGACATCATTCTCGCCGACGAACCAACCGGCGCCCTCGACTCCGAGACCAGCGTCCAAATCATGAAGATTCTCAAAACGGTCTCAAAAACCCGCCTCGTTATCATGGTAACGCACAACCCCGAACTCGCGGAAGAATACTCAACTCGAATTATCAATTTAAAAGACGGCAAAATCATCTCCGATTCGAACCCGGCCAAAAAGAAGGAACTCGAGAAAGAACCCGCCAAAGTTCGGAAACAAAAACACGGCAAAACCGCCATGTCGATGTTTACCGCCTTCACCCTCTCCGGAAATAACCTCCTGACCAAGAAAAAGCGCACGCTTCTCGTCTCTCTCGCCGCCTCAATTGGCATCATCGGCATCGCCCTCATCTTGGCGGTCTCGACCGGCTTCCAAAACTACGTCGATGGCGTCCAAGAAGAAACCCTGAGCTCCTATCCACTCGGCATCCGCGACGAATCCTTCTCAATCGCCACGCTCCTCATGCCTCCCGAAGACGATTCAAAGTCCGCTCTCTCAATTCTCGAGCAATCCGGCAAAGACGTCGTCGAATACCAATTCCTCGCCAACACTCTTCGCTCGGTCGCGACGAACGACCTCAAAAGTTTCAAGCACCACCTCGAAGACCACGCCAACGACTACAAAGACGACGTTACCTCTTTAGAATACAATTACTCCGTCGATCCACTCATCTACACCATCGACGGCACCAACACCCTCGCAAAACTCAACCCAAGCAACCTTTTCTCCTCTATGTTCGGCGGTAGCAACATGATGGCGAGCTTCTCAGGCTACGCTTCCGTCTTCTCTAAAATAACCGAAGACCGCGCCGCTCTCGAAAAGAATTACGAACTCAAAGCCGGCCATTGGCCAGAGAACTATAACGAAATGGTTCTCGTCCTCTCTTCGGAACACGCTATCACCGACCTCCTCGCCTACTCCATCGGCCTCAAAGACACTAACGAACTCTCAACCATGGTGACAAAACTCATGTCCGGCGAATCCGTCGATATTAAATCCGAACCGCTCACGATGAACTACGAAGATTTCCTAAACCTCGACCTCCGCCTTATCTTGCCCTACGAACTCTATAAATACAACGACAAATACGGCGTCTATGAAGATATGTCGGGCGACAAAGAATTCGTCAAACAAGCCTTCGAAAGCGCCGTCAAGCTCAAAATCTCCGGCGTCGTTTACCCTAAAAATGGCTCCATGTCCGCCATACTTCAACCCGGAATCGGTTACCAGTCAAGCCTCATTGACTTCATAATTAACTCCGCCAAGGATTCGGAAATTGTCCAAAAACAATTAAAAGACGAAGAGGTCGATGTCTTCTCTGGCGCCCGCTTCGACCAAGAAACCGGTCGTTTCGACTATGCTTTCGAGGACCTCGTTACGGTTGATACCGAAAAACTCCAACAAGCCTTCAATATCACCATCGACCAAAACGCCGTCGCCACCGAGGTCAAGAAGCAGATGCTAGAAATTGGCAATTCCGTTACCGCCGACATTACTCCCGCAAAGGACAGGCTCGTGGAACTCCTAGAAAAAAGCCTCACCGGCGTCGTCGCCTCCGTCGAAACCACCGAGGAAGTCAACCTCGGCACGGAAGAATACCCCGTTCTAACATCTCGGCGCTATATCGACCGCGCCGACATCCCGACCATCGTCGAAACCTACCTCGCGACTTACGAAGTCTCCGCCGACCTCGCCGCCCTCGAAACCGATTTTCATTTCCCGAAGGAGGGCTTCCGTCTCGCCCTCAAAGGCGTCCTCGAATCATACCTCGGCAATTACGTCTCACTTTACAATATTCTCACGTTCGACTTCTCGCTCGAAATAGAAAACCTCGACCTTGAATCGCTCGAAAACCTAGATTTGTCGAACCTTATCAAAACCGGCGACCGCGCCACGATTAGCGACACATTATTCCGCATCTACTCCCGCTTCTTCCGCCAAAGCACCCCAATCGTCACCCTCGAAGAGCAACTCGCAATCCGAATGACGGAAATGAAGGCCAAACTCGAAGTCATGCAAAAAGTCGCAACCCTCACCGAAACTATTAGTAACTCTTTCGCTAAAAGTTTCAATATCGACCCGCAAAAAATCACGAGCGCTTTCAAACTCAACTTCACCGAAGACGAACTTATGCGCGTCGTCTCCAGTATGCTCAACAAAACCGACTCGACCGCCAAGAACAACCTCTTAAAACTCGGCTTCCAGGACCGCGATGAACCAAGTTCAATCTCTATCTATTTCGCGAGTTTCGAAGGCAAAGAAAACTTTATCGCCTTCATCAACAAATACAACGACATGGTCGAAGCCGCCGGAGAAAAAGATAAGATTATCAACTTTTCCGACACCGCCGGAATCCTCATGAGCTCCATCAAGGTCATCGTTGACGCCGTCTCTTACGTCCTCATCGCCTTCGTCTCCATCTCGCTCGTTGTCTCTTCGATTATGATCGGCGTCATTACTTATATCTCCGTCTTCGAACGCACCAAAGAAATCGGCATCCTCCGCGCCATGGGCGCCTCAAAACGTAACATTTCCAGCATCTTCAACGCCGAAACCGTCATCATTGGACTTCTCGCGGGATTAATTGGCATCGGCGTCTCCTATTCGCTCATCCCCATTATCAACGGTATTCTCGCTCACTTCACCGGCGGCATCGATATTTCCGCCGCTTTACCCGCCGCAAGCGCCGCTTCGCTTGTTATTTTAAGCATTATTTTAACACTCGTCGGTGGCTTTATTCCCGCCCGCTCCGCCGCGAAAAAAGACCCCGTTGAAGCCCTCCGAACAGAGTAAAATCCATAAAAAAACTTGGGAAAAACCATTGACATTTTTATTCCGCTTGTGTAAAATAAAAGTATAGAAAATAAAAAAAGAGGTGAAATGATAATGAAGTCGTCAAGACTTGTTGCAATAAATGGGATTCTGCTCGGACTTGCCGCGACGCTTTTGCCACTCGGGACTCACGCCACGACTATCGCCCAAGAAACCGTGGACGTAAGCGTAACGATTAACGGCGTTCTTGCCCTCGCCGCGACGAACAATGTCGCCGGAACCTCTTCCTCTTACGACGAGACAAATAACATCTATTCCGGCTCAATCTACGCCCGCACTGCCGCTGACGATTTCGGGACGACGACTTACGAAGTAACCTGTAACTACCTAACTTACACAGAGAGCGGGACAACCTACCCCGGCTGCGAAAACGGTTGGAAGGTCACCGCCGAATCCGACACCAACAATAACTCCTACGCGACCATGGTCGGCGGTGCTTCAAACGCCCATAAAATCCTTTCCAACAAGGCCAACGGACACGACGGCTCCAACTCCAACTGGCTCATGAAAATCGTCCCGGTCTCAAATGGCGGTGGCGCTCTCGCCGCCTATACCGCAACCGGAATCAACTACGCCGACTTCGAAACCATCCCGATTTCCACTTCAACCAACAAAACCGTCGTCACCGGAAATACATTCACCGGCCCCGTAAACGGCGCCTACACCTACATCGGAACGCAATCTTTCAACGCCGTTTATAGCGTCTCCGCCGGTTCTTCAACTCCTGCCGACACTTACACCGGCTCCATAACCTACACTTTATCAGTCAATGCAGCAAGTTAACACCCCCCTCTCCCTCGCCGTTTCGCCTGGGCTAATTTCTGTTGACTTAAAACCGGGCGAAGTTTACGAGGGGGAGTTTTTTATCACGAACCCGAACCTCGATGGCAAATCCCTCGAATTTTCCGTCGCTCCCGCCCCTCTAACTTTCGAAAACGAATTCTACGATTTATCTTTTTCCGAACGCGACGATTATAACCAAATCGTCGATTGGATCGAAATCGAAGAGGTCTCCGGCGCTCTCGAAGTCGCCGAGCGCCGCGCCATCAAATTCAAAATCACTGTCCCGAGCGATGCCCCCGCCGGTGGCCAATACGCAAGTTTTCTCGTCTCGCCCGTCA
The DNA here is from genome assembly GCA_017515285.1 of Candidatus Saccharimonadota bacterium. Classification (GTDB taxonomy): domain Bacteria; phylum Patescibacteriota; class Saccharimonadia; order Saccharimonadales; family Saccharimonadaceae; genus Nanosyncoccus. Next base: position 10,091 of record JAFWGN010000005.1, on the reverse strand, counting down.
CCCCGACCGGAACCAACGGCTCGCCCGGCGTCTCAATTGAAAACAAATCTCGCGTCGCCGTCTTATTATATACCACCGTCGAAGGCAACACCGTCGAAGAGGGAACCGTCCTCGAGAATAACGTTGGCATGTTCTATTTTAACCAACCGATAAAGACCACTTCTCTCGTCGAAAACACCGGCAACGTCCACCTCCCCGTGTCCTACGTCCTCCGCGTCTTCCCGCTCTTCTCGAACGAAGAGGTTTATACGAACGACGAAGCCCCGAAACACAGCGTCGTCATCCCCGACACGACCCTCTATTCCGAGAAAACTTGGGAGGAAACCCCTCTTCTCGGCCTCTTCCGTGTCCAACAAGACATCGATTTTGGCGACCGCATCGACCGGACGGAAACTCTCGTCCTTGTCGCCCCGACCTGGTTTATCTGTCTCGCCCTCGTCTTTCTCGCCTCGGTGATTTTCACTATCGTCGAGCGCATCCGTAAATATCGCCGCCTCGGCCCGAAGCCGGAACCGGAAGAAGATTGATTTTAATATAATTTTAAATTCGCGAGGAAAAAGTCTTGACATTATTAACCGTAAGCGTATAATAGAAAATACAAAAGGTCATAAATAAAAACTAAAAATAAAAAAGGAAAACAAAAATGGTTCAATCCAAAAAACTTATTGCCGGACTTGGTGTTGTGGCTGGTCTCGGCGTTGCAATGCTCCCGCTCGGCGCTTTCGCTGCAACTACCGGCGAGCAAACGATTAAAGCTGTTGTCGAAGAGTCTTTGTCTCTTACCGTTTCGAGCAATATTCAAACCAACCAGGTCTCGTTAACTCGTGGCGGAGACGCAAATAACACCCTCATTCACACGCTTAGGGTTGAAGGTAATACCTACAACGACTATAGGCTTACAATGAACGCAAAAACCGCTGACGATGCCAATCTTCGCCTTATCAAAGATAATAGCAAAGATAGAAATACCGACGGCGCCTCCGCTCGTTATGATGCGAATAACACAATTGACTCTATCGCCGAGGCGACTGATACGATTGGCACCGACGGTGGTTGGGGCTACAAGTCCATGCACCAAGCCGCAGGAGAAGGTATCGAAGAATACTCCGCCATCGCCAACCCCGCCGCTGCAAATTTCTCGGGCAATTGGAATCCTATCCCGACGCCAGATGCAACCGGAGTCATTAAGGCGAAAGGCAACGTCCGCACCGCTTCTTACGACGAATACCACTATGTAAACTTTGGTATCAAAGCTGCTTCTGACCAGGTGGCCGGTACTTACGAAGCCGTCATCGAATACAACGTTACGACTGCCGACTAAGCGTAACCTTTTCTAAAAACAACCGCTAAAAAGCGGTTGTTTTTTTTGAACTGTTACTTTATAATAGAATATACAAAGTTTAGGAGGTATGTTTTGAAAAGGACCAGATTAAAATACTTACTTGCAGCCTGCGCTATTATTTTTAGTTTTGCACACGCGCTGGAGGCATTTGCGGTAGATAACGGCGCAGCTGGCGTCCAGATATCGCCAACGACCGACCGCGTTTCTCTCGACCCCGGCGCAAGCTATACAAATAATTTCACCATCGCTAATACTGGAAATAATACTATCAATTATTACATCGAGATTACACCGTACCAAGTTACCGGGCTTGATTATGCGCCAATTTATAGTGTTAGTAACGCATATACTCAAATAACCAATTGGATAACAGTCGACAAGACCGATGGGGCAGTGGACCCTAACCATATCGACATAGTGAGCTACACGATTAATGTTCCCGAGGACGCTCCGGGCGGAAGCCAACACGCCGTAATTTTTGTTAAGACTAGCGACACTAACACCGAAAACCAAAACGTCAAGGTCGTTGCTGGCGCCGGCGTCGTCGTTGCCGCGAAAATCTCCGGCGAGACTCGTCAAACTGGCGAAATCTCCGGAACTAACATTCCTGCCTTTGTTTTGAACCCACCGCTAACCGTGAGCGCTAAATTCAAAAACACCGGTAACGTCGATGCCGACGCCGTGATGACTGTAAAAATCGAAAACCAACTGAATGGTGCCCTAATATACGACAACACCGGAGACCCGCTTTCAAAGTCCATTCTCCCCGAAACCGAGCGCGAAGTCAGCCTCGTCATCGACGAGATTCCTCGCCTTGGCGTTTTGAAGGTGAATCTGACCAACGAGTTCATGAACGACGCCGAGACGAAATCCGCCATTGTCTTCGTCTGCCCGCTCTGGTTCATCGCGATTATTCTCTTGATTATTCTCACGATTGTTGCCCGCATCTTCTTGAAGCGTCGCGACGACCGTCGCATGCGTTCAAACTCGCGCAACACGTCCGGGAGCGCTGATAGATTTAATTTATAAAGGAGTAAAGATGAAAAAACTATTTTCCAGTCTCGCCGTCTGTCTGACCCTGGTGGGGGCGTTACTTTTCAACCTATTAAGCCCGATTTCTGTCTTCGCCGAAGCCCCGGCGGTGAAGATTTCTCCCGTCGCCAACGCCATCCAAGTCAAAGCCGGCCAAACCCAAAACTACCAATTTACCCTGGAAAACGTCAGCTCCAAAGATTATAGTTTCAAGTTATACACCGCCCCCTACAACGTGACGAACGAGGATTACGACGCCGATTTTACGAACGAAACTTCCTACAATATGATTATGCGTTGGATTACCTTCGAGGACGAAACCGGTTCCTTCGTCAAAAACCCCGTCTATAAAATCAAGGCCGGGGAAAAACGCACCATCATCTACCGCGTTACCGTCCCCGACGATATTCCGGAGGGTGGTCAATACTGCATTATCTTCGCCGAGTCAATCGACGACGAAACTTTCACCGAATCTGGGACTAGCGCCGGCGTCGGCTCTGTCTCTCGCGTCTCCCTGATTATCTTGGGGCATGGCGACGGAGAAACCCGCGACACCGCCGAAATCACCGATTTTAATTTAACCGGAATGTTTACCGCCTCTGACATCAACGCCATGGCAAAAGTCAAGAACACCGGCAACACCGACTTCCTCGCCGTCTATGACATGTCCGTTAAATCAATCTTCGGCACCCCGATCTACTCAAACTCCGATAATTTTATTGTCCTTCCTGGAACCGAGCGCAAGTTTACGACCTCTTGGGCGGAAGCTCCCCTCTTTGGAGTATTCAACGTCTCCTTCTCGGTCTCCGCAATCGACGTCGCAAAAACCGAGTCGCACGTCATTCTAATTCTACCCGGTTTCATCGTCGTCATTGCGCTTTTGCTATTGACAAGCATCTTCGTTTGGACTATAATCTTAATCAGGAAACGTAAAGAACGTTCGTCTCGGCTTGTAGTGTAGAGTGCCGAAGAATCGAACGAACTGCGAGTCCAAATAAAAACTAAAAACAAAAAGCGAGTGTAGAGTTATGCCAAAACGCAAGAAAAACTTTCTTGGGCTACTCGGTCTGGTATTCGTCGGTGCCTTGACCGTCTTTGCCTACTTTCTGCCTGCGAGTGGAGCGTACGCTGACGAAGCGTCCTATGCTTCCGATTCGCATACAGATGTCATTCGGGTTACGGTCTATGACCAGTTCCCGTCCATAAAAATCGATAGTCCCGCGACGGACTACATAACCACGTCTCCGACGTTTGACTTGGATTTCACCTACGAGAACTCCACCTACGTCGACTTCACCTTGAGCTACGAAGAGCTCGATGAAGACGGCGAAGTCATCGCGGTCCACGAGGTTCCGCTTCCGCGGTTTAACCCGGATCCGTCCCGCCTCGACCCGACGTTCAATTATGATTCCGACTCGAACACGGTAACGATTAACCTCTTCGACCCGAATCCGGAAGCTGATACTCCCGCCCTTTCCTACGGCCACTACGTCTTGACCGCCGTCTCGGCGAGTCCGATTGGCCCCTCGACCGGCGACGCAATCGAATTTGACTACGTCCCCGTAAACTTGGTCCAGACCGGCTCCGCCGAAACAACCCAAAATCCGGTTGCCGACGTAATCTACGACGACGGCGTTGCTAAAATCGAAGTTATGCCCGTCGACAGAAACGGCAACGCCCTCTTCTATGAAGCTATCGTCATCGAAATCGAGCCCGACGAAAACGGCGACTATCTCGCCGGAACCAAGACAATCGTCCTCCCCTTCACGGAACACGGTTTCCCGAGTGGCGACTATAACCTCCTTGTTACCGCCTACTCTGCGACGACCGTCCCCGGGGAAATCGATCCAGATAGCGGCGAACAGGGTGAAGATACGGTTGAATATGAAATAATTTCTTCGCCCCGCACCATCTACGTCGTGAGCTACGTCCAGCCCCTTGCTCCGGACGTCCCGGACACCGGCGGATTATTCAAAAATCTTAATCTCGCCACGGAAGACGTCGTTATCACTAGCATCGTCGCCTTCGTCGCTCTAGCCGCGGTCGCACTCCTCATACTCGCAAAGCAGAAGAAAGATTACCGCAAGAACCTCCGAAGAAAATAATCGCAAACTCTACACAGGTTGAACAAATAAACGGTTGAACAGGTTGAACAAATAAACGGTTGAACAGGTTGAACAAATAAACGGTTGAACACCAAAGGTTGAACAAAACTGGTTGGACAAGGTTGAACACCAAGGTTGAACAAATTAGGTTGAACAATCGGGCGCTCAAAAACTGCGAGGGCGCCCGATTTTGTTCTTTATTTTTCAAAAAAAGTATGATAAGATAGTATTGTCCCGATGGGGTACTAGCTCATTTGGTAGAGCGCTTCCATGGCATGGAAGAGGTGAGGAGTTCGAATCTCCTGTACTCCACCATTTTTTTATATCTTAATCTGTGATAAAATAAAAGTATGAAAAAGACAATTTTAACCGGCCTTCGTGTTAATAGTGAGCTAACCCTTGGAAACTATCTTGGCGCTCTGCTCCCGATGGTCCGCCTCGCCAATAAATACTCCGAAAAATACAACGTCAACATCTTCATCCCCGACCTCCATTCAATCATCTCAAACATCGACGGGAGTTTGAAAGAAAACACTTTACGAAGTATCAAATATTATCTCGCCGCCGGCTTAAAACTAAACGAAAACGTCCACCTTTACCGTCAATCCCGCGTCCCCGCCCATGCCGAGCTAACCTGGATTTTGAACTGTATCGCGACGATGGGGGAAATGGGACGCATGATCCAATACAAAGAAAAATCCGAAGGGAAAGAATCTGCAAACGTCGGTATTTTCGACTACCCCGTTTTAATGGCGGCGGACATTTTGCTTTACGACGCCAGCTTCGTCCCAGTCGGCGAGGACCAATTCCAACATATCGAGCTAACGCGCAATCTCGCGGAACGCTTTAACCACCGCTTCGGCGACACTTTTACCATTCCTGAAGACACGAAAACCCAAGTCAAGTTTATGGGCGCAGACACCGGGATTCGGATTCGCGACCTTCAAAACCCCGAAAAGAAAATGAGTAAAAGTACCCCCGGCGAGAACTCAAAAATCATGTTAAGCGACGACCCCGACCGCGCCGCCAAGAAAATCATGTCGGCGACTACCGATTCGCTCGAAAAAATCGATTTCAACCTCGAAACTCAACCCGGAATCTCGAACCTACTCCAAATCGAAGCCCTCGTAAACGACGTCCCGCTCGGCGAAGTCATCCGCGAGTGGGCGGGGAAGACTCGCTACGGCGACCTAAAGAAACAAGTCTCCCTTTCCGTCTCGAACCTCTTAATTAGCTTCCAAAAACGCCTTGCCGAAATCTCCGACGATAGAGTCGAGAATCTTCTCCCCGAGGGCGAGAAATACGCCAACGCCGTCGCAAATGCGAAGCTGGCCGAAGTCTATGAAAAAGTAGGTTTGAGATAATGATTATCACCGGTAAAAAGTTTTCAAAACCCGCGATGTCTCGCGTCATCAATGGCGACGTCGTTCTTGAAAAAGACGAAACAAAGCCGGAGAAATTTCGTTTGGACCAACTTCTCGTGGAAAAATTCCCGGAATACAACCGCTCAACCCTCCAAAAGTTCATTCGCGAAGGCTACGTTACGGTAAACGGCGACGTCGAAACGAAGCCTGCCGAAAAAATTGAAAAAACTGCCGCACTTGACCTCTCGGTGCCGATGAAATCTCCGCTCCGCAAAGAAATCGCCCCGCCAGTGATTTATGAAGACGAAAATGTCCTCGTCGTCAACAAGCCCTCTGGACTCCTCTCGATGGGGAAGGGTGAGTTTTGTGTCGAGCCGACGCTTGAGGATTTCGGTCTCCTCGTCCATCGCCTCGACCGCGGAACTTCCGGCGTCATTATTCTCGCCAAAAACGAACCGACCCAAACCATGCTTCGCCGCCAATTCCAAGAGCGCCACGCGCACAAGGTTTACTACGCCGTCGTCAAGGGCCGCCCAAAACTCGACGAAGCCAAAATCGACCTTCCGATTGCGAGGAACTATAACCACCACGCCACGTTCCAGGTTGACCCCAACGGCCGCGAGTCGATTACCTTTTATAAGGTCCTAAAATCAAACGGCGACGTCTCTCTCGTTGAACTCCGCCCCGTGACCGGTCGCACGCACCAACTCCGCATCCATCTTAAATATCTCGGAACGCCAATCCTCGGCGACTACGTTTACGGTGGCGAAGAGGTCGTCGCCAACCGCGTCGGCGAGAACATCGAATCAAAAGACCGCCTTATGCTCCACGCCAAGTCTCTCGAAATCACTATCCCCGGGAAGACCCCGGAGGACAACAATGTCCGCATGACCTTCGAAGCCCCCGTTCCAGAAGAGTTCTTTAGACCGTTCGAGGATTAAATGTTTTTCAATTCTCTCGCCGAACTTCCCGCTCTCGCCCGAAAAACCAATTTTGCGATTTTTGCTATCAACCCATTCAAGGCCAAGATTGAACTAAATAAGGCTTTCAAATCGAGCGCCTTATTTCTCGAGCCGGACGAAAAAACCGGCAAAATCTCCGTCGAGATGGTTCGTGATTTTACGAATAAAACCCTCACGACGGAAACGACTGACCGCTTTTTTGTCGTCTTGAACGCCGAAACAATGAACGATTCCGCCGAAAACGCGTTTCTCAAAAACCTCGAAGAGCCAAAAAACAATCATCACTTCGTTTTATTGACCAAAACCCCCTCCGCTCTCCTCCCGACCATCCTCTCTCGCGCCCAAGTCTTCTTCCTAAAAGAAACCGACGGCTTAAAAAGGCCCGTCGAAGTAAGCGAAAAGACCAGAACCCTCGCCCGCGAGCTTCTGGTTGCCGACTCCAAAAAACTCATAGCGATAGCCAGTGACCTCGCGAAGAAAAAAGATAATCCTCGCGGCTACGCTCTCGAAGTTGTTGGCGCCGCCATCGAAATCACTTATAAATCCTACTTCGCAACCGGGCAAGAAAACTTGCTCAAAAAACTCAAAAAATTCCTCGCTCTCTACGAGAATTTAGAAAAAAACGGCCACATAAAACTCCATATCGTCGCGGATATGCTATAATATATATTATATATGCTCGGAATTATTCTGATTTTGACGCTACTCGCCTTCCTGATTTTTGGTTACCCCGTAATCCTCTCGAAACGAAAAAAAGAAGCCGACGACGAAAAGTCTCCGAATTTTGACGCCCAGATGAAAAAACTCTGGAATATCGCCCGGGTTTCCATGAAAGAGCGAAAGCCGCTCCGCGCGGAAAAAGCGCTTTTGACGATTTTGAAGTTCGACGAAAAAAATGCCGCCGCCTACAACCGTCTTGGAATCCTCTACGCAAAAGAGTCAAAGTTCACCGAAGCCATCGAATGTTTCGAAATCGCCCAATCCCTCGACAATAACCCGAGCTCTCTCCATAACGCCGGCCTCATCTACCTAGAAACCGGCGCCTACGAAAAGGCGGAAATGGCCTTCCGGCAAGCCTTGGAACTCGAAGGCGGAATCCCTGCGCGCTTCATCGCCCTCGCCAAGGCCCTCGAAAAACTTGGCCGGAGAAAAGAGGCCATCGACGCCCTCGAATCCGCCTACGAACTCGAAGCCTCGACGACCACCTTGCGCCAAATCTTGGCTCTCTACGAAGCCTCCGGCGACGAAGAGGGAATCGAAGACACAACCCTCCGAATCAACAACCAACTCGCTGCCCTCGAACGCAAGAAAAAGACTCTAAAAAAGCCCGTCCGCCACTCCCTCCGCCGCTCCGGCGCGAAAACGGTCGTCAAAAAGCCCGCCGCCCCCGGCTCCCGCCTCGTTAGAAAAAAGCCTTTTTAAGTTTTTGAAGACGCAATAATAATCCGCAACAAAAAAAGACGCCACAAACGGCCTCTTCCTAAAAGTGGTGGAGCCTAGAGGATTTGAACCTCTGACCTTTTCTACGTCAAAGAAACGCTCTAGCCAGCTGAGCTAAGGCTCCAACGAATTGTTAAAAGATTTTTGGTGAGCCGGGAGAGGCTCGAACTCTCGACACCGGGCTTAAAAGGCCCGTGCTCTAACCAACTGAGCTACCGGCCCAAAAATCCTCTACTATTATAACACTCCCTTGCAAAAAATAAAACCCCTTTTTTCTTTTAAAATTAAACCGTTTATGCTAAAATTAAATTATGGCTACTAGAAAAACTTCATCCAAGAAATCAACTAAAACCCCCGCGAAGAAGACCCCGGCGAAAAAGACCGCCGCAAAGTCTGTCGCAAAGACCGTCGCGAAACCCGCTCCGGCGAAGAAAACCGTTCACTCCGTCGAGCCGTATCATCCCGCCTTTGGAATCATTATTTTAGTCGTCTGCGCAATTCTTTTGGCGCTCCTGCTCCCATTCACTATCAAAAAGATTATCGACTACACCGCAACCGACGCAATGCGCTTCTCTGACGAATACTCAACCGTCGAAGTCGATAACGTCTTCGAATATAAAACCGGCGAAGAAATCAGCAATATTTTAGAGCACGGAACCGGCGTCGTCTTCCTCGGTTTTCCGTCCTGCCCTTGGTGTCAGGCCTACGCGAAAATGCTAAACGACCTCGCGAAGGAGAAGGGGATTGAAAAGATTTATTATTATAATGTTCACGACGACCGCGAAAAGAACACCGATTTTTATAAAAAACTCGTCGGGATTTTAGGAGACTATCTTCAATACAACAACACTGGCGAAAAACGAATCTACGTTCCGAACGCAACCTTCGTTATCGACGGCGAAATCGTCGGGAACGACTGGGAAACCTCGAAGGACACCCTCGGCCTCGAGAAACCGGAAGAATACTGGACCGAGGAGCGCGTCGCCGCCTGGAAAGAAAAAGTCGGCGCGATGATGGAAAAACTTGTCGAAAAAACCGGCTGTAAAACCACCTGTAACGAATAATAAAAGAGGTTTTGCGGATCCAGCTCCTCCAGCTCTTCTGCTTCAACCAACTAGCCTAACTCAATAAAGCCCTCCTTCAAGGAGGGCTTTTTGATTACTAGAGGTGGGACAAAACAATTCTCGCAAAAATCAAGTCTAGGCACGCTTTTTTGTTCGTGGTAAAATAAAAGAGCAATAACCAAATCATATTTTATATTAATAAAGTCGCACTTTGCTTATCGAACAAAGTTTTTGAAATTCGAATCATTGCTTGGCGTCATAAGGAACCAAGTTGATTCGGATAACGGAAACGCGACTGAATGTGATTTGGTTATTGCCCTTGTGGCGCCAATTTTGTTTAAGAAGGAACGTGTCCGCCTCGAGGCAGTTAAACCAAAAGGAGGACTATGCAACCAACCAAAACACCAACCCTAACCGACGTAGAAACGAACATAGGATTTCGCACACTCTACCGCAAATACCTTATTGGATCAATCGCGTCGTTTTTACTTTTCCTAGTCTCCTTCGCATTAGTCCCAACTCTCATCAGTGAGGCATCTGCCACCACCGACGTCTCCGCCGGCGTCAACTGGTCCGCTGTTTCTTTAACTCTCGACCCGGACTATGGAAGTTCCGACCAAACTGCCAGTCGCGGCGATATTGTCTTCGGTAGCATTACTCCCACTTCTCGCGACGCAACATCCGGAAGCTATGGTACCGAACGCGTAATTAAGAAAACTATCGGCATTACTTCAAACGGAACCTATTATACAGTCTTTATCTCCACTTCCGGTTCCGACAAT
>JAFWGN010000014.1 GCA_017515285.1 Candidatus Saccharimonadota bacterium | reverse complement strand
GCTCTCAGGCTACTCCTTGAGTTTTTCGGCGAGGATATCATGATGTCCGAATTAGATTTTGACAAGATTCGTAGGTGGAAAGATTGGTTATCCAAAAATAAGAAGCCCAACACGGTTCGCGGTTACATCATTAAATTGCGCGTCGTTGTTAAGCATCTCCAATTAAAGGGTTATCCAGTTATTAACCACGAGTTGATCGGGATCCCGAAAAGGGATGCAACGGTCGTCGATTTTCTTGAGGTAGATGAAGTCAAGAAGTTGATCCAAGCTACATTTAAGAAGTCTCCCGGCTACTCAAAATTCAAAAGGTATCGTAATCGTGCTATGCTTTCGTTGCTTTTTAGTTCCGGTGTTCGCAACGGTGAGCTTTGTGCTATTAATGCCTGTCAAATTAAGCCGGGGGACAATACATTTACCATTATCGGAAAGGGCAATAAATCTCGTCTTTGCTTTATGGATGATGAAACTCATAAATATATTGACGAGTATATGGCTCTGCGGAACGACAATTGCCCGGCGCTGTTTGTTTCGGAGAAGAATAAATACGCTAGAATCTCAAATGAGGTCGTCCAGATGGTGGTCAAGAATAGCGCTGAAAAGGCAGGCTTACGTAAGTCGGTTCATCCGCACACTTTGAGGCATTCATTTGCCACGGATCTACTCCGTAATAATACCAATATTGTGTATGTTAAGGAGTTTCTCGGCCATGAAAGTATCCAGACCACCATGACCTACACTCATGTCGTCGATGAGGATCTTAAAGCTATTCATATGGCCAAGCATACTACTATCGCAGTCGCATAATGCAGCCTACTAAAATCAGTTCAAAAGTGGGCTGATTTTTAATGGAATTAACTCATTTTTCGGATTTTTATGTTATAATGAATGTAGGAAGTTTAATAACAAGGGTTCGTAGTTTACAGGTGCGAATCTTAAGCTTTCGGTATAGATTACAACCAAATAATTCGACTATCGTGCTTAGCGGCACTGACAAGTTGTCTGGAGCTATAATCTCGTACCTTACCTTGTAGAACTAGCAATTGGCTAGGTGCTATCATGGTAAGGATGAGGTCCCGGGTTCAAATCCCGGTCGCAGCTCCATTTTTTATTATGAAAAATATTTGTGGTATAATGGGAGTATGAAAGATATTCGCGCGGGGGTGAAGAAGATTTTTAGGGAAGATAAAGCGTTTATAGCGATGATGGTGGGGTTGTTTTTGATGGGGGGACTTTTAGTTTTTCATACGTTGATTCATTTTAAGGCCGGGGGGACGACGATGTATATTGGGTATTCGGACATCGGGGAGTTCTCGGGGGGAGATTGGCTTTCGCTTTGGAGTTCCGGGGGGTATAGGACGGGAGGGTGGATGGAGATGGCGGTGTTTCCGATTATGGGAGTGGTGCTTGGGGTGCTGCATAATCTTTTTGCGATTCAAGTTTATAATCGGCGCGGGCGGGGATATGCCGTAGCAATGGTATTTCTCTCGATGATGGTGGCGGCGGGGGCGTTCGTGCTTTTGATGCGGCTTTTAGGGGAGATTTAGATGGGGCTAAGTCTTGAGATTCCGAGGGGGAAACGAACGCGAAAGTATCGGTTTTTGGAAATTCTTCCGGGGGCGATTTCTTATATTGGGGTGATATTACTTTTTGTATTGTCGTATTTTAATCCGATTTTGGGGGCGATTTATTTGATTGCAATTATTTCTGCGACGCTGGTGAAGGCGGTCGGGATTGCGGCTCGGACTTATGGAGGGTTTAAGACGATGAAAGCCGCGGAGAAAGTGGATTGGAGAGGGAGGTGTGAGGACCTCGAGGACGCGCACGCGGCGTATGAGCGGTTGCACCGGAAGAATTTGGAGGAATATAACTTTTCCGACCACGTTTTGAATCTCAAGAAAATTTTGAGCGACCCGGAAGCGAAAGAAAAATATTTGCGGCCGAGTGAGGTTTATCAGGCGGTGATTATGGCGGCGTACAATGAGGGGATTGATACGATGAAGCCGAGTATTGAGGCGGTGAGAGACACGACGTTCCCGAATGAGCGGATTATCTTTGTTCTTGGGTATGAGGAACGAGGCGGGGAAGAGATTGAAAAGACGGTGCAGGAGTTAAAAAAATTGTTCAAGGACACATTTAAGGAGTTTATTCTCATCAAACACCCGGACGGGCTTAAAGGTGAGATTAAAGGGAAAGGTCCGAACCTCTGCTATGCGGGGAAGGAGTTGAGTAAATATTGTGTTCAAAAACATATTAACAGAGAGAAGGTGATTGTTACGACGATTGATAGTGATAACAGATTGAGTGAAAAGTATCTTGACGCGGTGGCTTATGAATTTTGCGTTAGGGACCCGCATACGAGGCAACGGCGGAGTTATCAACCGATTTGTGTATTTACGAACAATATTTGGGACGCGGCGGCGCCAATGAGGGTGATTGCGTTTTCTAATTCGTTCTTCAACGTGATTCAGACGATGAGACCGCATATTCTTAGGAATTTTGCGTCGCACTCGCAACCGCTTGCGGCGCTCGAGGACATGGATTATTGGAGTAAGCGGACAATTGTCGAGGATGGGCATCAGTTTTGGCGAAGTTATTTCTTCTTTAAGGGGGATTATGATGTTGTCCCGATTCGGGTGTCGATTGGGCAGGACGCGGTGATAAACGATACGCTTCTTGAGACGCTGAAGGCACAGTTCGTGCAACTTAGGAGATGGGACTATGGAGCGAGCGACGTGGCTTATGTTGGGAATTTGCTGTTTAATAAGAAGAGAGAAGTGCCGTTTTGGAAGACGTTTTCGAAGTTTGTACGGCTTATAGATACGCACGTAACTGGGGCGATGATTGCGCCGATTGTGGCGTTTGGGGGGTGGGTGCCGATGATTATGAACCTTTCCGACCGGGGGATGACGGCGTTTAACCTGCCGATGGTGGTTTCGGTGGTGCAGACGATTGCGAGTATCGGGATTCTTGTGACGATTTTGATGTCGCTTCAGATGCTTCCGGCGAGACCGAAGAGATATAAGAAAATTAAGGGGGTGGTTATGGTCTTGCAGTGGATTTTGTCGCCGGTGATTGCGCTTGGTTATACGAGTGCGGCTGCGTATTATTCGCAGACGAGACTCCTCACAGGGCACTACATGGAGACGTTCGACGTCACGAAAAAGGTCGTCAGGAAATAGCGAACTTCTTCGTCGGCGGGTGCGTTACTCGTCTTTTTCTTGAATAGGCTTTAGGGGTTTACTTTTTTGAGGATTTATGATATAATAGATAAAACTCGTGTATTCGAGTAAGGATTTTGGTTCTTTATTTTTTGTTTTTGGGAGGGAAAGACTATGAGAGATTTCTGTTTTCTAATCGAAAAAGATGAAAGAGAAGAGGGGCTGGTGATTAAGTATCCAGAGGATGACCCGGTGGAAGGCGCAAGTAAGTTGGCGGATTTAGCCGAGTACACGCGCGCTTTGTCGGGCAATAACTGGGGCTCGCTTCGAAATACATTTCTCGGGACGACGAACTGGAAGTTGTATAAGTTCGGCTTCCATGATGACATGGTCTTGGAACTGGTGTTCCGCGATCGAATCGACAAACGATTCACAGAGCGGATTCGGATTCGTTCCGAGCGGTTTAAGATGATTGTAATTGAGGGCAAGTCGGCCCGAGTAATCGTTGGACAGTAAATCTTGCCTTTGCGCCCCTTTAAGGGGCGTTTTTTCTTGAGGTGTGGTATAATAGAAACATTATGAGACTTTCGAAGACTTTTATCAAAACCTTAAGAGATGCGCCGAAGGATGAGCAGGCGAAAAATGCGCAGCTTTTAATCCGGGCGGGGTATATTCATAAAGAGATGGCGGGAGTGTATGACTTTTTGCCGCTTGGGCTTAAAGTGCTTGAAAATATAAAGCAGATTATTCGAGAAGAGTTGAACGCAATTGGGGCGGAAGAGCTTCAAATGACGGCGCTCCAAAATCCGGAACCGTGGAAGGCGACGGACAGATGGGATGCGAAGAAAATGGACGTGTGGTTTAAGACGGAACTTTCGGCGGGCGGGGAGTTGGGGCTTGCGCCGACGCATGAGGAGCCGCTAACGAATATGATGAGGGATTATATTTCAAGCTATCGGGATTTGCCGGTGCTTGCGTATCAATTCCAGACGAAGTTTCGGAATGAGCTTCGGGCGAAGTCGGGGATTATGCGGACGCGCGAGTTTTTGATGAAAGACTTGTATAGTTTTTCGCCGGATGAGGAGACGCATAAGAAAATTTACGCAGAGGTTGAGAAGGCCTATGCGAAGATTTATGAGCGGCTCGGGATTGGGGCGGAGACGTTTGAGACGTTTGCGAGTGGCGGGGTATTTGCAAAATACTCGCACGAATACCAGACGCTTTTGAATGTGGGGGAGGACACAGTATATTATAATAAGGACAAGTCGGTTGTTTTGAACAAGGAAGTTTATAACCCGGAGGTTTTGAAGGACCTTGGGGCTTCGGAAATGACGTTTGAGGAGACGAACGCGGCGGAAGTGGGGAATATCTTTACTTTGAAGTATAAATACTCCGAGCCGCTGGGGCTTAAATTTGGCGACGCTTCGGGGGAGAAGAGAACGGTGTTTATGGGGAGTTACGGAATTGGCGTGAGTCGTGTGATGGGGGTGATCGTCGAGAAGATGGCGGACGAAAAGGGGTTGGTTTGGCCGGAGAATATTGCGCCATATAAATATCATATTGTGGCGATGGGGGAGAAGGGGACGGAAAAAGCGCTTGAGATTTATAAGGGGCATGAGGATGAGATTTTGCTTGATGATAGGGATGCGCGATTTGGGGAGAAGATGAAGGATGCGGAACTTATGGGGATGCCGACGCGGGTGGTGATTTCTGACCGGACGCTTGAGGCGAGGGAAGTGGAGGTTACCGATCGGAAGACCGGAGAAACAAAGCAAATTGCTATTGACAAATTCGTCGCTAGTTTGTAAACTCTAGGAAGATTATATTAGAAGTTATGCTTCCTAAAGGAGGTTTTGAAATGCAAAAGAAAACTGTTGATTTGACTAAAGAGGGTAAAGCGGAGCTTGAGAAGGAACTCAAGTCTAGGATTGCCGAGCGCGAAGTGATTAAGGAAAAAATTGCGACGGCGCGGGCGTTTGGGGACCTTTCCGAGAACGAAGACTATTCGGCGGCGAGAAGCGAACAGAAAGTGAATGAACACCGGATTTCCGAGATTGAAGAGATTCTCAAGAACGCAAAGGTGATTGCGAACCGAGGTCACGAAAAAGTCGGGGTGGGGGCGAAAGTGACGGTGCTTCTCGGCGGTAAAAAATACACTTATTCTATAGTTGGGCCGGTGGAAGCGAACCCGCTTGAGGGGCGAATTTCCGATCAGAGTCCGCTTGGGAAAGCGTTACTTGGTCGAAAGGCGGGGGAAGAATATACACTTCCGAACGGGAATAAAGGTAAAATTGTTACCGTTGAATAGGGGTTCTAATTTTGAGTAAAAAAGTTGTTCAAGTTGAGGAAAAACGAGGAGTAATCTCGGAACTTATCCGAAAGAGCGTTGGGGCGGCGCTTTTGATTGCGCTCGGGGACTATGCGCTTTTGAAACTTGGGAGTCCGATTGGGCCGGTGATATTTGCGTTTGGGTTGATTGGGGTGTGTTATATGGGGCAGAACTTATTTACGGGGAAGGCAGGGTTTTTGATTGCCGACAAGATTAAGGTGCGGGATTTGTTGATAATTTTGGTTGTGAATTTGGTGGCGGGGTATTTGATTGGACTGATGTTTTCTGTAATGGACGCGGAGGTGTTTGAGGCGGGAGTTGCGAAAATGGCGACGTGGAGCTTTGACCTTGCGTTCTTCTTGAAGGCGGTGATGTGTGGGGTGATTATGTATATTGCGGTGCTTTTGTATCGAAAGGGAACGCCGCTTGGGATTATCTTTGGGATTCCGTTGTTTATTTTTTGCGGGTTCCAGCACTCGATTGCGAATGTGATTACGATGGGGGTGGCGCAAGGGTTTTCTTGGACAATTGTGCTGGCTGTTCTTGGTAATTTCTTGGGTTCGATTGCGATGTGGACGATTAGCCGAGAGAGGGAAAAGTGAAAAAGATTTGGGGGTTGATTGTCTCTATCTTAATCGTCGCCTCGGTTTTTGTCGGGGCGTGGATGTTATTTGGGGCGAGGAAACAGGAAAATGAGGTGCCGAAAACGAGTATCGAAGAGAAGATTGAGGAGAAACTTGGGGGGATGAGCCTTGAGGAGAAAGTCGGGCAGATGATTATTATGACGAATGATGAGAAGAGTTTGACTAGGGCGTTTTACGAGGAGATTTTGGACGTGCGGCCGGGCGGGTTTATCCTTATGGTGCCGAATATCACAACTTATGCGGCGACGAAGAAGATGTTGGGGGAGATTGACGCCTTGTCGCGGGAGAAGATGGGGTTGCCGATGATACTGGCGACGGATGAGGAGGGCGGGAATGTTCAGAGGTTATTATATGTCGAAGATAAAGAGGCAACGAATATACCATATATGTACGACGTGGGGAAGACGGGGGATGAGAGATTGGCGTTTAGCGTCGGAGAGGTGATCGGGAAGGAGACGAGGAGCCTCGGGCTTAACCTTACTTTTGCGCCGGATGTAGATATCTTTTCCAATCCGGAGAACGAGGTGATTGGGAGGCGGAGTTTTGGGGAAGATAAAGAGGTGGTGACGAAGATGGCACTCGCGACGGCGAGGGGTATCGAGAGCGCGGGGGTCGGGACGGCGTATAAACATTTTCCGGGACACGGAGATACGGCGGTGGACTCGCATGCGGGGCTTCCGGTTTTGAACAAGAGCTGGGAGGAGCTTTCTGATTTTGAGTTATATCCGTTTGGGCGGGCGATTGAAGCGGGGGCGGAAATGATTATGGTGGGACATATTGCGCTAGTTGAGGGCGGGGAGCCGGCGAGTTTGAGTAGGGAAGCGGTCACGGAAGTTTTGAGGGGAAAACTTGGGTTTTTGGGGCTAGCCGTTACGGATGCATTGAACATGGGGGCGGTGACGGAAAAATATACGGACGAGGAGATGGCGGTGAAGGCGGTGCTCGCGGGGGAAGACCTTCTTTTGATGCCGAGAGACGCGAAAGTGGCGAGAGAGGCGATAGTCGGAGCGGTGAAAAATGGGGAGATTGAGGTTTCGCGAATTGACGAGGCAGTGAGAAGGATTTTGAAGTATAAATACGAGAAGTTAGAGAACTTTACGCCAGGGAGCGAGGCGGAGTTTGGCGGACACGAAGAGGCGGTCCGCTTGGGGCGAGATTAAAAAATTTGTTCAAAAATTGTTATTGCAAAAGCGTTTTGGGAGTGGTATTATAGAAGTGCGAAAGTTAACGAATTGTTTCTGTATTATATACAGATAACCGTACATATCAAAGCGGATTATGGTTTTATATTGAGACTTAATAGCAAATAGAATGGCACCAAGAGGAGTCATAGATTTGCTATGATAAGTCTGACGGTATTCGTTAGCTTTCGCACCTCGTGGTGCCATTTTTGTATCAGCCCTCGGGGTAGATAAATCCAAAGGAGGACTATGCAAATCAAACTCAAACCAAGAATTCTTTATCACCGCTTGCTCGGGCTTTCTGTCGGAGCCTTGGCGGTTTTTGTTCTAGGCTTTGTTGCTATTCCCTATGTTTCTACTTCTGCTAATGCCGTCAATCGAGCTTCTGTGGGAGTGGCGTGGTCAAGCGTTTCTTTAACGCTTGACCCGGACTACGACGCGTCGAACGCCGCCGCTTCTTGGAGTGCCGTCGGTAGCAACGGGCACGGAGATGTTAACTTTGGTTCGTTTATTCCGTCTTCCGTTGGTAACGATAATATCGGAACACAGAAAGTCGTTAAGAAAACCATTGCTGTGGAGACCACAGGTCGTCAATACGCGGTCTATCTTTCCACGGATGATGAGGCTAATGACCTCGCGCTATCGGGTGGCGGAACCGGCATTGACGCGGTGAATGGCACTTGGACTGCGCCTACCGTCTTCTCGCAGAAAGGTTGGGGTTATGCCGTGCCGGATTCTCCGATTTCTGGCGCAAATTTCTCCGCGGCTTCTGTTTATTCCAACTATGACTCGCTCATCGCCGCCGACGCACAAATCACGGCTTCTTCTTCGCAATATTATAATACGGGGACTTGGGCTGCGGTTCCTTGCTTAACCAGTCCGCAACAAATCTGGAAGGCGGAAACCAGCAATCTGCATGGCTTTGGCGGGACGGATGGCGACTCTACGAACGATAAGTTCAACATCTATTACTCCGCCGTCGTCGATACTTCTCTTGTTTCTGGCGAATACGCTCATAATATCATATATACGGCGCTCGCGTCTTCATCCACGATTGACACCGTTTCTAGTAACCTCTCCAGAACTCAAGAATACGTCTTTTCGGGAGACACAGAAACTATTACCTTTGACCTTGCGATGAGTACGCCGACGGTTACTCAGGACCAAATTAGGGTCTATCTCGTTCCTCATTCCGTCACGGAAGCGAACAAGCGGAACGGTGCCTATGCAGAAACCGGGCTCTCCGATTATAAGACCTCGACCTATGAATGCCCGATTACTAGCTTCTCCATCACAGATAGGAAGGCTACGCTTAACTGTACCATTCCAGATAACCCTGGTGGTGTCGCCAACACAACTGGCGGCAGCACTATGGCGGGAGAATATGACCTTTATCTCACTATCGATACTTATGGCTACAAATATATCTCTCAATATACCAAGAATGGGAGTGAAGTCGGAACAGTGATGTATGCTGGTCTCCAGTCTAAGAAACGCAATGGTAGCGACAGCGTGATTACCGAGATGCAAGAGATGACGAGTTCCGTCTGTAAGAATACCAACAAATGGGGAGCTACTGTCGGAAGTTCAGCTATAGTTTACCGCTACGATGGGTCGACCGCCATCTCCGGCGTTACCACCGCTCCGCTTAGTGCGGCTATCGGTATCGGAACCTTCCTGCTTGCCGATAACCGCGACCAAAAGGCCTATCTCATTCGCAGACTTGCGGACGGGAACTGCTGGATGGTGCAGAACCTTGACCTTAACCTTGCCAGTTTTGCGGGGACGAACAGCCTTACGTCAGATAATACAGATTTGAATTCAAAGAGTGTGTGGGACCCATCGGCGAGAATGCGCACTAAGTCCTCTGTGCTAGAAGCAGGTTCTGCTGGCAGTCTATCTGTTTCTGATTATCAGTTTCAGAATCGATTAAGTTACGGGAAGGGGTTTATGTGGTTGTCGATTTGTGCTGCGGAGACTGGACCACTTGGCGGTGACGGCACTATTGCTTGCGAGACGATAAGTGGCGAGAATAATGCCAATACAGAATACGCTCGTTCGTATGACAATGGATATACCTATCTTTCCGGAGAAAATCGAGCAAAAGATCCGACTAAATGTATTAATGGTGAAGAAGAGTATTGCCGAATGCCTGGTGTTGTAGCTGACTTATCTGGCGACAGTACGTTAACGATTCAGGCGACGGATGGTTTAACGGTCGATACAATCCTTCAACCGTCGTTAATAGAGAATTCGTCGTCGGATTCTTACACCATGCGTGGTACTAAATACTTTGGAGATTACTATAATTGGTATGCAGCTACGGCGGAGTCAGGAAGTCGTACTGATATTGCTGTAGAAGCAGCAGATTCTATCTGCGCGAGAGGATGGAAGTTATCTACGGCGCAAGAGGCTATAGGTTCGTATATATACTTAATAAAGGATGTACTCGGATGGGTCTCTGGCGTACGTACCAATAACAAATCAGCTGTCGTGAATATGTTGCAGCTGCCTATGTCGTTTTCTTATACAGGGTACTACTCTAATGGCGGTGGCGCGCTTAATTCTCGCGGCTATGGCGAGTCGATATGGACATCGACTTCTGATGCCTCTACCGGAATTGCGAAATCGTTCCATTTTAACTCGGGCGGAAGCATTATGTACTATTCGGATCAGAAATCCATCGGTCTCGCTGTCCGCTGCGTGGCGAGGGATTGATAATGATTAGAGATTCCGTTTTTAGGGTGGAAAAGTGGAAAGGAATGGGGTATAATTTTAGGTAAGGTTGGGTCGCTAGCTCAGTTGGCTAGAGCGCTTCCTTTACACGGAAGAAGTCAGGGGTTCGAATCCCTTGCGACCCACCAAATTCGCCATTAGAAAGCACCAGCTTAGCAGTTTTCCTCACTCACTCGATGATAAATCGCGTTTCGTTCGGAGAAACTACTAATCTGACGCTTTCTAAAAGGCGAATTATAAAAAAAGAGAAAGGATAAAGTATGAGCAAAGAAAATGAAGTTGAAAAAATGCGACATACGCTGAGCCATGTTTTGGCGGCGGCGGTCTTGGAGCTTTATCCGACAACAAAACTGGGAATTGGACCGGCGATTGAAAACGGTTTTTACTATGATATGGATTTTGGAACAGAGAAGGTTGCGGAAGCTGACCTTGCCAAAATTGAGAAGAAGATGCGGGGGATTATTAAACGCGGATTTAAGATGGAAGTTTCGGAGAAGTCGCGGAATGATGCGCTAGATTGGGCGATTGGGGGAAAACAAGAGCTCAAGAAAGAGTTGATTGACGAACTTTCGGAAAGCGAAAAGATTTCTTTTTATACGATGACTGATTCGCAAGGAAAAGAAGTTTTTTCCGACCTTTGCAAGGGGCCGCACGTTGAAAGTTCTCGCGAGATTGGTGCGTTCAAGCTCGAAAAAGTAGCGGGGGCGTATTGGCGGGGAGACGAAAAACGCCAGATGTTGACGCGGATTTATGGCGTAGCATTTGCGACGCAGGAAGAACTTGATGAGTACTTGAAACGACAAGAAGAAGCGAAGGCGCGCGACCATAGGAAACTCGGGAAGGAACTCGATTTATATACTTTTTCGGACTTGGTTGGGGCGGGGTTACCGATGTTTACGCCGAGAGGGACGCTCATTCGAGATTTGCTCGCGGAATATTCGCTTTCTTTGCGAAAGCGAGCCGGGTTCGAGAGAGTTTGGACACCGCATATTACGAAGGTTGATTTGTATAAAACCTCGGGGCATTATGCGAAGTTTGGAGACGAGCTTTTTATGGTCCATTCGCAGGTGAACGGGGAAGAGTTTGCGCTAAAACCGATGAACTGCCCGCACCACACGCAGATTTTTGCTTCGAGACCGCGAACGTATCGAGATATGCCGGTTAGGTATATGGAGCCGACGACGGATTATCGCGATGAGAAGACGGGGGAGCTCGGAGGCTTATCGAGAGTTCGCTCTTTGACTCAGGACGATAGTCATGTGTTCTGTCGAACTACACAAATTAAACAGGAAATTGCGAATCTTGTGTCCATTGTGAAAGAATTTTATACAAGTATGGATATGAGTAAACTTAGGGCGCGGCTTTCTTATCGTTCGGATGAGGATAAATATCTCGGAGATAAAAAACTTTGGGAGATGGCGCAGAAGCAAATTAAGCAAGCGGCAATTGACAACAAACTCGATTTCTTTGAGATGGAGGGTGAGGCGGCGTTCTACGGGCCGAAGATTGACTTCATGGCTGAGGACGCGATTGGGCGCGAACATCAAGTCGCGACGATTCAGCTCGACTTCGTGCAACCGGAGAGATTTGGGCTTGAGTTCGTGAATGAGAAGGGCGAGAAAGAGCGACCGGTGATGATTCATCACGCAACGCTCGGTTCGATTGAACGGTTTATGTCGGTATTTATTGAACATACGGCGGGATGGTTCCCGTTTTGGGTGGCGCCGGAACAGGTGAGAGTCTTGACGGTGAATGATAAGGTCTCTAAATATGTGGAGGAAATTCGTGCGGAATTGTCGAAAGTAGTATTGAATGAGCCGGTGGAGAATAATAAGTTGAGATTTATCGTCGATAGTTCGGACGATTCTTTGGGGAAGAAGATTAGAAAAGCTACGGCCATGAAAATCCCGGTAGTGTTGATTGTTGGAGAGAAAGATAAGGAAGCTAAAGAAGTGTCTATTAGGTTGCGTGAAAAGGAAGAAAAAGTGAAGCTAGATAAATTGGTGGAGTATTTGGAGAAGCTGAAATAGTACCGGTAATTGTTGGAGCGACGGGGTCGGGAAAGACGGGGGTTTCCGTCGCGATAGCAAAGCGAATGGGTGCGGAGATTGTTTCTGCGGATTCGCGGACGGTTTTTAGGGGGCTTGATGTCGGAACGGCGAAGCCTTCGATTGAAGAGCGAGAGGGGGTGCCGCACTTTGGGTTTGACTTGGTTTGTCCGGGGGAGCGGTTTACGGTGAAGGATTGGAAAGATTATGCGGAAAAGAAGATTGCGGATATTGAGGGGCGAGGGAGGATTCCGATTGTAGCGGGCGGAACGGGGCTTTATGTAGATGCGTTGGTGTTTGATTACAAGTTTGAGAGCCTGGGGAAGGGATATGATAAAAGCCGAGGGGAGTGTATAAAAAATTTGAACGGTGCGTTGGGAAGTTTAGGGCAAGAGGATGCCGAAAGATATCCGGATAGACAAAAAATGTGTTCAAAATATAAGGTGTTTGGAATTAGTTGGGAGGCGGAAAAGTTACGAGAAAGACTGTTGTCGCGGGCGGATAAAATGTTTAATGACGAGCTGTATGCGGAAACGGAAGGATTGGTTAAAAAAGTGGGGGAGGAGAACATGAAAAAGTTTGGAGATGTTTATGAGTTTGCGTGGAAGTATATGCGGGGAGAGTTGAGCCGGGAAGAAGCAGTAAAATTGAATGCGATAGATGATTGGCACTTGGCGAAGCGGCAGTTAACTTGGTTCAAGCGAAATAAAGAAATTTTATGGGTTCCGCTTGAAAAAATGGAAGAGACTGTGCTAAAATGTATACAGAATGAGCAAGGAAAATAGCACACCTATAGAAAAATTGTTCGGCTCGAAGACGCGGGCGAAGCTCTTGAATCTTTTATTTGAAAATACCGATAAGTCTTATTATGTGCGAGAGATTACGCGCGTGATTGAGGAACAGATTAATTCGGTGCGACGCGAACTTTTGAATCTTGAGAGTGTTGGTGTGGTTAAAAATGAAACGTTTGATAATAAAGTTTATTATTCGGCGAATATGAAACATCCTTATGCGCACGCGCTGAATGAGATTTTTTCGAAAAAGGTGAACCTTTCTAAAGATCGAGATGTGAAGGAAAGCGGTTGGGAAGAATATGTCCGACCGGTCCAGAAGTATCTTTCGGCAATGATGTTGACGAATAGGGGATTAGGGCAGGACGGAGTGGATCTTTTAATCATTGGGGATGACCGAACGAAGAAATTGACGCATTGGGCGGAGGTTATCGAGAAGAAAATGGGAAAGCCGCTGAATTACGTTATCTTTTCCGTGGAGGATTTTCTGTATCGGAAGAGTGTTCGCGATAGGTTTGTTCTCGACATACTCGAGATGGATGTTGCGGAGTTGATTGACCCGGATAAAATAATTAAGGAGTAGAAAATGTTTGAGATTGAGAGCAAAAATCAAGATTTAATCACAATCGTCACGAAGAAAACGAGCGTGACGTTCGATGTGGCGGAGTCGAAGATTTCTGGGAATATCTCGGTTGGGGAAATTCATGGGCCGGGGGAGTTTGAGGTTGGAGATGTGACGATTCGGGGAATTGCCGTTCAGGAGGGGAAAGTGATTTATGATGCCGAGATTGGCGGGGTACACGTTGGGATTATTGGGGGGATTGAAGAGGGGCTTGATGATCTTGGGGTTGCGAGCGTGCTCTGTACTTCTTCGGTAAGGGCGATTAGAGAGATTGACCCGAAAGTTGTTATTGCCATGGGGAATTTGGACGTGATGGTTGCAGAACTAAAAGTTTCTGCGAAAGTAGAAAAAAAGTATAAAGTGAAGAACCTTGATTCGCTCCCGGTGGCACTAGAAGTAGTCGCCTTGAACTAAAAAATTATTGGAGGTAGCATGAATATTTTGGGTATTTTGATTATCGTGGCGGTGATTGTTTTTTCTATGATGCTGCATGAATTGGCACACGGGGGAGTTGCTTACCTACTTGGTGATACAACGGCGAAAGAAGACGGAAGACTCACCTTTAACCCTTTGAGACATCTTGACCCGTTCATGTCGCTCATTTTGCCGCTAATATCTTATCTTATGGGCGGAATCGTATTTGGGGGAGCGAAACCGGTGCCAGTGAATCCGCACAATCTTAAAGGTAAAGAGTGGGGAATGGCGGCGGTGGCGATTGCGGGCCCACTTGTAAATTTTTTGCTCGCTTTTTTAAGTTTTCTTGTTATTGAACTTGGGAATGTTGTGCAGAGCGATGGAATTATTTATACAGTGCTACTACAAATGGTGTTCGTTAATCTTGGATTTGGAGTTTTTAATTTGATTCCGATTCCGCCGCTCGATGGGTCGAGAGTGCTTTTTGTGCTGATGCCGGACGGGGTTCGGGAGTTTATGCGAAAAATGGAGCCGGTTGGTATATATATTATATATATGTTGATTCTCGTTGGGGGCGGGGTGTTTTCTTCGGTGGTGACGGGGGTGATTAATGAAATTCTTAACGGATTCTACTGGATTATTGGAAGGTAAACTGATATAATAGAGTTGTACCTTTATCGGTAGCATAATTTTCTCTGTATAGTTATGTTTTAGGGATTTCGTGGCAAGTCTCCGTGGAGGCTGCGCATAAGATTTTACCCACCTTGCAAATCAGCAGGGAAAATTCGCCGGTGAGGGTACGCTTGGTATTTAATGAATTATTTATGGTGGGCGAATGAAACAAAGGATCAGAGTGGTGGGGATTTTGAAAGAGGGTGGGGAAGTGCTTTTGATGAAAAAAAGAACAGGCCGAAGTTCGGAGCCTGTTTTTTGGGAGCTGCCGACGGGTAAGATTAAATTTGGGGAGCAACCGGAAGAGACTATGGCGCGGACGGCGCTGGAATATCTTGGAGTGGAAATACAGGAAATTAAACTTAAAGATGTCGTTACGTTTCTTGCTTTTTCTGGCTCGAGTCAGATGGCAAATCTTTATATTGTTTTCGAGATTAAGGTTGAATCGGGGGTGAGGATTCGCCCGAATGAACGTTATTCGGCGTTTAAGTTCTTGAGGCGAGACGAGTTTTCTAGAATAAGAATGGACGAGGCGACGAGCGCGGTGCTTGAACTAGAGAATGAGAAAGAGTTTTCGGACGTTGGCAATACAAGGGAGGCTGTTAATGGGGCGACGATTTATGTTGACGGTAGTAGTCGCGGAAATCCGGGGCCGGCGGGGATTGGATACTATATTGTTGGAGAGAATGGTGAGAAATTGAAGAAGGGCGGAGAGTTTGTTGGGTTTGCGACGAGTAGGGTGGCGGAGTATTATGCACTTCGAGAGGGAGTCGAACAAGCGATTAAACTCGGGCTTAAACGGGTTAGGTTTGTTGGCGACAACCTCATGATGATAAATCAGATGAAGGGGGTTTATAAGGTTAAGAATCGCGACCTGTTGGCGATTTATGCGGACATCCGGAAGAAGGTGGCGGAAAATTTTGAGGCGGTTTCGTTTGTTCATGTTAAGCGAGAGCAAAACGAGATTGCTGACAGGGAAGCAAATCTTGCGATAGATAGACATTTTGATATGGATGTGGTAAAATAGGCGGGAGCTTGAAAGATAATCGCTTAAAGATACTTTAAGAGGAAAGTCCGGACAGCACAGGACGAGGTAGTCGCTAACGGCGACCGAGAGTAATCTTAGGGAAAGTACCACAGAAACAAATACGGCCAACTTTTGAGTTGGTAAAGGTGAAAAGAGTGAGGCAAGAGCTCACAGCGACGTGTGGCGACATACGTCGATGGCAAACCCTACCTGCTGCAAGGAGTGCTATCAGCCCCGGTCCGGGGACGCACGCTCACCGCTCGATTATTATAGTAATATAATAACTAGATAGATGATTATCGGCCTGGAGTCCTCCTGGCTACAAAATCCGGCTTATTGAAAGCTCAAATAATGAATCCTCTTCTAAAAAATCAACCTCGAGATAAAATCGAGGTTGATTTTTGGTTATAGGTCGGTTATTTGTTGGCCTTGGCCGAGGAAGGGGTTTCAATCAAGCCTTTTTTCTTTAGGGTACGGAGTGCGGAAGTCGAGACGTTGGCTTTAATTTTCTTTCCGTTGATAACTAAAGTGCGTTTCGAGACGTTCGGCTTGAAGACCTTG
Organism: Candidatus Saccharimonadota bacterium; assembly: GCA_017515285.1. Classification (GTDB taxonomy): domain Bacteria; phylum Patescibacteriota; class Saccharimonadia; order Saccharimonadales; family Saccharimonadaceae; genus Nanosyncoccus. The sequence continues at coordinate 12,289 of JAFWGN010000014.1, read as the reverse complement.
CGCGTCTTTCTTTGGGAGAAAGAGACGTTGTGGCCGTACATTTTACCCTTGCCGGTGATTTCGCAGATTGCCATTTATTTCTCCTTCACGGTGTTAACGATTGCTTTGAATGCTTCGGGGTTGTTTACGGCGAGGTCGGCAAGAATTTTGCGATCGAGGTTGATGTCTTTTTTCTTCATCCCGGCGATAAGTTGGGAGTAGGAAAGGCCGAGTTCGCGAGAAGCATTGTTAATCCTCGTAATCCAGAGGGAACGAAGATCGCGTTTTTTGTTTCTGCGGTCGCGGTAGCTGTAACGAAGGGCTTTAATCACGCCTTGTTTGGCGAGGCGGAAACTTCGAGTGCGATAGTGTTGCATACCTTTGGCGGCAGCCAAGGTTTTCTTGTGTTTAGCATGGGCAGGAACGCCACGTTTGACTCTCATTTTCTAAACTCCTAGTGCGGTCTTAACGTTTTTCTTAATCTTGCCGTTAATGGCGGCAGCGGTTTTCATGTTGCGTTTCCTGGCTTTCGACTTTTTAGCGAGGATGTGGTTGCCAAAGGCGCGTTCACGGATAATCTTTCCAGAACCGGAGATTTTGACGCGCTTGGCGGTGCCTTTATGCGTTTTTAGCTTGGGCATAATTTTTCCTTTGATTAGATTTTATAGATAAAGTTCGCTCGGGGAACCGTGGAAGTAGGAAATTACTTTTTCCGAATTCCGACCGAGAAGTTGCGTCCGCTGAATTGAGGCTTTCCTTCGACGATGGCTTCGCCTTCGAGAAGAGCGAGAACCTTGTCGAGGAGTTGTTGCCCCATTTCTTTGTGGGTGAGTTCGCGACCGCGAAAGACGATCATGATTTTTACATGGTCCCCGTCTTCGAGGAAACCGCGAATTTTGCGGACTTTGATGTTAAGGTCGTTATCGCTGATTTTGAGGCCGATTTTCATTTGCTTGAGCTCGGATTGCTTTTCGCGAGCTTTTTTGCGATTTTTCGCCTCTTCTTTCATCTTTTGGTATTGGTATTTTCCCCAATCGATGACTTTGACGACGGGAGGATCGGCGTTCGCGGCAATTTCCACGAGGTCGACGCCGGCGTCGCGTGCGATAAACTGGGCTTCACGGCTCGACATGATGCCGAGTTGCTCTCCATTAGAACCAATTACGCGAACTTTAGGATAACGGATTTCTCCGTTGAGTTTGGTGCGTGAGTTGTGTTTACTAATGGGGGTGGTCCTTTCTTTTACCTTATTCGTGTATTATACCAAAAACGCCTCTAAAATACAAGAGTTTATCTTCGGCGGAAGGTGAGGGCTTCAGAGAGGTGGACGGTTTCAATTGTGTCGGAACCGTCGAGGTCGGCGACGGTTTGGGCGACTTTGATGATTTTGAAGTAGGAACGAGCGGAAAGGGCGAGTTTTTCCGAGGCGGATTCGAGTAGGGATTCGGCTTCGCTCGAGAGTTTGAGGAGAGCGGAAACTTCGTGGGAGGTTAGGGAGGAATTGTAACGGTCAGAGCAGTTGTAACGGGCGCGTTGGCGGGCTATTGCCTCTGTTATTTTATTTTTTACAACAATATGTTCGGAGGGTTCTTTCGCGAGCGTCGCGGGTTTTTGGCGGAGGTCGGAGTTTTCGACTTTAGCGACGGTAACGTTCATGTCGATACGGTCAAAGAGAGGGCCGGAAAGTTTGCGGCGGTAGTTGTTAATTTGGACGGGAGTGCAAGTACATTCGTGGGTCGGGTCGCCGAGATAGCCACAGGGGCAGGGATTCATGGTCGCAATTAGCATGAAATCGGCGGGGAAAGTTGTCTTTGAGTTTACGCGGGAGATGGAAATGGTTTTGTCTTCGAGGGGTTGGCGGAGAGATTCGAGGACAGAGCGAGGAAATTCAGGGATTTCGTCGAGAAAAAGAACGCCGAGGTGAGCAAGAGAGATTTCGCCGGGCTCGGCTTTGGCGCCGCCACCGATAATCGAGACGGCGGAGGCGGTGTGGTGAGGGGAGCGGAAAGGGCGGGAGGTTACGATGGAGTCGGTCTCGCCGGCGAGGGAGTGAATCTTCGTGATGGCGATTTGTTCTTCCGAGGAAGGGGGAGGTAAGAGATTGGCGGCGGCGCGAGCGAGGAGAGTTTTTCCGGCACCCGGAGGACCGGAGATTAGAATATTGTGGTGTCCAGCGACGGCAATGGATATGGCGCGCTTGGCGAGGGCTTGGCCGCGAATATGGTCGAGAAAAGGGGGATTTTCCTCTGTCTTGGTTTTTTCTACAACGGTTTTGGAGGAGGGTTGGATAGGCTTTTCGCCCTTCAAATGGAGGAAAAGTTCACGGAGATTCTTGACGCCGATTAGGGTTACGCCGGAAAGGAGAGAAGCCTGGGCGAGGTTTTCTTCGGGAAGGAAGATTTTTGTAATTCCGGCGGTGCGGGCGGCTTCGATAATGTTAATAATACCATGAACAGGGCGGAGAGCGCCGTTTAAGGAGAGTTCGCCGACGAAGAGTTTATTCGCTAAGTCTTCGTTTAAGAGTTGGCTCGAGAGGGCCATGACGGTAAGGGCGATTGGCAGGTCGAGATAAGAGCCGTCTTTTAAGAGATCGGCGGGGGCGAGATTTATGGTTACTTTCTTGTCGGGGAAGGAGAAGCCGGAGTTTAGAATGGCACTCTTGACGCGCTCTCGAGCCTCGCTGATGGTTTTGTTCGCCATGCCGACGATATTGAAGGCGGGGAGGCCCTTGTTCATGTCGCCTTCGACCTCCACGATGCGGCCGTCGTAACCGTAGGGAATTGCGGAATAAGTTTTCGCTATCATGAGGTCTATAATAAGGGAAGGTAGGATAGAAAGCAAGGAGAAGCGGAATTGGGGAAAACGGTGGTGTTTTTCAGGGGAATGTGGTATAATTATGGGTAGTTGGGGCTGACAAAGCTTAGACGGAATATTAACAGATATCAGGCGTCACCGATTGAACACCGTAAGTGTTAAATAAGTGCTGAAAACACTGTTGCGAAGCGTGTCTTGTACATGCCCGCTTATGCCTAATTCTATAATTTTATAGGCTGGTTTTGGCTTGAGATTCCGTAGAGCCAAGATTATCATAACACGGGATTAAGGAACTACTGCCGGCAAGGTGGTTCTCGAAAAGAAGGCCTCCGTGGTATTAAAGTTTCGTTCTTTGCTGCTTTATACAACTTCGTTTTACGAGGTAAACACGACAGGATAAAACAGAGAAATATGGGCGTAGAATGGTATCCAGTGATTTTTCGGACCCGGAGGCAGTATCCGGCAGCTCCACCAAGAATTGAATAAAAAAATTATTCACCTTGAAACAGAGGTGAATTTTTGTTTTACAGGGAACAGCGACGTAGAAAAAGACCGGCAACTGCGAGGAAAGCCGGTCTTTTTGTGTAGAGTGTGGAGTTATTTTTGGCTAAAATGTTTGTTTTTGGCTTTGAATAATTATTTTATTCAAAAGCTAATATAATCATATCGCACTAAAACGCTTGTGTCAACACTTTTTTGCATAAATTATTTATGATTTTTGGTGAAGTTTTCCACAAGCGAAATGAGGGATTACGGGGGAGTGTTGTAAAAAATACAACGACTTTGAACAATAGAAATAACAGAGTAAAAATGGAAGAATGTTGTAGAAAAAACATTAAAAAAGTTGAACAAATTATTGCGTTTTTACAGAAAGTATGCTAGGATAAAAGAGTCAAACGACAAAAATAAAAAATTCAAAACAGAAGAGAACATTACCATGAAATATAAATAAAATTGACCTGTTGGCGATGCGAAAAGGTAATTTCTAGCCATAAATTACAATAGGAATTACCTAGGGCTTCGTCAGCAATAGAGCGAAGCGCGTTAGCTTCACTTTCCGTTAGCACCTTCATATCAAACAGAACGAAAAGGAAACTAGCAAGGACGCGTGCTCCGTTTTTACGGAGCGGTCAAGCGATTGAAGCGGGGAACAGGATTGCGGCCCATAGTAAGTTATATTTGCCGGATAATCCCCCCGCTTTGATCCAAGTTTGAACTTGGGGGCTTTCATGCTTAACCGTAAGTATGATACAATAGAGATATGCGTGGCAGAATTATACCGTTTCTCGGGATCGTCTCGTTGTTCGGAGCGCTCCTTATGCTTAACTATACGACACCAAAAGATGTCGGGGTCTTCGGGGTTTTAGTATTTTTTACAATGATTTTTATGGTGCTATTTTGGACTTTTTTCGAGATAGTAAAAATCTTTCAGAGAATACTAAAAGACAAAAACGGGAGAGGTCGGGAGATTTCCGAAAACAAAACATATATGTATGCAATGGTGCTGGCGTTTGGGCCGATTATACTTTTGGTAGCAAGGACGACGAATATTTTGACGCTACTTATGGTGGGGATTTTTGTCTTTTTGGGATGTTTTCTAATACACAAAAGAGCGTAAGCGTGATAAAATATCTTCATGGATAATGACTTTGCGGATGCATTGGCGAGAGACAATACCCCTCTTAAAAAAGAGATGGGGGAGGAAGGGCTTCGGGAAATTCGAAGAATTGAGAAGAAGTTTGCTGATGATCCGTATATGTTGAATGTAAAGGTGCAAGACATGAGTGATACGTTGATTTTGAAAGCGTTCTCGAGGGTTCGCGAAGGAGTGAAGTGATGGATGCGTCGATGATGTTTTTGATTTTTGGGGGGACGGCGCTGGTTTTGTTGCTGCTGGTTGTAAGGATGGCCGTGATAAGGAGAAAGCGTGAGATAAAAGAGGCGGAGCGGGGACTGAAAATGATGGCGATGCTTATACATCTTCCACCGGAGACATCGGACATTCGAGGGGGCGGGAGGGACGAGCGGGACGTGGTTGATGAAGCGGTGAGTCAGGCCCAGGTGATGTATTCGATACTGGCCTCGACGTTAACTAAGGGTAAAAATGCACGGATTTTTGGGCAGAAACACATTTCGTTTGAGATTGTGGCGACGGGCGGAGTGATTAAATATTTTGCGGTGGTCCCGGCGGTGCTTACGGAAACGGTCCGTCAGGCGGTTATTTCAGCGTATCCGACGGCAAGGGTGGAGGAGACGGAGAGGGAGAATATCTTTTCGAAAACGGCGAAAATTGCCGGGGTGGCGGGCGGAGAGCTCGTGCTTAAAAAGGAGTATGTCTTCCCGATCGCGACGTATGAAGAGACGAAGAGAGATGCGAGTCTAGCGATCCTTAATACGATGTCGGCACTGAAGGAAGGGGAGGGGCTTGGAGTGCAGGTTTTGTTCCGGCCGAAAGATAATGAGTGGACAAAAAAATCGGAAGAGTGGGTAAAAAATGTAAAGGAAGGGAACAAAAAAATTATCAAGACCACGAGTTCGGGCGGATTTTTAATCGGGATTGAACAATTTTTGAAACTACTTTGGAAACCGCTTGAGCCGAGAGAAAGGGAGCAGGGGAAGCACGAAGAGGTGAAAGTGCTCACGAATATTGAACAGGACGAGATTGGAGCGGTGGAGGCGAAGACGAAGTATGCGGCGTTTGAGACGCTGATTCGAATTGTCGGAAGTAGCGAACAGGGGCGAGCAAGAGCGGAGGCGATGGTTGGAGGAGTGGTGACGGCGTTCTCGCAGTTTGACTCGCCGCAATATAATGGTTTCAAATATGAAATTGCGAAAGACTATGAAAAATTGGCGAGGGATTATATTTTTCGGAGTTTTCAGCTTTCTAAAACCGAGAATATATTAAATAGCGTCGAGCTTGCGAGCATTTTTCACCTTCCAGAGCAGAACGCGATTCCGACGAGCCAAGTTATGAGGCAGCTTACAAAGCAGGTGGATGGGCCGGCGAGGCTGGTTGAAGACGGGGTGTTGATTGGAGTGAATGAGTTTCGAGGAGAAAAGAAAGAGATTCGGCTTTCCGTCGAGGACCGGAGGAGACATACTTACGTTATCGGTTCGACGGGGATGGGGAAGTCGAAGTTTCTTAGGAATATTGCGTATCAGGACATGGTGGAGGGGAGAGGGTTTGCGTTTATTGACCCGCATGGAGACGTGGCGGAGGAGCTTTTGTCGATGGTGCCGAAAGAGAGAATTGATGATGTCATATATTTTGACCCGGGAGATATGGAAAACCCGATTGGGATGAATATGTTTGAGTTTCAGACTCCGGACCAGAAAGACTTTATTATTCAAGAGGGGATTAATATGCTTTATTCGCTCTATGACCCGGGACATACGGGGATTTTTGGGCCGAGAGGGGAGCATATGTTTAGGAATGCGGCGCTACTCTTGATGTCCGACCCGAACGGGGCGTCGTTTATAGATATTCCGAGGGTGTTTATTGACCCGGGGTTTGTGAAGCATAAATTGCAGTATGTAACAGATAGGCAGGTTTATGATTATTGGACAAAGGAGTTCCCGGCGTCGCAGAAGAGTAATGACGCGGGGGAGGTAACGACGTGGTTTGTTTCGAAGTGGGGGCCGTTTATTTCGAATACGATGATGAAGAATGTGCTTGGGCAGACGAAGAGCGGGTTTAATATTCGCGAGGTGATGGATAATAATAAAATCTTGCTCGTAAACTTATCGAAGGGGAAGATGGGGGAGTTGAATTCGAAATTGCTTGGGATGATTTTTGTTATGAAATTCCAGGCGGCGGCGATGAGTAGGGTTGACACGCCGGAGGACGAGAGAAAAGATTTTTGTCTTTTCGTGGACGAGTTTCAGAACTTTTCGACAGAGAGCTTTGAGTCGATCCTTTCGGAGGCGAGGAAATTCCGACTTAATCTTATCGTTGCGAACCAGTTTATGACACAGCTCACGGATAGGATTCGGGAAGGGGTGCTCGGGAACGTGGGGACGATTGTGGCGGGGCGGCTTGGGATTACGGACGCGGAGTTGATTGAGAAGGTGTTCGCGCCGACGTTTACGGCGGAGGATCTCCATAAGACACCGAATTATCATGCGATTGCGACGGTGATGATGTATGGGATGCCGAGCACGCCGTTTACGATGACCTGGCCGGTGCTTGGGAAGGAGAGTCCGGAAGTGCTTGCGAGCTTGAAGATGTATTCGGCGGCGAAATACGGGCGGCCGAGAGCGGAGGTTACGAAAGAAATTGATCAGAGGTTGGCGGCGAGTAATAAAGAGGGGGTGGTGAAGAAAGAAACGGTTTCGGAGGCACCGGAAGCGAGAAAAGAGAAGGTGTTCGTTGCGACTGGGAAGGAAGAGCGAGAAGAGAACTTTTTGGAAGCGTGGATTCGGAAGAAAAACGAGCTAAAAACAGAGGTAGGGGAGGTGAATCGAGCGCGTAGTAAAAATGCGACGGTTTTGGAGGAAAAGTCGGCGAAGAGCGAGAGGAATGGGGTTTGGAACGCGGGCGACGAAGTTAAATTGAGGCGATAAAAATAAGCATTTCAGGGGTCGGCGGGGCTTGAAAAAATAGAGAGAAACAGATATAATAGGGGAAGTTATTTTAAGACAGAGGTAAAACCAATATGCCAAAGGCACAGGAATACGATTCGTCAGAAATTAGGGTCCTTGAGGGACTTGAGCCGGTCAGAATTAGGCCGGGGATGTATATTGGCTCGACGGGTTACGACGGGTTGCACCACTTGATTAAGGAAATTGCCGACAACTCAATTGATGAGGCGATTGCCGGGTTTGCGAATAGGATTACGATTACGATTCTTAATGACGGGGGAGTGAGAGTTGATGATAACGGACGTGGGATTCCGGTAGATAAACATCCGAAGACGGGGCTTTCAACTCTGGAGACGGTGCTTACGGTGCTTCATGCGGGCGGTAAGTTCGGAGATGGAGGGTATAAGGTATCTTCGGGGCTGCACGGGGTTGGGTCGTCGGTCGTGAACGCGCTATCGACGAAAATGATTGCGGAGGTTTACCGAGACGGAAAGACACATCATGTGGAGTTTGAGACGGGGAAGACTTCTTCGCCATTCAAGGTTACGCCGGGAGCTAAAAAGGAACACGGGACGTCGATTACATTTTATCCGGACCCGACGATTTTTAAGGAAACGACGACGTTTGATTATACTTGGGTTTCTAATTATGCACGTCACCAAGCATATCTTACGAAGGGGATTTTGATTGAGGTTTCCGACGAGAGAACGGGTGCGAAAGAATCGTTTTATTTCGAGGGGGGAATTCGGAGCTACGTTAAGAGGCTGAATAATGGGAAGGAAGTTCTCGCGGACGATATTTTCTATGTTGAAAAGAAAATCGAGGATTCGGAGGTCGAGATTGCGCTTCAATATAATGATACGTTTGCGGAGATTATGAAGCCGTTTGCGAACAACGTTTTGACGCCAGACGGCGGGATGCACGTGGTTGGGTTTAGGACGGGGCTTAATAGAGTGATTAATGATTATGCTAGGAAAAACGGGCTACTGAAAGAGAAGGAAGATAACCTTACGGGGGATGATATAAAAGAGGGGCTGACGGCGGTGATTTTGGTGAAATTGCCGGACCCGCAATTTGAAGGTCAGACGAAAAATAAACTCGGAAATCCGGAAGTTAGGGGGTACGTCGATAAGGTGATGACGGAATACTTTGGTTATTACCTTGAAGAAAATCCACAGATTGCGAAAAAGATTGTCCAGAAGGCGACGCTTGCGGCGAGAGCTAGGAAGGCGGCGCGAGCGGCGAGAGATAACGTGATTCGGAAGGGGGCGTTTGATGGGCTTAATTTGCCGTCGAAACTTGCGGACTGTTCGTCTCGAGATAGGAATGAATGCGAACTATTTATCGTCGAGGGTAACTCGGCGGCCGGTTCGGCAAAAGAAGGAAGAAACCCGAAGATTCAGGCGATTTTGCCTTTGCGCGGTAAAGTGCTAAATACAGAGCGAGCGAGACTAGACAAAATGCTCGCGAATCAAGAGCTGGTTTCGTTGATTAAGGGGCTTGGTGTGGGGATTGGGGAGCAATTTGATATAAATGGACTTAGGTATGACAAAATTGTGTTCATGACCGATGCGGATGTTGATGGGTTACATATTGCGACGCTGCTTATGACATTTTTCTTCCGGTATATGCCACAGGTGATTGAAGAGGGGCACGTTTATCTTGCAAAGCCGCCGCTGTTTGGGCTTATTAAAGGGACGGGGAGTTCGCGCAAGATTGATTATCTTTATGATGAGGTGGCACTAGAAGCGAAATTGGCCGAGAAAATTGAAGAAAAACGTAAAAACGGGACGAAAATTGACGAAAGCCAGGAAAGATTTAAGCAGGCGGGATACACCGCGCAGCAGAGGTTCAAGGGGCTTGGGGAGATGGATGCGAAGCAACTTTGGGAAACGACGATGGATCCGGAAAAACGTGTTTTGGTTCAGGTGCATATCGAAGACGCCGAGAAGGCGGACGCGGTGTTCGCGAAGCTGATGGGCGACCAGGTGGATCTCAGAAAAAACTTTATTCAGGCGGGAGCGGCAAAGGTCGATCTTGATGACCTGGACTTTTAAGGAGGAAAGATGGCAGAGAACGAAAAAAACGAGAAATTAGAAAATGAGGCCGTGGATGGGGAAGTGATTGGTAGCGAGCCGGAAAATACGACGAGCGCGATTATCGACGGAATTGAAAACCGAAACGTTGAAAGCACGATGGAGGAGTATTTTCTTAAATACTCGATGTCGGTGATTGTTGACCGCGCGCTTCCGGACGTCCGCGACGGGTTGAAGCCGGTTAATCGACGCATATTATATGCTATGAACAAAAACGGGTGGAAGGCGCCGCATGCGACCGTGAAGTCGGCAAGAATCGTTGGAGAAGTGATGGGTAAATATCACCCGCACGGTGATTCGTCGATTTATATGGCGATGGTGAATTTGGCGCAACCTTGGAAGATGCGCTACACGCTGATTGAGGGGCAAGGTAATTTTGGGTCGGCGGACGGCGATGAGCCGGCGGCATCTCGCTACACCGAGGCGAGAATGGACAAGGTTGGGGCGGAACTTCTTTCTGATATTGAAAAAGAGACGGTGGATTTTCGCGATAACTTTGATGGTAGCGAGAAAGAACCGGTTGTGCTTCCGGCGGCGCTCCCGAACATTCTTCTTAACGGGCAGATGGGAATTGCGGTTGGGATGGCGACGAATATTCCGCCGCATAACCTTGGGGAGTTGGTTGACGCGACAGTGGCGCAAATTGACAACCCGGAGATTACGCTTGAGGAGCTCATGCAGCACGTTAAGGGGCCGGATTTTCCGACGGGGGCGGAGGTTTACGGTGGGGCGCCGATGCGCTCGGCATACGCGACGGGGAAGGGTTCGGTGACGATTCGGGCGATTTCGGAGATTGAGGAGAGAAAGAACGGGCGTTATAATATTGTATTCAAAGAAATGCCTTATGGGGTTTCGAAAGAAGACATGAAGGCACGCATCGTTGAACTCGTCAATGAAAAGAAACTCGATCACATTTCGGACGTCAGGAATGAGTCGGCGAGGGGGGTGACGAGGCTCGTGGTTGAACTTAAAAAAGATGCGTTTCCGAAGAAAATCTTAAATCAACTCTATAAGTTGACGGCGCTACAATCGACGTTCCATTATAATATGCTTGCGCTCGTTGATGGGCTACAACCGAGGATTTTGGGACTTAAAGAGATTCTTGGGGAGTTCATCAAACACCGACAAGTGGTCGTCCGAAGACGAACGGAATTTGAGCTTAAAAAAGCGAAGGAGCGTGCGCATATCCTCGAGGGGTTGAAGATTGCGCTTGATAATATCGACGAAGTGATTAAGGTGATTCGCGCAAGTTATGACGATGCGGACCAGCAACTCATGAAGCGATTTGGGCTTTCCGAGGTTCAGGCGGCGGCGATTTTGCAGATGCAACTTAGGCGGCTCCAAGGACTCGAGCGAGATAAAATTGAGGAAGAACTCAAGGAGCTTCGTGCGCTCATCGAAAAACTCGAAGAGATTTTGGCAGATGAAATGAAAATTCTCGGAGTTATTAAGGAAGAGTTGACTATGCTCAAAGAAAAATATGGCGATGAGAGACGAAGTAAAATTATTAATCACGAAGTTGGGAAATTTGCCGAAGAGGAGCTGATTCCGGAAGAAGAGAGTGTAATTTTGCTTACGGCGCAGAATTATATGAAGCGCGTGTCGCAGAGCGACTTTAGAAAGCAGAACCGGGGCGGAAAGGGAAAGCGCGGGATGACGACGAAGGAAGAGGACGTGATTTCCCAGATTATAACGGCAAATTCGCACGATTTCTTGTTGTTCTTTACGTCGCAAGGGCGGATTTACCGCTTGAAAGCCTATGAAGTGCCACAGGCGTCGCTTTCTGCAAAGGGAACAGCGGCGGTGAACCTTCTTTCGATGCATCCGGAGGAGAAAATTACTTCGATTATTAAGCAAGGGACGGGGCTTGAGAACGGCTATCTCTTTATGGCGACAAAGAAGGGAACGATAAAGAAGACTGCGATTAAAGATTTCTTTAATATACGCTCGAATGGGTTGATTGCGATTAAACTCGACGCTGGAGATGAACTTAAATGGGTTCAGGGAACGACGGGAGAGAATGATATTGTGATTTCTACTTCGGCGGGGCAGGCGATTAGATTTAATGAGAAAGACGTCCGAGCGATGGGGCGAGCCGCGAGAGGGGTTAGAGGGGCGAGGTTGCGTCCGAAAGACGAGATTGTCGGGATGGACGTTATCCGCGATTCAAAACAGAAGATTTTAGCGATTTCTGCGAATGGGTATGGGAAAGCGACGTTGGCTTCGAACTTCCCGGCACATAAGCGGGGAGGGGTCGGAGTGAAGGTGGCGACGGTGACCGCGAAAACCGGGCCGATTGTCGCGGTGCATACGCTTGACCCGCTCGCTAAAGACGTGATTATGATGTCTTCGAAAGGGCAGACGATTCGCGTTGCCATTAAGGAGATTCCGACGCTTGGGCGTGCAACGCAGGGGGTGAGAATTATGCGACTTGCGGAAGGAGATACGGTGGCGTCGATTGGAATCGTGCTTCCGGAAGATGAGAATACGGAAGAAACAGGTGAAAAATAAGAAAAAATAGCGCCGACGGGCGCTATTTTTTGGTTTCCCGAGGAAGATTTTAGTATGGTTTTGGACGAAAATTGAAAAAAGTCTAAAAAAGTCCGAAAAAGCCCTTGACATTGCCCGCTATTTGAGATAAGATAAAGGAAGTTTAGAGAACGCGAGGTGATTTAATCTTAACACTCTCTAAATATGAAGATTAACAATTTAGTTGTGCAATTAAATGTTTCTAGAAATAGAAACTATCATCGTCAGTTCATTTTATATTTGAGTAAATCAAATTTTCTTTAATGGAGAGTTTGATCCTGGCTCAGGAT
>JAFWGN010000013.1 GCA_017515285.1 Candidatus Saccharimonadota bacterium | reverse complement strand
GGTAAGAAAGACTGATTAAGGCAAAATTAGGGGGTGTTTTCCACATTATGGGCAAACCGACAAAAGAAACTCGCATTAAAAACGAGTTGAGCCGAATTACTGTATTTTTCGAAAATATCGCGGCAAACAAAAAAGCCATACTCGCGCCGCTCTTGCAGAACGCGGCGTTTATGAAGGTCACGCTCGAAGACCTTCAGGAGACCATCAACGCCGAGGGCGCGACCGACTACTACCAAAACGGCGAAAACCAAAAGGGCTATAAGCCTTCGGCGACTCTGCAATCATACAACTCGCTTATGAAAAACTACACCGCCGTCATCACCGCCGTCACGAAACATCTTCCCGAGGAGAGCGGCTCGAGCCTCTTGGAGCAGATGAAGGAGCGGCTCGGTGACTAACTATATCCTCGAGTATTATCAAGCCATCAAAGACGGCACGGTCACGGTCGGCGAATATATCAAGTTATGGTATGCCTATGTCATCAAGGGAATTGAAGACAAGGCATTTTTTTATGCCCCGAAGAAAGCGGCGGCGGCGGTCTTATTCATCGAGAACTACTGCCGACACCACGAAGGGACGCTCGGCGGCAAGAAGATAAAGCTCGAACTGTGGCAGAAGGCGCTTGTCTCGACCATCTTCGGCATAGTGGACGAGGACGGGAAAAGACAGTTCCGAGAGGTCTTTGTAGTCATAGCGAGGAAGAATGGCAAGACCTTACTTGCCGCGGCTATCTCTGCCTACTGCGCCTTCCTCGACGGAGAATACGGCGGGCGACTATACTTCGCCGCGCCGAAACTCGAACAGGCGTCCCTTTGTTTCAACGCCTTTCAGCAGATAGTTTACACCGAGCCGACGCTCAACGCCCTCGCCCAAAAGCGAAGGACGGACATATATATCCCCGAAAGCAACACCACGATCAAGCCGCTTGCATTCTCCGCGAAGAAGTCCGACGGCTTGAATATCTCGGTATGCGTCGCCGACGAAGTCTCGTCTTGGCAAGGCGACGCGGGCATGAAGTTCTACGAGGTCATTCGCTCGTCCTTCGGCTCACGAACTCAACCCTTACTTCTCAACATCACCACGGCGGGATATGTTTCCGACGGCGTCTATGACGAACTGATGAAGAGAGCGACGAGGCTTTTGAAGGGCGACTCTTCGGAGAAACGCCTCGCGGCGTTCCTCTACATCATCGACGACCCGACCAAGTGGAATGATATAAACGAACTCCAAAAGAGCAACCCCAACTTGAACGTCTCTGTCACCGTTGACTATATGCTCGAGGAGATAACAATAGCCGAGGGAAGCCTCTCAAAGAAAGCCGAGTTCCTAACGAAATATTGCAACATTAAGCAATCGTCTTCGTTCGCGTGGCTTTCGGCGGTGGACGTGGCGGGCATATCGGGTGACGCTCTCAACATCGAGAACTTCAAAAACTCTTACTGCGTATGCGGTCTTGACCTTTCGAGGACTACCGACTTGACGTCGGTCTGCGCGGTCATTGAGAAGGACGGAATACTCAACGTCTTCGCTCACTTCTTTCTTCCTGCCGAAAAACTCGAAGAGGCGACCGCAAGAGACGGGCTTCCGTATGCGATATACGTCAAGCGCGGCTTTCTTACCCTTTCGGGGGACAACTTCGTCGATTATAACGATTGTTTCCTTTGGCTCCGTCGTTTAATCGAGGAGTATAAAATATACCCGCTTCAAACGGGCTACGACCGCTACTCGTCGCAATACCTCATACAGGATATGAAGGCATACGGCTTTGTTGTTGATGACGTCTTCCAAGGGTATAACCTCTCGCCCGTCATAAGGGAAACCGAGGGGCTTATAAAAGACCGCCGTATCAGGATAGGCGACAACGACCTTTTGAAGATACACCTTTTATCCTCGGCTTTGAAATACGAAGCGGGGACGGAGCGAGTGAAACTCATAAAAATCAAAGCGAACGAGCATATCGACGGCACGGCGGCTTTACTTGACGCGCTTTGCGTCCGTCAAAAATGGTATGGAGAACTCGGGTCGCGGTTAAAGAACGAGGGATAATATGGGACTTTTGGACAAACTCTTCCCGCGCCGTGCGGAGCGGCTCAAAGCCGAAAGCACCTTCAAAATGCTTACGGGCTACGCTCCCGTCTTTCGTGATTGGCGCGGCTCAATCTACGAGAGCGCACTCGTCAGGTCGGCTATCGACACCTTGGCGAGGAACATCTCGAAACTCAAGATTGAAATAACAGGCACCGCAAAGCCGACTTTGCAGACGAAACTTAAGGCGGCGCCGAACACCTTCCAAACGTGGTCGCAGTTTATGTATAGACTTGCGACCATTCTTTATGTCCATAACACGGCGTTCGTCGTCCCCGTGTTTGACACCTACGGCGACGTGACGGGCTACTTCCCCGTCCTTCCCGAAAAATGCGAAATAGTCGAGAGCCGCGGCAAGTTATATCTTGCCTACACCTTCCACGACAACCAAAGGGCGGCGATCGAACTCGACCTTTGCGCGGTGATGACCCGCTTTCAGTATAAGAGCGACTTCTTCGGAGAAACGAACGGGGCGCTCACGCCCACTATGGAAGTTATCAAACTTCAGGACGACGGAATAAAAGAGGGCATAAAGTCAGCGGCGTCCTTCCGTTTTATGGCGAGGCTTACAAACTTCACCAAGGACGAAGACCTCGCCAAGACACGCGACCGCTTTGTTGCCGAGAACTTCAAGAAGGACAACGGCGAGCTGCTTCTCTTCCCGAATACGATGGCAGACATCAAGCAAATCGACTCGAAGCCCTTCATCGTAGACCACGAGCAGATGACTATAATTCAAAAAAGCGTCTATAACTACTTCGGGGTCAACGAAGAGGTCATGCAGAACAAAGCATATGGCGACGCGTGGTCGGCATTCTACGAGGGCGCGGTCGAGCCTTTCGCCATACAGTTCTCCGAGGTGATGTCTTCGGCTATGTTCTCGCCGAACGAGAGGGCGAGGGGTAGCCTCATAATGGCGACCGCGAACAGGCTTCAGTATATGACAAACGCCGACAAACTTCAGGTCGCCGCGCAGATGGCAGACCGCGGGCTTATGACCCGAAACGAGATAAGAGAAATATGGAACTTGCCGCCTCTTCCCGAAGAGATAGGCGGGACTATCCCGCTCCGCGGCGAATACTACAATTTGATAGGAGATGCAAACAATGATAACGAATGACCGTGAATATCGCGCCTTCGAGATGAGGGCGGCGAACGAGGACGAATACACCGTCGAAGGATATGCCGCCGTGGTGAATACTCCCACGGTGCTATTTACCGACGGCAACACCGAATATAAGGAGCAGATAGCGCCCGACGCCTTCGAGGGGGCGCAGATGAGCGACGTGGTGATGAACTTCGACCACGAGGGAAAACCCGTCGCCCGCACCAAGAACAACACGCTCAACCTGTCCGTTGACGCAACGGGGCTCAAGGTCAAGGCGTTCCTCGGAGGCACCGAGGAAGGTCGCCATCTCTACGAAGAGATAAAAGGCGGCTACATTGACAAGATGTCTTTCGCTTTTACGGTGTCGGAGGACACCTATAGCGACGACTATACGATGAGAACTATCAACAAGTTCAAGCGTATCTTCGACGTCGCGGCGGTGACGTTCCCCGCCTACGACGCCACCACAATCAGCGCCCGAAAGGCTTTCGACGCGGAGGCAGAGAAGGCAAAAATCGCGGAGGCGAGAAAGGCGCAGATTGAACGTATCAAAGCCATCGTAAAAGGAGAATGAAAATGGAAATCCGCGAAATGGAGACGAGCGCCCTCGAAGAGAGAGCCGCCGCAATCTCGGCAGAAGCCGAGGTAGAAGGCGCCGACCTCGACGCGCTTGAAACCGAAGCAAGGGCTATCAAGGACGAACTTGAAGCCCGCAAAGCCGCCGCCGCCAAAAAGGTGGAGGAAAGAAAACTCGCCCTTGAAGAGGGCAAAACCATCGAAAAAGAAAAGAAAGAGGAAAGAAAAATGGACACCATCGAAATCAGAAAATCCCACGAGTATAACGTCGCTTTTGCGAACTACATCAAGAGCAACGACGACAGCGAATGCCGCGCTCTCCTTTCCGAGAACGCCACGGGCGGCACCGTTCCCGTCCCCGTCTATGTCGAGGACAGAATACGCACCGCTTGGGACAGAGACACCCTCACCCGCCGCGTCAAGAGGACTTTCGTCAAGGGCAACCTGAAGGTCGGCTATGAGAGCCTCGCCACCGACGCCGTCGTTCACGAAGAGGGCGACGAAGACCCCGTCACCGAAGAGACCCTCACCCTCGGTATCGTCGAACTCGTCCCCGAGTCGATAAAGAAGTGGATCAGCATCTCCGATGAGGCTCTTGACCTCGCGGGCGAAGCCTTCCTCGACTACATCTACGACGAACTCACCTACAAGATAGCCGCGAAACTCGCCGAAATCATAGTCACCGAAATCGGCTCCTCGGCTCTCGCTCCCTCGATAACCGCCGCGCCCGCCGCCAACACCCTCATCAACGCCGCCGCGACCCTCGCGGGCGAAGCCACCAACAAAGTCGCCATAATGAACGCCGCCACCTACGCCGCGTTCAAGGGTGTTCAGTTCGGTCTCGGCTACGGCGCCGACATCTTCGACGGGATGGAAGTCATCATCAACAACAGCCTTCCCGCTTACGGCACCGCCACCGCGGGCGACGTCTACGCCATCGTAGGCGACCTCAACGGCTATCAGTGCAACTTCCCCAACGGCGAAGAGATAAACATCCGCTTCGACAACCTCACCCTTGCCGAGTATGACCTCGTCAAGGTAATCGGTCGTTGCTTCGTCGGTCACGGCGTGGTCGCTCCCAAGTTCCTTGCCACCATCAAAAAGCCCGCATAATCTCACCCGAGATTATAAAGGACGGAGGGAGGGGAGCCTCGCTCCTCTCCCTTCCCTCTGCTAAATACAAGGGGGAAATCCTATGACAATGCTCCTAAAAGTAAAACTCGCGCTTCGCATAACCACCGACGCCTTCGACTCCGAACTTACCGACCTTATACAGGCGGCGCTTGCCGACCTTGGTATCGCGGGAGTGTGGGATGTGACAAACGACTCACCCTTCACCGACACCACCACGGACGCGCTCGTGACCCGTGCGGTCATCACCTATTGCAAGGCGCACTTCGGAGAGCCTGACGAATACGACCGCTTGAAGGCGTCCTATGACGAGCAAAAGGCGCAGCTCAAAACGGCTACGGGGTATACGGTATGGACAGAAGCGCAGAATTAAAACTCATCGCAAAAACCTATGCCGCCGACGCGATCGGGCAGCTCACGCCCACGGAAACCTCGAGGACGGTCTTTTGCAACGTGCGAAGCGTGACTCAAGGGGAGTTCTTCGCGGGCGCCGAAATCGGGATAAGACCCGAATATCGCGCCACGATGTTTGCCCCCGACTACGAGGGCGAGGAAACCGCCGAATACAACGGCAAGAGATATGAGATATACCGCACCTACCTCGGCGACAACGAAAGCATTGAACTCTACCTTGCGACAAGGGTGGGAGTTCAATGAGCAAAACCGTCACTGTTGACAAGATGAGCGCCGAGATGTCGGCAATTCTCAACACCTACGACGTCGAATACCGCGACAAGGTCAAAGAGATAGTCGGCGACCTTGCGAAGAAGGGCGTCAAGATGACAAAGGAAAAAGCCAAACACTACCATTGGGACGACTATGGCGAACACTTTGCCGTCAGGTGGGAAAACGACCAAAAGGGCAAATACGTCGCCCACGTCCAAGAGAAAGAGCGGTATCAACTGACCCACCTCTTGGAACACGGACACGCCAAGAGAGGCGGCGGCAAGACGAGAGCCTTCCCACACATCGCGCCCGTTCAGGACGAACTGAATAGGCTATTGGAGGAGGAAATCAAAAAGATATGACGCTACAAGAGTTTAACGCGCTTATGTCGGAAATTAAGACGGCGGCAACGCTCAACGGCGTCGCCTACGACTTCTTCCCCGTGGGAGCCGCTCCCGCCCTCCCCTTTGCTGTATGGCGCTCCCCGTCAATCGACGCTTTCGGCGCAGACAATATCAATTTTTACAACGCGCTCGACATCGAGATTGAAGTCCTCACCGAAAAGCGCGACCTGACCCGCGAAGCCACCATAGAAGACAAACTCACGGCGAACGGGATATTCTACACCAAAAACGCCGTCTACTTGGACGACGAAAAATGCTACCAAATACTCTACGAAATGGAGATATGAAACAATGCCTTCCAAAGTTCAATTCGGTATTAAGAACCTGCACTACGCCGTAATGCAGAGCGACGGCTCCTACAACGCGCCCGTCGCCGTAAACGGCACCGTCAGTATAAACCTCACCCCCGTTGGCGAGATGGAACCCTTCTACGCCGACAACGTTTTGTATTATCAGTCAATCGGCAATCAGGGCTATTCGGGCGACATCGAGATAGCCCGCGTCCCCGACGCTATGTATACCGACGTCTTCGGCGTTTCGACCGACGGCAACGGCATACAGACCGAGGACGCGACGGCGGAGCCGAAACCCGTCGCCCTTATGTTCGAGATAGACGGCGACGTCGCCAAGAGGTGCTACGTCCTCTATAACGTCACCCTCGGCAGACCTCCCGTCAACTCCTCGACCATCAACGAGAGCAAGACCCCGCAGACCGTCAGCATAAGCCTGACCGCGGCGCCTCTTGCTTCGGGCGTAGTCCTCGCCAAGACGGGCGACAACACCTTCGACAGCGTCAAAGACCTGTGGTATACGCTTGTCTACGAGAACGGCAACATCATCGGAGTGAAAAAAGGCACCGTTGGCGCGGGGTCTTTCACCGTGCAGACCTCGCTCTCGCAGGGCGACACCGCCTACTACAAGATAAACGACACCCTTCCCACCATCGGCGAAGAGTATTCCGACCTTGTCGGTTGGACTTCGGTCACCGTCGCGGTCGGCGGCGGCATCATGGGAACGGGCGACGAAGGCGACACCCTCGGCATAATCACCACCGACGCCAACGGTATGGTCAACGCCATCGGCGAAATCGTCCTTTAAGGACAAACAAAGGAGCGAGAAAAATGACAAAGACCATAAACATCGAAGGAAAAGAGATACGGATGAGGGCTTCGGCTCTCATCCCGCGTCTCTACCGCGCCAAGTTTGGGCGCGATCTTATAGCCGACCTTCAAAAACTCTCGGCGTCCTATCGCAAGGGAGAGTTCGAGACGGCAGACCTCGAAGTATTCGAAAACATAGCGTTTTTACTTTGCAAACAAGCAACGCCTGGTATGCCCGAAACGCCCGAGGAGTGGCTTGACGGCTTTGACGGCGTTTTTTCTATTTATCAGGTGCTACCTGAAATCCTCTCGCTTTGGGAAGATAACAACAAAACCACATCCATCCCCGCAAAAAAATAAGGGCGACAGTTCGTGAGCCGAGCGGCGCCGCCTTTATGCTTCGGTGTGCGCAACTTGGACTGTCGGACGAGGCTCTCGACAATATGACTATGGGTATGGTGACGGATATGTTGATAGAACAGGCGAACGACTCCTTCGACTACCCCTACCAAGCCACGCAAGAGGACATCAACCAATTTTTCGGGAAGTGAAATAAATGGCGTCAAGGATAAAAGGCTTGACCGTTGAAATCGGCGGCGACACCACAAAACTCGACAAAGCCCTCTCGGGCGTAAATAAAGAAATCAGCACCACCCAAAAGGAACTCAAGGACGTCGAGCGGCTCTTAAAACTCGACCCCAAGAACACCGAATTACTCGCCCAAAAGCAGAAACTTCTCGCCCAAGGCGTAGAGCAGACGGGCAAGAAACTTGAAGAACTCAAGAAAGCCGAGCAAGCCCTCAAGTCTTCGGGCGTTGACGAGAACTCCTCGCAGTTTATGGCTTTGAGGCGCGAAATCATCGAAACCGAAGGCAAGATGAAGAACTTCGGGAACGAGGCGAAAAACGCGGGCAAGGGCGTCAAGGAAGTCACCAACAAGACCGAGCAGGTCGAGAAACTGAAAAACGCGGCGGCGACCGCGGCGAAGGCTTTTGCGGCTATGGCGGCGGCGGCGGGCGGCGTAGTCATCGGCACCACCAAGGCACTCGCGGACGCCACCAAGGCGGCGGCAGAGTTCGCCGACGAGATAATCACCCAATCGCAGATAACGGGCATAGCGACCGACAAACTACAGGAATACGCCTACGCCGCAGAACTCGTTGACGTATCAGTTGATACCCTCACGGGCGCGATACAAAGAACAATCCGTTCGATGAACGCGGCGAGGAACGGCACCAAGACCTACACCGACGCCTTCAAGCAACTCGGCGTGAAGATAAAAGACTCCAAGGGCAATCTCCGAGATAGCGAAGACGTCTTTTGGGACATCGTCACCGCCCTCGGCAAGATGAAAAACGAGACCGAGAGGGACGCCGTCGCTATGACGCTCCTCGGTCGGTCGGCGCAAGACCTCAACCCGCTCATAAAGGCGGGGAAGGATAGACTTTCCGAACTTGCCGCCGAGGCTCACAAGGTCGGCTACGTTATGGATAACGAAACGCTCGAAGCGTTCGGCGCCTATGACGACAACCTCCGCAAACTTGAAAATATCGGAGAGGCACTCAAACGCTCCTTCGGGCAAGTGCTTCTCCCTATCTTGACGAATGTATCTCAAAAGGGCGGCGACCTTCTCGGCGAACTCACAAAGAAGATACAAGACTCGGACGGCGACATCGAAAAAATAGCCGAGGCGTTCAAGGAGGTCATCCCGAAAGCCGTCGAGGCTTTCAAGGGCGACATCACCGCCGTCGCTAAAGTGGTCACCGACCTCGTCAAAGCGGTCGCCGACGTCATCACCGACGATAAGGTGATGAAAAGCATCACGGACACCATAAGCACGATATTAAACGCCGTCGCGACGAGTATTGCCGCGATAATGCCCGCAATAACCTCCGTTATTAAATCCATATTACAAGCAATACCCCAATTTATCGGAGAAATACTCCCGCCTCTCATTGAATTGGCGACCGACCTCATAAACGACGTATTTCTCGACGCCGAGTTTTTGGCGGCGTTTGCGGGAGCGATCGTCAAGTCACTCGAAAAAGTCGGGGAGTTCTTATGGGACAAATACGGCGCAGACCTTATACTCAATCTTTTATTCCCCGGCGTCTACGGCTCGCTTAAAAATGCTTACAACAGCATACAAGACGCTAAAAAATGGTTTATAGGTCAGGGGGCGTCCGATTATACCGCCGAAGGCAACGCGGCGGGGGGCGGTCGAAATTACGGCGATAACGGCGTCAAACAGGACGTCACCGATGTCGGCGGCGGCACAAAATTAATAATGCAGTTCAACGGCGACTTGGCGAGCGTAGGGCGCGTCCTTCAGCCCTCCATCTCGCTTGAAGACGCTCGCCGCGGCATATCCTTAACGAACGTGAGGAGTTATGCAAGATGACGATGAAAATAAAACTCGACGGCACCGAATACGACGTGCGGGTCGTTTATGATACTCTCCTTCGTTCCTTCGCCATCCGAGAAGGTGCAAACGCGGGAACGGCTCTCTCGGGGCGTAGAATATTCGACCTCATCGGCACGGACTACGCCTTCTCAATGCAAGTCGAGCCTAACCCCGCCAACCCGACCGACTACGACAACTTCTTCGACGCCATCTCGGCGCCCGTGGAAACTCACACCGTGGAACTCCCCTACGGACAATCCACCATCTCCTTCGAGTGCTATATTCAGGCGGGCGGCGACGCTTACCACGGCATACTCGGCGCGAAAAGGTGGAGAGGCTTGTCGGTCACCTTCACGCCCGTCGCACCGCAAAGGACGGTGTGACGATTGAATAAGATACTGTGGCATATCACCCCGCCCGTCTCGATGACTACGGCGTCGACCGACGCAACCTCCTACTCCGACCTTAACCTCAACGGGCAAGGCAAAAAGTTTATCTCCCTCGAAAGAAACTACACGCTCCTCGACGGCTCCTTCGAGGCGTCAACCGAGGACGTGCCTTTTTGGTCGAGTGCCATAGGGAACGGGAATTATATAGTATATCCTAACTTCAACCCCGCGCCCTCGTTGACGGTCACCTTCGACTCGCCGCAGACGCAAGGCTTAACCTTCCTCTTCGACACGGCGACGGGCGACTATCTTTACAGTTTTTACGTCGTTTATTACGACGGCGCGACTTTGCTCGAGTCCAAGTCTTACTTCTGCACCAACGCGATCTTCTACGCCGACTACTCGGGCGCCGCTTACGACAACATTGAGATAATCGTCAATAACTCCCTTCCATTGCGAAGAGCGAAAATAGACGGCATAGTCGTCGGCGAAATCAAGACCTTCACGGGAAACGACATCGAGAGCGAGACGCTCGTCAAGGAGTGCGACCTTGACGCCGAGAGCCTTCCCTACGGAACGGCGACTCTTCGGGTGACCTCTTCGACCGACATCTCGCCCTACTTCGCCGCAAGGCAGAGGATAGACGTATGGCACGATGACGTCCTCCTCGGCGTCTACTTCCTTGACACCGTCTCGAGAATAAGCGAAAAGCGGTGGCAGATAAACGCCGTTGACGGTATCGGCATACTTCAGGATATGGACTTCGCGGGCGGCGACTACACGGGCGTCGGAGCCTCGGCTTATTCGATAATATCGACCCTTGTGAGCGGCTCGGGGCTATCGGTGGTCTACGACAACATAGCCGACGCGACTTGCATCGGCATTCTCAAGACGCAATCGAGAAGAAACGCCCTTCAGCAAGTGCTTTTCCGTCTCGGCGCTTCGGCGAGGATGGAGGGACTCGACCTACATCTCTTCGCGGCTCCGACCTCGCCTTCGGGAACGAAATCCAAGGATAAGGTCTATATGGGCGCGACCATAGACACGGACACGCCGAAGTCGGCGGTGGTCTATAACGTGGACGACTACTACCAAGCCGCCGACGGTATGGTCGTCATCGGAAACACCCGCTACGCCTACTCCACCACGACGCTCACCTCGAACTATGTGACGGCAGGCAACGCGGCTCAAGTCACCATCAACGGCACGACTCTCGTCACATTGGTAGACGCGACCGCCATACTCGCAAGAGCCTACGCCTTCTACGCCCGCCGTAATCGATGGAAAGGGCGCTTTGTATGGGACGGCGAGAAACTTGGCGACCGCCTGACCTTGCCGACTTCTTGGACGACCTTGACGGGCAATATCTATAAGATGACCCTGACTATCAGCGGCATAGTCGCCGCAGAAGTGGAGGCGCTCGAATGATAATAACAGGAACGACCCTCCTTGAGTGGAGCGGCTTCGGCGGGACTATCCCCTCGGTGGTATTCGAGGGGCGCGAACTTCAGCAGAGAACGGGCGCGGCTATGGATAACCCGCTTTATCCCTACCGAGCGAACGCGAGATACAATTCGGGCGCGGTCAAACTCGGCGACCTTCCGTCGCTTTGGAAGATAACCGCCGAAGGCGTGGCAGATACCTACGACAGCCAAAGCGGCGAGTATATCCAACAGGTCGGGCAAACGGCTTTCGACGGCTCGGAAAATTGGATATACTCCGCAACTTATCACTATTTTCGGACGCAAATGTTAGATATGGCGACGCTTAATTGGAACACTAACTGCGCTTGCTCTCACGGCGTCCCGATAATCTCGTCCTCGCAGATAGGCGTTCGTTTCGGAGCGAATAATAATTGGGTCTATTTTTATGTCGGCGCAGATAGCCCCTTGACGTCCGTCGCGTTATTTAAGGCGTGGCTCTCCGACCAAGCGGCAAACGGAACGCCGCTCACCATCTACTACCCCCTCGCGGCGACCACTACCACCACGGAAGCGGCTCAACCTCTCACCGCGAATATCGGCGCGAATACAATCTCCCTAACCTCGGGCGCGGCGGTCAACGTCACGGCGAACGTCAGGACGCTCGACGACCTCGGACTTATCACCGACCGCACCTACGCCGACGTCGAACGGCTCGCGCGGCTTTTAGAAAAAATAAGGCGACGCACGGGCGTCACTTCGGCAGACCTCAACGCTCTCGCCACCGACCAAAAGGGAGCGCTCAACGCCTCCGACCTCAACAGGATATGCACGGGTATCGAGTGGCTCGGCGACGAATACCTCGTCCCCGTGGCGTCGGCTCCGACCTTCGCGGTCGGCGACAGACCCACGCCCTCGCAGATAGCCGCCATCCTCTCCGACCTCCTCGACATACGGGAGTCAATACCGAGGACGCCTCTCGACCCGCCCTTGCCTTCGCCGCCTGACAAGGCGAACGATTGGCAAAGCCTCAACCTAATAGAGAGCCTTATAAAAACCTACCACGAAGCGGGGGTATCGTAATGGACGTAGAAATCGAAGTCGCGGCTCACAAAGAGCAAATAAAGACCCTATTTGACCGCGTGGCAAAGGTCGAGAACGAACAGAAGACCATAAGGGACTTGACCCGCACCGTTGACCGCCTCGCGGTCGGCGTCGAAACAATGGCGAAAGAACTTGCCGAGCAAAGCAAGCGGCTCGAGGCGCTCGAGAACAAACCCGTCGAAACGGCGACCTTCATTAAGCGGCAGATAATCTCCGTAATTATCTCCGTGGTCGTCGGCGGCGCTCTCGGCGCTCTCCTCGCCCTTATATTGAGGTGATACTATGGACTATCCTATCTACCCTGAAAGTTCGGTAGCAATAACGACCTATTATAAAGACCCCGACTATCCCAAAAAATACGGAACGCACTACGGTATTGACCTTGCCTATCAGAACAAGCATTATAAGGGCATAAAGTATATTTACGCCATCTTCGACGGCGAGGTGACCGAGGTTGTAAACCCCGAAGACCCCGCCAAGTTAAAATGGCTCAATATACGCCACAAAATCAACGGAAAGACAGTCATTTCCCGCTACTTCCACTTTTCGAAGATAAGCGTCGGGAAGGGCGCGAAGGTAAGCAAGGGCGACATCATCGGTATCGAGGGCAAGAGCGGCGAGGCGACGGGGTCGCACCTCGAACTGCAATATTGGATAGTCCCCGACGACTATCAATACCACGCGGGCGACACCAAGAAATACGCCGTAAACCCTTGCGAACATATCTATCTTGGCGACGGGCAGACCGTCGTCCACGATCCGAAAGGAGAAGTCAGACCAATGCCGACCTACATTGAAATCCCGCTCCCCGAAGGCTCGACCTTCAACTGCGTCAAGGACAATACCTTGTATTATCGCTCCTCACCCGAGAGAAAGAAGGATAACAAGTTCGGCTTGCTCCCCGTAGGCTCATATACCGCCGTTGCAACGGTCGAGAACGAGGGATACACTTGGTGTAAGTTCTTTATCCCTAATTCTTCAATCGAGCGCTACGCCGCCGTCTACAAGGACATATCGTATATATCGGAGCCGACGGACTACAAGAAACTCTACGAAGAGGAACTCGCCAAGAACAAGGCGCTCGAAGAGAAGAACGCCGCGCTCCTTGCCGAGAACATCGTCCTCACCACGGAACTCGGCAAAGCGAACGAAAGCCTCGAAGAGATAAAAGGGGCAATAAAAACACTTATCAAATACGGAGGATAAAAAAATGAACGAATGGCTTTCTTGGGAACTCATAGGAACATTCGCGGGAACGTGCCTCGTCGTCAACCTTTTGACGCAGGTCTACAAATACGTCTTCCCGAAGGCGTCGGTGACGGCTATCAGGATATTCGCCCTCATAATGAGCGAAGCCCTCACCATACTCGTTGCCGTTCTCTTTCAGGGCGTCTCGGTCGAGGGCATTATTCTCGCCGTTCTGAACGGCGTCCTTGTCTTCGCGTCCACCCAGGGCGTCTATCACCTTGCAAGCGACGCGACCCCGAAAATAGGCTGACTTCTTTTTCATAGTGTTCCTTTCATCGAGAGAATGCCCCGCCAAAACGGCGGGGCTTTTTCTCGTTTATAGGGATGTGGGAAAAACGACCACAATTAGAGGGACGTGGGAAAGTGACCACGATACGGAGCGAGTAAAAAATTGTGCTTTTTTACTGTGTTTCACACTGTGTAATTTTTTTCGTGTTTTTTGGGTGTTTTTGGCGGTTTTTTTATGTTTTTTTGAAGACAAAAAAATCCCCGAAGCGCCCTATTTAAGCCATTTTCAGGACTTTTTAAGGGTCTCCGGGGACTTGGGGTAGGAGGTGGGATTCGAATGCATAGCCCTATGGCTCTACAAGCCACTTTCGGGGCTTACTGTGTATTTGATGTGTTTCCGAGAGCCTCGTTCAAGAGGCTTGTGACCCGCTCACGGTGGGCGTTTCGTATGTGTGTATAAATGTCCTCCGTGACCGCTATCGAACTATGCCCGAGAATGCTCTGCGCGTCCTTGGCGTCTATGCCGCACTCGAAAAGAATGGTCGCGTAGGAGTGACGGAGTTCGTGCAGAGAACAGGAAACGCCCGTCCTCCTCCTGAAGGCTTCCATCTTCCTTTGAACGGTCGAGAACTTGTAAGGACTCGCCCCGCCGTCGAGAGAAAAGACGAACTTCTCCCCCGCCTTCGGCTTCAACTTTGCCTTCAGGGGAGCGAGGAGCGGCACGATCCGAACGCCCGCTTCCGTCTTCGGCTCCTTTATGTGGGTCACGTTCCCGACGGTATACGCCGACTTTGAAACGCTTATGGTATTATGCTCGAAGTCGATGTCCTTCCATTGGAGGGCGACCGCTTCGCCTTTTCGCAAACCCGAATATAAAATAAAATAGGGCAAAAGCCAAACATTCCACGCCGCTTTTATCTTCTCTTCGTCGGAGATAGAAGCGGCTTTTCTTTTTGTCTGCGGGAGATTTTTCGGAATTTGGATATATTCGCACGGGTTGGAGGGGATATATCCCTGACGAACGGCAAAGGAGAAGACAAGGTGATAGACGAGCAACTGCGCCCGAACGGTCTTCTTGGCGTATTGCTTCGCCGCCATTGAGGACACCTCAAAGGACACGTCCTTCGGGGTGATGTTTTTTATATAGGCGTTCCAAAAATCGGCGCGGGAACGCTTCAGGGCGGCGGTATAGCCGTATTGAGTGGTCGGGGATAAAAAGGGATAGGCTTCCTCTTTCCACTCCTCGACTACCTCTCCGAAGGTCTTGCCGCGTTCCTCGGCGGCTTTGTATTCTTTGATTTTCCTATCAACCTCGGCGTCGCTATGCCCTCGGAACACCTTTCGCTTGCCGTTTATTATCCTTGACGCCTCGTGCAAGCCGTCTTGCCTCACATAATGCTTCGCCATTACATCGTCCTCAAAAGCCCTATGACGCGCCCGTAGACGTGGCACTCCTCAAGAGCGGCTCCTTCGATATGCTTCCGTTGATACTCGGGATTTGCGGGGACGAGGTCGAGCCAATCCTCGCCCTTGACGTATTCGACCCGCTTGACGGTGCCTTCGTCGCCGTTGATGACGATAATCGCGGTATCACCGCTATCGACGCTCTCCTGCACGTGGACGATTATTTTATCGCCGTCGAGTATTCGCGGGAACATACTGTCGCCGCGCACGGTGTAGAGGCGGCATTCCGAGGCGGGATAGCCTTTCAGCATTGATACGGGCACCTGCTCCTGTTCCGAGAAATATTCCTCGGTCATAAGCCCGTCGTAGCCCGCCTTGACGGACGCGACCACTCGGAGCGTTATCAAATCGCCTACGGGGACGGTCTGCGGCTCGGACGGCTGTGCTTGCCCGAAAAAGTATGATACGGGGACGGAAAAGTAATCGGCTATCTTCTTAACCGTCGAAGCGTAGGGAACACCGCCGCGCTCCCACCGCGTCACTGCCGCACGCGATAACCCTATATCTTCCGCGACGCGCGAGCGTGATATACCTCTTTCTTTACATAATACTAATAGTTTTTCATTAAAATCCACGGCTGAAACCTCCTAAAAAATCGGGCGAGAAGCAACAAGAAAAAACTTTTTTAATTTTTTTGTAAAAAACTGTTGACATTCTCACGGAAATGTGGTAAACTATAGTTGACAAAACGGAAAGGCAGTAAAACCGAGCCGACCGTATAAAACATTATAATACAAAACGGAAACAAAGTCAACACAAAATTATGGAGGTCAAAACAATGAAACTTACCGAAGGGCAGAAAGCGGCATTTGCGGACGATATCCGTAAAGCCTTTGAAAGAAAAGAACATCTTGAAGACCGCGAACAATCCGAAATCACAGACCGCGTGATTACAGGTTTACGAATGCGTATAGATACATATATTCGCGTGTTGTCTATACTTGGTTACGGCTACAATCTTGAGCGCAACAGCGACGGATACACCGTGGCGGTTACCATTGTCCCAATAAATGACTAATGCAAAAAGGAGGACTAACAATGACAATCGAGAAATACATCAAAACCTACTGCGACAATCAATACCGCGTCTATATGGCGAGGCGCGAGGCTGGCAAGATAATACAAATCGGCTTCCACTTTGCCGCCTACGAGGACATCTACACTTATAAGGACATCGAGAACGACGTGGTGTTCGAAGACCGTTTCTCGATAGGCGACTAATGCAGAGCCACGCCCGAAAGGGCGGTAATGCGGGAGGGGGTGATATTTATGGATTTTGTATGTCCTGTATGTGGGTGCACTGAATATTACGAGAGCCACGAAAAAGGTGGTCGCGTCCGTAGACGGTGCAGAGAATGTCAACAAAAGCGTATGAAAATAATATATGCGAGCGAAGACTATAAAAAGAAACACCGCGCTTATGCCCGCTTACACCGTCGTAATTACCCCGAAGAACTTTTCAATTTGCGGCTCAAAGAGCAAGACAGCAGGTGCGCGATATGCGGCGAAAAATGCGAAGAAACTAAAATATTCGCCGACCACGACCATATCACTGGCAAACCTCGCGGGCTGTTATGTAATCGGTGCAATATAGGGTGCGGCGTGTTTCGCGACAACGTAGAGTATATGAAAAAGGCAATAGCATATCTCGAAAAATGGGACAACGAATAAAATGCGCGGCGAGCGCAGAAAGGAGGGATTATATGGAAAAACTTTACACTTGCCGAGAGGTCGCAAACCTTTTTCGCGTAAAGGTCGGAACGGTCTATGCGTGGATAAAGAGCGGCAAAATCAAGGCAACGGTTATCGGCGCGGCGTATCGCGTCAAGGAAAGCGAAATCAAGCGAATTATGGAGGGCTAAATGGAAAAGGCAACGTACCGTGACAATCTCGAATTGCTGGCGCGGCTTTACCCGAACAAAGCCGTCTTGCCCGTCAAAGAGGTTGAAAAAATGCTCGGCAGGTCGCGTGAGAGTTTACAATCTTGCGAGGACTTTCCCTTAACGAAACTGGGCGGCAGGTATTACGTATCGGTAGCCAACCTTGCAAGGTGGCTATCGGTATGAGAAAGCAAAGACAATGCCCGCGTTGCGGTGCCTACCTTGACGCGGAGGAACAATGCGATTGTGAAAAGGAGGTCAATTATGAAAATAGCGAAATGGGTAATGCTGGCGATAATGGCGGCGGGGCTGATATTCGCGGCGGCGATAATAAGCACCTGCGACTATGAGGACTACTGCCGCGACCACGGCATAACACCCGACACCGAAACAAACCCGCTGACCGCGCTCTACGGCGTTGCGGTCGCAATCCCTGCGGCGGGCGCCGCCTACATCATCGACGGAAAGGAGAGAGCGAGATGAACGACAAGGAGCAGGTCAAGACCATAAAGGCGGTATACGCGGGCTACGATAAGAGCCTCAACAGCAAGGTCAAGAAGCCCGAGAAATACGGCATACAGCTTATTCCCGAGGCGGCGGCGCTAATAAGCACTGCGGAACCCTCGGCAGACGCGAAGAAACGCGCCTACACGCGCCCCGCAAGCCGCGCCGTAAAAATTACCGTCCGTATGTCAAAAACCCGCAGAACGGCGTTGCAACGCCTTTGCCGCGCGAACGGGACAACGGTGCAGGACTTCTTGCTGGACTACATCGTCGAGAGCATAGAAAAAGCCGCCTCCGAGAAGCACCTCGGCGACGGCGCGGAACTTGGGAAAAACCTACCTCAATAATTATAACAAGAAGGAGCGAAAAAGTCAATGAACTACAACGAAAAAAAGATACTCACGGCGAAGATGACGCAGAACGGCGTCATCGAGGAACTTAAGAACGCCCTTTCAGGGAACGTAAGCGACGAGGAAGCCTTTAGGGAATGGGTCGCCAACCTCGCGGAGGTATTCACCGACGCGGCGAACGATATAGCCTATCACACCAAGGCTTTGGCTACGGAGGAAACGAAATGAACTACTTTGAAGAACTGAACGCCATCAACTGCAACGATAAGGTCGAGAAAAAGAACGGCTTGACGTATCTCTCTTGGGCTTACGCTTGGGCAGAACTCAAAAAGAGATACCCCCGCTCGTTCTACACGGTCTATGAGAACGAGAGCGGGTGGAACTACCACACCGACGGGCAGACCGCTTGGGTTAAGACGGGCGTCACGGTGGTAGACGAGAACGTCGGGTGCATCGAGCATATCGAATACCTCCCCGTTATGGACGCTCGGAACAAGTCGATACCCTTGGCAGACATCACGTCCTTTGACGTCAACAAAGCCATACAGAGAAGCCTCACCAAGGCGGTCGCCCGCCACGGCTTGGGTCTTTACATCTACGCGGGCGAAGACCTTCCCGAAGGCTCCGACCCGATTTTAGTAGCGGTAAGCCTTCCGACCAAGGAGCAGATTAACGAGTTGAAGGCGCTTGGAGTGACCGACCTCAAACCCGTCGCAAATTGGCGGCACAAGACCGAAGCCGAACTCACGGGCGAAGACATACAGGCGGCTATAGACCGCAAGAAGAAGGAGGCGGCAAAATGATAAACTTCAACCCTCAAACGCACACTTACTCCGTAGACGGCAAGCCGAGAATATCCGTGACACAACTCCTCAAGAAGCACGGCTTGGCACCGAACTACGACGGCGTTGACGAGAAAGTCCTCGAGCGTAAAGCGTCCATCGGGACGGCAATCCACGAGGAGATAGAGAACTACACCAACAAGGGCGAGGTCAGGGACTTCTATTCCGACGAGTTCGGCGAGTTTATGCACCTGACGGAGGAGAGCGGTCTTTCCTTCTTCGCCGCCGAGCAGATAGTCCAACGCGACCCCTTGGCGGGAACGATAGACCTCCTTGGCGTGAATGCTAACAGCGAGAATATCATAGCCGACACCAAGACCTCGCAGACCCTCGACCGCGAATACGTCAGGTGGCAATTATCCCTCTACGCTTGGATATTAAACAACATTAAGTTCGCCCACTTATACGCCATACACCTACCCGTCGGCAAGAAGGGCAAAATCGTCGAACTCGAGCCTATTCCGCAGAAAGAGGTCGAGCGGCTCATCGAAGCCGAGCAGAAGGGCGAGATTTACTCCCCGCCGCCCGTAGTCCTCGACCGCGAACTCCTCGCCAAAATCGAGGAAGCCGAACTCCTCATTAAGCAGATAGAGGAACAAAAGAGCGCTGCGGTCGAGCAAGAAGCGAAACTCAAGGCGGCGCTTCTCGCCGAGATGAAGGCACACGGCGTCAAGTCCTTCAAGAACGAGCGGCTCTCGATAACCTACGTCGCCCCGTCCGAGAGGGAAACGATTGACTCGGCGGCGCTTCGGAAGGCTTTCCCCGGCATAGCGGCTCAATACTCCAAGAAGAGCCAAGTCAAGGAGAGCGTGAGGATAACGCTGATATGAAGGCGAGAATAACGTCCCTACTCTCCGACGAGGAGCATAATCTCATAATCACCCTCAAGGTAGATAAAGCCGATCGCGCCGAACTCCGAAAGACGGCGGCGCGGCTCCGAGAGGAAGACGTAGACCTCGCGCTCAAGAAATACGTCGAGAAGCGCTCCCTTTCGGCAAACGCCTATATGTGGGTGCTTTGCGGGAAGATAGCCGAGCGGCTCGGCTACTCGAAGAACGACATCTATCAAAAGCATATCTACGAGATGGGAGTCTACCGAACGGTCGAGATAAACAACGCCGCCGCAGACACTTTCGTCCACGCTTGGCAAATGCACGGTGCGGGGTGGCTTTGCGAAGTGGTAGACCGAGGGGAGAAATACACCATCATCAACGCGCACTACGGCTCCTCGGTCTACGACAAGAAGCAGATGTCACGCCTGATAGACGGAGTCGTTCAGGACGCCGAGAGCGTCGGCATAGACACCAAGACCCCCGACGAGATAGCCGAAATGTTAAGCCTATGGGAGGCGGCAAAATGACCGAGAGAACGAAGGCATTAAGCATCTCGCCCGAGGTCAAGCGGCGAGTATATGAGCGGGACGGCGGGTGTTGCATCCTATGCGGACGCCGAGGCAACCCCGAAGCACACTACATCCCACGGAGTCAAGGCGGTCTCGGCATCGAGGAGAACATCGTCACCCTTTGCCGAGATTGCCACCACCGACTCGACGCGACCACCGAGCGAGCGGAACTCCTCGGACTCGTCGCGGAATACCTTGACGAACACTACCCGAACTTTACTGATGACAAAAGGAGATACAAGCATGAACTATAACAAGACCATCATCGGAGGTCGCATCGCAAAAGACCTCGAACTCAAAACCACCACATCAGGCAACGCGGTTTTAACCTTCCCCGTCGCCGTCGCGACAAAGCACAAAGACAAGAACGAAAGCACGGACTTCTTTGATTGTGTCGCGTGGGGGCAGACCGCCGAGTTCATCGCCAAATACTTCAAAAAAGGCTCGACCATCCTCGTCGAAGGTGCTTTACATACGCGAACCTACACCGACCGCGACGGCAAGAACCGCAAGGTCACCGAGATAAACGTCGAGAAGGTCGAGTTCGTAGACCCGCCGAAAGCAGAACTGACCGAACCCGTGGCGATACCCGAAGACCAATTCAAACAGCTCGAAGACGAGAAACTACCCTTTTAAGGAGTGAGGACAATGGCAAAAGACCCCGCGATGCTTTTCTATACGGCTGACTTTTTAATCGGCGTCGCGTTTATGTCAATGGAGGAACGCGGGCAATACATAACCCTCCTATGCTTTCAACAGCAACGCGGACACCTCACCCTTGACGAAATGACGAAGGCGGTCGGAGAGGTCTCCCCCACCGTCCTCGAAAAGTTCGTCCGAGATGAAGACGGTCGCTACTATAACGAAAGAGCAGAGGCAGAAATCACCAAAAGGAATAACTACAACGCTTCCCGCTCTCGCAACCGAACGACCCCGAAACATATGTCGAACATATGTGAAACATATGTCGAACATATGGAAAATGAAAATGAAATAGAAAAAGATAATAATAAAAGAGAGAATAGGGGTGTGGGGGAAAGAGAGAGAAAGACCTTTAAGCGTCCGACCGTCGAGGAGGTCGCCGACTACTGCCGAGAGCGAAACAACGGCGTAGACCCGCAAGCCTTCTGCGACTTTTACGAAAGCAAGGGATGGCTCGTCGGCAAGACGCCTATGAAAGATTGGAAGGCGGCGGTCAGGACTTGGGAGCAGAGGCACAAGGACGAAAAGCCCGCGACATATAGGGGAAAGCCGTTAAATAAGGCGGCGCAAGAAATAAAAAGCAACGCTCCGAACTATGCGGCTTTTTCGTGGGAGATAGTCAAGGAGGCGGTCGGCGGTGTATAGCGGCAAGAATAAAAATATAAGCCACGAACAACACTATAGCGACGACCCTTGCGAGGAGATACTTATGCAGGTAGTTATGCGGGCGGTGATAGATTGGTGGCGAGCGTCTCGGAGACTTCAGCGCGATCCGCACGATTGGCAAGCCAAGGACACTGTCACCGAATGCGAGTTTTTCCTCTTCGACATCAAGGGCGGCTATATCTTACGGAAACTTAAAGAAAAACTCAACAAGGAGGCAGACAATGAACAAATATGGCAACTTACAGACGACCTATAACGGTCGGGTCTTCGACAGTAAGAGAGAGGCGCGGCGCTTTGCCAAACTCGAACTTATGGAGAGGGCGGGACTCATACAAGACCTACGATGTCAGGTGCGCTTTGAACTTATCCCGAAAATCGGCTCCGAGAGGGCGGTCAACTACATAGCCGACTTTGTCTACACCGAGCGCGGGAAGACGGTCGTAGAGGACGCCAAAGGGTGCCGCACCGACGTTTACCGAATAAAGCGAAAACTTATGCTTTACCGCTACGGCATAACGATAAAGGAGACGTAAAATGGAACAACTCGACTTTCTCGGTCAGTTTGGAATGTCTAAAATCAAGTCCACCGATTGGCGGTGGTCGATGGCAAAGGACTACCCAAAAGAAAAAAACGGCTTAAAGGTCTTCTCTTGTTTCGCTTGCGGGGGGGGTCAACAATGGGCTATAAACTCGCAAGGTGCGAGGTCTTGGGCGACCTCGAAATAGACCCGAAAATGAACAAACTCTACGTCAAAAACCATCACCCGAAATATAACTACCTGATGGATATACGGGAGTTCAATAAGATACCCGACGAGGAGATACCCGAAGAACTCAAGCACCTCGACATACTTGACGGGTCGCCGCCTTGCACTACTTTCTCGATGGCGGGCAAACGCGAGGACTCTTGGGGCAAGAAGAAAAAGTTCAGGGAAGGTCAGGCAGAGCAGACCCTCGACGACCTCTCCTTCGTCTTCATCGAAACGGCGAAAAAATTAAAGCCGAAGGTCGTCATAATGGAGAACGTCGAAGGGCTTCTCCTCGGCGAGGCTTTCACCTACGTTCAACGGATATACAAGGAGTTTGCCGAGGGCGGCTACAAGGTGAAACATTGGCTTTGTAAGGGCGAGAATATGGGAATACCTCAAAGGCGGCACCGCGTCTTCTTCGTGGCGACAAGGCTCGACTTTGACATCAACAAGATAAATATGGTCTTTGATTATGAGCCTATAACCTACGGGGAAATAAAAGAGGGCAACCTCACGCCGTTGAAAGAAGGGTCGCTAAGTTGGGATATTTGCAAAAATGCGACGGATAAAGACAGCAGCATAGCCGACACAAGGGTAAGGCTTGGACAAAAAGGCGGGGCTTTCCAAACTTACTATATCAGGGACAACGAAATATTACCAACCCTAAGGTCAAAACCCAACATTATAGACATTAACAAAATAGGGTGGGTATCTTGGCAGACGCTGAGAAACTCGCAGACATTTCCGTCGGACTATGACTATATTAAGTTTGGAAGGGATAATGTGGGGTATGTCTGCGGTATGAGCGTCCCGCCCGTGATGATGAAACGGATCGTCACGAGGGTCATAGAAAGCGGCATATTCGAGGTGAGAGAATGAAATACGAAGAAGGCTCGATACCCGTCTGCGTAATGCAGAGGGCAATAGAAGGGATAAACGCCGCCGACCAATGCGATCAGGCGGGGTGGTGGGAATACGAACTCCGAAGGGCATTGAAGAGAGTTCTTGAATGGTATCACGCACCGATATACCAAGAGGAACTTGAGGTCTGCCGCTGCATAGGTCTATTACCAAAGGAGGGAGAAAACAAATGAAAATCAAAGAATGCGGAAAGTGCTGGTCGCTTTTATGCGTAATCCCCTACGGCTACACGAGAAAGAGGGGATGGTGCCGTAAATTGGAAATACCTATTGCGAAAATCCGTAAATGCCCGTATAAGGAGGAGACAAAACGGTGAACGTGCGAATACCCTACAAAATGACCGTCGCCCAGCAGAAGGCGGCACACGAGGAAATCAAGCGGCAGGTCATCAAGGCTCAAGACAAATACGACCTCGGCGAGGCGGCGACGACCCTTTACGCCGTGATGACCTTCTTCGGGTGCGGAGAGAAGAAAGTCAAGGCGTTCTTCAACGAATACTACAATCTTCACCAAGCGTTTAAGGAACGCTACGAAATGGAAGGTATCGACGACTATGAATGGTATTGCGACCTGCGCCTGAAGGAGAAGGGCGTAGACGTAAAAGCCCTATGGGCAGAAAGGAGTCAAAAATGAAACACTACTACGTCGTCTACTTTGAAATCTACCCCGACCAAGAGGTCGGAATAGGCTCAAC
The DNA here is from genome assembly GCA_017515285.1 of Candidatus Saccharimonadota bacterium. Classification (GTDB taxonomy): domain Bacteria; phylum Patescibacteriota; class Saccharimonadia; order Saccharimonadales; family Saccharimonadaceae; genus Nanosyncoccus. The sequence goes on along the minus strand of JAFWGN010000013.1, from coordinate 2,463 downwards.
CGACGCCTATATCGAGAAAATGGACTTGGAGCAGATAGACCAACTCTCCGACGTCATCGCAAAAGACAACGGCGCCGAGAGAGTCAAAATCATAACTTGGAGGGAACTGGAATGAGCGAATTGATGAAAACTATCTCCGAAGAAAAGTCCTACCTGATGCGAAAGCACCTTCGGAAATGGAAGGACTACCAATACCGCCTTGAGACGGCGGGAGAGGAACTCTTGCGGCTTGACGAGTATATGACCTCATATCCCGCAACGCTCGGCTCTACGCCTGTTCAGGGCGGCGCCTCAAAGCGCGAGGATTTACTCGTCAACACCATTGACGCCAAAACTTTGGTCGAGGAAGGACTCCGAGCCGCTCACGAATACTTTACCGAGATACTCCCCGCGTGGCGAAACCTCACGGACAAGGAGCGGTATATGATTAAGACGCGGTGGATAGACAACGACGGGCGCGGCATACAGGACATAATGAGCCGCCTGAAATGCGAAAAGAGCGACGCTTATACCAAGAGCAACGCCGCTCTCGACCGACTCGCGTCAATGTTTATCTCATAAAAAACGAGGGAGCGAATTGCTCCCTCGTTCCTTACTTTGCGAGAAACCTCTCGACGGCTTCCTTGACAACTTGCGATTGAGATGTCCCCGTTTCCTTGCACCGTTCCTTGAAGGCTTGTGCGAGGTCTTTGTGAAGCATAGCCGTCACGGCGGTATAGGTTTTTTGGTTATAGCGGTTTTTAACCGCGCTCGACGTCTTTGTCTTGCGTTTTTCCATTGTGCCACCTCCAAATGGTATATGCCGCGTTAGCGAGAATAGCGACGCCGTCAATGCCTATTGCTATCCGAAGCGGTATATTTAACCCGACATTTAGGGCAATTACCAACAGAGAACACAAAATGCAAAGTAAAAGATTTGTGATTTTCACTTGCAACGCTCCTTTCTTTGTGTTATAATAATATCACCCCAAAGGGTGGAGGGGCTTTCGCCCCTCCGAGCGGCTTGCCTACCACCACTTGATTATACTGATAATCGCGGCAATCGCGGAGACGATACTTGCTATTGTTGCGACTATCTCAAGGGCGGTAGGCTTTTTCTTGCCTTTCACTATTCTCATCTCCTTTCTTGATTATATTATACCATACTTTTATAAGTATGTTAAGCACTTTTTTTAATTTTTTGAAAGTTTTTTGTTTGGAAAAATCGCGGAAAAAACGCTTTGAAGTTTCGGCAAAATGTGATACAATATAAGGGCTAATAGAAAAGCGACCCCCGACAAGTCCTCCGTCGGCGGTCGCTTTTTTGCATTGTCTGCAAAGACGGGAAGCCCGAACACGTCTACCGAGGGGCGAAGGGGTGGGCAAACGGATATGAAGATAATAACATACCAAGGGTCGAGAGAGTGGGACACGGCGAAGGTAATGCCTCTTGCAGACTTCCATCTCGGCGACAGGAATGCCGACTTGCAGCTCGTCAAGCGGCTCATTGAAGAAGTCAGGGACACGCCGAATATGCTTTGCACTCTATCGGGCGACCTGATGGACGCGGCGACCAAGACCTCGATCGGGGACACCTACGGCGCGGTCATCTCGCCTATGGAGCAACTCAAGAGGTGCGTGGAACTCTTCGCGCCGATAGCCGACAAGGTCATCTGCATTCACGGCGGCAATCACGAGAACAGGATATACAAGCAAGACGGGATAAACGTGACCGAACTAATGGCAATCCAACTCGGGATAGCCGACCGCTACGCTTCGACCACGGCTTTCGTCTTTTTGGAGTTCGGACACTTTAATCACGGACAACCTTCGAGATACTCGATATACTCGACGCACGGTTCGCGGGGCGGGCGAAAGGAAGGGGCGAAGGCTCTCCAACTCGCCGACCTCGCTTCCATCGTTGACGCCGATTGTTATATATGCGCTCACACTCATCTACCGATGAGTTTTAAGGAAGCGTTCTACAGGGTAGACCCGACGCACCGAAACGTCTTTAAGACGACTAAGTTATTTGTCAATACCTCGTCGGCTCTCGACTACGGCGGCTATGGCGACCGCCAAGGCTACAAGCCATCGGCGACCGAATATCCGATAATCGAGTTCTACGACGGCAAGACCCGAAAGATGAAGTGCATACTATGAGTTCACGACAACCATTTTACGGGACGCAAGCGTGGACTGAATGTGCCAATGCCTACAGAAAGAAAGTCGGCGGTCTATGCGAACGGTGCCTGAAGGAGGGGATTTACAGGGCGGGTGAAATAGTCCACCACAAGATACACTTATCACCCGATAACCTTAAAGACCCAAGCATAGCATTATCCTTTGACAATCTCGAACTATTGTGTCGAGAATGCCACGCAAAAGAACATCAGGAGCAGAAGCCTTATAAGGTCGATGAACTCGGAAGGGTTGACCTCCCCCCTATTCGATGAGGGAAACGGGCGACCTTCCCGACAGATC